>NZ_CP062803.1:0-652390 GCF_008801925.2 Cupriavidus basilensis | reverse complement strand
CGGCCTTGGCGCGCAAGGTGGCCTTCTGCGCTTCGGAGGCATCCTCAGGCACACGCACCAGGATCTGGGCCACGTTGTATTCGGTGGGGCCGGTGGCGGCCGCGCCCGATACGCCGTTCGCCGCGAGATAGTTGTCGATCTCGCCGTCGTAGACCTGGATCTTGGAGTCGACTTCGCGCTCGCGCAGGCGAATCACCTGGACCTGCTTGCGCAGCTCGTCGCGGTACTTGGTCCAGGTCATGCCGGTGCGCTCGACCTGGCTGCGCAGGTCGGTCGCATTGATGTGGTTTTGCTGCGCGACCGACTCAATGGCGCGATCGACTTCCTGGTCGGTCACCTTGATGCCGGCATCCTGCGCCGCCTGCGTCTGCACCCGCTCCATCACCAGCCGCTCGAGCACTTCGCCCAGCAGGTCGGCGCGCGCCGGCACCGGCCGGTTGGCCTGGCGCAACTGCGATTCGATCTCGTCGGCGCGGTCCAGCAATTCGCGCCGCGTGATCACGCTGTTGTTGACGATCGCCACCACCTCGTCCACCAGTTGCGAGCGCTGCGCGCTGGTACCCGGCTGCGTCACGCCCAGGCGCGGCTGGCTGGGCGAAGCGGCAGCGCTGTCACCGGCCTGGGGCAGGAAGATGCCGGTAGCCTTCTGCCCGGGCGCCTTCAGCTGTGCCGAAGCCGGCAGCGCGAAGGCGGCCAGCAGTGCGGTCAACAGCAGGCTTTGCCAGCCGGTCAGGCGGGAAGACATCGAGGGGCGCGCGTTGAATTCTTGACGTTTCATCATGGTCCGTCATTCATAGTGGTCGAGCTGGGATGGGATAACAGGCTTGGCGAGGACGGGCTCATAACCCGGCACGTTCAGCCGCAGCACATCCAGCGGATTGGAACCGATCTTGGACAACCCGCGGAACTCCACCTGGAAGAAGATGCGTCCGGTGTAGCCCTGCGTGGTATTGCGGAAGCGCTGGTAGACCACACGGCCGACCCAGCAATCCGCTGCGTATTCGAAGCCGGCCAGCGCGTCGACCAGCTGGCTTGCGCTCAGGTCGAATGCGACCCGGCCGATGCCGTAGGTGCGCTGTGTCAGCGGCCACTGGCTCGACACCTCGAACTGGTCGATGGCGGTATTGTCCGTCACTGAGGTGGGGCGCCGGTAGCGATAGCCGATATTCAGCGTCTTGCGCGCCTCGGGCCGCCACGAGAAAGCGATATTCGAGTAGATCACCCGATCGCTGTCCGGGTTGTACTGCACGCCAGCATCAAGGTAGTAGCCCTTGAACATCTGGATCGTGGTCGCTGCCAGCAAATCAGAATAGCCTGCCTTGGCTGGATCGGTGCCATTGAGCTGCACCCGCTGGCCTGTGAAGTCAAAGCGCTGCGCAATTGTGCCGCGGAAACGTTCGATGCCGCTGCTAGCCTCGATCAGGCGCGTGGTCACGCCGCCAGTCAGCTTGTTGTTGTCGGCAATGCGATCATAGCCCGTGAACGGATTCTCGCTGAAAATCTGGCCATAGCCAAAGTCCGACTGCACCGTGTCAAAGATCGGGAACTGGCTCTGGTCGCGGAACGGCGTGTAGACATAAAAAAGGCGCGGCTCCAGCGTCTGCACGTAATTGACGCCGAACAGCCGGCTTACGGTCGGCGCCTCGCGCTCGAACGTCATGCCCGAATCCACGCTCACGGTCGGCAAGGCCCGGTTCAGCGTATTGGGCGTGCCCGCGGTGTTGGTGGAGGACTCCATCTGATACTGCGTGGCATTGAACGTCGCCTTGGGCGTGACGAACCAGCCTGGCCGGATGATCGGATAGCTGATCGACGGCTGGATGAAGACACGTTCACCCTGCGGCAGTTGCGTACCTGTCGTGCCCAGAGGAATGCGGAAGCGCGTGTAGTCGGCTTCCACCTGGATATCGAAGCCACCCAGGTCATAGCGCGTGTACTTGCCATTGAGCTGAGGCACACGCTCATACGAAGGCTGGCTAGGCGCGAGCGTCTGGAATTTCTGCACCCGCGCCAGCAGGGCAAAATCCTGCCAGTTGTAGGTGACGCCGCCTTCCTGCGTGTACTGGCGCAGCGTCGCCTGTGTCACCGAGCGGGTCAGGTCGTCGGGATACTGGGCGTCCGACACCTTGTTCAGGTTAACGTACGCATTCAGTCCCGGCGCTATGTTCTGGGCATGCTGGATCGAATACGCCCAGCGGTTGGTCTTGGTCTTCTGGTCGTCCGGCAGGAATTCGCCGCGGATACGCCCGGAATAGCCGCTGCCGATATAGCGGTAGTCGGTGCCAAGCTGCACCCCGCGCGAACTCAGCACCCGCGGGAAGATCGTCAGGTCCCGGTTGGGCGCGATATTGAAGTAATACGGGACCGTGAGGTCCATGCCCGAGCGCGAACTGTAGCCGAACAGCGGCGGTAGCACCCCACTGCGGCGCTCGCTGTTCAGGGGGAAGCTGAACACCGGTGCCGCCATGATCGGCACGTCGAAAAAGCGCAGCACGCCGCCATAGGCGGTGCCCACCTGGCGGTCGCTGTCGATATCGAGCTCGCGCGCGCTGAAATACCAGTCCGCGTTGTCCGGCGAACAGGTCGTGTAGGTGGCGCGCTTGATCGTGCTGAGGTTCTTGTCGATGAAATCGATGCGCTCGGCCTTGCCCGAGCCGCCGGTCTGCTGGAAATAGTAGTCCGGGGACAGCATGTAGCCTTCGTTGGCCTCGACCCGCAGCCGGGCTTCCGGCCCGACCGAGAGCGATCCATCGCGGGCGACGCGGGCATTGCCGTGGACAAAGGCCTCGTCGCTGTCCTGGTCGTAGGTAAGCTTGTCGCCCTTGACCACGCCGCCATTGCGGCGCAGCTCGGCGTTGCCCTCGAGCTCCACGCCACGCTGGTTATAGCCGGTCATGCGATCGCCCGAGACAAAGGTGGGCGGGTTGTCGTCCGGCTCGGCCGTCTTGGTCTTGGCCGTGCCCGGCTCGGCCAGGCGCGGCACCAGTTCGCCGGCTACCGGCGGGGCCTCGGGTGCCGCCTCGACCGTCGGCTCGGCCACCGGCAGGTCGGGAATGGCGGAGCTTACGGCCTGCGCGTGCGCACCCACCGACCAGCCGGCCATGGCCAACACGAGCGGGCGCAAAGCGCTGCCGGGAAGTCGTGCCGGTGTCTTGCTAGCCTTCTGGTTCGGTGATCGTCGTTGTTCGGTCATGCGAGCGGGTCATGAGTCAGAGCGGCGGCGGCGGCCCAGCAACCGCCAGCCACCGCCGAAGCAGGCTGTCGGGCTGTAGGAGGCCCGCCTGGGAGCCGCCCCGGGGCCCGGGTCTGGTCGGGTATTATACGGGGCATCCTATTCTCCCTTTCCGGCATGGCAGCACATCCTCTCGACCCGCGTCTCGACCAGCTCAAAGTCTGGGTGTCCGGACTCGGTCCGGCCTGGTCCGTTAACCCTGACTCCTGTACCCCCGCTTCGGCCGACGCCAGCTTCCGGCGGTACTTCCGGGCCAGCACCAGCCACCCCGACCATCCGAGCGTGATCGTGATGGATGCGCCTCCCGCGCAGGAGGACTGCCGCCCCTTCATCCATGTCGCGGAACTGTTCGGCGCCGCCGGCGTGACCGTTCCAAAGGTACTGGCGCAGAACCTCGAGCAAGGCTTCCTGCTGCTCAGCGACCTGGGCAACACCACGTATCTGTCCCGGCTGGACGCGGCCAGCGCGCGCGGCCTCTATGGCGATGCCGCCGCCGCGCTTGTGAAGATCCAGCTCGCGACCCGCCCCGGCACCCTGCCCGCCTACGACCGCGCGCTGCTGCAGCGCGAAGTCGACCTGTTCCCGCAGTGGTACGTGGCCCGGCACCTGGGCGTGAAACTGACGCCCGAACAGGAATCCGGGCTGGCCGAAGTGATGCAGACGCTGCTGGCCAACAACCTGGCCCAGCCACAGGTGTATGTCCATCGCGACTATCACTCGCGCAACCTGATGGTGCTTGAGGGCGAGGCCAATCCCGGCATCCTGGATTTCCAGGACGCGGTTATCGGTCCCATTACCTATGATGCGGTGTCGCTGTGGCGCGATGCCTATATTGAATGGGACGAGCAGGAGCAGCTCGACTGGCTGATTCGCTACTGGGAGCGCGCGCGCAAGGCCGGGCTGCCGGTGGCGCCGGACTTTGGCGACTTCTACCGGGATTTCGAGTGGATGGGCCTGCAGCGCCACCTCAAGGTGCTTGGCATCTTTGCCCGCCTGTACCATCGCGACGGCAAGGAAGGCTACCTGGCCAACCTGCCGCTGGTGCTCAAGTACGCACGCCAGGTGGCGGGCCGCTACATCGAGCTGCGCAGGCTGGTACGGCTGTTCGACGCCCTCGACGGCGTCGAGCGCCCGGTCGGCTACACGTTCTGATGCCGGCGCAAGCCATGCCGGGCGCACAGCCATGACATCCGGCGGCGATCCCACGGTCACGCTCACCCGCGGCGGCGAGTGGTGGGCAGGCGTGCGGGCGCTGGCGCCGATGCTGCTCGGCGTGGCACCGTTCGGCCTGATCTATGGCGTGCTGGCGGTCAACGCCGGCATGCCCGCCTGGCTGGCCTGCGCCATGAGCGCGATCGTGTTCGGCGGCGCCTCGCAGATGATCCTGACGCAACTGTGGGCGGCGGGCACGCCGGCGGTGCTGATCGCCGTGACGGTCGCCATGGTCAACCTGCGCCATGCGCTGTACTCGGCCACCATGGCCCCGGCGCTGGCACACCTGCCGGGCCGCTGGAAGGCACTCATCTCCTACCTGCTGACCGACGAGGCCTTCGCCGCCATGACGCGGCGCCTCAGCGACGACGACGAACACAAGCGCTACCGCCACTGGTTCTTCTTTGGCGCCGGCTTCGCGCTGTGGGCCAGCTGGCAGGTCGCGACGCTGGCGGGTGTGCTGGTTGGCGCCCAGATTCCGCGCGACTGGCCGCTCGATTTCTTCCTGCCGCTCACCTTCATCGCCATCATCGTGCCCGGCATCAAGCACCGCTCGCACGCCGCGGCGGCGCTGGCGGCCACGGCGCTGGCGGTGGCCTGCTACGGCATGCCGCACAAGCTTGGCCTGATGGTCGCGGCGCTGGGCGGAATCGCCGCGGGCATGCTGCTGCTTGGCAAGGACCGCAGGCAGCGCAAGCCGGCCGCGACGGAGCCCGCCGCATGAGCCAGCTGACCCTGCTGCTGGTGTTTATCGGCGCCGGCCTCGCCACCTTCCTGATCCGCCTGTCCTTCATTGCCGTGGAAGGCCGGGTGCGGCTGCCGTCGTGGTTCCGCACCGCGCTGCAGTTCGTGCCGGCGGCCATGCTGTCGGCGTTGATCGCGCCCGACCTGCTGATGCGCGATGGGCACGTCGACATCGGTCCCGGCAATGCGCGCCTGGTAGCCGGGCTGGTGGCCATTGTCATCGCCGCCAGGACGCGCAGCATTGGCTGGACCATCGCTGGCGGCATGGGCACCCTGATCGCGCTGACATACCTGCTGAACCACGCGCTGAAATAAGCGCCGGAGACCCTGCATTGAAAGCCATGATTTTTGCAGCCGGGCGCGGCGAGCGCATGCGCCCGCTGACCGATGCCCATCCGAAGCCGCTGCTGCCGGTGGGCGGCAAGCCGCTGATCGTCTGGAAGATCGAGGCGCTGGCGCGCGCCGGCTTCAAGGACATCGTGATCAACCACGCCTGGCTTGGCGAGCAGATTGAGCAGGCGCTCGGTGATGGCAACCGCTTCGGCGTGCGCCTGGCGTACTCGGCCGAGCCCAGCGCACTGGAAACCGCCGGCGGCATCGCCAAGGCGCTGCCGCTGCTGTCGGCCGCACCCGAGCGCGGCGAGATCTTCCTGGCGGTATCCGGCGACATCTTCACCGATTACGACTTCCGCGCCCTGCTGCCGCGCGCGCGCGCCATGGCCGGCGCACCCGAGCCACGCATGCACCTGGTGATGGTGCCCAATCCGCCGTTCCATCCGGACGGCGATTTTGCGCTCGGCGCCGACGGCCTGTTGTTACCCAGCCCCACGGCGACGGCGCCGAGCCTGACCTTCGGCAATATCGGCCTGTACGACACCCGGCTGTTTACCGCCATCGCGCCCGGCCAGAAAGTTGCCATGACGCCCTACTACCGCGCCGCCGTGGCAGCCGGGCTGGCCAGCGGCGAGCGCTTCGACGGCGCCTGGGAGAACGTCGGCACGCCGGCCCAGCTGGCGGCCCTCGATGCCCTGGTGCTAGCGCGAGCCGGCACCGCTTGCGCACCCTTGCCCTGAACGGGCCCGGCCAGTCCAGCCCCGCGCCGGCAATCCGGCGGCGTTAGAATCGCCCTATTCCCCATCCACGTGGCCCAACACATGTCCGCACCCGACTCCGCCCTCCTTCTCGCCTGTCGCGACCGGCGCGCCCGCGTGCTGCAGCAATTGCGCGCCGCCGGCGGCGGCGTGGCGATCCTGCCCACCGCGCCGGAAGCCATGCGCAACCGCGATAGCGACTATCCCTATCGCCACGACAGCTATTTCTATTACCTGACCGGCTTTACCGAGCCAGAGGCCGTGCTGGTCCTGGTGGCGCAAGCGGGCGGCGCCGAACGCAGCATCCTGTTCTGCCGCCCCAAGCACGAGGAGCGCGAGATCTGGGATGGCTTCCGCTATGGCCCGGAAGGCGCACAGGCGGCCTTCGGCTTCGACGAGGCACATTCGGTCGAGGAAATCGACGCGGTGCTGCCCTCGCTGCTGGCCAACCACGCCGTGGTGGCCTACCCGCTGGCCGCCAACACCCGCACCGACATGCAGGTGCGGCGCTGGCTCGAAACGGTGCGCATGCAAGGCCGTGCCGGCGTGACCGCGCCATCGACGGCGATCGATATCCGCACCATCCTCGACGAGATGCGCTTGTTCAAGGACGCCGGCGAGATCGCCACCATGCGCCGCGCCGCCGAGATCTCGGCCCAGGCCCATGTGCGCGCCATGCGCGCTTCGCGCGAGGGCCTGCGCGAATACCACCTGGAAGCCGAGCTGCTCTACGAATTCCGCCGCCACGGTGCGCAAAGCGTCGCCTACAACTCGATCGTCGCCACCGGCCCCAATGCCTGCGTGCTGCACTACCGTGCCGGCCCCGCCGAGCTGCGCGACGGCGACCTGTGCCTGATCGACGCCGGCTGCGAACTCGATGGCTACGCGTCCGACATCACCCGCACCTTCCCCGTCTCCGGCCGCTTCTCGCCAGCCCAGCGCGAGCTGTACGACCTGGTGCTGGCCGCGCAGGAAGCCGCCATCGCCGAGACCCGCCCCGGCGTGCCCTACAACGTGCCGCACGACGCCGCCACGCGGGTGCTGGCGCAAGGCATGCTTGATACCGGCCTGCTCGACGCGAACCGTTGCGGCGGCCTGGACGAGGTACTCGCCAGCGGCAGCTACCGCCAGTTCTACATGCACCGCACCGGCCACTGGCTGGGCATGGACGTGCATGACGTGGGCGAGTACCGCGTGCCCGGCGCCGCGCCGGCCGAGGGCGAACGCGCCTGGCGTCCGCTCGCGCCCGGCATGGTGCTGACGGTGGAGCCCGGCATCTACGTGCGCCCGGCACCGGAAGTGCCGGAGCGCTTCTGGCATATCGGCATCCGCATCGAAGACGATGCGGTTGTCACCGAGGGCGGCTGCGAGCTGATGACGCGCGGCGTGCCGGTCAAGGCGGACGAAATCGAGGCGCTGATGCGCGACGCGGGAGGTACACGATGATCAGTTGGCTACGCAAGATACTTCCGAGCGGCGAGCGCCCACAGACCAGCCGCGCACGCGCCGTCGATCCCGCGCAACCGTTCGTGGTCAACCTCTACGATGACCGCCTGGTCGTGCATCGCCCCGATGGCCAGCGCGAAGAACTCGAATGGGACGTGATCGAACGCGTGGTGGTGCGGGTCTCGAACCGCGAGCCATGGGCCGGGAAGGCCTGGCTGATCCTGGTGGGAGACCCCAAGGCCGACGGCACGCCCCGGGGCTGCGTGGTACCGCTCGACGCGGCTAACCATGCGGCGCTGGTGGAACGCCTGCAGGCATTTCCCGGCTTCAACCAGCAGAAGCTGGACAACGCCCTGAGCGACGCGGCGGCGGGCAAGCACCGCACCGACGCCAATTGCTGGAAACGCGGCGCACTGCCGGTGGACTCCGGCGCCATGGGCGATGCGAGCAACGATAGCAACCCCGTCGCCCAGCCAGGCAGCGCGCATGAGCCCGGCAAGCACTGAAGCCTGCGCGGACACGGATATCGCCATCGTCGGCGCAGGGCCGGTCGGCCTAGCGCTGGCCTGCCTGTTGCTGCGCAAGAGTCCGTGGCGCCTGACCTTGATCGACGCCGCCACGCCGGCGCGCGCATCCCGCGATCCGCGCGCCATCGCGCTGTCCTACGGCAGCCGCCAGCTGCTCGAGCAGATCGGCGCGTGGCCCCGCGCGGTCACCCCGATCGAGCATATCCATGTGTCGCAACGCGGGCGGTTCGGCCATGTCAAGCTCCACAGCCACGACTACGACGTACCCGCGCTGGGCTATGTGGTGCGCTACGGCGAATTGTGCGAGGCACTCGAGCGTGCGCTGGCCCAGGCCGTCCAGGCCAGCCCCGCCCCCGCTGGCGAACGCCTGATACGGGTCTACGAAACGCGCATCGATCACCTGGAGCAATCTGGCCCCGATACGGCTGCAGCCAGCCTGGTGCGCCTTTCCGGCCATGGGCATGACCAGCTGCCCGCCGCCTTCGGCGCGCGCCTGGTGGTGCAGGCCGAAGGCGGCCTGTTCCACCAGCAGTCCACCCGCGCGCAGCGTGGCGTGCAGGGCCGGAAATACCGGCGTGACTATGGGCAGACCGCCATCGTGGCCCACGTGGCCTGCTCGCGCCCGCAGCCCGGCTGGGCCTGGGAGCGCTTTACCGAGGAGGGGCCGCTGGCGCTGCTGCCGCATGAAGAGCACGGCACGCCCGGCTACGCCCTGGTCTGGTGCTGCCCGCCGGAACAAGCGGCCCGCCGGCTCGCGCTGCCCGACGGCGAGTTCCTTGCCGAACTGGAACAAGCCTTCGGCCCGCGCATGGGCCGCTTCACCGGCATTGGCAAGCGCCATGCCTTCCCGCTCGGGCTGAACGCGGCGCCCGTCACCGTGCAGGGCCGCGTGGTAGCGGTCGGCAATGCGGCGCAGACGCTACATCCGGTAGCCGGCCAGGGCCTCAACCTCGGCCTGCGCGACGCCTTTGCCCTGGCGCTCGCGCTGCGTGCCGACTGCAGCCCGCAGGCCTTGCAGGCGTTTGCGGCGCAACAAAAGCTGGATCGGGCCGTCACCATCGGCGTGACCGACCTGCTGCCGCGCGTGTTTGGCGTCTCCTACCCGCTCGCTGCCCACGCGCGTGGGGCGTCCCTGGCGGCGCTCGCTTGCCTGGGGCCGCTCAAGGACGCGCTGGCGCGCCAGATGATGTACGGCATGCGCCGCTAAAGGCTGCCAAGGGCCGCCGGCGGCCCCGTTGTCAACATGGTTTGCAAGCCAGCCCGGTGCAATATTTGCTCAAATCTTGAGCAACCCGGGTCGTTTGGCGGTAAAATCCTGCCCTCACACATGCCCACTGAATGGCGCCGAGCACTGTTTCGGCAGGGCATGCCATTTTCATTTTTGTCTAGTTGCGGGGCCGCCTTGCGGCCCCTCGTCAGTCGCTACAGTCGCTATCGTGCAAATCGGACCGCACCAACTCCGCAACAACCTGTTCGTCGCGCCCATGGCCGGTGTGACGGACCGGCCATTCCGCCAGCTGTGCAAACGGCTGGGCGCGGGCTATGCGGTGTCCGAAATGGTCGCCTCCAACGCACAGCTGTGGAAGAGCGAGAAGACCATGCGGCGCGCCAACCACACGGGCGAAGTCGAACCCATCGCGGTGCAGATCGCCGGCGCCGAGCCGGCCATGATGGCGGAGGCTGCACGCCACAACGTGGAGCGCGGCGCGCAGATCATCGACATCAACATGGGCTGCCCGGCCAAGAAGGTGTGCAATGTGGCCGCCGGCTCGGCGCTGCTGCAAAACGAGCCGCTGGTTGTGCGCATCGTCCAGGCGGTGGTCGCCGCCGTGGCCGAGGTCGATCCGCGCGTGCCCGTCACGCTCAAGATCCGTACCGGCTGGGACCGCCAGAACCGCAATGCGCTTCGCATCGCGCGCATGGTGGAAGACGCCGGCATCAGCATGCTCACCGTGCATGGGCGCACGCGCGCCGACCTGTACAAGGGCGAAGCCGAGTACGAGACCATTGCCGCGGTCAAGGCAGCGCTGTCCATCCCCGTGGTCGCCAACGGCGACGTCACCACACCGCAAAAAGCCAAGCATGTGCTGGCCGTGACCGGCGCCGACGCCATCATGATCGGCCGCGCGGCGCAGGGCCGGCCCTGGCTGTTCCGCGAGATCGAGCACTACCTGGCCACCGGCGAGCTGCTGCCGTCGCCGGAAGTGGCCGAGATCCGCGCCATCATGAACGCGCACCTGGAAGACCACTACGACTTCTACGGCGAGTTCACCGGCGTGCGCACCGCGCGCAAGCACATTGCCTGGTACACGCGCGGCCTGGCCGGCGCCAACCTGTTCCGCCACCGCATGAACACGCTGGACAGCACCACGGCCCAGCTCGCCGCGGTCAACGAATACTTCGATGAGCAGGCGCTGCTGTCCGAGCGCCTGGTCTATGTGGAAGACGGCGCGGACGGCACGGATGATGCCGACGACGAGAAACGCAACAAGTCGAACAACAACAATAACGGGGAGTTGCTTGCCGCATGAGCCGCAACGCTATCGACCAGTGCATCCGGGACAGCCTGGGTGCCTACTTTCGCGACCTGGACGGTGAAGAGCCGTCGAATATGTACAACATGGTGCTCGAAGCCGTGGAACGGCCACTGCTGGAAGCAGTGATGGCGCGCGCCGAGCGCAACCAGTCGCTCGCGGCAGCCTACCTGGGCATCAATCGCAATACGCTGCGCAAGAAGTTGCAGCAGCACGGTTTACTTTGAAGCGTCTCCCCATAGCCATGATCAAGCAAGCCCTCCTCTCCGTATCCGACAAGACCGGCATCGTCGAATTTGCCCGCGAGCTCAACTCGCTCGGCGTCGCGCTGCTCTCCACCGGCGGCACCGCCAAGCTGCTGGCCGATGCCGGCCTGCCCGTCACGGAGGTGGCCGACTACACCGGTTTCCCCGAAATGCTCGATGGCCGCGTCAAGACCCTGCACCCGAAAGTGCACGGCGGCATCCTGGCCCGCCGCGACCTGCCCGAGCACATGGCGGCGCTCGCCGAGCACAACATCCCCACCATCGACCTGCTGGTCGTGAACCTGTACCCGTTCCAGCAAACCGTGGCCAAGGATGACTGCTCGCTGCCGGACGCCATCGAGAACATCGACATCGGTGGCCCCACCATGCTGCGCTCGGCCGCCAAGAACCACCGCGACGTCACCGTCATCGTGGACCCGGCCGACTACGCGCCGGTGCTGGAAGAAATGCGCGCCAACGCCAACAGCGTCGGCTATGACACCAACTTCCGCCTGGCCACCAAGGTGTTCGCCCACACCGCGCAGTACGACGGCGCCATCACCAACTACCTGACCAGCCTCGGCGCGGACAAGGCGCACCAGACCCGCAGCGCCTACCCGCAGACGCTGAACCTGGCCTTCGAGAAGGTGCAGGAAATGCGCTATGGCGAGAACCCGCACCAGTCGGCCGCCTTCTACCGCGACCTGAAAGCCTCCGACGGCGCGCTGGCCAACTACACGCAGTTGCAAGGCAAGGAACTGTCGTACAACAACATCGCCGACGCCGACGCGGCATGGGAATGCGTCAAGACCTTCGGCGCTGCCACCGGCGCGGCCTGCGTGATCATCAAGCACGCCAACCCGTGCGGCGTGGCAGTCGGCGCCAACGCGCTGGAAGCCTACGAAAAAGCCCTCAAGACCGACTCGACCTCGGCCTTCGGCGGCATCATCGCCTTCAACGTCGAGCTGGACGAAGCCGCCGCCCAGGCCGTGGCCAAGCAGTTCGTCGAAGTGCTGATCGCCCCGTCGTTCAGCGCCGGCGCGCGCGCCGTGTTTGCCGCCAAGCAGAACGTGCGCCTGCTGGAAATCCCGCTGGGCAACGGCCTCAACCCGTATGACTTCAAGCGCGTCGGCGGCGGCCTGCTGGTGCAAAGCCCCGACGCCAGGAACGTCCAGCGTGACGAACTGCGCGTGGTGACCAAGCGCCAGCCCACGCCCAAGGAAATGGACGACCTGATGTTCGCCTGGCGCGTGGCCAAGTTCGTCAAGTCTAACGCCATCGTGTTCTGTGGCGGCGGCATGACGCTAGGCGTCGGCGCCGGCCAGATGAGCCGCGTGGACTCGGCCCGCATCGCCAGCATCAAGGCGCAGAACGCCGGCCTCACGCTGGCGGGCTCGGCCGTGGCATCGGACGCCTTCTTCCCGTTCCGCGACGGCCTGGACGTAGTGGTGGACGCAGGCGCCACCTGCGTCATCCAGCCGGGCGGCTCGATGCGCGACGACGAAGTGATCGCCGCCGCCGACGAGCGCAATATCGCGATGGTGTTGACCGGCGTGCGCCACTTCCGTCATTGAGGTCCGGGCCGGGCATTTGAGCGCATCGCGGCATCGCGGCATCGCGGCATCGCGGCATAGCAAGCGCCCGCCCTCTCCCCCGGCCCCTCTCCCACAAGTGGGAGAGGGGAGCCAACCAACGGCAAGATCAACCGATCGGTGTAGCCGTGATTCCCGCTCGAAGGGCGGGAATCACCCCAACGCGATGCGAAGCGAGCCGTCAAGGTGTGCCAAGGCCGTATGGGGCGCCTCGGGCTTCGGCGAAAAGAGCGGAAAAGAGGGACCCATGTCTGAGTATCGCCTTAAGGCGATGCGAGTTTGGGTCCCGGCCGCTCTTTTCGCCGAAGCCCGAGGGGGTAGTCGCCCCATCCGGCGCGCCTTCTTTGCCTACTTTCTTGGCAAGACAAGAAAGTAGGTCGCCGCCCCGCAGGGGTGGTGAAACTGCAGTTGCTTTTGACAATAGGCAATTGCAGCCACCCCCACCCTCCCAACGTTACAATCCCCCATCACCCATCAAAAGCCGAGCCCGACCCCCATGCGTATCCTCGGCATCGACCCCGGCCTCCGTACCACCGGCTTCGGCGTGCTGGAAAAGCACGGCAACAAGCTAACCTACATCGCCTCCGGCACCATCAAGAGCGACGGCGACAGCGGCCTGCCTGCCAGGCTGAAAACCCTCTTCGACGGCATCAGCGAAGTCACCCGCACCTACGCGCCCGATTGCGCCGCAATCGAGAAGGTATTCGTCAACGTCAACCCGCAATCCACGCTGTTGCTTGGCCAGGCCCGCGGCGCGGCGATCTGCGGGCTGGTCACGCATGGCCTGCCGGTGTTCGAGTACACGGCACTTCAGTTGAAGGTGGCGGTGGTCGGCTACGGCCGTGCCAACAAGGAACAGGTGCAGGAAATGGTGATGCGCCTGTTGAGCCTGACGGGACGTCCCAGTTCCGACGCGGCGGATGCCCTGGGCATGGCAATCTGCCATGCCAATGGCAGCAACACGCTCACCGCCCTGACCGGGCTGGCCCCGGAACTGGTGCGCAAGGGCATGCGGGTACGCCGCGGGCGGCTGATCGGCTGAGCGAGCCCAGGCAGCCAAGCCGCCGCTGGCACCTTCAAGTCTCCTACAATCGAGCGATCGCCCGTCAAAGGATGCCGCATGCTCCGCTCGCCTCGCGCGTTCCGCGCCTTGAATCCGCCCCGCTCCGCACGCTTGCCGGCGCTGTTGTCCGCGCTGGCTGCCGCGGTTCTCGCCGGCTGCGCCGCGCCGCCGCCCGTGGCCACTGCCCCGGCAGCAGCCCCGGCAGCCCCGGCCCCTGGCCCGGCCCCGGCCGTGCCCAAGGCGCTGGTGATCGGGCATCGCGGCGCGAGTGCGCTGCGCCCTGAGCACACGCTGGCGTCCTACCAACGCGCCATCGACGACGGTGCCGACGTGGTGGAACCCGACCTGGTGATGACGCGCGATGGCGTGCTGGTGGCCCGGCACGAGAACGAGATCGGCACCACGACCAACGTGGCGGAGCTGCCCCAGTTCGCCAGCCGCAAGCGCATCAAGGTGATCGACGGCGAACGCCTGGATGGCTGGTTCACCGAAGATTTCACGCTGGCCGAGCTCAAGACGCTGCGCGCGCGCGAGCGTATCGCGCAGGTGCGCAAGGCCAATACCCAGTACAACGACAAGTTCGAGATCCCCACCTTCGACGAAATCATCGATCTGGTGGCCAAGGCATCGCAACGCAGCGGCCGCGTGATCGGCCTGTACCCGGAAACCAAGCATCCGAGCTATTTCCGCGGCATCGGCCTGCCGCTGGAGGAGAAGCTGGTGGCCACGCTGCAAGCCCATGCGTACACGCGCAGCGCGCCGGTGTTCGTGCAGTCGTTCGAGACCGGCAACTTGCGCGAGATGCGCCAGCGTCTGGCCCAGGGCATGCCTAATGTGAAGCTGATCCAATTGATGGGCGGCGCGAAGAGCCGGCCTGCCGACTGGCGCCTGGCCGGCGACACCCGCACCTACGCCGACATGATGACGCCGATCGGGTTGCGCGAAGTGGCCAGCTACGCCAGCGGCATCGGCCCGGAGAAGTCCAGCGTCGTGCCCCGTGACGTCAATGGCAACCTCGGCACGCCGACCGCGCTGGTGCGCAACGCGCATGCGGCTGGCTTGCTGGTCCATCCCTATACCTTCCGTCCTGAGAACACCTTCCTGCCGCGCAACCTGCGCACCGGCGGCGACGATGCCACGCGCAGCCCCAGCGGCATGGTGCGCGAGGTGCAAGCCTTCCTCGCCGCTGGCATCGACGGCTTTTTCACCGATGATCCCGCGCTGGGACGCCAGGCGGTGGACACGCTGGGCCAATAGCAGATAACAGATAGTCGATAGCCAAATGGCCCGGCCGCGCCGGCACACCGTACGCTGGGCTACACTGGCGGCCTTCGCGATGGCGGGCCTTTCCCCGCGCTGGCCGCCGCCGCACTCCCTTCCCATCCCGGCGCGCGCGCCGAAATTCGCTGCAGACACTAGACCATGATCGGACGCATCGCCGGCACCCTCATCGAGAAGAATCCCCCGCACCTGCTGGTCGATTGCCACGGCGTCGGCTACGAGATCGACGTGCCGATGAGCACCTTCTACAACCTGCCCGCCGTCGGCCATCCCGTCACCCTGCTGACCCAGCAGATCGTGCGCGAGGACGCGCACCTGCTGTACGGCTTTGGCAGCGCCACCGAGCGCAACACCTTCCGCGAGCTGATCAAGATCACCGGCATCGGCGCGCGCATGGCACTGGCGGTGCTCTCCGGCATGTCGGTCAGCGAACTGGCGCAGGCCATCACGCTGCAGGAAGCCGGACGGCTGACGCGCGTGCCGGGCATCGGCAAGAAGACCGCCGAGCGCCTGCTGCTCGAACTCAAAGGCAAGCTGGGCGCCGAGCTTGGGGCAGCGCCCGGCAGCACGCCGGTGCACGACAACGCCGTCGACATCCTCAACGCGCTGCTTGCGCTCGGCTACTCGGAGAAAGAGGCAGCGCTGGCGATCAAGCAGGTGCCTGCCGGCACCGGCGTGTCCGACGGCATCAAGATGGCGCTGAAATCACTCTCCAAGGGTTGACCCGGCCGGATCACGGGCAGGCCAAGGACGCTCCCGGCGCTGAGCCTGCGCGGCGTGCGCAGGACTCGCGCGGCCGGCGCCACGCCCGGAAGGGCTACAATCCAACCACTTTGCCCGCATCCGTAACATGATCGAAACCGACAAGCTAGCCACCGAGCGGGGCGCCGATCGCGTGATCGCCCCCACCGCCGTTTCCCCGAACGAGGAGGCCTTCGAGCGGGCGCTGCGTCCCAAGCTGCTCGACGAATACGTCGGCCAGGAAAAAGTGCGCGGCCAGCTAGACATCTTCATGCACGCCGCGCGCAACCGGCGCGAAGCGCTCGATCACGTGCTGCTGTTCGGGCCGCCGGGGCTGGGCAAGACCACGCTGGCGCACATCATCGCCCGCGAAATGGGCGTCAACCTGCGCCAGACCTCCGGCCCGGTGCTGGAACGCCCGGGCGACCTGGCGGCACTGCTGACCAACCTGGAAGCCAACGACGTCCTGTTCATCGACGAAATCCACCGGTTGTCCCCGGTCGTCGAGGAAATCCTGTACCCCGCGCTCGAGGATTACCAGATCGACATCATGATCGGCGAAGGCCCGGCCGCACGCTCGGTCAAGCTGGACCTGCAACCCTTCACGCTGGTCGGCGCCACGACCCGCGCGGGCATGCTGACCAACCCGCTGCGCGACCGCTTCGGCATCGTGGCGCGGCTGGAGTTCTACACCGCCGAGGAACTATCGCGCATCGTCACGCGCTCCGCCCAGTTGCTGGGTGCCCGCATCGACCCGCTAGGCGCGCTGGAAATCGCACGCCGCGCGCGCGGCACACCACGGATCGCCAACCGGCTGCTGCGCCGCGTGCGCGACTTTGCGGAAGTCAAAGGAGACGGAAACATCACGCGCACCATCGCGGACGCCGCGCTCGCCATGCTCGACGTGGACGCGGTCGGCTTCGACCTGATGGACCGCAAACTGCTTGAAGCCATCCTGCTCAAGTTCAGCGGCGGCCCGGTGGGCGTGGATAACCTGGCCGCTGCCATCGGCGAGGAGCGCGACACCATCGAAGACGTGCTCGAGCCCTTCCTGATCCAGCAGGGCTACCTGCAGCGCACGCCGCGGGGCCGCATGGCCACGGCCGCCGCCTACCGGCACTTCGGGCTGGCGGCGCCCGGCGAGAGCGATTCGGCCCCGGCCTGAGCGGCATCAAAACCCGCGCATCGAAACCCGCATTAAGTAGTTTCGAGGCCCGCAGACAATTCTTTTGTCGTGCATTGCTGGCTGCTTGCTCCTTGTACACAATGACTTAGCCCCGACCGCCAAGGCAAGGCGACAACTGACGGCAGATGCCCGACGGCCGGCTAACTGATCCCTGACAGGAGAGAGCACATGAATCGACGCCACTTTGTCACCCGGCTGGCGGGCTCGGGCCTGGTCGTGGCCACCGCGTTCGCGGCTGGCTGCACCACCACCGGCACCAATGCGCCAACCGACGCGGCGGCCAAGAAGCAAGAAATCGACGCGGGTGCCGACGGGGCGCTCAACCGGCTGTTCTCAACCGTCGACAGCTCGCGCGAGCTGGCCTCGCGCGCCCAGGGCATCCTCGTGTTCCCGCGAGTGCTGTCGGCAGGGCTGGTGGTCGGCGGCGAATACGGCGAGGGCGTGTTGCGCTCCAAGGGCGCATCGGTGGGCTACTACCGCACCACCTCGGCCTCAATCGGCGCGACCGCCGGCGGCCAGTCCAAATCCGTGGTGCTGATGTTCATGACGCCCGACGCTTACAACAAGTTCGTCAACAGCAGCGGCTGGACGGTCGGTGCGGATGCCGGCGTGGCGCTCGCCAAGGTCGGTGCCAACGGCAAACTCGATACGATCACCGGCCAGCAGCCGGTGATCGGCTTCGTGCAGACCAATGCCGGGCTGATGTTCGATGTGTCGCTGGACGGCTCCAAGATCAGCAAGTTGAACATCTAGCCGCAGCCCGCGCAGGCAGCCCTGGCCCGGGGCGACCCGGCCAGGGCGCGCGCTCGTCTACAGTGTGGCGGGGCAAGTTGGCGGCGCGGCTGGCATAATCGCCCAAAAATCGCCCCTGGAACACCCCGATGACCACGTCAAGCGCCACGTCCGCCTACAGCGGGCGCGTCTATCGTTACTACGATCTCGTGATGGTGGCTTTCGTCACGGTCCTGCTGTGCTCCAACCTGATCGGCGCGGCCAAGGCGGCCCAGGTCACACTGCCGGTGATCGGCCCGGTGACCTTCGGCGCGGGCGTGCTGTTCTTCCCGATTTCGTACATTTTTGGGGACGTGCTGACCGAGGTCTACGGCTACGGGCGTGATCGCCGCGTGGTCTGGGCCGGATTCGCGGCGCTGGCGTTCGCCACCTTCATGAGCCTCGTGGTGCTGAAGATGCCGGTGGCGCCCTTCATGAGCGATTACCAAAAGAGCCTGGAAGACGTCTTCGGCAACACCTGGCGCATCGCGCTAGGCTCGCTGATCGCGTTCTGCTGCGGCAGCTTCACCAACAGCTATGTGCTGGCCAAGATGAAGCTGTGGACCAACGGCCGCTGGCTGTGGACCCGCACCATTGGCTCCACGCTGGCCGGCGAGCTGGTCGATTCCTCGCTGTTCTATGTGATCGCCTTCTACGGCATCTGGCCGCTGGAGAAAGTGATCCAGGTCGCCATTGCCCAGTACATCCTCAAGACCACATGGGAAGTGGTGATGACGCCGGTCACCTACAAAGTGGTGAACTTCCTCAAGCGCGCCGAGCGCGAAGATTACTACGACCGCAATACCGATTTCACGCCCTTCCGCCTGCGGGTGTAAGACGCGCCCGGCGCGGCCAGTGCGGCTCAGGGCACCCTGCGGTCGACTTCGTCGAGGGTCAGCGCTTCCAGGTGGCCCACGTCCGCCCACTGCATGACCGTGAGCCGCACGCTGTCACAGCGCAGCCGGTTGATGCTGGCATTGAGCAGTTCGTGCCGGCGCGGCGCCTCCAGCGTCATGTCGTTGGCTTCGCGGTACAGGCAGTCCAGCACGCCGCCATGCGCCACCAGGGCGATGCGCTCGCCGGGATGGCGGCGCCCGAGCGCCAGCGCGGCTTCCACCGCGCGCTCATGAAACGCCAGCAAGGACTCGCCGCCATCGGGCGCATAGTCGGGAACCCGCGCTTGCCACCTGGCGAAATCCTCGGGCAGCTGCTCGGCCACTTCCGCGTAGGTCATGCCTTCGAGCGCGCCGTAGCAGCGCTCGCGCAAGCGGGGATCGGGTTGCACCGCCAGGCCGAGCGCCTCGGCCAGCGGCGCCGCCGTCTGCATCGCGCGCGCGAGGTCGCTGGCGTAGACCGCATCGATCGGCTCGACCGCCAGCGCCTGGGCCAGGGCATCGGCCTGCGCCACGCCGGTGGCGTTGAGCGGAATGTCGAGCTGGCCTTGCAGGCGCCGCTCGCGGTTCCATGCGGTCTCGCCGTGGCGGATCAGGATCAGGTGGGTGAAGGCCAGCGAATGCGGCCCGGGCAATTGCGACATGCCGTTTCCTTTAGGCGATTTAGGCGGCGCTACGCTGTGCTGCCGTAGCGCCCCTGGCGCGCAGCGCTTGCGCGCCGCGCGGCCGGTGCTTACTTCGCCGGCTGGCCGGCAAGCTTAGGATTGAGGGTATAGGTGCCGGTGTAGGCTGCCTGCGCCAGCACGTGGCCCTGGATGGCCTCGCGCACCATGGCGCCGGTAAAGGTGCCCTCTAGCGGCAGGCGGTCCAGGTCGAGCGCGTAGACGGTAAACACGTAGTGGTGCACCAGGCTGTCGTTCCACGGCGGGCAAGGGCCGTCGTAACCATAGTAGTCGCCCTTCATGTCCGGGTCGCCGGCGAACCAGCCGGTGTAGTCGTTCAGGCCGTGGCGCAGCCCGCCTGCCGCGGCCGTGCCGCCCGTGGCCTCGGGCCCCGGCTTGCCGCGCGCGATCACGCCATCGCTGTGGGTGCCCGCGGAGATGGTGCGCAGCCCCATCGGAATATCCACCAGCACCCAGTGAAAGAAATCCACGCGCGGCAGCGAGGCGGGCACTTCGCGGCCTTCCTGGTTGACGTCGTCGCCACGGCTGGGCACATCCGGATCGTGGCAGATCAGGACGAAGGAGCGCGTCTCGGCCGGCGCCTCGTCCCAGTGCAGGTCGGGATTGCGGTTGCTCGACAGCGTCACGTGGGTGGCGGGATCGATCGCACCGAAAGCGAACTCGATCGGAATCGGCCCGTTGTCGCTGAATGCGTTGCTCCAGAGCTTCATGTTTCTCTCCTTGCTGGGTTGCGCCGCGCGCTGCGCGGCATACGGGATCAGGCCAGGGCCGGTCCCGGCGGTGACGTGCGGCGGCGGTAGCTGAGCTGCAGCAGGCCGTCGTCGAAGGCTTGGTGCGCCGCCAGTTGCCAGTCCACGCTGCCATCCGGCAAAGCGTTCATGCCGTCGAGGCTGGTGGCGATGTAGAAGGCGATTGTCTGGGTCATGTCCGGTCAGGCCGTCGCCGCATCAGCGGCTGGCCTGGGCTGGGCTGGCTGGGAGGAGGCCGACGGCGCGGCCGGCGGCACGCGCAGCCAGAAGGTGACCGGACCGTCGTTGACCAGGCTGACCTGCATCATCGCGCCGAACTCGCCGGTCTGCACCTCGCCGTGCGCGGCGCGCGCACGCGCCACGAAATGGTTGTACAAGCGCTCGCCATCGGCGGGCGCCGCGGCCGGGGTGAAACTGGGCCGCGTGCCGCTGTTGGTATCGGCGGCCAGCGTGAACTGCGACACCACCAGCAGGCCACCGTGCGTGCCGCGGCCATCGATGTCCTGCACGGGCAGGTTCATCTTGCCGGCCTCATCAGAGAACACACGGTAGGCCAGCAGCTTGGCGAGCAGGCGTTCGGCCTGCGCTTCGGTGTCGCCGCGCTCGGCGCAGACCAGCGCCAGCAGCCCGGCGCCGATCTCGCCGGTGGTGCGGCCATCGACAGTGACGCGGGCCTGGGCGACCCGCTGGATCAACGCAATCATGAGCCGTTCCTGCCCGGCTTCAAGCCAGCGTCACGCGTGCGAAGCGGCGCTTGCCCACCTGCACGACATAGCTGCCGGCCTCGACCTTCAGCCCCTTGTCGCTGACGACGGTGCCGTCGATCTTGACACCGCCCTGCTCGATATTGCGGTTGGCTTCCGACGTGGACGGCACCAGGTTGGCCTGCTTGAGCAACTGCCCGATGCCCAGCGGCGCGCCGGAAAGGCTGACCTCGGGGATTTCGTCGGGCACGCCGCCGCGCGCGCGGTGGTTGAAATCCTCGAGCGCGCGGTCGGCGTCGGCTGCGCTGTGGAAGCGCGTGACGATCTCCTGGCCGAGCATCACCTTGCAGTCGCGCGGATTACGGCCCAGCGAGATCTCCTGCTTCATCAGGTCGATCTCGCTCATGGGGCGGAACGACAGCAGCTCGAAGTACTTCCACATCAGGTCGTCAGAGATGCTCATCAGCTTGCCGAACATCTCGCTCGGGGCTTCGGTCACGCCGATGTAGTTGCCCTTGGACTTGGACATCTTCTCCACGCCATCCAGGCCCACCAGCAGCGGCATGGTCAGGATGCACTGCTGCTCCTGGCCGTATTCCTTCTGCAGCTCCCGGCCCACCAGCAGGTTGAACTTCTGGTCGGTGCCGCCCAGTTCCAGGTCGGCCTTGAGCGCGACGGAGTCGTAGCCCTGCATGAGCGGGTAAAGGAACTCATGCACCGAAATCGGAATCCCAGTGCGGAAGCGTTTGGTGAAGTCGTCGCGCTCCATCATCCGCGCCACGGTGTACTTGGCCGCCAATTGGATCATGCCGCGCGCGCCCAGCGGATCGCACCACTCGCTGTTGTAGCGGATCTCGGTCTTGGCCGGATCGAGCACGAGGCTGGCCTGGCTGTAGTAGGTCTGGGCGTTGGCCTCGATCTGCTCGCGCGTGAGCGGAGGACGCGTGGCGTTGCGCCCGGACGGATCGCCGATGGTGGAGGTGAAATCGCCGATCAGGAAGATGACCTGGTGGCCCAGGTCTTGCAACTGACGCATCTTGTTGAGCACCACCGTGTGGCCGATATGGATATCGGGCGCGGTCGGGTCCAGCCCCAGCTTGATGCGCAGCGGCACGCCGGTGGCTTCGCTGCGCGCGAGCTTGGCCAGCCATTCGGATTCGACCAGCAGTTCGTCGCAACCGCGCTTGGACACCTCCAGGGCGTGCATCACTGTGGGCGTGAGGGGGTAGGAAGTGGCAGCGCCGGAGGAAACTTCAGTCATGACGTAAGTCTTTGAAAAACATGAGAATTCAGACCGCGGCACAAAACGGCTTGCGGCCGGTTTTGGTATAATCCGCGCTTCTTGTGCAAACGGGAATGCTCCCGTGGGCCAACCGCCATTCTAGGCGGCAAACCAATATGGCAGGCGCCGCACCTCCGGGGAGGAAGGCAGACGAAGCAAAAAATCGTCGCGGCAACGCAGCCCGAAACAAAGAGTGAATTTTACGTGATGTGGTCCAGACTCCGCGAAGTTTTCGCGCGGGAGCTGGTGGTTCTGGTCGATCCTACCAATGCCCTGCACGCCCGTCGGCGCAAGCAGTTGACAGCAGCGGTGGGTACGGTGTTCACGCTGGGCATGGCAGCCGCCATGGGCGTGGCCCCCCGTAGTGCCTTCGACGACCCCCAGGCTCCGCGTGTCCGGGAGGCGATACGCCTGCCCGATCTGCGCACGCAACTCGAACAGCTTACCGAAACCGACGCCACCTATGTGCGCGAAGAGCGCATGCAGCGCGGCGACACCATTGCCAGCCTGCTCAAGCGGCTTGGCGTGGACGACCCCGATGCGCAGGACTTTATCCGGCGCAACACCACCGCGCGCGGCCTGTTCGACCTCAATCCCGGCCAGACGGTGCAGGCCGAGGTCGACGAGAACAACCTGCTGGTGTCGTTGCAAGCCAACCTCGGCGGTGACGCAAACGCCTCTCGCGAACTGGTGATCGAACGCGCGGGCGACCCTGCCGATCCGGTCTACAAGGCCCGCGTGCAGTCGGTGAAGAACGAGCTGCACTATGAGATGCTGTCCGGCGCCATTGCCTCGGGTGGCTTCTTCAAGGCCATGGACGCGGCCAATGTGCCCGACGAGATCGTCCAGCAAATGCTCTCGATCTTCTCCGGCGTGATCGATTTCCACCATGACATCACCAGCGGAGACCGCTTTCGCATCGTCTACGAAGCGGGCTTTCGCGACGGCGCGTTCGTGCGCAACGGGCGCGTGATGGCGGTCGAGCTGATCAACCACAACCAGTTGCACCAGGCGCTCTGGTACGCACCGGAAGGCAGCAAGCAGGGCGCGTACTACACCTTTGACGGGCGCAGCATGAAGCGGCCGTTCCTGCGCTCGCCGGTGGAGTTCTCGCGCGTGTCGTCGGGCTTCGGCGGGCGTGACCATCCGCTGCACCACCACTGGGCGCAGCACAAGGGCGTGGACTTTGCCGCACCCACGGGCACCAAGGTGATGGCCACCGGCGACGGCGAAGTCGAGTTTGTCGGTCAGCAGAACGGCTACGGCAACATCGTCATCCTCAAGCACCATAGCGGCTACTCCACCTACTACGCGCACCTGTCAGGCTTTGCCACGATGAAGCGCGGGCAGCATGTGTCGCAAGGCGAGGTCATAGGCTACGTCGGCCAGACCGGCTGGGCCACTGGCCCGCACCTGCACTACGAGTTCCGCGTCAACGATGTGCCGCTGAACCCGCTAGCCATCGCCGCGCTCGACACGCCCGCGCTGTCCGGCCCGGCGCGCCAGCAGTTCCTGAGCTATACCAGCGAGATGCTCAGCCGCATCAACGCGCTGCGTACCTACAACGTGGCTTCGGCCAGCAATTGATCCATCAAGCCCGCCCAGCATGCCAACTTCGTCCCCAGACTGCTTTATCGGCATCATGTCCGGCACCAGCATGGACGGCGCGGACGGCGTGCTGGTCGATTTCTCGGGGCCACGGCCCACGGTGCTGGCGGCAGCCTTCCAGCCCTTCCCGGCAGAGCTGCGCGACGCGTTCAGCGCGCTGCAGCAGCCCGGCGATGATGAAATCCACCGCGAGGCGCTGGCCGCCAACGGGCTGGCGCGCGTCTATGCGGCTTGCGTGGCAACCCTGCTGCGCGATGCCGGGCTGGCGCCGGACGCCATCGCGGCAATCGGTGCGCACGGCCAGACCGTGCGCCATCGGCCCGGCTTGTACGACGGCATCGGCTATACCCGGCAGAGCCAGCAACCCGCGCTGCTGGCCGAGTTGACGGGCATCGACGTGGTGGCGGATTTCCGCAGCCGCGACGTGGCGGCCGGCGGCCAGGGCGCACCCTTGGTACCGGCGGTGCACCAGGCGCTGTTCGGCGACGCCGAGCAGACGCGGGTGGCCTGCAATATCGGCGGGATCTCCAATATCAGCGTGCTGCCCGCCGCCAGCGCAGGCGGCGCGGCGCGGCCGGTCACCGGCTTTGACTGCGGTCCGGGCAACGTACTGCTCGATTACTGGATCGACCGGCATCACGGCCTGGCCTACGACGCCGGCGGCGCCTGGGGCGCCAGCGGCAAGGTCGACCAGGCGCTGCTGGCGCGCCTGCTGGCCGAGCCTTATTTCAGCGTGGCCCCGCCCAAGAGCACGGGCCGCGACCTGTTCCATCCCGCCTGGCTGGAAAATCATCTTTCCCAGCACGGCACGGCACTCGACCCCGCCGACGTGCAGGCCACGCTGGCCGCGCTGACCGCCGGGGCCATCGCCCGCGATGTCAGCCAGCACGCGCCCGACGCGGCGCGGCTGATCGTGTGCGGCGGCGGCGCCCGCAACCACCTGGTGATGGCATTGCTGGCGCAGGCGCTGCCCGCTGTCGCGGTGCAAAGCTCGGACGAACTGGGCGTTCCCGTATCGCAGGTGGAGGGCATCGCTTTCGCCTGGCTGGCGCGGCAGATGCTGCGCGGGGCACCTGGCAATGTGCCTACCGTCACCGGCGCGGCCGGCCCGCGTGTCTTGGGCGCGCTCTACCCTCGATAACCACGCTTCGCCACCCTCACGCCGGCTCGGCGTGGCCTGCCTCGCAAACCCACTGGATAAACGCTTGCGCAACGGGCGACGGCCGCATGGCCGGCGAACGCGCCAGCACCACGCGCTGCGGCGCCACGGCCTCGCGCAGTGGCAAGCAAACGATGGGCTGCCCGTCATAGCTGTGGTCGCCTGCCGGACGCGTGCATGAGAGCGCCACGCCATAGCCGTGCGCCACCAGGCCGCGCTGCATCTCGAAGGTCTGCGTGTACTGGTGCAACTGCGGGCGCAAGCCGTGCGCCCAGAACAGCGAGAGGAAGTACTCACGTGTTTGCGCGATATCCTCCAGGATCAGCCGTTCGCCGGCCAGGTCTTGCAGGCTCACGCTTGGCTGGACGGCCAGCGCATGGCCGGGGTGCAGCAGGGCGTACGGCGCAAGCCGGGCAAGTACCCAGCGTGCAATGCGCTGGTCAAAGCCGAGATCGTAGGTCAGCGCCAGTTCCGCCTTGCCGGCAGCGAGCGTGCGATGCACCGTGGCCAGGTCGGCCTCGAACAGCGTCACGGCAACATGCGGATGCAGCCGCCGGAAGCCGGCCAGCAGCCGCGGTGCGAAGTAGGCGCCAAGATCCTGGAAGCACGTTAGCGACAGTTGCCCGCTAAGGCCGCGAGCCTGTGCCTGGTCCACGCCGTCGGTTGCCAGGCCGGCGGCCAGCGCCAGGATGTCGCGAGCGCGGCCCAGCAGGCGCTGGCCAGCCGGCGTCAGCTCCAGCCCGCGGCTGACCTGGCGGCGAAACAGGGTCTCGCCCAGCGTTTGCTCGAGCTGCGCCACGGCCTGCGACACGGAAGGCTGCGATACGTGGCGCGCGCGGGCAGCCGCGCTGATGCTGCCATGCTCGGCGGCCGCGACAAAGTACTCGAGCTGGCGGAAGGAGAATCCAATCATGATTTCCTATACTACAGCATAGGAAATATATTCTTTTCCTATTGCCACCTTGCCCCGATACTCGTCCCAAGCCAGCCATCCATGGGACCCTCATGCACATCACCGCAGCCGAAATCGAGACCTACCAGCGCGACGGCGCCCTGGTATTGCGCGGCGCCTTCACCGATTGGGTGACGCCGCTGCGCGAAGGATTCGAGCAGAATCTCGCGAAGCCGGGCCCTTTTGCCATCGAGAACGTCGGCAGCGGTGAGCGCGGCCGCTTTTTCGAGGATTACTGCAACTGGGAGCGCATCCAGCCGTTCGCCGACTTCATCCGCCGCTCACCGGCCGCAGCCATCGCCGGCCACATCATGCAAGCCGAGGCCGTCCAGGTGTTCCACGAGCACATCCTGGTCAAGGAACCGGGCACGGCAAAGCCCACGCCGTGGCACCAGGACCTGCCCTACTACTGCGTGGATGGCCTGCAGACCGCGAGCTACTGGATCCCACTGGACCCAGTCACCACCGCCAATACCTTGCGCGTGGTGCTGGGCTCGCACCGCTGGCCCAAACTGGTCAGGCCCAAGCGCTGGGCCAGCAATGAGAATTTCTATGCTGGCAGCGACCAGTTCATGGAAATGCCGGACGTGGACGACGGCAGCCACGCAATCCTGATACCGGAACTGGAGCCGGGCGATGCCGTGGTGTTCGACTTCCGCACGGTACATGGTGCCGCGGGCAATACCGGCACGGAACGGCGCCGCGCCTTCTCGGCACGTTTCCTGGGCGATGACGTGCGCTATCTGGAGCGGCCTGGCCGCACCTCGCCGCCCTTCCCCGGAATCGGCCTGGCCAGCGGCGAGCGGATGCGCGAGGACTGGTTCCCGGTGGTCTGGCGCCGGTAGGCATAAAAAAAGCGCACCTAAGTGCGCTTCTTTATTGCCGCGTGTCCTGTCGGAAGCCGCGACGCCCTTGCGAGCCTTATACCGAGAACGAAGAGCCGCAACCGCAGGTCGTGCTTGCGTTGGGGTTCTTGATCACGAATTGCGCGCCGTTGATGTCTTCCTTGTAATCGATCTCGGCGCCCACCAGATACTGGTAGCTCATCGAATCGATCAACAGCGTGACGCCATTCTTGTCCAGCGTGGTGTCGTCCTCGTTCACCTCTTCGTCAAAGGTGAAGCCATACTGGAAGCCGGAACAGCCGCCGCCCTGCACGAACACGCGCAGTTTCAGCTCGGCATTGCCCTCTTCCTCGATCAACTGCTTGACCTTGTCGGCAGCGCTGTCAGTAAAGACGAACGGGGCCGGCATGTCCTCGGTAACGGGTGCCTCTGCGACTGCGTTCATGGGGTTCTCCTATGTAGATACGCCTGTATTTTAAGCGCTCCGGGAAGATCGTGCCGAAACCCCGTGAATTCAAGGGGTTCTGTTGATGCAACCAGGCCGCGGGTGCCGTATCAGGCGGATTCTTGCGTGCCGGATGCCAGAACCAGGTTGGGCAGCGCCTTGGGCTGCGCACTGCCGAGCGGCACGAGGCGGCCCTCCACCAATGCCCCCTGGTGCATTTCCAGCGCGGCGTAGTGCACCTCGCCCTGCACGCGGGCGTGCGGCTGCAGCTCCAGCAGCTCGGTCGCGTGCACGGGCCCGGTGACCGTGCCGTTGAGAATCAGGTGCCCGACCCGGACTTCGCCCTCGACCACGCCTTTTTCGCTGATGACCAGCATGCTCGCCTGGTCGGCAGCCGCCGTCACGTTGCCGCGTACCCGGCCATCCAGGCGCAGGCCACCCGAAAACGTCAGGTCGCCCTGGATCACGCTGTGCTGGCCAATCAGGGTATCGATCGACAAGCCTTTCTTCTTGGAAAACAACATAGGTCCCTTTTTCCGTTGCTGGCCCAGCGCACCCTTACGGCATGGCCGTCTGGGTCGCGCGCAACTGACCGTTTTGCAAAATTCGTACCGTGACCGCCCGCACCGTGGCGCCGGCAGGCAGCGCAAAGGCACTTTCGATCCGCTGGTAGTGCGTGACCCGCAGGCCAGGCAACAAACCGGCGCCATTTTCCGGCAGGCTCAGGGTGACCGGCTTGCCATCCCGCAACAGCGAAACGACTAACTGTAACTCACCGCGGAACTCCGGCAAGGATGAAAAAGCCTTGGATCCACCCTGCATTATCAGCAATCGATAGTGCATCTTCAGCGGGTCGGCTTCATCAAGACCCACGCGAAAACTCCGCACATGGATGCCTGACGTATTGCCGCTGGCCGGGAGCAGACCCTCAAAAAATGCCAGGTCTTCCTTGAGCTGGGCGACCTCGCCTTCCGCCGTCTTCAACTGCCCGGCCAGCGCCTCCTGGGCGCTGCGGGCCATCTGCAACTGCGCCTCGGCGGTGTTGGCCACCGCCTGCAAGCGCTCTTGCTGAGCCGTCATCGCCGCCACCTGCTCGCGCAGCGCCTTGTTCTCCGCCGTCCTGTCCGGCGCACCAGCCAACCGCCGGCCAGCGTCATACGCCCAATGCGCGGCGACCACCACCACCACGAGCACGACAACGAACACCGCGGCGGCGCCCAGCACACGCAGCGGCCACGGCAGATGCGAACGCACCGCCAGGCTCCCGGATAACGAGCCCCGGCGCGGGCGCAGCACGCGATACTTCATGCGCCGCGGACGCCCGGCACCGGCAGGCGGGCGCGGTGCGGGTCGGCAGGCCATCGCATCCAATGCATCATGGTCGGGTTCTCCGGGCGGCAAGAGCAGGGATTGTATCCGGGGAGATGCAAAGTATTTGTAAAACGTGGTAATAGCCTGCCGTTGCGCACCATTGCAAGCACCTTTACGTGCGCTAGCGGCGAAAAAAAACCGCACGGCGAACCGTGCGGTTTTTTCTGAACGGCCAGATCCGGTTGACCCGGACCTGCCGAACACACATTAACGCTTCGAGAATTGCTTCCGACGACGCGCCTTGTGGAAACCGACCTTCTTACGTTCCACTTCACGCGCATCGCGCGTGACGAAACCGGCCTTGGACAGCGACGGCTTCAGGGTGGCATCGTAGTCGATCAGTGCACGGGTGATGCCGTGGCGCACTGCGCCGGCTTGACCCGTTTCACCGCCGCCAGTGACGTTGACCTTGATGTCGAAGGTCTGTGCGTTGGCAGTCAGTTCGAGCGGCTGGCGCACGATCATCAGCGAGGTTTCGCGAGCGAAATACTCATTGATGGGCTTGCCATTGACGATGATATCGCCCTTGCCCGACTTGATGAAGACCCGAGCCACTGCGCTCTTGCGGCGGCCAGTACCGTAATTCCAATTTCCGATCATGGATGGCCCCCTTAGATTTCCAGCGCTTTAGGCTGCTGCGCTTCATGCGGATGCTCGGCTTCGGCGTAAACCTTCAGCTTCTTGATCATCGCATAGCCCAGCGGGCCCTTCGGCAACATGCCCTTCACAGCTTTTTCCAGGGCGCGGCCCGGGAAACGTTGCTGCATCTTACCGAACGTCGTTTCGTAAATGCCGCCCGGGTAACCCGAGTGACGATAGTACTTCTTGTCGGTTTCTTTGGTACCCGTGACACGCAGCTTGCCTGCGTTGACGATGATGATGTAATCACCCGTGTCGACGTGCGGAGTAAATTCCGGCTTGTGCTTGCCGCGCAGTCGGCGTGCCACTTCGCTGGCAACACGGCCGAGGACTTTGTCCGTCGCGTCAATCACGTACCAGTCGCGCTTAACCTCTGCAGGCTTTGCGGAAAAGGTCTTCATGATTTTTCCTGAGACTTGTAGAACCTGCCCGAAACATTGACTTTACGTCGTCGGCCGACCCTTAGGATCTGACCTTCCTGCTTGTATGTGCAGGCTCTCCCTGAATTCCTTCCCGCGGGCATGACGGAAAAGCCTACGAGTATACTGCGGACTGAGGCTGGAGCACAAGGAAAGTTAGGGAAGAACGCCAAGATGGTGCCGCTCCGTGTGCTGCTCGCCATCCAGAATGGATGCAAACAGCATAAAAGCAAGCCATGAAGCACTTCGCGCCAGGATGTGCATGCGGTCTGGGGGGCGCAGAATAAAAAAAACCCAAGCTATTGAGCTTGGGTTTGAATCCACCAAAGGAGGAGGGTGGAGGAGACACCGGGAGATCGACGGGGCTGGATCGTGGTGCGGGCCGGCGAATGTGGCTGAAACCATCCGATTCGCTTTCGCACTCTGCGCCGTGTTGTGCGCCGTCGTTCAATGGTTCAAATTATACATGAGCGCTCTCCCAGCGCAAGGAAATTTGCAGTGCGAAATGACATTCCGTATTGTGAAAAATTATCAAGAGACGCAGGAAGATTTTTTATATAATAAAATCAACAACTTAACAATGTGCCGCGCTGTCACGGTACTGTCATCTTAGAAGAAAGCTTCAGTTTCCGGGAAAAATGTCGAGTTACGGCGCTTCTAGCCAAGTGGCCTATACTCAAAAAGCAAGCTTTGAAATCGCGTGTTCATGATCGAATACGCACTCACTAGAACGCAGGATCGAACAAAATGGAATGCAAAGTAACTTGGATGGGCACCGACGGCATGAGCTTCGTGGCCGAGACGGGCAGCGGCCATATCGTGGCGATGGACGGTGCACCCGAGGGCGGCGGCCACAACCTGGCCCCGCGTCCGATGGAAATGGTTCTGCTGGGCACCGGCGGCTGCACCGCCTATGACGTGGTGCTGATCCTGAAAAAGAGCCGGCAGGATGTGCGCGGCTGCAGCGTGAAGCTGCAAGCGGAGCGCGCCAGCGAAGACCCGAAGGTTTTCACCAAGATCAACTTCCATTTCACGGTGAGCGGGCGCAACCTGAACCCCGGCGCGGTCGAGCGTGCCATCCACCTGTCGCACGACAAGTATTGCTCGGCCTCGATCATGCTGGCCAAGACGGCGGAAATCACGCACACGATGGAAATTGTGGAGGTTTAGGTGCCTGGCGCCTACCCAGTCCCGGGGGAGCCGGCGGTGGCGCCTCCAATTGGGATGGGTGCGCGCCACACTAAAGAATCAGAAGCAAAGCAGGCCGATAAGCCGGATTCTGTGCGCGCCGGCTTCCTTGCGGTTGCCGGCACGTGACAATCATTCCTCTAGGCCGGTCGTTACCGACCGGCTCAAGCTCCCTACCCGCAGGCTCAGCGGGCCGCCTCAATGCCTGCCTATTTGGGATTGCTCCAGGTGGAGGTTACCGCGTTTCACCCTTCCCATCGGGCGAACCCGATGGCAAGACTCGTCTCTGTGGCCCTATTCCGCACGTTGCCGTGGATGGCTATTAGCCAACACCCTGCCCTATGGAGTCCGGACTTTCCTCCCCTTGCACCACGAGGGTGCAAGCAGCGATTGTCTGGCCTGCTTTGCGGCCCGCAGTCTAACACCGTTTGGCCACGAACCGGCCACCCTCATGCGGCCTGCGCGCGGCGCCCGGGACGAAACACCGTGGTATCCGCGTAGTAGGCCGGATCGCGATTGGCTTCGCACCAGCCGGGAATGCCCAGCACCGGCAACGGCGCAAAGCGGCCGCTGTGCAGCTCGGCCGCTTCGAGCGAGGCGCACACGGCGTCGTCGAGCGAGCCGGGGAGCGCGGCGCCTGCAGCCGGCGGGATGGCCAGCGGCCATGCATGTGCGGTCAGGGCCTTATAGGGCCGCACCAGCTTCTCCAGCAGGGCGTGGCCGAAGGGCACCACGCTGCAGCGGGCGGTGCTGTCACGGCTGCCGGCATGCTCGCTACCGTCCCAGACATCCCGCCGCGCCACGAACAGGTGCTCCCAGCCAAAACCGCGCAAGACGGACTCCAGGCCACTGTCGGCACTCAGGAACAGAATGGCGTTCTCGTCGAACAAGGTCGCGGCATCGCGCAGGCTGCCACGGCGGCCCTGCACGCCTGCCACCGCGATAGCGTGGGCCTGCAGCCGGTTCAGCACGCCTTTGGAACGGGGAAAATGCAGCCAGATGAGCGCATTGAAGAAATCGTGCAGGTTGTCGCGCGTCGGCACGGCGCCGGTGGCGTAAATATGTGCCTCGTAGGCCGTGCCGGCGGGCAATTCGGCTTGCGCAACGAAACGCAGCGGCACGCCGCGGGCATTGCGCAGCGCGCGCTGCGTGGCCACTTCGCTGAGGACGGCGCGCAGGTCGGCGCCGCCTCGCAGCGCGCTGTCCAGCGCGGAGCCGATGGTGGCGAACGGCCGGAACCAAGGTTGCGTCCAGTCGATCTGCGCCACCGCCGCAGCCAGCGCCAGCCGGACCTGGCTCTCTGCTTGCACTTCCACTTCGCCAGCGCGGCTTAGCGGGCCTTCCAATGCAGCGTTTCGCCGCCGCGCAGCGGCACCAGCGTGGTGTCGCCATAGGGCAGTTCGGCCGGCAGCTCCCACGCCTCGCGGACCAGGGTGAGCGTGCCGCTATTGCGCGGCAGGCCGTAGAACGCCGGGCCGTTGAAGCTGGCAAAGGCTTCCAGCTTGTCCAGCGCGCCGGCGGCTTCGAAGGCCTCGGCGTAGAGCTCCATGGCGTGCAGCCCGGTATAGCAGCCGGCGCAGCCGCAGGCATGCTCCTTCAGCCCGCGCGCGTGCGGCGCGCTGTCTGTGCCGAGGAAGAAGCGCTCACTGCCGGACACGGCCGCGGCCACCAGGGCTTCGCGGTGGGTCTCGCGCTTGAGCACCGGCAGGCAGTAATAGTGCGGGCGGATGCCGCCGGTGAAGATGGCGTTGCGGTTGTACAGCAGGTGATGCGCAGTGATGGTGGCGGCGACGGGACCTTGCGCGTCGCGCACGTACTCGGCCGCATCCTTGGTGGTGATGTGCTCGAACACCACCTTGAGCGCCGGGAAGTCGCGGCGCAGCGGCGTCATGACCTTGTCGATGAAGACGGCTTCGCGGTCGAAGATATCGATCGCCGGATCGGTCACTTCGCCGTGCACCAGCAGCGGCAGGCCCACGCGCTGCATGGCTTCCAGTGCTGCCGCGCAGTGGCGCAGGTCGGTCACGCCGGCATCGCTGTTGGTGGTGGCGCCGGCCGGATACAGCTTGACCCCGTGCACGAAGCCGCTGGCCTTGGCAGCGACGATTTCCTCGGCGGTGGTCTTGTCGGTCAGGTACAGCGTCATCAGCGGCTCGAACGCCATGCCCGCCGGCAGCGCGGCCAGGATGCGGTCGCGGTAGGCCGCGGCCTGCGCCACCGTGGTCACGGGCGGCTTCAGGTTGGGCATGATGATGGCGCGGGCGAACTGGCGGGCGGTGTCCGGCAGGACGGCGGCGAGGGCCGTGCCGTCGCGCAGGTGCAGGTGCCAGTCGTCCGGGCGGGTAATGGTGAGAGTCTGGGTCATGGCTTTCGGGGGCCGGCCGGCAGTCGCGGCTGGCGCTTATCAGGGATTACAGAATCAGGATGGCGCGGTAGTCATTCACATTGGTCCGCGTGGGGCCCGTCACCACGAGGTCGCCGGCGGCTTCGAAGAAGCCCCAGGCATCATGCGCGTCGAGCCGCGCGCGCGCCGGTGCACCGGCAGCCTGCGCACGCGCGAGCGTGGACGGGTCCAGCAACGCGCCGGCATTATCCTCGGAGCCGTCGATGCCGTCGGTGTCCGCCGCGATAGCGTACACATGTTCAACGCCATCCAGCTCCAGGGCGAGTGACAGCAGGAACTCCGAGCACCTTCCGCCACGGGGCTTTCCAGCCGCCCCGCTACCGCCCTGCGGCAACGTGACGGTGCATTCACCACCGGAAATCAGCACCACGGGCACCGCGAATGGCGCATTGTACGCGCGTATCTCACGCACCAGCGCGGCGTAGACCCGGGCAACTTCCTGGGCCTCGCCGGTCACCGTGTCGCCCAGCACCACCGGCTGGATGCCGCGTGCGCGGAAGTGATCCGCTGCCGCCATCAGGCTGCCGTGGGCGGTGGCGATCACACGATTCTCAACCCGCGCGAACAGTGGATCGCCAGGCTTGGGCGTTTCCGCCACTTCGCCGCGCGCGCCGCGCTCCAGGTGCGCCTGCACCACCGGCGGGACCGCCGCGCCGTAGCGGCGCAGGACCGCCAGGGCATCAGCGTAGGTACTGGCGTCTGGCACGGTAGGGCCGGAGGCGATGGCGCTGGGGTCGTCCCCGGCAACGTCGGACACGATCAGCGTGGTCACCGGCGCGCGGCAGGCCTGGGCGAGGCGCCCGCCCTGGATGCGCGACAGGTGCTTGCGCACGATATTCATGTCCGTAATGGGAGCGCCGCAGCGCAGCAACTCCTGCGTGGTGGCCTTGAGGTCCGCCATGGCGATGCCCTCGGCCGGCAGCGACAGCAGGCTGGAACCGCCGCCGGACACCAGCACGATCAGCCTGTCATCCGGCCCGAGCTCGCCCGCCCGAGCCAGGATCTCGGCCGCGGCGCGCTCGCCGGCCTCGTCCGGCACCGGGTGGCCGGCCTCTATCACGCGCACGTGTTCGGTCGGCAGGCCGTGGGCGTAGCGCGTCACCACCAGCCCGTCGAGCTGCACCGCGCTGTTCTGGCTGGCATACGCCCGCTCCACGGCCAGCGCCATCGAGGCCGCAGCCTTGCCGGCGCCTACCACCAGGGTACGCCCGCCAGCCTGGGGCGGCGGCAGGTGGTCCGCCACGATGCGCAGCGGATCCGCTGCCGCCACCGCGGCATGGAAGCTATCGAGCAGCAGGGCGCGCGCGTCGGCCGCGGTGGCCGGCAAAGGTTGGGCGGTCGTGCTCACAGCGCTTGCGCGATGGCCTGGCCGAGGTCCGCCGTGCCGGCCTTGCCGCCAATGTCGCGGGTCAGCGGGGCATGCTCCGGCCCGGCCGACAGCACCTTCTCGATGGCACCCAGCACGGCCGCGCCGGCTTCCGGCTGGCCCAGATGCTCCAGCATCATGGCGCCGCACCAGATCTGGCCAATCGGGTTGGCCACGCCGCGCCCGGCGATGTCCGGCGCGGAGCCGTGCACCGGCTCGAACAGGCTGGGGAAGGTGCGGTCCGGGTTGATATTGCCCGAGGGCGCGATGCCGATGGTGCCGGTGCAGGCCGGGCCCAGGTCGGACAGGATGTCGCCGAACAGGTTGCTGGCAACCACCACGTCGAACCAGTCTGGATGCTGGACGAAGTGCGCGGTGAGGATGTCGATGTGGTACTTATCCACCTTCACGCCGGGGTAGTGGGTAGCCATGGCCTCCACCCGCTCGTCCCAGTACGGCATGGTGATGGAGATGCCGTTGGACTTGGTGGCCGAGGTCAGATGCCTGGCCGGACGCTTTTGCGCCAGATCGAAGGCGAACTTGAGGATGCGGTCCACGCCCGTTCGCGTCATCACCGTTTCCTGGATCACCACCTCGCGGTCGGTGCCGGGGAACATGCGCCCGCCGATGCTGGAGTACTCGCCCTCGGTGTTCTCGCGCACCACGTAGAAATCGATGTCGCCCGGTTTGCGCGCATTGCCGTCGCGGTCCACCAGCGGGCTGCGGATGCCGGGCATCAGCCGCACCGGGCGCAGGTTGACATACTGGTCGAAAGAGCGCCGGAACTGCAACAGCGAGCCCCACAGCGAGACATGATCAGGCACCGCGTCCGGCCAGCCCACCGCGCCAAAGTAGATGGCGTCGTACTTGACCAGGGTGTCGAACCAGTCGTCCGGCAGCATCTTGCCGTGGCGTGCGTAGTAGTCGCAGCTGGAGAAGTCGAAGTGATCGAACTGCATGTCGATGCCGAACCGGCGCGCGGCGGCGTCCATCACGCGCAGGCCCTCAGGCATCACTTCAGTGCCGATGCCATCGCCGGGGATGACTGCGATCTTGTATTTGCTCATGTCTCGAGGGCCCGCTGAATGGTATTGAAATCGGGGAAAAACGCGCTGCGCTTGGCAGATAACCCGGGCAGGCCGGATAATGGAACATTCTATTGCAATCCGGCAGCCCGCTGCCGGTCCGGTGCCCGCCATGTGCCAGCTGCTCGGCATGAACTGCGCCACGCCGACCGACGTGACGTTCTCCTTTACCGGCTTCGCCGCCCGCGGCGGCGTCACGGATCACCATGCCGATGGCTTTGGCGTGGCGTTCTTCGAGGACAAGGCCTGCCGCCTGTTCATCGACAACCAGTCCGCCGGCACCTCGCCCGTGGCTGAGCTGGTCAAGCGCTACCCGATCAAGTCCAAGAACGTCATCTCCCATATCCGCAAGGCGACCCAGGGCACGGTGCGGCTGGAAAACTGCCATCCCTTCATGCGCGAGCTGTGGGGGCGGCACTGGATCTTCGCCCACAACGGCGACCTGAAGGACTTTTCGCCTTTCCTGTCGGGGGTCTACCAGCCGGTCGGCGACACCGATAGTGAACTCGCCTTCTGCACGCTGATGCAGGGGCTGCGCAAGCGCTTCCCCGGCTCGCAGCCGCCGCTCAACGAGCTGTGCCACGCGCTGGCGGACATCACGCGCGAGATCACGCAGCACGGCGTGTTCAACTACCTGCTGTCCAATGGCCAGGCCTTGTTCTCCCACTGCTCCACGCGCCTGTACTACATCGTGCGCCAGTGGCCCTTCTCCACCGCCCACCTGATCGATGCCGATCTGTCGATCGATTTCGCCCAGGTCACCACGCCCGACGACCGCGTGGCGGTGATCGCCACCGCGCCACTGACCGACAACGAAACCTGGACCGCCTTTGCGCCCGGCGAGCTGATGATGTTCGAGGAAGGCCGCTCGGTGATGACGCTGACCGTGCCGATCCCGCCGGAAGTCCAGGCCAAGAACGCGGCCAACAGCGCCTGCACCTGAACCATTGCGGGCAAGCCATGCAAAAAGGGACGCCGAGGCGTCCCTTTTTGCATCCTGCCTGCCGCCCATCCGCGCGGCGGGGCGGCGACCCGCATCAGTGATGCAGGATCTTCGACAGGAACTGCCTGGCCCGCTCGGAGCGCGCTTCGATATTGCCGAAGAACTCTTCCTTGGCGCAGTCCTCGACGATCTTGCCCTGGTCCATGAAGATCACGCGGTTGGCGACCTTGCGCGCGAAACCCATTTCGTGGGTCACGCACATCATGGTCATGCCTTCCTGCGCCAGCTGCACCATCACGTCCAGCACTTCGTTGACCATCTCCGGGTCCAGCGCGGAGGTCGGCTCGTCGAACAACATGCAGATCGGATCCATCGACAGCGCGCGGGCAATTGCCACGCGCTGCTGCTGGCCGCCCGACAGCTGGCCCGGGAACTTGGCTGCCTGGGCTTTGAGGCCCACGCGATCCAGGTACTTCAGGCCCTTCGCCGTCGCCTCTTCCTTCGAGCGGCCGAGCACCTTCATCTGCGCGATGGTCAGGTTCTCGGTGATCGACAGGTGGGGGAACAGCTCGAAGTTCTGGAACACCATGCCCACGCGCGAACGCAGCTTGGGCAGGTTGGTCTTGGGCGAGCCCACCGAGGTGCCGTCCACCGTGATGTCGCCCTTCTGGAAGGGCTCCAGCGCGTTGACAGTCTTGATCAGCGTCGACTTGCCCGAACCCGAGGGGCCGCACACCACCACAACTTCGCCCTTGGCGACCTTGGTGGTGCAATCGGTCAGCACCTGGAAGGCGCCATACCACTTGGAGACGTTATTGATTTCAATCATACGGCCACCTTTTTCTGGTAACGCTTGACCAGCAGCGATGCGGAGAAACAGATAATGAAATACACCAGCCCGGCGAACAGCAGCATCTCCACGATGCGGCCGTCACGCTCGCCGATACCGTAGGCCTGGCCAAAGAAGTCCGCCAGCGCGCTCACGTAGACCAGCGACGTATCCTGGAACAGGATGATGCCTTGCGTGAGCAGCAGCGGCACCATGTTGCGGAAGGCCTGCGGCAGGATCACCAGCCGCATCGCCTGCCCGTAGGTCATGCCCATGGCCTGCGCGGCGAACATCTGCCCGCGCGACACGCTCTGGATACCCGCGCGGATGATCTCCGAATAGTACGCCGCCTCGAACAAGGCAAAGGCAATCAGTGCCGAGGTCATGCGCAGGTCGGATGCCTGCGACAGGTTGAACGTCTTTTGCAGCAGCTGCGGGATGATCAGGAAGAACCACAACAGCACCATCACCAGCGGAATCGACCGGAAGATGGTGACGTAGCCCTGCGCGAACCAGTTCAGCAGCTTGACGGAGGACAGCCGCATCATCGCCAGGATGGTGCCCCAGACGATGCCGACCACCACCGCGGTGACGGTGATCTTGAGCGAGACCAGCATCCCCTCGCCCAGCACCTCCAGCGTGGTCGCGTTGATCGAGCTGAAATCGAATGTATATGCCATGACGTGTCCTCTTACTTGCCGCCGATGAAGCCGGGCACGCGGGTGCGGCCTTCGACCCAGCGCATGAGCAGCATGACCACGATATTGATCAGCGCGTACATGATGGTCACCGCAATGAAGGACTCATACGGGCGCGCCGTGTAGTCCACCAGTTGGCGCCCCTGCGCCGCCAGTTCCAGCAGCCCGATGGTCGACGCTACAGCAGAGTTCTTGAAGATGTTCAGGAACTCCGAGGTCAGCGGCGGCACGATGACGCGGAACGACATCGGCAACAGCACATAACGGTAAGTCTGGGCCAGCGTGAAACCCATCGCCAGGCCGGCGTTGCGCTGGCCGGGCGGCAGCGAGTTGATCCCGGAGCGCACCTGCTCGCAGACCCGGGCCGCGGTAAAGGTGCCCAGGCACAGCACGGCCGCCAGGAACTGCTGGGCAAACGGGTTCATCTGCTTGAACGACTCGCCGCCGGGCAACAGCTCGGGCATGACGAAATACCAGATGAACAACTGCACCAGCAGCGGAATATTGCGGAAGATCTCGACGTAGGTCGCGGCCACGCCGGACAGCCACTTGTTGGGCACCGTGCGCAGCACGCCGAGCACGGAGCCGATGATGAGGGCGATGATCCACGACGAGAGCCCGAGTGCAATGGTGACCTTCAGGCCGGAAATCATCCAGTCCAGGTAGGTCTCGTTCTGGGCCGCTTGTTCGAGGAATACACCCCAATGCCAGCTGTAGTTCATGATGTGTCCTCAAAAAGAAACGGAAGGACATGCCTTCCGTTTCACACAACCGGAATCCCAGTATCAGTCGAGTGCCTTGTCGTTCGGCGTCTTGAACAGTGCCTTCATGTCTTCCGACAGCGGGAAGTCCAGGTTCAGGCCCTTGGGCGGGACCGGCTGCTGGAACCACTTGGTGTACAGCGTGTTGATCGAGCCATCCTTCATCATGCCCGTGATCACGGTGTCCGACAGCTTCTTGAACTGTGCATCGTCCTTGCGGATCATGCAGCCATACGATTCGCGCGATTGCGGCTTGCCCACCACGATCCAGTCGGCCGGGTTCTTGGCCTTGGCGCGTTCGCCATACAGCAGTGCATCGTCCATCATGAAGGCCACGGCACGGCCCGATTCCAGCGTCAGGAACGACTGGCCATGGTCCTTGGTGCTGATGATGTTCATGCCCAGCTTCTGGTCATCGTTCATCTTGCGCAGCAGGCGTTCCGAGGTGGTGCCGGCAGTCGTCACCACGTTCTTGCCCTTGAGATCGGCCCAGTCCTTGATGCCGCCATCCTTCTTCACCATGATGCGGGTGCCGATGATGAAGATGCTGGTGGTAAACGATGCCTGCTTCTGGCGCTCGAGGTTGTTGGTGGTCGAGCCGCACTCGATGTCGATGGTGCCGTTCTGCAGGAGGGTGATGCGGTTCTGCGAGGTGATCGGGATTTCCTTGACCTGCAGGTTCGGCAGCTTCAGCTGATCCTTGATCGCTTCCACGATCTTGACATTGATGTCGTAGGAATAGCCGACCTGGCGCACGCCGCCGAGGTTGTAGTTGAACGGAATCGACGACTCACGAACGCCAAGCGTAATCACACCGGTGTCTTTGATCTTCTGCAGCGTGCCCGTCAGTTGCTCGGCAGCTTGCGCGGTACCGCATAGCACGCCAGCAGCAATCATCAGGGAAGCCAACTTGGCAACATTCATAACATCTCCTTGACCATGAAGAGAAAGGCGGGACTCTAACAAAAAACCACCCGCCGACGAAATAGTATTGCGCAGGCAAGCACTCAAGACAACGGGTTTTTCCCCTAACAGCGCCATCTAAGGCATGGTTTGCAAGGCAAACGAGGCATGCATCCACTGCCGTAAACCGTTGCGCCAGCGCGTCGGACCGCGCCTTGCGGCAACGCCTCGCCAGCACGGGAGCCCCCCTGGCGTGCGCGGGGCAGCGAGCGCATACGACAACGCGGCTGCCGGGAAGCCCGGCAGCCGCGTTACCAATCCTGGATAAGCTTGTTGCACCGCAGCATCGCCAGGTAGCGACGCTGCGGCGCCAAGCCGCGTCAGGCATCAGGGATAGAGACCACGCATTTCGCGCGCCTGAAGAATCCGCGTGCACGCCACGATGAAGGCGGCCGTGCGCAAGGTAACCTTGTTGTCCTGAGCGACCTGCCAGATCGCCCGGAATGCCTCTTGCATGATTCGTACCAGGCGCTGGTTGATTTCCTCTTCGGTCCAGAAGAAGCTGGAAAAGTCCTGTACCCATTCGAAATAGGAGACCGTAACGCCGCCAGCATTGGCGATAACGTCGGGCGCCACCAGGATATTGCGCTCGCGCAGGATGTCGTCGGCCTCGGGCGTGGTCGGGCCGTTCGCACCTTCGATGACCATGCGTGCCTTGATGTGGGGCGCGTTCTGGGCTGTGATCTGGCCTTCCAGCGCGGCCGGGATCAGGATTTCGCAATCCACCTGCCAGAATTGCTCGGCGGAGATGGTCTCGCCGTGGAAACCTTCGATGGTGCCGCTGTGCGAGGCATATTCCATCATGGCGGGCACATCCAGGCCGGCCGGGTTGTACAGCGCGGTGCGGTGGTCCTGCACCGCCACCACCTTGGCGCCAGCCTCATGGAACAGCTTGGCGGCCACGGCGCCGACATTGCCAAAGCCCTGCACGGCAATGCGTGCGCCCTTGATCTCAAGGCCGAGGTTGCGCGCCGCCTCGGAACCCACCACGAACACGCCGCGGCCGGTTGCCTCGCGGCGACCCAGCGAGCCGCCCAGCGAGATCGGCTTGCCGGTCACCACGCCGGTGGCGGTGCTGCCGGAATTCATCGAGTAGGTGTCCATCATCCATGCCATCACCTGTTCATTGGTGTTGACGTCGGGCGCCGGGATGTCCTTGTTGGGCCCGATGATGAAGTTGATTTCGCTGGTATAGCGGCGCGTGACGCGCTCCAGCTCCGAGCGCGAGAGCGTGCGCGGATCGACGCGGATACCGCCCTTGGCGCCGCCGTACGGCACGTTGACCGCGGCGTTCTTGACCGACATCCAGGCCGACAGGGCCATCACTTCCGACAAGGTCACGTCCTGGTGGAAGCGCACGCCGCCCTTGCCCGGGCCGCGCGACATGTTGTGCTGCACGCGATAGCCTTCGAAGTGGGCAATGGTGCCGTTATCCATCTCGATCGGCACGTCCACCACCAGCGCGCGCTTGGGGCGCTTCAGGGTCTCGACCCAGCGGGCCAGCGAGCCCAGGTAAGGCGTGACACGATCGACCTGCTGCAGGTAGATGCCCCAGGGCCCGAGCGCATCGGCGTTCAGGTAGGAAGGCAAGGTGTGGTTCTTGACGGCAGGATTGGACGGCGCTGCGGAAGACATCGTTTGGTTCCGGTATGAAGGTGCCGCCAGCTTAGGGGAGGCGGCCCCGCCGAAGCCAATGCCGTTTGATTATCCCGTTATGCATGCTTTGCATAACCTTTGACCAAGGGCCTATGGCGCCCCGTGCCGACCTTCCCGACAATGTGGCCGTGTACCCGGCGCGCCAGCTGCGCGCCTTCAGGGCTTCGGCAGTGCTGGCAACGCCTGCGCCGCCAGCGAAGACCACACGCGCTCCACCAGCTGGCGCTTGTTGCGAACCTGCGCACTGCGCCGCTCGTTGACGTGTTCGCCCGGCTTCTCCCGGTAAAGCCGGATTTCCATGTCGATCGACAACGGCGCGCCGCGCGCGGCCTCCGCGCGCACCAGCCGGTGCTGGACCAGTTCCTCGCGCACCGCGCTCTCCGGCAGGAAGGCCATGCCATGCCCGGACAGCGCCATCACCTTGAGCGCCTCGGCCATATCGGTCTCGTAGCATTTGTCGAGCTTGAGCGCGTCGGTGGTCTCCGACAGCAGCATGTCGACCATGCGGCCGAGGAAGGCATTGGGCGTATAGCTGAGGAAGGGCACCGGCTTCTTGTCCGTGCCCGGCAGCCGGTACAGCGGCTTGCCGGTAGCGTCCGGCACGCTGTATGGCGACAGCCGCTCGGTGCCCAGCACCATCATGTCGTAGTGCGCGGGATCGAGCTGGATAGCCTGGCGCGCATGGTGGTAGACCATCACCAGATCGCAGCCGCCATCGACCAGCGCCAGCACGGCATCATGCACGTTGAGCGCACGCAGCCGGCACGGCAGCGTGCCGATCTCGCGCTCCACCGCCTTGAGCCATTCGGGGAAAAACGTCAGCGACAGCGTGTGCGGCACCGCGAATTCCAGCACCTGGGCATTGGCCGAACGCTGCCCCCGCATCAGCGCGCGGGTCTCGCTGACCTGCGCCAGCATGGCCAGGGCCTGCTCGTAGAACACCTTGCCCGCCGGCGTCAGGCTGGTGGGATAGCTGGAGCGGTCAATCAGCTCCGTGCCCACCCAGGACTCCAGCGACTGGATCCGGCGCGAGAACGCGGGCTGCGTCACATGACGCTGCTCGGCCGAGCGCGAGAAGCTGTGCGTCTCGGCCAGGCTGACGAAGTCTTCAAGCCACTTGATTTCCATGAGGCGGCATTATCCACCGGCTTCCCGCAGTTTCGCCACCGCCAGGAATAATATTCTATATGGTTGAGTTTTATTGGAATGCGATTACACTTACACGCGAATTTGCACGACAAGACGCACGTGCTTGCTACGGGACGGACGCTATGATGGTCGCAAACCAACAAGGAGCCCTTCATGGCCACCCAGCAAGCCGTTACCGATATTGCCAGCCACGCACGCAGCGCCGGCGTCCTTGGCACCCTCGACACGGCCGACGGCCAGCCGGATCTCTTTGCCCCGCTGTCCGACGGCATGTCGACCGCCTTTGCCGCCAGCGCGCGCATGGTGGCGCAAGGCATCGAAGCCAGCCTGCCGGACGCCGCCACGCTGCTGGCGCTGCTGCCGGAGTCGCTGCGCGAAGGCTCGGCTGAGGGCTATGTGCGCCACCTGGTGCACGCCGATCCGCTGGCGCGCTTCTCCGCCATGCTGATCGTCTGGCGGCCGGGGCAGCACAGCCCGGTGCACGGACACCAGACCTGGTGCGCCTACCGGGTGCTGCGCGGCACGCTGCACGAGCGCCACTACCGCTGGGACGCGCAAGCGCGGCAGGCGCATCCGTGCGGCGAGATCACGCGCACGGTGGGCGATACCTTCAGCGTGCCGGCCGGGCTGCGCCATATCCATGCGCTCGGCAACGACAGCGACACGGTGGCCGTGTCGCTGCATATCTATGGGGTGGACCAGGAACACATCTGCAGCGGTGTGAACCTGCTGGTGGACGCGGCCTGAGCCTTGCGGGCGGCAGGCGGCCAGGCACCCGGACGACGCTGCGCGCCAACAGGATTTGCCATGGACCGATACGACCGCCAGATACTTGCCGCTCTCCAGGAAGACGCCACCGTGCCGGTGGCCGAGCTGGGCGAGCGGGTGGGCCTCACCTCCACGCCGTGCTGGAGGCGCGTGCAGAAGCTCGAGGAAAGCGGCGTGATACGCAAGCGCGTGGCGCTGCTGGACCCCGCGCTGCTGAATGTGGGCGTGACGGTATTCGTCTCGGTCCGCACCAGCCAGCACAGCGTCAAATGGCTCAAGACCTTTCATGACCTGGTCGCCTCGATCCCCGAGGTGACTGAGTTCTACCGCATGGCCGGGGATACCGATTACCTGCTGCGCGTGGTGGTGCCGGATATCGCTGCGTATGATCGGGTCTACAAGAAGCTGATCCAGGGGGCTGAGCTGGCGGATGTTAGTTCTAGTTTTGCCATGGAGCAGATCAAGTACACGACGGCTTTGCCTTTGGATTATGCGTGATTGGGGTTGGTCTGCTGTTTCTTTGAGCGGTGTTGGTTGTTGCACCCAACAGCCGTACGACATCCCCCTGCGGGGGCTGCCGGTCACTCTTCTTTGCGTCGGCAAAGAAGACTAACGAGAAGAAAGCCGACCCTGCCGGGGGCAGAGCAATCGCGGGTGCGAGGGACGCTGGTTTCGTCGTATGGCCTCAGTTCTGCGGGCATCTGCCGGTACCGGTTTGACCGGCCACGACGCTGCCGATTTCCGGGATGCGTGGTGCGGCCCCCGGTAGTGGAGTCTGTGCCCGTTCGCCAATCTGCCGTTACCGGCGCGCGCCATCACGACACATCGCCCGTCAATGGTTTCGTGGTGGGGCGGGCGCGGTGGTCAAGGCCTTGGGCTAATCAAGGCGGTGCCACCGCGCCCACGACGGAACCGGTGCGCCTGCAACTTCGTGGCCGGTTACTCCGCGAGCGACAGACGGCTTGAAGCAAGTGATATCGGCTACCGGGGGCCTCACCACGAATCCTGGAGGCTGGCAGATTCGTGGGCAGTCAAGCCGGTACCGGCAGATGCCCGCCAACACTCCGGGCCGTACGACGCAACCACAGCCCCACATAAGCCCGATTGCTCTGCCCCCGGCAGGGTCGGCTTTCTTCTCGTTAGTCTTCTTTGCCGACGCAAAGAAGAGTGACCGGCAGCCCCCGCAGGGGGATGTCGTACGGCTGTTGGGTGCAAAAACTATCACCGCTCAAAGAAACAGCCAAAGACGCAAGCCCCCCTTCATCCCCCCTCACCCCCGATGCGCCCACCCCGTCATCCGCCTCTCCACCACCGCAAAAAACTCATACATCACCATCGCCATTACGGCAATCACCACCAGCCCGGCAAACGCCAGCGGCATCTTCATCGCCGATCCGGCGGACACCAGCAGATAGCCGATGCCTTCATTGGCGGCACTCATCTCGGACACGGTAGTGCCGACGAAAGCCAGCGTGATCGCCACCTTGAGCGATGCAAAGAAGTAAGGCATCGACCGCGGCAGCCCGACCTTGAGCAACACATCGGTGCGCTTTGCACCAAGTACGCGCAGGACATCCTCCAGTTCGGGCTCCAGCGTAGCCAGCCCCGTAGCGATATTGACCATGATCGGGAAGAACGAGATCAGGAAGGCGGTCAGGATCGCCGGGCCGGCGCCCAGGCCGAACCACACCACCAGGATCGGCACGAAGGCTGCCTTCGGCAACGCATTGAACGCCGTCATCAGCGGATACCCGGCGGCGTACGCCAGCTTGGACGAGCCCATCAGCAAACCCAGCACCACGCCCACGATGATGGCGAGGCCAAAGCCGACCATGGTGGTCCAGAAGGTACGCCAGGCGTGGCCGGCAATCACATCCCAGTATTCGAACAGCGACGTGACGATCGCACTGGGGCTGGGCAGGATGAAGTCCGACACATTGAACACAAGGCACGCGCCCTGCCACAGCAGCAGGAACGTGCCCAGCAACAGCCACGGCGCCACGCGCTGCACACGGCGTTGCTGAGCCGCGCTCATCGAGGAAGAAAAAGTGCTCATGGTCAGTGCTGCCGTACGTGGCCGATCTTCTCGCGCAGCGAATGCACGAGGTCGGCAAAGGGTTCGGTATAGGTCAGGTCGAGGTCGCGCGGACGCGGCAGGTCGATCTCCTTGCGCGTGAGGATGCGCCCCGGGCGCTGGCTCATCACGTAGACGGTGTCGGCCAGGAACACGGCCTCGCGCAGGTCGTGGGTGACCAGGATCACGTTGAAGCGCTGGGCCTGCCACAGGTCGCGCAGCACGCACCACAGCTCCTCGCGGGTAAAGGCATCGAGCGCGCCGAAGGGCTCGTCGAGCAGCAGCATGCGCGGCTCGTGGATCAGCGCGCGGCAGATCGAGGCACGCTGCTGCATGCCGCCGGAGAGCTGCCACGGGTACTTGTCCTCGTAGCCGGCCAGGCCCACGGTGCGCAGCAGCTCGCGTGCGCGCGCCGTGTACTCATCCCGCTTCTGGCGCAGCGTGGAGCGGTAGGGCTCGACGATCTCCAGTGGCAACATGACGTTCTGCAACGTGGTGCGCCAGGGCAGCAGCGTCGGCGCCTGGAAGGCCATGCCAACCATCTTGAGCGGGCCAGCGACCTTCTCGCCGGCGATCTTGACCACGCCGCGCGTGGCCGGCTTGAGCCCGGTCGCCAGCTTCATGAAGGTGGACTTGCCGCAGCCGGATGGCCCGACGATGGCGATGAACTCGCCCGGCTCGACCTGCAGCGAGATGTCCTCGATGGCGAACTCACCCTGGCGGGCGAGCTCGTCGTTATAGGCGAGCCAGACCCGGTTGAACTCGACGAAGGGTTGCGCCGCCGGCTCGCCCGGCAGGTCAGGAGGGAGCGCTGCCCCTGTGCGCAGTGAGGTAGTGCCCACCGTCATCGCAGCACATCCAGTTCGGCTGCGGACGGCAGGTAGGCGTCGGTCCACAGGTTGTCGGGGTTGATGCGGCCCTTGGTGCCGAAGGCGTCAGCCACTTGCGAAGCCATCAGCGACAGGCGCGGCTTGTTGACGCGGCCAAAGCCCTCGGCGCGCGCGTCGGGCGATTTGACCACGCTGTCCAGCGCCAACTTCAGGCGCTTGGTCTCGAGCTTCTCGTCGATGATGCCGTCGCGCGCCTTGACCGCCTTGATGCCCTCTTCCGGCTTGGCGATCACGTCCTTGGCCGATTTGGCGAAGGCACGCAGGAAGGCCTTGACCGCCTCCGGGTTCTTCTTGAGGAAGTCTTCCGAGGCGATCACGGCGTTGCCGTACAGCTTCACGCCGTATTGCGGGTAAGGCAGCACCACGATGTCCTCATCCTTCACGCCGCGCGCATTCAGGTTGAGGATGGAGGTGAAGGAGAAGCCCGTGATGGCGTCGAGGTCGCCGCGCGTGAGCATGGTCTCGCGCAGGGTCGGGTCCATCGCCTGCCAGTTGAAGCTCGATGCCTGCAGGCCGTTGGCCTTGGCGAAGATCGGGAAGGCGCGGCGGCCGGCGTCGAATACCGGTGCGCCGAGCTTCTTGCCGGCCAGGTCGTGCGGGGTCTTGATGCCGGACTTCTTCAGCGCGAGCACGGCGGCGGGGGTGTTGTTGTAGACCATCATCACGGCCACCGGCTTGTTCTTGGCATCCGGGTTGTTGCCGTAGAACTCCATCACCGAGGCCAGGTCGGCAAAGCCCATGTCGTAGGTGCCGGAGGCCACGCGGTTGACCACGTTGCCCGATCCGTTGCCGGCGTCGATCGACACATCGAGCTTCTCGGCCTTGTAGTAGCCCTTCTGCTCGCCCAGCAGGAACAGCGCCGACGGGCCTTCGAAGCGCCAGTCGAGCTGGAAGCGGACCTTGGTCTGGGCGTGTGCCTCGCCGGCAAATTGTGTCGACAGCACCAGGGCGGTGCCCAGCGCCATGCCAAGCTGCAGCCAGCGGCGGCGCGCGGTGGATGCGGCAGCGCCAAACGCGGCGTGGGCGGGCTCGGCGCCGGCGTGAGCGGCAGTGGCCTCGAACGGGGTGGCGGCACGGAATAGCGGCATTGAACTCTCTCCAGTTAGTCGTCTTCCTGGATAGTTCGTCTGCAAGGCGCGTGCCATGCAAACACGCACCACGATGGGGCGGATACGCCACCTATTGTCGAACCAAATTCGTGCAACCGGATGTTTCGGGACGGTTTGCCGCAATGGATTGTTGACAATCCATTGCGGTCCCGGCGATTGCCGTGTCAGGCGTCCTGGGTTGCGTCGCCAGCTTCGATGGCCAGCGCGGCATCTTCCACGGGGGCCTCGCTCTGTGCCGCGCTGCGCGCCTGGATGTGCCACATCTCGGCGTAGCGGCCGTCGAGCCGCATCAGTTCGGCATGGGTGCCGCGCTCGATGATGCGGCCGCGGTCCATCACCAGGATCTGGTCGGCATGCACCACCGTCGAGAGCCGGTGCGCGATCAGCAGCGTGGTGCGGTTCTGCGCCAGCCGCATCAGCTCGGCCTGGATGGCCTGCTCGGTACGGGAGTCCAGCGCCGAGGTGGCTTCATCGAAGACCAGGATCGGCGGGTTCTTCAGCAGCGTGCGGGCAATGGCGACGCGCTGCTTCTCCCCGCCCGACAGCTTGAGGCCGCGCTCGCCCACCGGCGTGTCGTAGCCCTGCGGCAGCTCGCGGATAAAGCCGTCGATCTGGGCCGCGCGCGCGGCCTCGATGACTTCGTCGCGGCTGGCGTCGGGGCGGCCATAGGCGATGTTGTAGTAGATGCTGTCGTTGAACAGCACAGTGTCCTGCGGCACGATGCCGATGGCGCGGCGCAGGCTGTCCTGCGTGATCGTGCGGATATCCTGGCCGTCGATCTCGATGCCGCCGCTGCTCACGTCATAGAAGCGGAACAAGAGCCGCGCCAGCGTGGACTTGCCCGAACCGCTGTGGCCTACCACTGCGGTAGTGGTACCGGCGGCGATGGCGAAGTCCACGTCGTCCAGGATCACGCGGTTGCTCTCGTAGCCAAAGCCGACATGGTTGAAACGCACCGCCGCGCCCTGCACGCGCAGGGCCGCGGCGTCCGGCGCGTCGGCGACCTCGCGGTTGGTGCCCAGCAGCACGAACATGCGGTCCATGTCAGTGGTGGCCTGCTTGATCTCGCGATAGATCACGCCGAGGAAGTTCAGCGGAATGTACAGCTGGATCATCAGCGTGTTGACCAGCACCAGGTCGCCCAGCGTGAGCTTGCCCGCCGCCACGCCCACGGTGGCGCGCCACAGGATCAGGATCAGGCCGGTGGCGATGATGGCCTGCTGGCCGAAATTGAGGAACGACAGTGAATTTTGCGAGCGGATCGCCGCGGTGCGGTACTTGCGCAGGTTCTCGTCATAGCGGCCGGCCTCGTACTCCTCGTTGCCGAAGTACTTGACGGTCTCGAAGTTGAGCAGGGAATCGATCGCCTTCTGGTTGGCGCGCGAATCCAGCTCGTTCATCTTGCGCCGGAAGTGCGTGCGCCACTCGGTCACCACGATGGTGAACACGATGTAGCTCAGCAGCGCGCAGCCCGTGATGGCGGCGAACCAGATGTCGTAGTGCAGGATGAAGAAGCCCATCACCAGCCCCATCTCGACCAGGGTCGGCAGGATGCTGTAGAGCGAGTAGGAGATCAGCGACTGGATGCCGCGCGTGCCACGCTCGATATCGCGGCTCATGCCGCCGGTCTGGCGGTCCAGGTGAAAGCGCAGCGACAGCGCGTGGAGGTGGCGAAACACCTGCAGCGCGATCTCGCGCACCGCGCTCTGCGTGACCTTGGAGAACAGGATCTCGCGCAACTCGGTAAACAGCGTGCCGGACAAGCGCAGTATCCCGTAGGCGACGATCAGCCCCACCGGCACCACCAGCAGCGCGCTCGCGCTGCCGGCGGGAACATTCATGTTGTCCACCAGCTTCTTCATCAGGACCGGCACGCCCAGGTTGGCCACCTTGGCCGCCACCAGGCACACCAGCGCCAGGATCACTCGCCACTTGTAATGCCAGACATAGGGCAACAGGTTGCGCACGGTCTGCCAATCGCTGCGGGGAACGTTGGATTTGCCGAAGAGGGAGGAAGGCTGGGCGGGGGACGGCTCGGCCGACGTAGAGTAGCGTCGCATACGTTAGAATTCGGGCGAATATGCGATTGTGGCAGAGATCGACATAATTAGCCGGCGCCACGCCGCTTATCCCCGTCACGGAACCGCCTCGACGCCCGGACCGCACGGCGGCAAGGTCACTCCGGCATGCGCACCGGCGCGCCGGCACCCCGCCGCAGCCTTGCTACCCCGCCCCAACCCTATCCAGCCTCATCAAGCAGCCATCATGAATCAACCCAACGTCCTCCCCTGCCTGCCCCCTGGCAAGAATCCCGCACTGCGCGTGGTCCCCATGCCGGCGGATGCCAATGTGCATGGCGACGTCTTCGGAGGCTGGATCATGGCCCAGGTGGACATCGCCGGATCGATTCCGGCGGTAGAGCGCGCCCAAGGCCGCGTGGCCACCGTGGCGGTGAACTCCTTCCTGTTCAAGCATCCGGTCTTTGTCGGCGACCTGGTGAGTTTCTACGCCGATATCGAGAAGACGGGCCGCACCTCGATCACCGTATCGGTGGAGGTCTATGCACAACGCATGCGCCACAGCAACGAGATCGTCAAGGTAACCGAAGCCACCCTGACCTATGTGGCGACGGACGACACAAGGCAACCGCGGGTGTTGCCAGCGATATAAGCGGCCGCCTGAAGCCGGCTCCCCTGTCAGGCATTCCCGGCAGGGCGCCGGCGTGAGAAGAATCGGAAATTTCCGCACACACATGCAGCCGTTTCCGATTGTTTCGGCTCGCCTCACACCCTTAAATGAGAATGATTATCATTTTTATTTAAGGAGAGTTGCATGCGTTCGTACATCAGGTCTGCCGCGCTGCCGCCACGGCGCCCTCTCGCTTCCGTCGTCCTGGCCGCGGCCTGCACCACACCAGTCCTGGCAGACGATCTGCAACGGCAAGGCAAACCCATCGAACTGGCGCCAGTCACGGTCACGGGAACGCAAGCACCCAGCGCCAAGGTTGAAGCCTCCGGCTCGGCCAAATACGCGGCACCGCTGCTCGATACGCCCCAGACCATCACGGTGGTGCCGCAGCACGTGCTGGAGGAGCAGAGCGCCCTGAGCTTGCGGCAAGCGCTTTCCAACGTTTCGGGCATCACCTTCAACGCCGGCGAGGGCGGCGGCGGCTCCGGCGACAGCATCAATATCCGCGGCTTCAGCGCCAACGCGAACATGCAGATCGACGGTTTGCGCGACAGCGGGCAGAACAACCGTTCCGACCTCTTCAACCTCGAAGCGGTCGAGGTGATCAAGGGGCCCAATTCGGTCTTCGGCGGCGCCGGTACCACCGGCGGCAGCATCAACATGATCAGCAAGCAACCCAAGGCGGACAGGTTCACGCACGTCGGCGGCGGGCTCGGCACGGCCAGCTTCCACCGCCTGACCCTGGATACCAACCAGCCGCTGCCGTGGGACGGGCCCGCAGCAGTCGTCCGCCTGAACCTGATGGCGCACGAAAACAACGTGCCGGGGCGCGAAGTCCTCGAACGCCGCCGCTGGGGCATCGCGCCGTCGATCACCTTCGGCATGCAATCGCCGACACGCCTCACGCTGAGCTATTTCCACCAGAGCGACGACAACCTGCCCGACTACGGCGTGCCGGCGCTGAACGGCCAGCCGCTCGCGGGCGTCAGCCGCCACGGCTACTTCGGCTGGCGCAACGTGGACCGGGAGAACATCACCACCGACGCAGCCACCGTCAGGTTCGAACACGAATTCAACGACAGCCTCAAGCTGCAGAACCTGACCCGCTATGCGCACCTGCACCGCGACACCGTGATCTCGGCCTCGCACGTGAAGCAGGCAGGGCTGCCGCCGGGCCGCTACCTGCCGGCAGGACCCCAGGGCTATGGCCGCGACGCGGCCACCGAGCTGTGGATCAACCAGACCAACCTGACCAGCCGCTTCGCCACCCTGGGACTGGGGCACACCCTGGTCAGTGGCTTCGAGATCTCGCGCGAGACTTACGACCGGACCACCTATTCCTACAATCTCGCCAATTACTATCCCGCCAACGGATTCGATCTCTCCAGCCCGCCCGGCTACTGGAGCGCGCCCACCGACCGGCTCGACAGCGCGCGCAACAAGACGTGGCTGGACGTCAAGGCGCTGTACGCGCTTGACACCATCGCCCTGGACAAGCACTGGGACCTGAACCTCGGTCTGCGCTACGACTGGATCGATGGCAGTGCCGAGAGCACGCCGCTGGGCAAGGCGACCGACCGCGCGGACAGCACCACCAACCAGCTCAGCAGCCGGGCGGGCCTGGTGTTCAAACCCACGGACAATGGCAGGATCTATTTCGCCTACGGCACCTCCTTCAACCCGTCCGCCGAGTTCCTGGTCAGTACCGGCTCGGGCGTGAACAAGGCCACGGGGGGACTGGCGCCCGAGAAAAACAAAACCTATGAGCTCGGCAGCAAATGGGAGTTCAGCGAGCGGCGCCTGGGGCTGAACGCGGCGCTGTTCCAGGTCGACAAGGACAACACGCGCGAACGCCTCTCCGATGGCAGCTATGCGCTGGCCGGCGAGCAGCGCGTGCGCGGCGTCGAGCTGGGCGCGGCTGGCAAGGTGACGCCGAACTGGGACGTTTTCGCCAACTACACTTACCTGAACAGCAAGACACACAAGTCACTGTCGCTGCCCGAGCGCGAAGGCAAGGCGCTGGCCAACACACCGGCGCACTCCTTCAGCCTGTGGACCACCTACCAGTTGCCGGCAGGCTGGACGCTGGGCTACGGCGCGCGCTTTATCGGCAGGCGCAATGTGACATCGGTGGGAGACGGCACGCTTGGTGCCTACCTGGTGCACAACGCCATGCTCGGCTATGCACCGAACAAGAGTCTCAAGTTCCAGCTCAACATCGACAACCTGTTCAACAAGGCCTATGTGGAACGGGTGCGCCAGACGCTTGGCAGCGCATCGCGCTCGTCCGCGATCGAATATGGCGATGGCCGGTTCGCGGTGCTGTCGGTCGTCTACGCCTTCTAACGCGACGCGCCGGGGTCAGCCAAATGATGATTCACATACCCGGCGTTCTGACGCCGGAACAGGTGCGGGAAAGCGTAAGCCTGCTGGCGCAGGCCAACTGGGCCGACGGCAAGGCGACCGCAGGATTCCAGTCCTCCCTCGCCAAGGACAATCTGCAATTGCCGCACGACTCGCCGCAGGGCAAGCACATCGCCGCGATGGTCGAGCAGGCCTTGCGGCGCCATCCCCTGTTCTTCTCGGCGGCGCTGCCGGCCAGGATCTACCCCAAGATGTTCAACGCCTATGCGGGCGGACAATCCTTCGGCACGCATGTGGACAATGCCATCCGCTACCTTCCGGACGGCTCGGACTGTATCCGCACGGACATCTCGGCCACACTCTTCCTGTGCGGTCCCGACGACTACGACGGCGGCGAACTGATCGTCGAAGATACCTATGGGACGCACTCGGTCAAGCTTCCCGCCGGCGACATGATCCTGTATCCGGCTTCCAGCCTGCACCGTGTCAGCCCGGTGACCCGCGGCACGCGGCTATGCGCGTTCTTCTGGATCCAGAGCCTGCTGCGGGACGCTCGCCAGCGCGGCCTCCTGTTCGACCTGGACACCGCCATCCAGGAAATCGGGCATGCACTTGGCCATGGACATGCCACCGTGGTGCGCCTCACCGGCGTCTACCACAATCTGCTGCGCGAATGGGCGACGCCCTAACCCTGGCCTCGGCCTTGATGCCGCACAAATCGCGGCAGCGGCGGGGGCGGCCCATCCGCCGTATCGGCCAGGGACGCCCGCAGGCTCAACTGAAGCGCGAGAAGTCCGGGCGGCGCTTCTCGAAGAACGCCTTGAACGCCTCCTTGGCTTCCGGCGCCTGCAGCATGCGCCGGAACACTTCGCCCTCCTCCGCCATCTTTGCCTGCACGGCCGCCTTGTCGCCGCCCTTCATCAGGCGCTTGGTTTCCCTCAGCGACGAGGCCGGCAGCGCGGCTAGCTTGCGCGCCTGCTGGTGCACGAACTCGTTGAGCTCCGCCACCGGCAGCACGCGCGTGGCCAGGCCAATCTGTAGCGCTTCCTGCGCGCTGAACGGCTCACCCAGCATCAGTTTCTCGGCAGCGCGCTGGTGGCCCAGCAGGCGCGGCAACAGCATGCTCGATGCCGCCTCCGGGCACAGGCCCAGTTGCACGAACGGCAGCGACAGCTTGGCCGTCTCGGAGACATAGACCAGGTCGCAATGCAGCAGCATGGTGGTGCCCACGCCCACCGCCGGGCCGCTTACCGCAGCCACCAGCGGCTTGCTGGCCTGGCTGATCTGCTGCAGGAACTGGAATACCGGCGCCGGCTGGTCACCCTCGCCCGCGGTCGGCGGACGCTGCATGAAGTCTTCCAGGTCATTGCCCGCGGTGAACACTTCCGGCTTGCCGCGGATCACGATCACGCGCACGGCAGGGTCGGCATCGGCCGCGCGCAGCGCATCGGCCATGGCCTGGTACATCGCCGCCGTGATGGCGTTCTTCTTGTCGAGGCGATCGAACTCAAGGGTCAGGATGCCTTGCTCGATGGTGGTCAGGATGCTCATGAAATCGTCTTCTCCTTACTGCTTGGTTGACTTGTGCGCCGTGCCGAAAGCCGTTCATTCGAACGCCGGCGGATTCTCGCAAAGATAGCTCATCCCGAACGCCTTTGCGCCGACGTTGAGCGCCACCGTCAAGCTCATCGGCGCCAGCATCAGGGCCACGTCATGCTGCTGCGCGGTGCGTGCGAGCGACTGATAGGCAGGCAACGCTTGAATCGCCCCGGGCGGCCCGGCATAGCTCAGTGCGACCGCAGGACTCAGCAAGCGGCCGCTGCGAATGCACTGCTCCGCATGCGCCATCACACGGCGCATGCCTTCATCCGCGCCGCGCGCCTTGGCCACCGGCTCGGTCTGGCCGCGATGCATATGCACGACGGGGCGGATATTGAACGCGCTGCCGAGCATGTAGCGGCCCCAGGTGATGCTGTTCTCGCCCTTGTGCCTGGCCCGCGTGTACATGTAGAGCAACTCGTCAGGCACCAGGAACATATGCGCGGCGTCACGCAGGCGTGTCTCCACGGCCTGCACCACCGTTTGCGCGTTGGCGCCGCCGCCCAGCAGGCGCGCTGCCTCGCGCACGATCAGCGCCTGGCCCGGGCCGATCGCGCCGGTATCGATCACCGTCAGCTCGAACAACCCCGTGCGCCCCGCATCCTTGCGTGCCTTGAAGCTCTTGGCCACGGTGCCAACCACAGCGCCCGTGGCATGCGCATACAGCTTGCTGCGGCTGCTGGCGATGGTGAGCAGCAGCGCGCGGTCGCACGAGGTCACCACATGCTTGAGCAGATGATCTTCGATCTCACGTTCGAGCAAGGGAACGGATTCGGCGTAGTGGTCCTGCTTGCCGACCAGATACTGCTCGTACAGCGACGGCAAGGCTGGCTCGTCACGCACGTCGGCCACAAAGCGGTCGCCCGCGCGAATGCGGAACGGCACCGTGCGCACGCCGAGTTCGGCCATCAGCGCGCGCGGCATATCGCACGCGGCGTCGGCCAGGATAAGTGTCTCCTGCATCTTGTTGTTTCCTCCCGGTCAGGTGAGCCGCATCGAGGCGGCAGCTGTCTCCTTGTGATGGCACTGCTTTCTTCACCTGATCGAGAGTCGGGGCAGGCAGCACGAACGCACATGGCGCTCAGGCTGCCTGCCCCGCGGCGCGTTTAGACGCGCTCGAAAATACCTGCCGCGCCCATGCCGGTGCCGACGCACATGGTGACCATGCCGTACTTCAGGTTGTTACGGCGCAGCGCATGCACCACGGTGGCCGAACGGATCGCGCCAGTGGCGCCCAGCGGGTGGCCCAGTGCAATCGCGCCGCCCATCTGGTTGACCTTGGCCGGGTCCAGCTGCAGGTCGCGCATCACCGCCAGCGACTGCGCGGCGAAGGCTTCGTTCAGCTCGATCCAGTCCATCTGGTCCTGCGTGAGGCCGGCTGCCTTGAGCGCCGCGGGAATCGCTTCCTTGGGGCCGATGCCCATGATCTCGGGCGGCACGCCGCGCACCGCGAACGACACGAAGCGCGCCAGCGGCACCAGGTTGAACTGCTTGAGGATCTTTTCCGAAACCAGGATCAGCGCGCCAGCGCCATCCGAAGTCTGCGAGCTGTTGCCGGCGGTGACGCTGCCCTTGTTGGCAAACACCGGGCGCAGCTTGCCCAGGCCTTCGATCGAGGTCTCCGGACGCGGGCCTTCGTCCAGCGAGATGGTGCGTGTCTTCACGTCGACCTGGCCGCTGGCCAGGTTGGGGAACTTCTCGACGATCTCGATCGGGGTGATTTCGTCCTTGAAGTCGCCCGCCTGCTGCGCGCGGATCGCCTTCTGGTGCGAAGCGAGCGAGAAAGCATCCTGGTCTTCGCGGCTGACCTGCCACTTCTGCGCCACCTTCTCGGCGGTCAGGCCCATGCCGTAGGCGATGCCGATGTTCTCGTCGCGCTCGAAGATTGCCGGCGACATCGACGGCGAATTGCCCATCATCGGCACCATGCTCATGGATTCCACGCCGGCGGCGATCATCACGTCGGACTCGCCCACGCGGATGCGGTCAGCAGCCATGGCCACGGCAGACAGGCCAGAGGCGCAGAAGCGGTTGACGGTGATGCCGCCCACGGTGTTCGGCAGGCCCGACAACAGCGCGCCGATGCGCGCGACGTTCAGGCCCTGCTGCGCCTCGGGGATGGCGCAGCCAACGATGGCGTCTTCGATCAGCCCGGGATCGAGGTTAGGCACCTGCGCCACGGCCGCGCGCAGGATGGTGGCCAGCAGGTCGTCCGGGCGGGTGTTCTTGAACGCGCCCTTGGGAGCCTTGCCGATCGGCGTGCGGGTCGCGGCAACGATGTATGCGTCTTGCAGTTGTTTCATGATGTCGGTTCCTCGCTTGCCTTAGTTGCGCACCGGCTTGCCGGTCTGCAGCATGCCCATGATGCGTTCCTGGGTCTTGCCCGTGCCGAGCAGGTCGACAAAGGCCTTGCGTTCCAGCGCCAGCAGCCATTCCTCGCTGACCAGCGAGCCGGCTTCCACGTCGCCGCCGCACACTGCCTCGGCAATGCGGCTGGCAATCAGGAAGTCGTGCGCGGAGATGAAGCCGCCGTCGCGCATATTGGCCAGCGACGCCTTGATGGTGGCAATGCCCGAGCGGCCCGCCACCGGCACCAGCGTGCCCGGTACCGGGGCGCGGTAGCCAGCGTTGGACAGCGCGCGCACTTCGTTCTGCGCCACGTAGAGCAGCTCATGCACGTTGAACACGATGGTGTCCGACGGCTGCAGGTAGCCCATCTTCTGCGCGTCCAGCGCCGAAGCCGAAACCTTCGCCATGGCGGCTGCCTGGAAGCGGTTGGTGAGGAACTGCAGGTAGTTGGTGCTGCCAGCGGCTTGTGCCGCGCGTGCAGCCGCCAGGGCCGCTTCCTTCAGCCCGCCACCGGCCGGCACCAGGCCCACGCCCACTTCCACCAGGCCGATATAGGTTTCCAGCGCGGCCACGCGCTTGGCCGAATGCAGCATCAGCTCACAGCCGCCGCCCAGCGCGATGCCGGATGCCGCCGCCACCACTGGCACTGCGGAATACTTCACCCGCATCATGCCGTCCTGGAATTTCTTGACGAAGGGCTCGATGCCCTTGGCGCCGCCCATCATGAAGGCCGGCATCGCGGCTTCCAGGTTGGCGCCCGCGGAGAACGGGCCGCCCGGCGCGCCCAGTTGCAGCGACGTCGGCTGCCACACGACCAGGCCCTTGTACTCGGCTTCCGCCAGGTCGATGGCGCGCGTCAGGCCATCGATCACGTCCGGGCCGATGGTGTTCATCTTGCTCTTGAACGAAACCACCAGCACATCGTCCTGGCCCTCGCTCACCCAGATGCGTACCGCATCGTTTTCTTCCACGGTGCGGCCAGCCTTGCGCGGATCGGTTGCTGCGGTGCCCTTGACCGCGGCGCGGAACACCTGGCGCTCGTACACCGGCAACGCATTGCGCTGCACGAAGGCTTGCGTGGCGGGCGACCACGAACCCTGCGCGCCATGCACGCCCTGGTTCTCGGCCACCGGGCCTTCGAAGACCCATGCGGGCAGCGCCACGTTGGCCAGGCCCTTGCCGGCTTCGATGTCTTCCTTCACCCACTCGGCCACCTGCTTCCAGCCGGCCGATTGCCAGTCCTCGAAGGGGCCGGAGTTCCAGCCGAAGCCCCAGCGGATCGCCAGGTCGATATCGGCGGCGGAGCCGGCGATCTGCTCCAGGTAGACGCCGATGTAGTGGAACACGTCGCGAAACACCGCCCACAGGAATTGCGCCTGCGGGTTGGTGGATTCGCGCAGCAGCTTGATGCGCTCGGCCGGCTCCTTCTTCAGCATGCGCACCACGATCTCGTCGGCCTTCTTGCCCGAGTCGACGTATTGGCCCGTCTTGGGGTCCAGCACCTTGATGGCCTTGCCTTCCTTCTTGTAGAAGCCGGCGCCGGTCTTCTGGCCCAATGCGCCCGCGTCCACCAGCCCCTTGAGCACGGCGGGCGTCTTGTACACAGGCGCAAACGGATCATCCAGCAGGGTGTCCTGCATGGTCTTGATCACGTGGGCCATGGTGTCCAGGCCCACCACGTCGGCAGTGCGGAAGGTGGCGGACTTGGCGCGGCCCAGCTTGGCGCCGGTCAGGTCGTCGACCACGTCAAAGGGGATGCCGTACTTCTCGGCTTCCGCGAACACCGCCAGGATCGAGAAGATGCCAACGCGGTTGGCGATGAAGTTCGGTGTGTCCTTGGCGCGCACCACGCCCTTGCCGAGCGTGGAGGTCAGGAAGGTTTCCAGGCGGTCCAGGATCGCGGGCTGCGTGGTGGCGGTCGGGATCAGTTCCACCAGGTGCATGTAGCGCGGCGGGTTGAAGAAGTGCACGCCGCAAAAGCGCGACTTCAGGTCCGCGTCGAAACCATCGGACAGCGCGGTGATCGACAGGCCCGAGGTGTTGGTGGCGAAGATCGCGTGCGATGCCAGGTGCGGCGCGACCTTCTTGTACAGGTCGTGCTTCCAGTCCATGCGCTCGGCGATGGCCTCGATCACCACGTCGCACTCCTTGAGCAGCGCGAGGTCGTCCTCGTAGTTGGCGGTCTGGATCAGGCCGGCTTCGTCCTTGATGCCCAGCGGTGCCGGCGAGAGTTTCTTCAGGTTCTCGATGGCTCGCAGCGAGATGCCGTTCTTGGGGCCTTCCTTGGCCGGCAGGTCGAACAGCACCACGGGCACGCGGGCGTTGACGAGATGGGCGGCGATCTGCGCCCCCATGACGCCGGCACCTAGCACGGCGACCTTCTTGACGATGAAATTGGACATGCGCGCTCCTAGGAAAGTGAGCGTTGAGATGAGGTGGGTTGGCGCCGCGTGGCGCTGGTGTTGCTGCTGTTTCTGCTGCTGCCGGTGTGCTCCCCTCTCCCGCTTGCGGGAGAGGGGAGCACACCATCGGCATCGGCATCGGCATCGCCGTAGCAAACAGCTTGCGCCCGCGCTAAGACAACCGCATTAATTCAGGACAAACAATCCGATCAGAACAGATCCGCGTCCAGCGCCATCAGCGTGGCCGAACCAGCGCGTGCCATGCGGATCTGCGATGCCGTCTCCGGCAGCAGCTTGGCAAAGTAAAAGCGTGCGGTCGCCAGCTTGGTCGTGTAGAACTTGTCGCCGCTGGCTTCCTTCTCCAGCGCGATCTTGGCCATGCGGGCCCAGAAGTACGAGAACACCAGGTGGCCCACCACGCGCAGGTAAGGCACGGCAGCAGCGCCGACTTCGTCGGGGTTGCCCATGGCCTTCATGCCGATTTCCATGGTGAGCTTCTGCACCTTGTCGCCCAGGTCGGCCAGCGGGTTGACGAACTCCTGCATGGCTTCGTTGGTGCCCTCTTCCTCGACGAACGCTTGCACGATCTTGCCAAACGCCTTCATCTTGGCGCCCATGTCGCCCAGGATCTTGCGGCCCAGCAGGTCCAGCGCCTGGATGGTGTTGGTGCCTTCGTAGATCATGTTGATGCGCGCGTCGCGCACATACTGCTCCATGCCCCACTCGGCGATGTAGCCGTGGCCGCCGAACACCTGCATGCCTTCGTTGGTGGCGGTGAACGCGTTATCGGTCAGGAAAGCCTTGATCACGGGCGTGAGCAACGCAACCAGGTCGCCCGCTTCCTTGCGCACGGACTCGTCCGGGTGCGACAGTTCGCGGTCGATCTGCAGCGCGGTCCAGTAGCTGAACGCACGGCCGCCTTCGGCAAAGGCCTTCTGCGTCAGCAGCATGCGGCGCACGTCCGGGTGCACGATGATCGGGTCGGCCGGCTTGTCCGGTGCCTTGGGACCGGTCAGCGCGCGCATCTGCAGGCGGTCCTTGGCATACGCCAGCGAGTTCTGGTAGGCCACTTCGGTCAGCCCGAGGCCTTGCATGCCCACGCCCAGGCGGGCGGCGTTCATCATCACGAACATGGCGTTCAGGCCCTTGTTGGGCTCGCCCACCATCCAGCCGCGCGCGCCGTCCAGGTTCATCACGCAGGTGGCGTTGCCGTGGATGCCCATCTTGTGCTCGATCGAGCCGCACTTGATGCCATTGCGCTCGCCCGGGTTGCCGCTCGCATCGGGGATGAACTTCGGCACCACGAACAGCGAGATGCCCTTGGTGCCCTGCGGCGCATCCGGCAGCCGTGCCAGCACCAGGTGGATGATGTTGGCGGAGAGATCGTGCTCGCCGGCCGAGATGAAGATCTTGGTGCCGGTAATGGTGTAGGAGCCATCGGCCTGCGGCTCGGCCTTGCTGCGCAGGATGCCCAGGTCGGTGCCGCAGTGCGGCTCGGTCAGGCACATGGTGCCGGTCCATTCGCCGGAGACCAGCTTGGGCAGGTAGACCTTCTGCAGCTCGGGCGTGCCGTGCGCGTGCAGCGCTTCGTACGCGCCGTGCGACAGGCCGGGGTACATGGTCCACGCCTGGTTGGCCGAGTTCAGCATCTCGTACAGGGCGTTGTTGACCAGGATAGGCAGGCCCTGGCCGCCGTATTCGGGGTCGCAGCCCAGTGCCGGCCAGCCGGCTTCCACGTATTGCTTGTACGCTTCCTTGAAGCCTTTGGGCGCCGTCACCACGCCGTCGCCGACGTAGGTACAGCCCTCGCGGTCGCCGCTCTGGTTGAGCGGGAACACGACCTCGGAGCAGAACTTGCCGGCTTCCTCAAGCACCTGGTTGATGGTGTCCGCGTCAACGTCGGCGTGCTTCGGCAGCGCCTTGAGTTCGGCTTCCACGCCGAGCAATTCATGGAGCACGAACTGCATGTCGCGCAACGGTGCGGTGTACTGGCCCATCAAAGACTCCTTGGAGGTTTGCAAAGCCGCTACGCCGCCCGTGCACGATCCGGCACGGGACGCCGCGGCGGCGTCAGGTACGGTAGGACTGAATCAGTTTATTGAGCGCGACCATGGCAAGCTCGGCACTCGCGGGCAAGCGCAGGAATCGGGCGTCATGATGCAAGCCTAGTTCAAGGCTGTACATTTCAAACAGCATCAGGCGCGGATCGCAATCCGCGCGCAGGTGCCCCTCTTCCCGTGCCTGGTCGATGGCGCGCGTCAGCGCGGCGCGCCAGATGGTGACGCTCTTGACGAGTTCGTCACGCACCGGGCTTTCCGCGCGGTCGTCGTACTCCACCGCCCCGCTGATGTAGATGCATCCAGTGGTCACTTCCTGGATGCGCTTTTCCATCCAGCGGCGCACCATGGACTGCAGGCGCGGCAGGCCACGCGGCTCGTGCAGCGAGGGATAGAAAACCTCCTGCTCGAACCGGCGGTGATACTCGCGCACCACTTCCACCTGCAAGTCCTCGCGCGAACCGAAATGCGCGAACACGCCGCTTTTGCTCATCTGCATGCGTTCCGCGAGCAGCCCGATGGTCAAGCCTTCGAGCCCGTCGCGGGACGACAATTCCAGCGCGGCATCCAGAATGGCCACGCGCGTCATTTCCCCCTTGCGCATGGGCGCGGGGGACGCGGATGTGGCGGATTCGAGACGAGCTGACTGGTGTCGCATGATTTTTTCTCCGTTCTTCGCGGCGCGATACGGATCGCGCCGCCTATGACCCTGACGTAATGCATTTTTTTTCGCTGCCCGGCTGGCTGCTTCACCGCCTGGCAGACCCGAATGCACGCAGTCTAAGGCAAAAAAGAACGACCGTTCAGATTATTGTGATCGCGCCCGCTGGCAGCAAGCTTTTAATTAGATCGGGGTTTCTAAACGCAGCGCCCGCGCTCCCGCGCCGCAACATGCCGCGGCGCAGCGAGATAGCGGTCATTGCTGCCGCGCGTGATGCACGGCAGCATCGCCCCACCCGGCATTGTCCCGCGATCAGTAGCGCCCTGTCACGCCGGCGATGATCACGCCGACACGCAGCACCATATAGGCGGCCCAGCTCGCCATCCGGCGCACCGCCGAACGGCGCGCATGCGTGGCGGCCTTGACCTCGATGCTGCGCGAGGCAATGGCATGCTCCAGCTCTTGGCGCAGCTCGGCGCAAAACGCGCCGTCATAGACCGCGACATTGGCCTCGCGGGCCAGCAGCAGGCTGAACGGGTCCATGTTGCTGGAGCCCACCGTGGCCCAGGCATCGTCGACCACGGCCACCTTGGCGTGCAGGAAACTATCGGCGTATTCGTAGATTTCCACGCCGGCGCCGAGCAAGGTCGCATAAAGCGAATGGGTTGCATAGTGCTGCAAACGGTACTCGACCCTGCCCTGGAGCAACAGCCGCACGCGCACGCCGCGCTTGCGGCACGCCAGCAGCGCACGGCGCATCTTGTGCCCAGGCAGGAAGTAGGCGTTGGCAATGATCACTTCCCGGCGCGCACCGCCCAACGCCTGCAGGTACTCGCGTTCGATCGTGCGCCGGTTGCGCAGGTTGTCGCGCAGCAGCAGCGCGGCGCGCATGCCGCCGGCCTGGTCCTGGCGCGGCAGCGGCAGGTCGGTGATCAGCGGAAACTCCGCCGCCACCCCCGCCAGGCCAACGCTGCGCATTTCGCCGCGCAGCGATAGCTGCCACCACAGGCGCTCGGCGGTCAGCGCGATCTGGTTGACCAGCGGGCCCCGCACCTCCACCGCGAAGTCGTAGCGGGGGCCGAGCCCGGCGCTCTCGAAGGGCCCATGGTTGTGGTCGTCGATGATGTTGATGCCGCCAACAAAGCCGATCTGCTGGTCGATCACTGCCAGCTTGCGGTGCAGCCGGCGCAGGTTGCGCCGCGCCAGGCTGAAGCGGCGCAGCGGACGGAAGATCTTGAGGCACGCCCCGCCCTCGCGCAGGCGCTCGGCAAGCCCGGCCGGCATGTCGCCGGCGCCGAAACCGTCCACCACCAGGTGCACGGCCACGCCCCGCCCGGCGGCACTGATCAGCGCGTCGCTCACCGCCGCACCGACCGCGTCGTCGGCGTAAATGTAGGTCTCTAGCGATACCGAGAATACAGCTTGGTCAATCGCGGCGACCAAGGCCGGGAAGAACGCATTGCCGCCGCGCAGCAAACGGATCGCGTTGCCGCCCAGAGGCCTGCCGCGGCGCCATTCGGAGCGCAGTGGGCCGGCATGCCGCGGCGCGCTTGCGCGGGCATCGTCGCGGCTCGCGGTGAGCCCGGTAGGCGGCACACTGGGCGGGCGTGGGGGCGGAATCGATGACATGAGCCACATTATCAGGCACGCCGATGTCCTGTGCGTGCGCCAGGCGACGCGCGCGGCGCACACAGCGTGTGGGGCCATGCGCGCCACGGCGCGCTTTCTCTGCTATCGTCGCCGCTTCATCCCCTCGCAAGCCCCGACATCGTGAAGGTTTTTGGCATCTCCGGTGCATCCGGCAGCGGCAAGACCACGTTGCTGGATCAAGTGATCCCGCGCTTCGCCGCCGCCGGCCTGCGCGTGGCCGGCGTCAAGCACACCCACCATGGCTTTGACCCGGACACGCCAGGCAAGGACTCCTGGCGCATGCGCCAGGCCGGCTGCGCCAATGTCGTGCTGGTGGGCGCGCGACACCTCACGCTGATGCGCCACTATCCCGAGACCGAGGCCTCGCCTGAGCTGGCCGATGCGCTGGCCGTGCTGCCCACCGACACGGACCTGGTGCTGGTGGAAGGTTACAAGCGCAGCGATTTCCCCAAGCTGGAAGTGTTCCGCCCGGACCTGGGCAGGCCGCCGCTATGGCCGGAAGTGCCGAGCATCATGGCCGTCGCCAGCGACCAGCCGCAGGCGGTGGCCGCGCTCACCGCCTTGCCCGTGCTGGACCTGGCGGACCTTGACGCGATCTGCCAGCTCATCCGCGACAGCGCGCTCGAACTCACGCCCGCGCTGGCCGCCGCCTTGGCGCAGCCTCACCAGACCCGATAGACATGCCCGCTGCGCGGCCCTTCCACGCTGCGCTGGAAGGCCAGCGCGACGCGCGCCGCCGGCACCGGCTCAAAGCCAGGGAAGAAATCGCCGTACGCGGGCCATGACTCCTGCACTACCGTCGGGCTGACCACATTGATGCGCAGGCCGCGCTCCAGTTCGGGCGCCGCGCTGCGCACGAACCCCTCCAGCGCCGCATTGACGCTGCCGGCATTGGCGCCCATGCGGATCGGCTCGCTGCCGACAATGCCGCTGGTGAGCGTGATCGAGCCGCCATCGTTCAGGAAATGCTGGCCAACCAGCGCCAGCCGCACCTGCCCGAGCAACTTGTCCCGCAGCCCGATTTCGAAGTCTTCGGCCCGCATCTGCGCGAGTGGCCCGAAAAACAGGCTTCCGGTCGTGGCGACGATGGCGTCGACCCGGCCGGTCGCGTCGAACAAGGCCTGCACGGATTCTGGCCGGGTCAGGTCGACCCGATGATCGCCGCGCGACTTGCCGACCCGCACTACGTCGTGGCGAGCCGACAGGTTCTGTACAACCGCCTGCCCGAGCGTTCCGCTGGCTCCGATCACAACAATCTTCATCGCATTCCCCTTGCTTCTGGTTGTTTAGGAAGACGGCATTCCTTCTGCTGCCATCAGGAATGCATTGTGAAAGTGGATTCAAGAGGGATAAATGGGCTAGGATTTCGCGCATCCCTAATTTTTAATTAGCAATCCATGGACAAGCTGCGCAGCATGGAAGTGTTTGCCGCCGCTGCCGAAGCCGGCAGCTTCAGCGCCTGCGCCGATGCACTTGGCCTGTCGGCGGTCATGGTAGGCAAGCATGTCGGCCAGCTGGAGCGGCATCTGGGCGTGCGCCTGCTGCAACGCAGCACACGCCGCCAGAGCCTGACCGAAGCCGGCCACCTGTTCCTGGAGGAATGCCGGCAGATCCTGGAGCGCGTGCGCAATGCGGAGACCGTGGCCGAACGCCTGCACAGCCAGCCACGCGGCCGCCTGCGCGTGACCGCGCCGGTGACGTTGGGGGAGACGGCGGTCGCCGAAGCGGTATCGGCCTACCTGCTGCGCTACCCGGAAGTCACCGTGGAACTGGTGCTCGACGACGCTTTCACCGACCTGATTGCCGACGGTTTCGACGCCGCCGTGCGCATCGGCGCACTGGCCAGCTCCGACCATCTGGTGGCGCGGCCATTGCGGCCGTATCGCATGGCGATCTGCGCGGCGCCGGCCTACCTCGCGCAAGCGGGCCACCCGCGCACGCTCGCAGAGCTGGCCGGGCACCGCTGCCTGAATCATTTGTTGTGGCCGCAAGGCATGGGGTGGCCGGCCCCCGAGGACGGCGCGGCGTCCATGTCATCGGCGCCGCTGGCGGCCAACAACGGCCAGGCGCTGCGGCGCGCGGCGCTAGCTGGCTGTGGGGTGGTGATGCAGCCGGAAGTGCTGCTGGCCGCAGACATAGCCGCCGGGCTGCTGGTCCCGTTGCTGGAAGACGCCATGCCAGCGCCAAGGCCGGTCCACCTGCTTTATCCGCGCGACCCACGGCCGCTGCCCAAGCAGGCCTGCTTTGTCGACGTCATGCTGGAGAAAATGGGCGCCTGAAGATTGCCCTCAGGAAATCGTGCCTGCCTTGGCCTTGTGGACAACCGGCCGCTCCGGTACGGCAATGCGCGCAAGCTCCGCCATCAATGGCACGTGGTCGGAGCGTTGGGCCCAGTCGCGGCCGGTCAGCGCGCTGGCGTGCTCGATCTCGAAGCCGCGCACATAGATGCGGTCGAGTTGCCACCAGGGCATGTGGCTGGGAAAGGTGTGCAGCCGCGCGCCCCCCGCGGAGGACACCTCCGTCGCCCCAAGCGTGTTGCAGATCAGGTTGTCGAGCCGGTGGTTCCAGTCATTGAAATCCCCCGCGATCACCAGCGGCGCATCGGCTGGCACCACATCCTGCACCCGCTTGACCAGTGCTTCTGCCTGGCGCGCGCGGCTGCGCGCGAACAAGCCGAAATGCACGCAGATCAGGTGGGCCTCGACCCCGTTCATATCCGCCACCGCGTGCAGCAGGCCGCGCTGCTCGAAGCGATGATCGGAAATGTCGAGGTTTTCCGACATCAGGATCGGGTGGCGCGACAGGATGGCATTGCCGTGGTGCCCATGGTCGTACACCGCATTGCGGCCGTAGACCGAATGCGGATACGCGTCGGTCGCCAAATAGTTGAGCTGGGTGTAATCCGGGTCGAACAAGGCGGCCGCCACCAGGCGGTCATTGCGATCCTGCACCTCCTGCAGGAAGACGATGTCGGCATTCACCACGTGCAGGCCATCGCGCACGTTATGGATACGCGACTTGCCCTTGATGCCGGTCACGCCTTTGTGAATGTTGTAGGTGACGACGCGCAGCCTCATAGGTCCGCTCCGCAGGCCGCACGCTGCCCCCGCACCCGCCAGCCCAACTGCAGCACCGCCTCGGCATTGCTGGTCGAGAAGCAAAGCGCAGCGGCCTCCCGCCACGGTAGCCACTGATACTGCAAGTGCTCGCGCGGCGCCAGCGTCACCGGCAGCGGCTGCGCGACACGCAGGCCAAACCAGTGCTCGGTGTTGCGTGTTACGCCCGGTGCGTAGCGGTGGCGCCACTGCGGGTAGATTTCGTACTCGATGGTGTGGTTCCAGTCGTCCAGCTGGTGCTCGGCGGCGATCAGGCCGGTTTCCTCGGCCACCTCGCGCGCGGCCGTCAGCGCCAGCGGCTCGTCGGGCGTGTCCAGGCTGCCGGTAACCGACTGCCAGTAGCCCGGCCGGTCGGCGCGCTCGATCAACAGCACTTGCAGGTCTGGCGTGTGGATCACAACCAAGACGGATTCAGGGATTTTGTAGGACATGGGGATTGGACAAACGGCGTCCCCAAGCTTACCGCAGATGCGCCCGGGCGCCATGGGAAACATGGCGGCCATGGCGGACATGACGATCTTGCTGCCCAGGCCCATTCATGCTGCATGGACGCTGGATGGCGCCGGCGTCTCGCGCAGCCAGGTCTCGAATACGCCCGGCGAGTCGCCGTGGCCCCACGCGGCGCGCAGTTGCTGCATCAACGGGGTCAGCGCGCGCGTGTACTCGCGCGAAGCCACCTGCGCATGCGCGGCCAGGCGGTCCGCGCATTGCTGCACCTGCGCCTGCAACTGCGCGCGCTCGTGCGCGATCTCTTTTTCGCGCACGCCGAGCGTGTTGTACTTCTGGATCAGGAAGCGCTGGTAGTCTCCGGCTTCCACACCTTGGGCGGCCTGTGCATTGACCTGCTCGAAGCGCATCACGATGCTGCCAGTTTCCTGTTCGATATGCGTGGCCTCCGCGGCCAGCGCCTGCAAGCCGTCCTGCAGCCGCAGCGCTTCGCGACGCTCGTCGCGCAGCTTCACGACGTACTCATCGAAGCTGCGCTGGGCCGTCAGGTAAGCCTGCACCACCGGCTGCGGCGCCACCACCAGCAACGGATCCGCGCCGCCCGCGCGGCTGCCCGGCAGCAAGGCGTCATCGGGCAGCCTCAGGTTGCCGAGGTCCTCCAGCCAGCGCCCGCGCGCCATGACGGTGCCCACCGTATCCAGCGCCACCCGGCGCAGGGCTTCGGCGCGCTGCATCTCCACCGGCTCCAGCATCGGCACGCCCCCAACGCCGCCGGATATCGCAGCATGCGCGATATCCGGCACACAGGCCGCCACCGTGGTCGCGACAGACTCCGACATGGCCACCGCCGAGCGGCGCACCGCGCGCCGCAGCTCGAAACGCGCCAGCAGCATCATCACCAGCCCGGCCGCCAGCCAGGTGAGGATGGTCTCGGCATGGGCCAGTAAAAACTGGCGAATCAGTTCTACATCCAGGTGCACGGCAAAATCCTCCCGCGCGGCCGTCGTGCCTTCGAATTGGGCTTGCGGCTTGGCGCTATAAAGGGAGAAGACTGGACGGAAAGGGCTTCGTTCCGCGATGTAACAATTGGAAACCAGGGATTGGGTGCCGGCTGTGGCACCTGGCATGTATCGCGGCCGCCAATGCAAAAAGGCCGCGCTGTCGCGCGGCCCTTTCAAGCAGTCCGAACCCCGGCTCAGGCCGTCTTCGGCTCCGCAGCACGCAAGCGGATATGCAGCTCGCGCAGTTGCTTCTCGTCGACCGCGCTCGGCGCTTGCGTGAGCAGGTCTTGCGCGCGCTGGGTCTTGGGGAAGGCGATCACGTCGCGGATCGAATCGGCGCCGGCCATCATGGTGACGATGCGGTCCAGGCCGAAGGCCAGGCCGCCGTGCGGGGGCGCGCCGTATTGCAGCGCGTCCAGCAGGTAGCCGAACTTGGCACGGGCTTCTTCCTCGCCGATCTTCAGGGCGCGGAACACCTTGCTTTGCACGTCCTCACGGAAGATCCGCACCGAGCCACCGCCCATTTCCCAGCCGTTCAGGACCATGTCATAAGCCTTGGCGATGCACTTGCCCGGATCGGTTTCCAGGTATTGCAGGTGCTCGTCCTTGGGGCTGGTGAACGGGTGGTGCATGGCGACCCAGCGGGCATCTTCCTCGTCGTACTCGAACATCGGGAAGTCGATCACCCACAGCGGCTTCCACACGTCCTCGAACAGGCCATGGGTCTTGCCGAACTCGGAGTGCCCGATCTTCAGGCGCAGGCCGCCGATGGCGTCGTTGACGACCTTGGCCTTGTCCGCGCCGAAGAAGATGATGTCGCCGTCCTTGGCGCCGGTGCGCTTCAGGATCTCGGCGATGGCCGCGTCGTGCAGGTTCTTGACGATCGGCGATTGCAAGCCGTCGCGGCCCTTGGCCACTTCGTTGACCTTGATCCAGGCCAGGCCCTTGGCGCCATAGATGGCGACGAACTGGGTGTAAGCATCGATCTCGCTGCGCGAGATGGCGGCTCCGCCCGGCACGCACAGGCCGACCACGCGGCCGTTCTCGCTGTTGGCGGGGCCGGAGAACACCTTGAAGTCGACGTCCTTCATGGCGTCGGTCAGTTCGGTGAACTCGAGCTTGACGCGCAGGTCGGGCTTGTCCGAACCGAAGCGGGCCATGGCCTCGCGGAATTCCATCACGGGGAAGCTGGCGTCCAGGTCGACGTCGATGGCGTTCTTGAACACCGTGCGCATCATGTCCTCGAACAGGTCGCGGATCTCCTGCTCGTTCAGGAACGAGGTCTCGCAGTCGATCTGCGTGAACTCGGGCTGGCGGTCGGCACGCAGGTCCTCGTCGCGGAAGCACTTGGTGATCTGGTAGTAGCGGTCGAAGCCCGACACCATCAGCATCTGCTTGAAGATCTGCGGCGATTGCGGCAACGCGAAGAAGTGGCCCGGGTTGGTCCGCGACGGCACCAGGTAGTCCCGCGCGCCTTCGGGCGTGCTCTTGCCCAGCATCGGGGTCTCGATGTCGATGAAGCCTTGCGCGTCCAGGTACTTGCGCACTTCCATGGCCACCTTGTAGCGCAGGCGCAGGTTGTACTGCATCTGCGGGCGGCGCAGGTCCAGCACGCGGTGCGTCAGGCGGGTGGTCTCGGACAGGTTGTCGTCGTCGAGCTGGAACGGGGGCGTGACCGACGGGTTGAGCACGGTCAGCTCATGGCACAGCACCTCGATCTTGCCGGAGGTCAGGTTGGCGTTCTCTGTGCCGGCCGGGCGCGGGCGCACCTTGCCGGTGATGCGCACGCAGAACTCGTTGCGGATCTCTTCGGCAGCCTTGAACATCTCGGGACGATCGGGATCGCAAACCACCTGCACCAGGCCTTCGCGGTCGCGCAGGTCGATGAAGATCACGCCACCGTGATCGCGGCGACGCTGCACCCAGCCGGTGAGAGCCACTTCTTGGCCCGACAGTTGTTCGGTCACAAGACCGCAATAGTGAGTACGCATGGAGGACATAAGAGAATTCCCGGAATAACGCGGCCGCCGATGCGGCCGGCGATCAATTTGAATGCGATGAGCCGGCGGACTCGGCGAGGGCTTCTGCCTCCGCCTCGCCGGCGCGCACCGAACCGCTCTTGCGCGGCAGCTCGGTCGGCGCCACCACGCCCATCGAGACGATGTACTTCAGCGCGGCGTCGACGGTCATGTCGAGTTCGATGGTATCGGCCTTGGGCATCATCAGGAAGAAGCCCGAGGTCGGATTAGGCGTGGTCGGCACGTAGACGCTGACATACTCGCCCTGCAGGTGATTCTGCACATCGCCGCCGGGACGGCCGGTGAGGAATGCGATGGTCCACGAGCCCTCACGCGGGTACTGCACCAGCAGCGCCTTGCGAAAGGCATTGCCGGACGACGAGAGCAGCGTATCCGAGACCTGCTTGACGCTGGTGTAGATCGGCCCGACCACCGGGATATGGCGCAGCAGCGCTTCCCACCAGCGCACCAGGCGCTGGCCGATGAAGTTGTGGGTCAGCAGGCCGACCAGCAGGATGAACACCACCGTCAGGATGGCGCCCAGGCCCGGGATGCGCACCTTGAACAGCTGGACCGGCTGCCAGGCTTCAGGCAGCAGCGCCAGGCTCTGGTCCATGGTGCTGATGACCAGGTTCAACACCCACAGCGTGATGCCCAGCGGCACCAGCACCAACAGCCCGGTGAGGAACCAGGTCTTGAGGGCGGAAGTCTTCTTCGCCGGCACGGTGCGTTCTGCCTTCAATGGCTGGCGACGGCACTGCCGGAACCGCCGGCAGTACTGGTCGGCGCCGTGCTGACGGTGCTGGAGGAATCCGTGGCTGCACCGGACGAGGCCGGTGCAGCTGCGTCGCTCTTGCCCTCGGTGGCGCTGCCCGCGGCCGCCGTGGCGGGCGCAGCGGACGTGCCGCTGTTGCCACCGCGGAAATCGGTGACGTACCAGCCCGACCCCTTGAGCTGGAAGCCCGCGGCGGTCAGTTGTTTCTTGAACGTGCCCTTCGCGCCGCAGGATGTGCAGTCGGTGAGCGGCGCATCGCTCATTTTCTGCAGCACATCGCGCCCGTGGCCGCAGGCGTCGCAACGATAGGCATAGATCGGCATAGTGGCTCTCCGCTAGGAGTCTGGAACGGAAATTGGATGGAACCGCATGGCCGCGCCGAGCGGGAAGTTGCCACTCCCGTGCGCGCGCCTTGCGGTGCAAAGCCTTGAATTATAAACCGTTCTGAGAACGCCGGGCCGGCGGAAAAAGAGCCGAAAATGCCTTCGAAGCCACGCGTGAGCCGCCGGATGCCCGCAACGCTCAGGCCAGATGGACTTCCTTGACGCGCGGATGGTCATTGATCCACTGCGGCAGCAGCGAGCCGAACACCATGCCGCCGATGGAAACCAGCAGGCCGACCATCTGCGGCGGCACCGCCGCGTCGGCGAAGGCGATTTCGCAGCACAGCCAGGAAACCAAGCCGAGGATGATCGCGGCAAGGCCGCCCTGGCGCGTGGCCGGCTTCCAGAACATGCCAAAGGCCAGCGGGACGAATGACGACACCAAAGTGACCTTATATGCATTTTCCACCATATGGAAAATGGACAGATGCGAGTTCAGCGCGAACAACGTCACCATCACGGCGAACACCAGCACCACGGCCTGCATCACGCGCAGGAAGCGGCGGTCGTCGAGATGGCGGAAATAGGGCCGCAGGATATTCTCGGCAAAGGTGACCGACGGTGCCAGCAGCGTCGCCGAGGCACAGCTCTTGATGGCGGACAGCAGCGCGCCGAAGAACATCACCTGAGCGAACATGGGCGCGTGCGTCAGGATCAGCTTGGGCAGGATCAGCTGCGAATCGGTGTCGATGTACTTCTGCACCATCTCCGGGTCGATCATGGTGGCCGAATAGGCCAGGAACATCGGGATGAAGGCAAAGCAGAAGTAAAGCACGCCGCCCAGCACCGAAGCGCGCCCGGCAATCTTCTCGGTGCGCGACGAGGTCACGCGCTGGAAGACATCCTGCTGCGGGATCGATCCCAGCATCATGGTGAACAGCGCGGCCGCGAAGCCGATGATCTGGATCAGGTCCAGCGAAGGCAGGAATTCGAACTTGCCGGCCGCCGCCGCATGCGACACCACCGCGGCCACGCCGCCGGCCTGGCCGCTGACTTCATAGCCGATATACAGCATCCCGATCACGATGATGATCATCTGGAGGAAGTCGGTCACCGCCACGGCCCACATGCCGCCGAACAGGGTGTACACCAGCACGCTGGCGGCCCCGATCATCATGCCGGTTTCCTGCGACAGCGCGCCGTCCGAGACGGTGAAGAACACCAGCCCGAGCGCCTTGATCTGCGCGGCGACCCAGCCCAGGTAGGACATCACGATGCACAGCGTGGTCAGCACCTCGGCCAGCCGCCCGTAGCGATTGTGATAGTAATCGCCGATGGTGAGCAGGTTCATCCGGTACAGCGGGCGCGCAAAGAACAGGCCGACCAGGATCAGGCACAGCGAGGAACCGAAAGGATCGGACACCACCCCGGACAAGCCTTCCTTGAGGAAGACCGCGGGGATGCCGAGCACCGTCTCCGAGCCAAACCATGTGGCGAACACGGTGGCGGTGACGATATAGAACGGCAGGCTGCGGCCGGCGACCGCGAAGTCGGTGGCGTTGCGCACGCGCAGCGCGGCCCACAGGCCAATGCCGACGGAGATGACCCAATAGATGATGACGAACCAGATCAGCATGCTGCTGCCCTATCCCAAAGTGCCCTTGCGGCGAGAAACCGGTTGCCGGTGAGGCGGGATTTGCGGCCAGCCTGCCCGGAGTCCAATTCATCGGTCGGGGCCGCAAGGGTGGCTGAGCTAGCCTGCGGTCGTAGCCGAATCAAAACGCGGATTATAACGACGCCTGCCGCGCGGCGAGAAAAAAACCCGCCGTCGCGCGGAAATTGCCCGGGACGGTGCAGCCCCGGCGCCACAGGTGACGTGGACTGCGCCGTGGATGCCCGCCACGGCCGCGGCGCCCCGCCATGGTGCGCAAGGCTTGCGGCTTACGGGTGGGCTTACGCGCGGTTACACAGCTTACAAACCCTGCGTCAGCGCGCCGTGCCCGGCGCGCATTAAGGAAGCCAAGGCAGCAACATCGGGCGCCGCGCCCACGAGCCACGCTGCCGCACACGGCCCAACGAGGAAAAGGAGAACACCATGTCGAACCGCCAAACCAAGATGCTCAAGACCCTGATGATTGCCGCAGGCCTGCTCGGCGCCGGCCTGGCCAGCGCCCAGACCGCGGCGGTCTCGCAGGATGTGCAGCGCAACGTCAACCAGGAACAGCGCATCGAGAACGGCCTGAAATCCGGCACCCTGAGCACGCGCGAAGCCGCCAGCCTGGAAAAGCAGACCGCACGCGTGGACCACATGGAAGCGCACGCCCTGGCCAACGGCTCGGTCTCGCCGCGCGAGCAGGCGTCGATCCAGCGTGCCGAGAACAACGTGAGCCGCGACATCGCGCATGACACGCATAACGGCATCACCGGCAACCCCGCCAGCGCCTCGTCGCAGCGCATGCAGGCCGACGTGCAGCGCAATATCAACCAAGAGCAGCGCATCAAGAACGGCGTGGCCAACGGCTCGCTCACCAACCGCGAGGCCGGCAGCCTCGAGCGCGGCCAGGCCCACGTGGATCGGCGCGAAGCGCGTGCCGGCGCCAACGGCCATGTCAGCGCGGGCGAGCAGCGTGGCATCCAGCGCGCCGAAAACCGCGACAGCCGGGCGATCTACCACGACAAGCACAACGCTCGCGTGCGCGGCTGAAGCAAAGGCTGGCGCCTGCGGCTGAATCCTGGGATCTAAGCCCTGCGGCGCCAGACCTGCCACTGCTCGCGGCCGGCAAATACCGGCAGCGAGCCAGTGGCGGCCCGCGCCTCCACCAGCTCGAAGGCCGGCGCAAGCAGCGCGCGCAGTTCTGCCTCGGGAATGGCGAAAGGCGGCCCGCCGCGCGTCTCGTCCAGGAAGAAGTAGCCGGCCAGCAGGCCGCCCGGCGGCAGCAGTTGCGCCACGCGAGCAGCGTAGCCGGCCCGCATGGCTGGCGGCAAGGCGCAAAGGAAGGCCCGCTCGTAGATCCACTGGCAGGCAGGCTCGGGCACGAAGGCAAAGAAATCCGCCTCCTGCACGACGGCCCCGCCCGGCCCCAGCGCGCGGCGCGCGCTGGCCACGGCCTCGGGTGAGAAATCAATAGCGGTCACCGTCCAGCCGCGCGCATGGAGCCACCCCGCTTCCCAGCCGTTGCCACAGCCAGGGATTAGCGTTGGGCACGGCGCCATCGCGCTGGCGAAGGCCTCGAAATCGGCCGGCACGCCGCCCAGGTCCCAGGGCATGAAGCCCTTCTCGAAGCGCTCATCCCAGAAAGCCGGATCCCCCGCGTTACGCGTGGCGAAGGCTGGCGGGGCTGCGGCCTTGTTCGGCGCGTTATCGGATTTGGTCAAGCTAGCCTCCACTCTCCACTGCATTGCATTTCATCGACCTTGCACTCGCCACCCAGGCGATTCGGGGCACGATCCCGTGCGCTACCAGTAGCCAACCCAGGCCAGCAACTCGGTCAGCACCACCCCGGCGACGAATCCGCCAACCAGCAACAAGGCGGTGCCGACCAGGCGGTTGGTGCGGCGCTGCTCGGCGACCAGGGCGGCGAGCAGCTTCTCCTGCTGGCCATTGTCGACCAATGCGCGGCGCTCGAGGAACTGGTGCGCCAGGCGCGGGAAGTCAGGCAGCATCTTGGCCCATTGCGGGGCCTCCACCTGGATGCGCTCCCAGGCACCCTTCCAGCCGACCTGCTCGTGCATCCATTTCTCGAGGAAGGGCTTGGCGGTCTTCCACAGGTCCAGGTCCGGATCGAGCTGGCGCCCCAGCCCTTCGATATTGAGCAAGGTCTTCTGCAACAGGACCAGTTGCGGCTGGATCTCGACATTGAAGCGGCGCGAGGTCTGGAACAGGCGCATCAGCACCATGCCCAGCGAGATCTCCTTGAGCGGCTTGTCGAAATAGGGCTCGCAGCACGCCCGTACCGCGCTCTCCAGTTCCTCCACCCGCGTATGGGCCGGCACCCAGCCCGACTCCACGTGCAGCAACGCCACACGATGGTAGTCGCGGCGGAAGAAGGCGATGAAGTTCTGCGCCAGGTAGTTCTTGTCGAACTCGGACAGCGCGCCGACGATGCCGAAGTCCAGCGCGATATAGCGCCCAAAACTCTGCGGCGCCACCGACACCAGGATGTTGCCCGGGTGCATGTCGGCATGGAAGAACCCGTCGCGGAACACCTGCGTGAAGAAGATCTCCACGCCCTCCTCCGCCAGCAGGTGCATGTCGACGCCAGCCGCCCTGAGCGACTCGGTGCGCGAGATGGGGATCCCGTGCATGCGCTCCATCACGAAGACCTCGCTGCTGCACCAGTCCCAGAACACCTCGGGCACCAGCAGCAGCTTGGTGTCGGCAAAGTTGCGGCGCAGCTGGCTGGCGTTGGCGGCCTCGATCATCAGGTCGAGCTCGTCGTGCAGGTATTTGTCGAACTCGGCGACGACCTCGCGCGGCTTCAGGCGCTTGCCGTCAGCCCAGAAACGCTCAAGCCAGGCAGCCAGGTCCCGCATCAGGGCCAGGTCGCTGTCGATGACCGGCAGCATGCCCGGGCGCAGGACCTTCACCGCAACTTCGCGGCCGTGGTTGGGGCCGCCCTTCAGGATGGCGAAATGAACCTGGGCAATGGACGCGCTGGCCACCGGCTTGTGGTCGAAGCTCTCGAACAGCGTCTCCAGTTTCCGGCCCAGCGAGCGCTCGATGATCTTGACCGCCACGACGGAATCGAACGGCGGCACCTGGTCCTGCAGCTTGGCGAGCTCGTCGGCGATGTCCTCGGGCATCAGGTCGCGCCGGGTGGAGAGCACCTGGCCAAACTTGACGAATATCGGGCCCAGGCGCGTCAACGCCAGGCGCAGGCGTTCGCCACGGGGCATGTCGAGCTTGCGGCCAATGGTAATGACACGCACCAGGAAACGGATGCGGCGGCTCTTGAAGCCAGACAGCACGAGCTCGTCGAGGCCGTAGTAGAGGATGACGAAAACGATCTTGCAAAGGCGCAGGAAGCGGGTCATGCAGGTTCTTCAGTGTTGAGGCCGTGCTGCTTGGCCGGTCTGGCATTGGATAAGCCGTGAATGCGCAATTGGGCAGGGCTCTGGCGGCGGCAAGCCGCGGGCGATCAGCGATGGGCGGACGGCAGCGTACCAGTTCCACGCTCGGAGCGGGCGCGCTGCTCCAGCTTTTCCAGCCGCTTTTCCAGCCGGGCGAGGTCGTCGCGCAGCGCGCTCACACCGGCGCCGAACTCGTCGAGCGCCGCGTGGCGCACCAGGGTCGGCTGCTCGTCGAGCAAATACTCGGTCACGTTATCGACCAGCGCGCGGCCCACCCGCGTGGCCTGGGCATGCACCTGCTGCACGCCATCCACCACCCGTTGCGCCACGCTGTCGCTCACCGGGCCGCCCAGGATGCCGCGCAATGCGCGCGACAGGTCCTCGGCCGCATCCCAGCGCAGGTTGCGGGCCAGCGTGGAGACCGTGTTGGCGAGTTCGGCATCGCCCTCGATGCGCACATGCTTCATCGCCGCCGCCTGGCCACCGCCCGCCACGTCCGAGGCCACCAGCGGCCACTGCTGCAGCGGCACGGTCAGCGTAACCGCCGGGGTTTCATCCACCGGGGCCAGCGCCGTCAGGCCCTGCTCCGTCACCTTCAATGCGAGCGTGAACGCGGCCGCATCAAAGCGGATGATGCGGCCGGCGAAGGGCTGGAGCATGGTGGTTGCCCAAGGCTCCTGTTCCAGCAGGTGGTTCAGGGCGGTGATCGGAGGGGTGGCCAGGGGGGTGGGGAGGGTGGTCATGATTGGGTGGGGCTGGGGGCGGGCCTTTCAGGGGAGTGGGTTGGTCGGTTCTAAAGTCAAAATCAACATCAACGGGACTTCAACGTGCTTAACGTCAAAGGCAACTGCAGTTTCACCGCCCCTGCGGGGCGGCGACCTACTTTTTTGTCTTGCCAAAAAAGTAGGCAAAAAAGGCGCGCCGGATGGGGCGACACCCCCTCGGGATCCGGCGAAAAGAGCGGCCGGGACCCAAACTCGCATCGCCTTAAGGCGATACTCAAACATGGGTCCCTCTTTTCCGCTCTTTTCGCCGGATCCCGAGGCGCCCCATACGGCCTTGGCACACCTCCACGGCTCGCTTCGCATCGCGCTGGGGTGTGGCCCGCCCTGCGGGCGGGCCACACGGCTACCAATCGTTACTTTGGTGGACCGGCTCTTGCAAAGGCCTGCCCTCTCCCCCCCGCAAGCGGGACAGGGGAGCAAATTAGACCACCACAAATCAATAGTCGACTCAAACCTTGCAGGTTGTAGCCGTGTTTTCCGCCCGTGGGGCGGCAAACACCGTCCCGCGATGCGAAGCGAGCCGTGGAGGTGTGCCTAGCCCGTATGGGGCGACCTACTTTCTTGGCGAGACAAGAAAGTAGGTCGCCCCCCGCAGGGGGGTGAAACCGCCTTTGACTTTGACTTCAACTTCCAAGTCAAACAACAGAATCCCCCCAAACCCCACAAACAAAAAAAGCCCACGTTTTCACGTGGGCCTCCATTCTATGCCACCTGCCGGCCTTGAACCTGCCGGCGAGGCACTCCCTGCACTCAGGAAGTTTGCTGGATCCCTGCCAGCAGCCAGCCGCCAGGGCCGCTTACCGGCTTGGCCAGGTTCCAGACTTCAGCGAAAGGCTGTGCCGGATCGCCGGCCTTTTCGCGGATCATGCCGGAGAAGCGCACGCTGGCCAGATGCTGGGCCGGGCTGTCTTCGATGCCGAGCAGTTCCGCTTCCAGCGTGACCACGTCGGTCTTGTTGACCTCGGCGCCGCGTTCGGACAGGTCCATCTTGATCTCGGCGAACATTTCCGGCGTGGTGAACTCGCGGATGTCCTCGAGATTGCCGGCGTCCCAGGCTGCCTGGAGGCGGACGTAGTAGATCTTGGCGTTGCGCAGGAAGGCGTCGGTGTCGAAATCGGCCGGCACGCCCCAGGGCTGTGCCGCGCCTGCCGCTGCACCAACGGCGGCGCCAGCCATCACCGGTGCGGCGGACTGCGTCGAGGCGACGGAACCGGGTGCGGGCATCACCGGATTGGGTGCGCCAACCGGCACTTGTTGACGCAAGACCGGTTCGTTGCTGCCACCAAATCCGTTACCCGAGCCGCTGCCGGCACCGGCTGCCGCACCGGCATAGGCCGGTTGCTGCGGCGCCTTGGCGCCGCCGCGGAACTTGCGGATCAGCCAGATTGCGGCGAATGCCACCAGGGCGATCAGGATCAGGTTGGACAGGAAGCCCATGGCGGCGCCGCCCAGGCCGAAGTGCGACAGCAGCCAGCCAATGCCCAGGCCGGCGGCGATGCCGCCGAGCATGCCACCCCAGTTACGCTTGGGCGCGGCAGCAGCGGCTGCACCGGCGCCTGCTGCTGCGGGCGCGGCTTGCTGGGCCGGTGCCTGCTGCGCGGGCGTCTGGTTCGGCGATTGCTGTGCCGGTGCCTGCTGGCGTTGCGTCACGCCGGACGATTGCTTGCCGATGCTGCGCGACCCGCCGAGGCGTTTGGCATTGGCGTCGAGCGCCATGCCGAGGGCAAGCGTGCCAATCAGCACACCTGCCATAAATTTTGCGCGAAATAGCGACATATCAGTGCTTCCCCTGTTAAGTTCGCTCATTTTTCTTTGAGCCTATATCAGTCTAGTACTTTCGCCCGACGTGGAGTGCCACCACTCCCGCTGTCAGGTTGAAGTATTCGACATTCTCCAGGCCCGCATGTTCCATAAGACGTACAAGTGAAGCCTGGTCTGGATGCATTCTGATCGATTCGGCCAGATAGCGATAGCTATCGGAATCCTGTACCACGCGCTGCCCCAGCCACGGCAGGAACTTCAGCGAATACATGTCGTAGGCCTTTTCCAGCGGCTTCCACACCTTGGAGAACTCCAGCACCATGACTTTGCCGCCCGGCTTGATCACCCGGCGCATCTCTGACAGCGCCACCTCCTTGTGCGTCATGTTGCGCAGCCCGAAGGACACAGTGACCAGGTCGAAGTGGTTGTCCGGGAACGGAATCCGCTCGGCATCACAGAGACAGGTGGGGATGACGATGCCTTTATTCAACAAGCGGTCGCGCCCAACCCGCAGCATCGACTCATTGATGTCGGTCAGCCAGACCTCGCCGGTGGGCCCGGCCTGGCGTGCGAAGGCCTTGGCCAGGTCGCCGGTGCCGCCGGCGATGTCGAGCACCTTGAAGCCGGGCCGCACGCCGGCCTGGGCGATGGTGAACATCTTCCACAGCCGGTGCATGCCGCCGGACATCAGGTCGTTCATGACGTCGTACTTATTGGCCACCGAATGGAAGACTTCGGCTACCTTGCCGGCCTTCTCTTCTTCCTTGACCTTCTCGAACCCGAAGTGGGTCTCGCTCATAACTCGCTCCAGAACTCAGTAATGGCCCGCGGGGGCACGCAATCTCAATGGCTGCCGCAGGCATGGCCGCCGGGGGCCACCATGGGGGTGTCGCGATCGACGCCGGCCGCTTCCAGCCGCTCCAGGTAGGACTGCCAGATGGCGTCCTGCTGGGCGCCCAGGCGGTAAAGCAGTTCCCAGGAATAGATGCCGGTATCGTGGCCGTCGGAAAACCGGATCAGGATGGCGTAGTTGCCGACCGGCTCCACCGCGGCGATGGTGACGTCGCGCTTGCCGGTCTGCAGCACTTCCTGGCCCGGGCCGTGGCCCTGCACCTCGGCCGAGGGGGAGTTCACCCTCAGGTATTCGAACGGCAGCCGGAAGCTGGAACCGTTGTCAAAACCCACCTCCAGCACGCGCGACTGGGTGTGCACGGTAAGAGCGGTGGGATGGGGAGTATCTTTTTCTAGGCCTGCCATGATGGGTGGCGTGCGGCTGTGTGCGAGCCGCAGGTTGCGGCCACACCGGCCTTTACGCTTCGTGTACGACCCGATAGCTTACCGCAGCCGCCTCACCTTGCCCATCGTGCTCCGCCTCCCAGTGCGCCCCGTCGGCCGCGACATAGCGCAGGCGCTTGCCATGGAAGGCAGCAACCGTGCTGCGGTGGGCGATGCTGATGATCGCCGCGCCGGGCAGGGAGTCCACCATCAGACGGTACATCGCGCTTTCGGTTTCCTCGTCGAGCGCGCTGGTGGCCTCGTCCAGGAACAGGTAATCGGGCTTTTGCAGCAGGGCGCGCGCAAAGGCCAGGCGTTGCTGCTCGCCCGGCGACAGCCGCAGCGACCAGTTGTCGAACACGTCGAGCTGCTCGGCCAGGGCGCCGAGCCGGGCTTCGCGCAGCACCTGCTGCAAGGCTTCACGGCTATGCACGGTGCCGGCGTCGGGATAAGCCAGCGCATCGGCCAGCGAACCGATCGGCAGGTAGCTGCGCTGCGGCAGGAACAGCATGCGAGCCGCGCCGGGCATGGCAACCGTGCCGCTGCCGTAGGGCCAGATCCCGGCCAGCGCGCGGAACAGCACGCTCTTGCCGCAACCCGAGGGGCCGCTGACCAGCCAGCGATCGCCGGGCGCGATCCGCAGCGAGAACGGCGCCACCAGCGGCCGCTGCTGGATCTCGCCGCCGTTGCCGGTGCGCACCGGCAGCGCCAGCGCGAGGGTGTCGATGCGGATACCGCCGGAATCGGTACCGGCGCCAGCCTGGACCACCTCGATGTCGCGCACGCCGGTGTGCTCCTGGTCCTGGCGCTCCGCCACGCGGATGGCGTCGCGGAAGTCGATCAGCCGGTTGGCCGCGGCCTTCCAGCCAACCAGCGTGGAATAGTTGTCGACGAACCACGACAGCGCACCTTGCACCTGGCCGAAGGCCTGGCTCACCTGCATCAGCCCACCCAGCGTCATCTTGCCGGCGAAGTAGCGTGGCGCGGCCACGAGCAGCGGAAAGATGATGGCGAACTGGCCGTAGCCGGAACTGACAAAGGTCAGGCGACGCGTATAGCGCATCAACTGTTTCCAGTTGGCGCGAATGCGGTCAAAACGCGAGCGCAGGCCCGCCTGTTCGGTAGGCTCGCCCCGGTAAAGCGCCACCGGCTCGCTGTTCTCGCGCAAGCGCACCAGCATGAAACGGAAATCCGCCTCGTACTGCTCTTGCTGGAAACTCAAGCCGATCAGCGGCCGGCCCACCACGTGGGCAATCAGCGAGCCGATCACGGCATAGCCCACCGCGAACCACACCATATAGCCGGGAATCGTGATCTCGGTGCCGCCCAGCATGAAGCTGATCGGCCCGGAAACAGCCCACAGGATGCCGACGAAAGACACCAGCGTCACCACCGAATTGAGCAGCCCGAGCGAAAGAGACAGCGCGCCATCGGTAAACGAGCGCAGGTCGTCCGCAAGCCGCTGGTCGGGATTGTCCGTGGCGTGCGTCTGTTCGATGCGGTAGTAGGCCTGGTGGCTGAGCCAGTGGTCCATGAAGCGGTCGGTCATCCAGGTACGCCAGCGCATCTGCAGCATCATGGTGTAGTACTGCCGGGATATGGCCGCCACGATAAAGAAGCCGGCGATCCAGGAGAACCGGATCAGCAGCGCCTTGAAGGAGGTGTAGTCATGCTGCTCCAGCGCGTTGTAGAACACGCGGTTCCATTCGTTGAGCAGCACATTGATATAGACGATGCCGAGATTGAGCGCGACCACGAAGGCCAGCAGCCCGAGGCCGGCCTTGCGGTCCTCGGATTTCCAGTAAGGCTTGATCAGGTCCCACGTCTCGGCCACCCGCAGGCGGCTCTGGATCTTGAGGGCACGGGCCGGCACGGCCGGGCCTGGAACGGTAACGGAAGTCGGTGTGGACATGGCACCTTTCGCGCAAGCGGGCCATGGCAGATCCACCGGCCCCGCTCTTGTGGGAATGAAGACAACGGGTGTTAGAAGACGGCGCTGCCCGGCTGGTTCCGGAAATTCAAAAAAACCGACGGCAACGCCAGCACGGCCCGGGTACGGCTACGCCAGGCGTCAGCCTGCTTCGTCCAGTTTCGCCAGGGCCGCGCGTAACGCCGGCAGGCGCTGCGCAAGGCCGGCCAGGCGCTCGGCATCAGGCTCGCGCTGCACAGCCGCCCAGACGGCTTCGGGAAAATGGGTATCCCAGCGGTAACGTGGAATGATATGCCAGTGCAGGTGCGGCACCATATTGCCGAAGGCGGCCAGGTTGACCTTGTCGGGCACCATGGTCTCGCGCACCGCGCGCTCCACCCGCGCCACCAGCCGCATCAGCCAGGCCTGGTCGTCCTCGGGCAGGTCGGTCTGCTCGGCAACGTGGCCATTCCATACCACCCGGCAGAAGCCGGGAAAGCGCGCATGCTCGACCAGGATGACCCGGGCGCGCTCGCCACGCCAGACCAGCTCGCCGCCGTCGGTCTCGCACAGCGGGCAGTTGGGGACGAGGTTCATGCGGGCGCTCCCGGGACTCCGAGGGCGTCAGTCAAGTACCCAGGGTTGGCTCCCCTCTCTCCCGCAAGCGGGAGAAGGGAGAAAACCAGTGGCACCGCCCTCGCCTCCCCCATCACACCAGCACCCGCTCGATGCCGCCCGAGTTGGCCTTGGCCACGTAGTCCGGCATCCAGTTCTCGCCCAGCAGGTGCTTGGCCATCTCCACCACGATGTAGTCCGCCGTGACCGTGGCGTCTTCCTTGTAGCGCGACAAACCCTGCAGGCAGGACGGGCAGCTGGTCAGGATCTTGACGTCGCCCACGAAGCCGTCGGTGCGCAACTTGTCCGCGCCCTTGGTCATTTCCTCTTCCTTGCGGAAGCGGATCTGGGTGGAGACGTCGGGGCGCGACACCGCCAGCGTGCCGGACTCGCCGCAGCAACGCTCGTTCTTCTCGATCTTGCCGCCGCCTTCATTGCCGCCCATCAGCTCGTTGACGAGCTTGGTCGGGTCCATGGTCTTGATCGGGGTGTGGCAGGGGTCGTGGTACATATAGCGCGTACCGGTCACGCCCTCCAGCTTGACGCCCTTCTCCAGCAGGTATTCGTGGATGTCGATGATGCGGCAGCCCGGGAAGATCTTGTCGAACTCATACCCGGCAAGCTGGTCGTAGCAGGTCCCGCAGCTCACCACCACGGTCTTGATATCGAGGTAGTTGAGCGTGTTGGCAACCCGGTGGAACAACACCCGGTTGTCGGTGACCATCTTCTCGGCCTTGTCGAACTGGCCGTTGCCGCGCTGCGGATAGCCGCAGCACAGGTAGCCCGGCGGCAGCACGGTCTGCACGCCCACATGCCACAGCATGGCTTGCGTGGCGAGGCCCACCTGCGAGAACAGCCGCTCCGAGCCGCAGCCCGGGAAGTAGAACACCGCCTCGGTCTCGGGCGAAGTCCGCTTCGGGTCGCGGATGATCGGCACGATCTCGTTGTCTTCGATGTCCAGCAGTGCGCGCGCGGTCTTCTTGGGCAGGTTGCCCGGCATCTTCTTGTTGATGAAGTGGATCACCTGCTCCTGCACCGGCGCGCGGCCCACCGTGGCGGGCGGATGCGCGGTCTGCTTCCTGGCGAACTTCTTGAGCACGTCGTTGCCCAGGCGCTGCGCCTTGTAGCCCCAGTCGATCATGACCTTGCGGGTCATGTTGATGGTCTGCGGGTTGGTGGCGTTGAGGAAGAACATCGACGCGGCGGTGCCGGGATTGAACTTCTTCTGCCCCATCTTGCGCAGCAGGTTGCGCATGTTCATCGACACGTCGCCGAAGTCGATCTTGACCGGGCACGGCGTCACGCACTTGTGGCAGACCGTGCAATGGTCGGCCACGTCGGAGAACTCGTCCCAGTGCTTGATCGAGATGCCGCGGCGGGTCTGCTCCTCGTACAGGAAGGCCTCCACCAGCAGCGAGGTCGCCAGGATCTTGTTGCGCGGGCTGTACAGCAGGTTGGCGCGCGGCACGTGGGTGGCGCACACCGGCTTGCACTTGCCGCAGCGCAGGCAGTCCTTGACGCTGTCGGCAATGGCGCCGATATCGCTCTGCTGCATGATGATGGACTCATGCCCCATCAGCCCGAACGACGGCGTATAGGCATTGCGCAGGTCAGCGCCGGGCAACAGCTTGCCCTTATTGAAGCGGCCCTGCGGATCCACGCGCTGCTTGTACTCGCGGAATTCGCCGATCTCGTCCTCGGTCAGGAACTCCAGCTTGGTGATGCCGATGCCGTGCTCGCCGGAAATCACGCCGTCCAGCGAGCGCGCCAGCGCCATGATGCGGGCCACCGCGCGGTGGGCGTCCTGCAGCATGTCGTAGTCATCCGAGTTGACCGGGATATTGGTGTGCACGTTGCCGTCGCCGGCGTGCATGTGCAGCGCCACGAAGACGCGCCCGCGCAGCACCTGCTTGTGGATCTTCTGCGCTTCGTCGAGGATGGGCTTGAACTCGCCGCCGTTGAAGATATTGCGCAGCTCGGCGCGCACTTCGCTCTTCCAGGACACGCGGATGGTGCGGTCCTGCAGCAGGTGGAACACGGTGGCATCCGGCTGCTGCTCGAGGCGCGCCTCGAAAGCCTGGCCGAGCAGGCCCAGGCCATGGCCGATCAGCGACGCGCGCGCGGTGGCCAGCGGCGTATCCAGGTGGTCCTGCAGGTAGGTCCAGCGCGAGCGGATCTCGCGCAGCAGCTGCAGCGCGTGCTGCACGCGGTCTTCCAGCAGTTCGGCGCTGGGGATCTCGTTGGCATCGTCGCTGCGGCCCAGCGGCAGGTTTCCGCGCGCGAAGAAGGCTTCCAGCGCATCGGTCAGCTGGAGCTTGTTCTTGATCGACAGCTCGATATTGATGCGCTCGATGCCATCGGTGTACTCGCCCATGCGCGGCAGCGGGATCACCACGTCTTCATTGATCTTGAAGGCGTTGGTGTGCTTGGCGATGGCAGCGGTGCGCGAGCGGTCCAGCCAGAACTTCTTGCGGGCTTCCGGGCTGACCGCGACGAAGCCTTCGCCGCTCTTGCCGTTGGCCATGCGGATGACTTCCGAGGTGGCGCGGGCGACCGCGTCCTGGTCGTCGCCGACGATGTCGCCGATCAGCACCATCTTGGGGAAGGCGTTGCGCTTGCTCTTGGTGGCATATCCCACCGCGCGCAGGTAGCGCTCGTCCAGGTGCTCCAGGCCGGCCAGGATGGCGCCGCCGGGGGTGCGCGATTCGGCGTCGAGGTAATCCTTGATTTCCACGATGCTCGGAATGGCGTCGCGCGCCTGGCCGAAGAACTCCAGGCAGACGGTGCGCACATGCGCCGGCATGCGGTGCAGGATCCAGCGCGCGCTGGTGATGATGCCGTCGCAGCCTTCCTTCTGGATGCCGGGCAGGCCCGCCAGGAACTTGTCGGTGACGTCCTTGCCCAGGCCTTCCTTGCGGAACTTGCGCCCTTCGATGGCCAGGGTTTCCGTGCGCAGCGGCTTTTCGCCGGGCGCGCGGTTGCCGTCCGACCACTTGAGCTCGAAGGTGGCGACCGCCACGTCATGGATCTTGCCCAGGTTGTGGTCCAGGCGCGTGACTTCCAGCCAGTTGCCTTCCGGGTCCACCATGCGCCACCAGGCCAGGTTGTCCAGCGCGGTGCCCCACAGCACGGCCTTCTTGCCGCCGGCGTTCATGGCCACGTTGCCACCGATGCAGGAGGCGTCGATCGAGGTCGGGTCGACCGCGAACACCAGCCCGGCCTTGTCCGCCGCATCCGCCACGCGGCGCGTCACCACGCCAGCGCCGGAGAAGATGGTGCCGACTTTGTGCGACACGCCCGGCAGGTCGGTCTGCTCGACCGGCCCGAGTTGTTCCAGCTTCTCGGTGTTGATGACCGCGCTCATCGGCGTCAGCGGCACGGCGCCGCCGGTATAGCCGGTGCCGCCTCCGCGCGGGATGATGGTCAGGCCCAGCTCGAAGCAGCCCTTGACCATGCCTGCGATCTCTTCCTCGGTGTCCGGGGTGAGGACCACGAAGGGATATTCCACGCGCCAGTCGGTCGCGTCGGTCACATGCGAGACGCGGGACAGGCCGTCGAACTTGATGTTGTCCTTCTGCGTGATGCGGCCCAGCACACGCTGGGTGCGCTTGCGCAGGTCATAGGCATCCGCGAACTCCTGCTTGAAGTCCTCGATGGCCTGCTTGGCAAAGCTGACCAGCTGCTCGACCCGGTGGGAGCGGTCCTCGGCGGCCGGCTCGGCGTGCTCGGCACGGTCGGCGGCACGGCGCTTTTCCACCTCGGAGAGCCGGTGATGAAGTGCCGTAATCAGCATCTGACGGCGCTTGGGGTTCTCCAGCAGGTCGTCCTGCAGGTAGGGATTGCGGCGCACCACCCAGATGTCGCCCAGCACTTCGTACAGCATGCGGGCGGAGCGGCCGGTGCGGCGTTCGCCGCGCAGCTCGGCCAGGATACGCCAGGCTTCTTCGCCTAGCAGCCTGATGACAATCTCGCGATCCGAGAATGACGTGTAGTTATAAGGGATCTCTCGCAGGCGCGCGGGCGCATCCTGCGCGGCGAGTTTGGCATCGAGCACGAGTGGGGCGTTCATGGGGAGGGGACCGCTTCCTGTAGCGCACGGAGACGGTGCGCCGGATCGTCTTTAAAGGGCAATTGTACTTCAAGGCCTGCTTTCGCCGCACCGCAACATGGCAGAACCTTGCTTGGGCAAGGGTTGCCTTACCCTGCCGTGCCGCGAGAGGCGCTAGCTAGAACAGGCTTTTGAGGCTGGCGGCGATGCCGTGCCAGAAACTATCCGGGATCCAGAGCAGGGCAATCGTCATGGCAAGGTAGCGCAGAAACTTGCCAATCGCCATGTAAACCAGGCTCGGCCAGAACGGCAACCGGAGCCAGCCCGCCAAAGTACACAAAGGATCACCAATCCCGGGCAACCACGATACCAGCAGGGTCGGCGGCCCCAGCCGGCGCATCCACCGGAAGTAGCGTGCATCCAGCGACGGTTTGCGCGGCTGGCGGGGATGGCGGCGGTGCTCGGCGTGCTCTTCCTCGTGCGCGCGCAACTGGCGCCGCTTGCGAAAGCGCACCACGGCCAGCTTGGCCGCGTAGCCAAGCCACCAGTCGATGGCGCCGCCCGCGGTATTGCCGAGCGTGGCGACGACGATGGCCGGCCAGAACAGATGTGGATTGAGCTTGATATACGCGAAGACCGCTGGCTCCGAGCCCAGGGGCAGCAAGGTGGCGGACACCAGGCTGATCACGAAGATAGCCGGCAAGCCCACCTTGGGCAGGGCAACGGTTTCGAACAGCCAGTCGATGAAGCCTTCCATATAGTGCGCTTTGGTGCCGGAGCGAGGTGAATGCGGTGTGGCGGCCGGACGGCGGGCCATTCTAGCAGCGCCATCCTGCTCGCCCGCGCCCGACGCCGTCCGCGACCTCCGGCAGCGCCAGGTGGCGAAGGGGCAACCCGCATGGCATGCGCCGGAGATTTGTGATTAACTGTTAGAGCATGTCGCAGCCAAACGTTCGCGGCACGGCATTGTCAGGCCATTGCCAGGCCAACGTCAGGCATTGACCGGCAGCACCGCATCACCGCAGTACCAACATCACGAAATAGCCGTACCCAACAAACGGCAGTAACGCGTCGTGGCCAGTCCCGCGCAGTTTTTTCGGGATTCAGGGATTGGTCGTGCACGTGTCCACCCACATGGAGACAAGCATGGCGATTCCTATCCGCCTGACCGTCAACGGCCGCGCCGTCGACGCACAGGTAGAACCCCACACCCTTCTCGTCCAGTTCCTGCGCGAACAACTCCGCCTGACCGGCACCCATGTCGGCTGCGACACCGCCCAGTGCGGCGCCTGCACCGTGCACATGGACGGCCGCGCGGTCAAGTCGTGCAACATGCTGGCGCTGCAGGCGGATGGCGCCAGCATCACCACCATCGAAGGGCTCGCCCCGGAGGGCCAGCTCCACCCCATGCAGGAAGCCTTCCGCAACTGCCACGGCCTGCAGTGCGGCTTCTGCACGCCCGGCATGGTGATGAGCGCCATCGCGCTGGTCAAGCAGCAGCCCAATGCCGACGCCACCGCCATCCGCGAGCAGCTCGACGGCAACCTGTGCCGCTGTACCGGCTATCACAACATCGTGCGCGCGGTGCAGCAAGGCCAGTCCGCGATGCATGGCGTCAGCGCTGAATAAGGGGACCGCCATGAACGCACCTGACAGCCAGCACAACCAGCACCTGATCGGCGCCTCGGTCAAGCGCAAGGAAGACTACCGCTTTCTCACCGGCAACGGCCAGTACACCGACGACATCGTGCTGCCGCAGCAAAGCTACGGCTACTTCCTGCGCTCGCCGCACGCGCACGCCCGCATCGTCTCCATCGACAAGACCGAAGCCCTCGCCTCGCCCGGCGTGGTCGCCGTCTTCACCGGCGACGACGTGGCGGCCGACAAGGTCGGCGGCCTGCCCTGCGGCTGGCTGATCCACAGCATCGACGGCAGCCCGATGAAGGAGCCGCCGCACCCCGTGCTGGCGCAGGGCAAGGCCCGCCACGTGGGCGACCAGGTCGCGCTGGTGATCGCCGAAACGCTGCAGCAAGCCAAGGACGCCGCCGAGAGGATCGACGTGCAATACGATGAGCTGCCCGCCGTGGTGAGCACCGCCCACGCTGCCTCGGCCACCTCGCTGGTGCACGACGATGTGCCCGAGAACACCAGCTATGTCTGGGGCCACGGCGACCGCGCCGCCACCGACGCCGCCTTTGCCAAGGCCGCCCACGTGACCACATTGGAGATCGTCAACAACCGGCTGATCCCCAACGCCATCGAGCCGCGTGCCGTCAATGCCAGCTACACCCGGCAGGACGACAGCTACACGGTCTATGTATCGAACCAGAATCCCCACGTGGAGCGCCTGCTGATGGGCGCCTTCGTGCTTGGCCTGCCGGAGTCGCGCCTGCGCATCATCGCGCCGGATGTGGGCGGCGGCTTCGGCTCCAAGATCTTCCTGTACGCGGAAGACGTGGCGCTGACCTGGGCCTCGAAGAAGATCAAGCGCCCGATCAAGTGGACCGCCGAACGCTCGGAGTCCTTCCTGACCGATGCGCACGGCCGCGACCACGTCACCAAGGCCGAGCTGGCGATGGACGCCGATGGCAAGTTCCTGGCCATGCGGGTGCACACCACCGCCAATATGGGCGCCTACCTGTCGACCTTCGCGTCGAGCGTGCCGACCATCCTGTACGCCACGCTGCTGGCCGGGCAGTACACCACGCCGGCGATCTATGCCGAAGTGCGCGCCGTGTTCACCAACACCGCGCCGGTGGACGCTTACCGCGGCGCGGGCCGCCCGGAGGCCACCTATGTGGTGGAGCGGCTGGTGGAAGCCGCTGCGCGCGAAATGAAGATGGACCCGGCGGAAATCCGCCGCAAGAACTTCATCCACGACTTCCCCTACGCCACCCCGGTCGGCCTGACCTATGACACCGGCGACTACGAGCCGTGCCTGGCACGCGCGCAGGAACTCGCCGACGTCAAAGGCTTTCCCGCGCGTCGTGAAGAAGCGAAGCAGCGCGGCAAGCTGCGCGGCCTGGGCTACTCCTGCTATATCGAGGCATGCGGGCTGGCGCCGTCGAATATCGCCGGCGCGCTGGGCGCGCGTGCGGGACTGTTCGAAGTCGGCGAGATCCGTGTCCACCCGACCGGCACCGTGACCGTGTTCACCGGCTCGCACAGCCACGGCCAGGGGCATGAAACCACCTTCGCGCAGATCGTGGCGGACCGGCTTGGCATTGCCCTGGATGCCGTGGAAGTGGTGCACGGCGACACCGGCCGCGTGCCGTTCGGCATGGGCACCTATGGCTCGCGCTCGCTGTCGGTAGGCGGCTCGGCCATCATGAAGGCGCTCGACAAGATCGAAGCCAAGGCCAAGAAGATCGCGGCCCACTTGCTGGAGGCCTCGGACGCCGACATCGAGTTCAAGAACGGCACGTTCAGCGTGGCCGGCACCGACCGCAGCAAGACCTTCGGCGAGGTGGCGCTCACCGCCTACGTGCCGCACAACTACCCGCTCGACAAGCTGGAACCGGGCCTGAACGAAAACGCCTTCTACGACCCGACCAACTTCACCTATCCGTCGGGCGCCTACATCTGCGAGGTGGAAGTCGATCCGGACACCGGCGAAAGCAAGGTGATCAAGTTCACCGCGGTGGACGATTTCGGCAACATCATCAACCCGATGATCGTCGAAGGCCAGGTGCACGGCGGCATCGGCCAGGGCCTCGGCCAAGCCATGCTGGAACAGTGCGTGTACGACGACGACAGCGGCCAGTTGCTGACGGGCTCCTACATGGACTACGCCATGCCGCGCGCCGGCGACCTGCCGGATTTCACGGTGGAAACCGCCAAGGGCACGCCCTGCACGCATAACCCGCTGGGCGTGAAAGGCTGCGGCGAGGCCGGCGCGATCGGCTCGCCACCGGCCTTCATCAACGCGCTGGTGGATGCGCTCTCGCCGCTTGGCGTGCACGACATCCAGATGCCCGCCACGCCGCACCGTGTGTGGCAGGCCATCCGCCACGCGCAGGCCCCTAACTGAGATCGGAGGCACATCATGTACGCATTCAATTTCGAACGCGCCGCCGATACCAAGGCGGCCGTGGACAAACTCAAGGCGGACCCGGACGCCAAGTACCTCGGCGGCGGCCAGAGCCTGCTGGCCGCGATGAAGCTACGCCTGGCCGCGCCATCCGCGCTGATCGACGTAGCCCGCATTCCCGGCATGGCGGATATCCGTGTCGAGAACGATGAGCTGGTGATCGGCGCGGCGGCACGCCATGCCGACGTGGCGGCCAACGCCGACGTGCGCAAGCGCATTCCCGCGCTGGCTGCGCTGGCCGACGGCATCGGCGATCGCCAGGTGCGTGCGATGGGCACACTGGGCGGCTCGCTGGCCAACGACGATCCGGCCGCCTGCTACCCGGCGGCCGTGCTCGCGCTCAACGCCACGGTGGTCACCGACCGCCGCAACATCGCCGCCGATAGCTTTTTCAAGAGCCTCTACGAAACCGCGCTGGAACCCGATGAGCTGATCACCGCCGTGCGCTTCCCCACGCCGGACAAGGCTGCCTACATCAAGTTTCGCAACCCGGCATCGCGCTTCGCGCTGGTGGGCGTGATGGTGGCGCAGTTCGGCAAGGTCGTGCGGGTCGCGGTCACCGGCGCGGCCGACAGCGTGTTCCGCTGCGCACCGCTGGAGCAGGCGCTGGCAGCCAGCTTCACGCCGGCGGCAGCACGCGCGGTGGTGGTGGATGCCAGCAAGCTGAACACCGACTTGCATGCATCCGCCGAGTACCGCGCGCACCTGATCCCGGTGCTGGCGGCGCGCGCGGTGGAGCAGGCGTTGAAGGGATAGGGGAGAAAGCCGGAGCGAAAGCGCCGGCACTCGCCAAGCCGGGCGTGCTCACTTCGAGCTCACGCCCGCCCTCTCCCCCAGCCCCTCTCCCACGTGGTGGGAGAGGGGAGCCAACCGGCTAGCCCCCATGCTTCCCCAGTCCATCGATCAAACCGCTGCCCTGCTGGAGGCACAGCAGTACTTCGCCGATCGCGAAACCGCCACCGTGCTGTACCTGGCACTGCGCATGCAGCGCCCACTCTTCCTCGAAGGCGAGCCTGGCGTGGGCAAGACCGCACTGGCACGGGCCATGGCCGACGCCCTCGGCACGCGCTTGCTGCGCCTGCAATGCTACGAGGGGCTCGATGCCTCCAGCGCGCTGTACGAATGGGATTACCCGCGCCAGATCATGGCGCTGCGCCTGGCCGAAGCGCGCGGCGAGCGGCCCGACACGCAATCGCTGTATCACGACGATTTCCTGCTCAAGCGCCCCTTGCTGGAATCCCTGCTGCCCGACCCGGCCGCGCCCGGCATCCCGCGCGTGCTGCTGATCGACGAGATCGACCGCGCCGACGAACCCTTCGAAGCCTTCCTGCTGGAGGTGCTGTCGGAGTTCCAGGTATCGATCCCCGAGATCGGCGTGATCCGGGCCGAGCAGCCGCCGCTCATCATCGTCACCTCCAACCGGACCCGCGAGGTGCATGACGCGCTCAAGCGCCGCTGCCTGTACCAATGGATGGGCTATCCCCAGCGCGAGCGCGAACTGCAGATCGTGGCCGCGCGCGCCCCCGAGGCCGCCGCCGCCCTGCAGCACCAGGCCATCGACTTCATCCACCGGCTGCGCGGCATCGACCTGTTCAAGTCGCCCGGCATCGCCGAGGCCATCGACTGGTGCCGCGCGCTGGCCGCGCTGGGCGTCTGCGAGCTCGATCCGCAATCGGTGCGCGACACGCTGGGCGTGCTGCTCAAGTACCAGGACGACCTGGCCCGGGTCGATGGCCCCACCGTGGCCGAGCTGCTCGCCAGCCGGGCGCCGGGAGCCTGAGTCATGCCCCGGCTCCATCCGGACGCGCCGCTGGCTGCCGTGCCACCCGCCGGCACGCTGCCCATGCTGGCGCGCAACGTCACGCATTTCGTGCGGCTGCTGCGCGATGCCGGCTTTGCGCTGTCGCCCGCGCAAGCTGTGGATGCGCTGCTGGCGCTGCAGTACGTGGACATCGGCAGGCGCGACGAAGTGCGTGCGGCCATGGCAGCCCTGATGGTGAGCGGGCCCGATCAGCGCCTGCTGTTCGATGCCGCCTTCGACCTGTTCTGGCGCGACCCGGACTGGGAGGGCAAGCTGCGCGCCCTGCTGCTGCCGCGCGTGGATGCCGGCGCGCCGCCGCCGCCGCGCAACAACCGGCTGGCCGACGCACTCGCCGCCCAGCGCCCGCCCGAATCCGGCCGACGTGGCGAGGACCACGCCGAGCGCTTTACCGCGCCGCTCACCTTCTCCGCGCAGGAGCGCCTGTCGCAACGCGACTTTGAAACCCTTGGCGCGGAAGAATGGCGCGCGCTGCAGCACATGATCCGCGCGCGCCACGCGCGCCTGGCCACCGAGCGCACGCGCCGCCTGCGCGCCGCCGCCAGCGGGCCGCACGCCGACCTGCGCGCCAGCGCGCGGCTGGCGGTGCGCCAGCAAGGCGAATGGCTGCGCTGGAAATACCGCCGCCGCGCCGAGCGCCGCCCGCCGCTGGTGCTGCTGCTCGATATCTCAGGCTCGATGAGCCAGTATTCGCGCGCGGTGCTTTACTTTTGCCATGCGCTGATGCAATCGCGCGAGCGGCTGTCCGTGTTCCTGTTCGGCACCCGGCTGACCAACATCACACGCTGGCTGCGCGAGCGCGACCCGGACGAAGCGGTTGGCGCCATCACGGGCCAGGTGCGCGACTGGGCCGGCGGCACCCGCATCGGTGCCGCGCTGGCCACCTTCAACCGCCAGTGGGCGCGCCGCACGCTGTCCGGACGCGCCACGGTGCTGCTGGTCACCGACGGGCTCGACCATGAAGACATCGACCTGCTAGACGCCGAAATGGCACGCTTGCGCCGCTTTGCCCATCGCATCGTCTGGCTCAACCCGCTGCTGCGCTATGCCGGCTTCGTACCGCAGGCACGTGGCGTGCAAGCCATCCTGCCGCATGTGGACGCCCTGCGCTCGGCGCACAACCTGGACAGCCTGTTCGCGCTCGAATCCCTGCTGGCCGCGCGCGAGACCCTGGCCATGCCCGTGTTCCCCGCGGCGCCGAAGCCCGCAGACATTAAAAACATGAAGGACACCAAGGAGACGCCCCAACCATGGAAATGACACAGACGCGGCAACTGCCGGTAGCGCAGCAAACCGCCTGGGAAGCCCTGAACGACACGGCGCTGCTCAAGCAATGCATCCCGGGATGTGAGAGCATCGAGCCTGACGGCGACAACGCCTACCTGGTGGCGCTGACCGCCGCGGTGGGCCCGGTCAAGGCGCGCTTCAAGGGGCGCATGGCCCTGCAGGACATCCAGGCGCCCGACAGCTACACCATCCAGTTCGATGGACAAGGCGGGGTCGCCGGTTTCGGCAAAGGCACCGCGGCGGTCACGCTGGCCCCCGAAGGCGACGCGACGGTGCTGACCTACACGGTCAACGCCCAGGTTGGCGGCAAGATCGCGCAGATCGGCTCGCGCCTGGTCGACGCCGCCGCGCGCAAGATGGCCGATACCTTCTTCGACCGCTTCACGGCGGCGTTGAGCGGGTCCGGCGCGCAGGGTGACGAACCAGGCACGGATGACAATGTCGCCAAGGACGGAGCGGCGGCCGGCGAAGGCAGCGCGCCCGATGAACAAAACGGTGAAACGAAGCGGAAACGATCATGGACAGCGTGGATCTCGAAGTCCTGAAAAGCAGTGTGAAGTGGCAGGCCGAAGGCCATCGCACGCTCTTGGTGACGGTAGTCAGAACCTGGGGCTCCTCGCCCCGGCCGGAAGGCGCCATGCTGGCCGTGCGCGACGACGGCCTGGTGGTCGGCTCGGTCTCGGGCGGCTGCATCGAAGATGACATCATCGACCGGGTACGGCGCGAAGGCATTGCCGGCGCGCACCCCGAGGCCGTCAAGTACGGCATCAGCGCGGAGGAAGCGCACCGCTTCGGCCTGCCCTGCGGCGGCACCATCGAACTGGTGACCGAGCCGCTCAGCGCCGACAGCCACCTGGACGAACTGCTGGCCGCCGTGGAAAGCGGCAAGCTGGTCGCCCGCACGCTCGACATGGCAACAGGCCGCGCCACCCTGGGCCCGGCCGCGGCCACCGACGGCCTTGCCTTCGACGGCGCCACCCTGCTCACCATCCACGGGCCGCGCTACCGCATGCTGGTGATTGGCGCGGGACAGCTCTCGAAGTACCTGAGCCAGATCGCGGTTGGCCTGGGCTTCCAGGTCACCGTATGCGACCCGCGCGAGGAATACACCGAGACCTGGGACATCCCCGGCGTCACCATGGTGCGCACCATGCCGGACGACACCGTGACCGACATGAAGCTCGACGAGCGCTGCGCGGTGATCGCCGTCACGCACGACCCCAAGCTCGACGACCTGGCCCTGATGGAAGCCCTGCGCACGCGCGCCTTCTATGTCGGCGCCCTCGGCTCGCGCCGCAACAACCAGGCGCGCCGCGAGCGGCTCAAGGAGTTCGACCTCAACGAGCTGCAGCTCGCGCGGCTGCACGGCCCGGTCGGCATCTACATCGGCAGCCGCACGCCCCCCGAGATCGCCATCTCGATCCTGGCCGAAGTCGTCGCCGCCAAGAACCACGTCTCGCTGCCCGACATCCTCCAGGTAGAAGGCGCCAAGGCCGCGCGCGAACTGGCCGCCAACGAAGGCAGCACCTGCAGCCCCACCCCGTGACCACCCCGCTGACGGGCCCCATCAACGGCGCCATCCACACTGCCGAGCCCCCCACCGGCATCCTGCTGGCAGCCGGCTACGGCCGCCGCTTCGACCCCGCCGGCCAGCGCAACAAACTCCTGGCCACGCTGCCCGACGGCCACACCGTAGCCGCCCGCAGCGCCCGCACGCTAGCCTCCGTGCTGCCCGGCACGCTAGCCGTGATCCGCCCCGGCAATGCCGCGCTGGCAGCCGAATTGCAAGCTGCCGGCTGCCGGGTCCTGGAGACGGCAGCCGCCGAAGCCGGCATGGGCGCCGCGCTGGCTGCGGCGGTGGCCGCCACGCCCGGCGCCAGCGGCTGGGTAGTGGCGCTGGCCGACATGCCGTGGCTGCCGGCCGAGCTGGTGCGCGCGGTGGCGTTGACGATCACGACGCGTGACGCGATTGCCGCACCGTGGCGCGACGGACGGCGTGGGCATCCGGTCGGATTCGGGTCCGCGTGGCGGGATGCCCTGCTGAAGCTTGATGGGGATGAAGGCGCGCGGGAATTGTTGAAGACGCAGCCGGTGATGAGGATTCTGACTGAGGATGAGGGGGCGTTTCGGGATGTGGATGTTGAGGGGGATATAGGGGGTAGGGGGTAAGGGGGTTGGGGGGTATTGGGGTGTTTGCTGGCGGTGTTGGTTTTTGGGCCCACGAGCCGGACGACATCTCCCTGCGGGGTTGGTCGCTGTTTATTTCATCGGCGTTGGTTTTTGGACCCAAAAGCCATACGACATCCCCCTGCGGGGGCTGCCGGTCACTTTTCTTTGACCGGCAAAGAAAACTAACGAAAAGAAAGCCGCCCTGCCGGGGGCAGAGCAATCAGGCTGTTTTTGCCTCGGTGGTCTCGTCGTACGGCCCGGAGTGTTGGCTAGCGGATCCTACCGGCCCAAAGGACATCGCACATACATGACCCATGGGTTACGTCGTGCGGCCCCTGACCTCGTGCGCGGTGACCATTCCCACATCTGCCGTTCGCGGGGCGAAGTGCTGCGCCGTTTCGGGCGTTACTGGTTTCGTGGTTTTGTCTCAGAGGACGAGCGCGGTGAGGGGGTGCGAGCGCGGACCTCGCGGACGGGCCACGGTGCCCACCACGAAACCAGAGGGGGGTGAAGCAAGGTGCCGCTCGCGCCGGTACGGCAGGGCATCAAATACCCGGGCGCCGGCCGCCAGAGACAAAACCACGAAACCGCCGAGGCAGGCAGGATCGTGGCGCTAAGCACCGCGAACGGCAGATGCCCGAACGCGCACCGAGCAAAGCGATCAGGGGCACTACCACGTGACCATAGGGTCATGCAGTAGCGATGTCCTTCGGGCCGGTAGGATCCGCCAGCCAACACTCCGGGCCGTACGACGAAACCACCGAGGCAAAAACAGCCTGATTGCTCTGCCCCCGGCAGGGCGGCTTTCTTTTCGTTAGTTTTCTTTGCCGGTCAAAGAAAAGTGACCGGCAGCCCCCGCAGGGGGATGTCGTATGGCTTTTGGGTCCAAAAACCATCGCCGATGAAATAAACAGCGACCAAGCAAGCAAGGGCGATGTCGTACGGCCCTTGGATGCAAAAACCAACACCGCCAGCAAACACCCCAATACCCCCCTACCCCCCTACCCCCTTACCCCCTACCCCCCCTTACCCCCCATCCGTCTCCGCCAAAGTCCTCAAATACTCCCTCCTCCACCAATGCACATCCTGCGCCCGAATCCGCTCCAGCAACTTCTGATGCCGGGACTGCCGCTCCGCCAGCGGCATATGCAAGGCCTGCTGAATCGCCTGCGCGGTGGCATTGATATCGTATGGATTCACCAGCAACGCCTCGCGCAACTGCTCGGCAGCTCCAGCAAACCGCGATAGCACCAGGACCCCGGGATCGTCCGGATCCTGCGCGGCAACAAACTCCTTCGCGACCAGGTTCATCCCATCGCGCAGCGGCGTCACCAGCGCCACGCGGCAAGCGCGGCAAAGGCCCGGCAAACGGCGCCGTGCAGTGGTGCGATGGATATAGCGCACCGGCATCCAGTCCAGCTCGCCGTACTCGCCATTGATCGCCCCGGACAGCCCTTCCAGCTCGCGCCGCAGATCCGCGTAGGCATCTACCGTTTCGCGCGATGGCGCGGCAATCTGGATCAGCGTGGCGCTGCGGCGGTTCTCCGGATACTGCGCCATCAGCGTCCTGACTGCCTTGAGCCGCTGCGGCAGCCCCTTGGAGTAATCCAGGCGATCGATGCCTAGCAGCAGACGGCGGCTCGAATACTGACCGCGCATCATCTCGTATGTCTCGCGCGATTCCTCGCACTGGCCCAGCGCGGCGAACTCGTCGACGTCGATGCCGATCGGGAACGCTTGCGCGCGCACGGTGCGGTGGAAGGCCCGGAAGCGATACTCGCCCATGGGCTCGGCCTGCGCTTCGCTTTGCACGTAGCGCGAGAAATGCTCGAGATCGAGCTGGCTCTGGAAGCCAACCAGGTCATAGGCGAACAGCGCCCGCATCAGCCATTCGTGCTGTGGGATGGCGGCAAGGATCAGCGGCGGGGGCAACGGGATATGCAGGAAAAACCCCATGCGCTGGCCGCAGCCCATGGCGCGCAGCTCAGACGCAAGCGGGATCAGGTGATAGTCGTGGATCCAGATCACATCGTCCGGGCGCAGCAGCGGCGCAAGCTTGCGTGCAAAGAGCTGGTTGACGCGGCGATAGATGTTGAGATAACCGGAGTCGAAATCCGCCAGGTCGATGCGATAGTGGAACACCGGCCACAACACGCCATTGCTGTAGCCCTGGTAGTACGCGTCGTGGTCCTCGCGGCACAGGTCGACCGTGGCCAGCGTGACATTGCCGGCTTGCTGGATATGCAGCTCTCCCTCGCCCGGCGTGCCGCCCTGCGCGGCTTCCACGATCTTGCCGCTCCAGCCGAACCACATGCCGCCGGTCGCCTTGAGCGCTTCGCCCAGTGCCACGGCGAGGCCGCCCGCGGCAACGTTGCGCGGATCGGCCACGCGGTTGGATACCGCTACTAGTCTGCCCATACATTCCCTTGCGCTGGCCTTGCCGCGCGCGCCTTCAGATCACGGAATCCCATGGCGCGGACAGGCGCATGGCGCCGTTGATCAGGCCCACCATCGAGTAGGTCTGCGGAAAATTGCCCCACATCTCGCCGGTCACGGGGTGTGTATCCTCGGACAGCAGGCCAAGCGGATTGCGCGCCGCCAGCATGGCTTCGAAGATCTCGCGCGCTTCCTCCCGGCGCCCCACGCGCGCGAGCGCATCGATACGCCAGAAGGTGCAGATGTTGAAGGCGGTCTCGGGCTTGCCGAAGTCGTCCGGCGCCTCGTAGCGGCGCATGTAAGGCCCGTCGCACAGTGACGCTTCCATGGCCTTGAGCGTGGACATGAAGCGTTCATCCCTGGGCTCGATAAAGCCGACCTCGGCCATCAGCAACACGCTGGCATCGAGCTCGCGCCCGCCGAAGCTCTCGGCGAACGCCTGGCGTTCCTCGCTCCAGGACTCGCGCACGATGCGCACCTTCATGCCGTCGGCATGCTGGCGCCAGTAAGCCGCGCGATCGGGCAATTGCAGCGCATCGCCGATTTTGGCGAGGCGGTCGCAGGCGGCCCAGCTCATCAGCGCGGATGAGGTATGCACCCGCGCGCGCGTGCGCAGCTCCCACATGCCCGCATCGGGCGTGCCGAACACGCGTACCGCCTGCTCGCCCACGGTTTCCAGCACGTGGTACTCGGCCGCCCCGCCGCGGTGCAGCAGGCGATGGTCGTGGAAAGCCTGGGCCGCGCCCAGCACCACGTTGCCGTAGACATCATGCTGGAAGTGCTCCTGTGCCTGGTTGCCCACGCGCACCGGACCCATGCCACGGTAGCCGGACAAATGATCGAGCATGCTCTCCGGCAATTCCAGCTCCAGCCCGATGCCGTACAGTGGCTGGATATGGCCATTCTTGGATTGCATCACCACGTTGGACAACCAGCGCAGGTAGTCCTCCATGGTGCCGACCTCGGACAAGCTGTTGAGCGCGCGGATCACGAAGAAGGCATCGCGCAGCCAGCAGAAGCGGTAATCCCAGTTGCGCCCGCTGCCGGGCGCCTCGGGAATACTGGTGGTCATGGCCGCGACGATGGCGCCCGTCTCTTCATACAGCGACAGCTTGAGCGTGATGGCGGCGCGGATCACCGCGTCCTGCCACTCGCGCGGCACCGCGAGACGGCGGCTCCACATCTTCCAGTAAGCCGTGGTTTCCTGCTCGAAGTCGCGCGCGACTTCCTCCACGCCGCCTTGCAGGGTTTCGTCAGGACCGAGGATGAAGTTGAGGTCGCGCGTGAGCAGGAAAGGCGTGTGCGACAGCACGTAGGTCAGCGGCGCGTCGGTGGTCATGCGCAGCGTGCTGCCGTCGCCGACATAGCGCACGTGGCTGCTGCCGCGCGTGATCTCGGGCTTGATGCGCCCCCAGTCGAAACGCGGCGCCAACGTCACGCGCACACGCGGCGCGCCCTGTATCGGGCGGATGCGGCGGATCAGCGAGGTGGGGCGGAAGTAGCGCCCGATGCGGAAAAAACGCGGTGCGAAATCGGTGATCTCAAGGCTGTTGCCGTGCTGGTCGGTCAGCCGGGTCCGCAGCACGGCCGTATTGGGCTCGTACCACTGGTGCGCTTCCTGGAAGTCCTCGATTTCGATGGCGAAGTGGCCAGCGTTCTCGCCCGGATCGAGCAAGGCATTGAAGACCGGATCGCCGTCAAAGCGCGGCAGGCAGCACCACACGATGCGCCCGCGCCCGTCGACCAGCGCGGAGATCGCGCAGTTGCCGATCATGCCCAGCGATAGCGAAGGGTCGGCGTAGCGGCCGGCACCTCCGGCGCGCGCCGGATTATCCTCGGTGGATGGGTTGCTCACAGCGAATCCCCCTCAAGACGTCGTTGTGGATGTGGCTCCGGAAACCTGCGTGCCCTGCGCGGCGGCCATGACTTCAAGTGCCTTGGCGGAGCGATGCAGCCAGCAGCGCAGCGCGGCCGGGCCGGTCACGCTGGCGGTGGCGGCGCTGGGCCGCGCGCCAACCAGCAAGCCGATGCCGCCGAGGCGGCGCACCACGGCAAAGCCTGCCTCGTCGGTAATATCGTCGCCGGCAAACAGCGGCGTGCGCCGCGCAAATGGCGGGCTGCGCATAAAGGCCTCGATGGCGCCGCCCTTGTCGATGCCTGCCGGCTTGAGCTCCACCACCATCTTGCCGTGCAGGACTTCGATGCCCGGCATGCGGCTGGCAAGTTCAGCCGCGAAGTTGCGCACCATGCCTTCGAGGTGGGGAACGGCGCGGTAGTGCACCGCGACCGCAACCGATTTGCGCTCGAGCTGCAGGCCGGGATGCGCGCCGACCAGCGCTTCGAGCGGCGGGAGCAGCAGCGGCACGCCGGGGTCAGGCTGGCGCAGGCGGTGGCCGCCCGCGTCGCGCAGCTCCGCGCCATGCACGCCGGCGCACGGCAGTTGCAGCGGATGCAGGAAATGATCCAGCTCGGCGATCGGCCGGCCGGAAACCAGGGCTAGCGCGCCGCCCAGATGCAGATGCAGGGCGCGCAACGTCCCCACCAGTTCCGGTTCGACCTGCACGAGGTCAGGACGCGGCGCAAGGTCGGCCAGCGTACCGTCGAAATCCAGGAACAGTGCGGTGTTCGGTTCGATAAGAGGTAGGGAAGGCATTGCGTTACACCGTATCACGAGTGTTCCGGCAGCGTCCACCGGGCTTCGTCCTACAAGGTGCGCAAACGCCCCTTCGGCGCGCCACGGCGGCGCCTGCACCGCTGCGGTGCGCAACGCGCCTCGCGCACGAAGGTGAGCTTGCCTGCCCTTCGCGCCCGCTTGCACAGGGGTGCAGCCATCGCCGCCCCCCGCCATCCTTTATCATTACCGGTTTCCGCCAATCCCCGCCCCGGCTGTCCACGATGACCCGCAAACCCGATTACCTGAGAAAGATCCTGACCGCCAAGGTGTACGACGTGGCCCAGGAGACCGATCTCACCTATGCAAACCTGCTCTCCGCGCGCACCGGCAACAAGGTGTGGTTCAAGCGCGAGGACACCCAGCCGGTGTTCTCGTTCAAGCTGCGCGGCGCATACAACAAGATGGCCTCGCTGTCACCGGAGGAACTCAAGCGCGGCGTGATCGCCGCTTCGGCCGGCAATCACGCGCAGGGCGTGGCGCTTTCGGCCGCGCGCCTGAAGTGCAAGGCGCTGATCGCGATGCCGGTCACCACGCCGCAGGTGAAGATCGACGCGGTGCGCGAGCGCGGCGGCGAGTGGGTGGAAATCGTGCTGCACGGCGACTCATACAGCGACGCCTACAACCACGCCGCGGTGCTGGAGAAAAAGCACAAGCTGACCTTCATCCACCCCTTCGACGATCCCGAAGTCATCGCCGGCCAAGGCACCATCGCCATGGAAATCCTGCGCCAGCACCCGGGCCCGCTGCATGCGGTGTTCGTGGCGATCGGCGGTGGCGGCCTGATCTCCGGCATTGCCTCCTACATCAAAGCGGTGCGCCCGGAGATCAAGGTGATCGGCGTGCAGACCGTGGACTCCGACGCGATGAAGCGCTCGGTGGACGCGGGCAAGCGCGTGGAGCTCAAGGAAGTGGGCCTGTTCTCGGACGGCACCGCCGTGAAGCTGGTCGGCAAGGAAACCTTCCGCATCACGCGCGAGCTGGTCGACGAGATCATCCTGGTGGACACCGACGCCATCTGCGCCGGGCTCAAGGACGTGTTCCAGGATACCCGCAGCATCCTGGAGCCGGCCGGCGCGATGGCCGTGGCCGGCCTGAAACTCTACGCCGAGCGCGAGAAGCTCAAGGGCCAGCACCTGGTGGCCATTGCCTGCGGCGCGAACATGAACTTCGACCGCCTGCGCTTCGTGGCGGAGCGCGCCGAGGTGGGCGAGGCGCGCGAGGCGGTCTTCGCGGTCAGCATCCCCGAGGAACGCGGCAGCTTCAAGCGCTTCTGCGAGCAGCTCGGCACGCGCAATGTGACCGAGTTCAACTACCGCATCGCCGACAACAGCATGGCGCATATCTTCGTCGGCGTGCAGATTGCGAGCCGCGCGGAGAACGAGAAGATCGCCGCCGGATTCCGCCGCCACGGCTTCGATACGCTGGACCTGTCCAACGATGAGCTGGCCAAGCAGCACATTCGCTACATGGTGGGCGGGCACTCGCCACTGGCGCATGACGAACTGCTGTACCGATTCGAGTTTCCCGAGCGGCCGGGCGCGCTGATGCGCTTCCTGTCGAGCATGAGCCCGAACTGGAATATCAGCCTGTTCCACTACCGCAACCAGGGCGGCGACACCTCCAACATCCTGGTTGGCATCCAGGTGCCCAAGAACGAGAAACGCGCCTTCCGCGCCTTCCTCGCCACGCTTGGCTATGTACACTGGGAAGAGACCGAAAATCCCGTGTACAAGCTGTTCCTGTCCTGATCAACCGAGGCAACCATGAGCCTTCCCGAACAATCGCCGCTAGGCAAACCCTCGGCCTACAAGACCGAGTACGACCCGACGTTGCTGTTCCCGATCCCGCGCCAGCCCAAGCGCACGGAGATCGGGCTGGCGCAAGGGCGCGCGCTGCCGTTCTTCGGCGTGGACATCTGGAACGCGTACGAGCTGTCGTGGCTGAACATGAAGGGCAAGCCGCAGGTGGCGCTGGCCAGCTTCATCATTCCGGCCGACACGCCCAACATCGTCGAGTCCAAGTCGTTCAAGCTCTACCTGAATTCGTTCAACCAGAGCAAGATCGCCTCGCCCGAAGCGTTGCAGCAGCTGCTGCACCACGACTTGTCCGAGGCTACCGGCGGCACGGTGCAGGTGCGCCTGGTGACCGAGGCTGATCTCGGCACGCAGAAGATGGCCGAGCTGGACGGCGTGCAACTGGACCGGCTCGACATCGAAACCGACATCTACGAGCCGGCCCCGCACTTGCTGCATGCCGCCCAGGACGAATCGCCAGTGGAAGAAACATTGGTCTCGCATCTGCTCAAGTCCAACTGCCTGGTGACCGGCCAGCCGGACTGGGGCAGCGTGCAGATCCGCTACGTGGGCGCGCCGATCAACCAGGAAGGACTGCTCAAGTACCTGATCTCGTTTCGCAACCACAACGAGTTCCATGAGCAATGCGTGGAGCGGATCTTTACCGACGTGATGCGGCAGTGCAAGCCCGTGAAGCTGGCGGTTTATGCGCGCTATACGCGGCGCGGCGGGCTGGATATCAATCCGTTCCGCACCAACTTCAACACGCCGTGGCCGGACAACCGGCGCAACGCACGGCAGTGAGCCTCGCAAACGCATGAAACCAAGAAAAACCCCGGCGCGCACGCCGGGGTTTTTACTTGCGCCATGATCCTGGCCTGCTCAAAACTCCGCGTGCAGGCGCACGCCGTAGAACATCGCCGGGCCGCGGTCGCGGTTGTAGCCAGGATTGCGGATGTACTGGAAGTCCGGGCTGATGCTCAGGTACTTGATCGGCTGGAAGCTGTAGAACAGCTCAAGGACCTGCTCAGGACCATAGCGCAACGCGCCATCGCCAAGAAAAGCGCCCTGCCCACCCGCGGCCAGGTAAGCCTGGTGCCGCGATCCCAGCATATTCACCGACATCGCCAACCCAAGCACATCGCGCGGCCGGCCCCACGCATTGCCGTTGAGCACGCCGCCGATGGCGACCTGGCGGCCGATTTCCGTAAAGGCATAGGTCTCGGTCTTGTCGTCCGACATATTGGCGCGCGCGAACACGCCGAGCGATTCGTTGACCCGTTGCATCAGCGACAATCCCGCGCCGATCTTGGCGTGCTCCTCGCGCACATTGGCCACGTCCGGCGTCGCGCCATTGGCGGCGCCGAACTGCAGCGCATCGCTGAACGCGCCCATGCGCGCCTTGTTGCGCCAGAGCAGCAGGCGCGCCACGCCGGGCTGGCCGGCCAGGTTGTAGCGCTTCTCGAACTCGAGGATGTCGCCATAGTGCTGGAACATCCGCGTATCGAGTTCCAGCCCGTTTGACTCCAGCGGCTGCAGGAAGCGGCCAAGCCGCACCGACCACATGTCGCCGATGTACTCGAGCGCCACGCCCCAGTTGTAGCCGCGCGCGTCGGCTGGGTAGTCGAAGGAGCCGTGCGTCATGAACGACCAGTTCATGAACTGGGTACGCGGGTCGGAGCCGTACTCGTTCTGGTCGAACACGTCGAGCACGCCGAAGTTGCCGGCGGTCAGCACCACGCGGCGCTTGTCGACGCTGCCGGCCAGCTGGTTGAAATCGGCGTCCACCTGCTCACTGCCGCCGCCCAGCCCCCAGGTCTGGCGGACAAACGCGCGCGCCCGGTAGAACACCGGACTGGTGCTCGATACCTTGGCCAGTTCACCGTTGGTCGGCCCGCCCAGGCCATGCAGCTCGGAGAACGGCACGCCCTGGGTCACCTCCGGGTTGAAGTGAAACTCCGCGCCGCGCCACAGGCGCACTCCGAGATCGAGCGTGGCGCTGAACGAGTAGCTCTTGGCGCGCTCCGCCGTCAGGCTGTTGGCGCCGGAATAGGCCGCGCCAAAGGACGGCTTGCGCTGCCAGATATAGGTGGTCTGGCCGTGGAAGGCGTAATCCTCGGGGGCATCGGCCTGCGCGGGCGCGTCGCTGCTTGTCCCGGCTTTTTCCTGCGCCAGGGCGGGCATGGCCGCCATGCCCGCAAGGCCGGCCAGCGACAAGGCCACACCCGCCAGGCGAGTGGCAAAAAACAGGCGTAGCCGCGCTGGGGCGGCATGGAAACGACAAAGCAGCATGAAAAAATCCGGGGAACAGCAGCAGGCACATTAAGGGGCAAGCCCGGCTGATGGGCGGACGAAGCATAGCCAAGCGTTTATGACATGTCTACCTTGCATTGCTGCGTCGCAACATAGCGAGAATAAAAGTGTCTTATAAGTAATTTTGCAATCGACCTTGAATTAATTAATGCATAAATTAATATTACCTGGAGATTCAGGAGCCGCCATGCCGCCTGCTACTGCCACCCCGCCCGCAAGCCGCCGTCCGGGCCGGCCCGCCGCCGGGGATGCTGCCAGCGCCGGACAGCGCGAGCAGTTGCTCGACGCCGCCACGGATTTGTTCGCCCAGCGCGGCGTTGCCGCCACACCGATCAAGACCATCGCTACCCATGCTGGCGTCACCCCGGCGCTCGTGCACTACTACTTCCGCGATCGCGACCAGTTGCTTGACGCGGTGGTCGACGAGCGCCTGCAGCCGCTGGTGGAACAGGTGTTCGCGCCGGCCGCCGCCGACAGCGCGGACGCGGCAGCCATGCTGGTGGGCATTGCCGGGCGGCTGATCCGCACCGCCGCCGCCACACCATGGTTTCCCGGGCTGTGGATCCGCGAGATCGTTGGCGCCGACGGCCAGTTGCATCAGCGCGTGCTGCAGAAGTTCGCGCTGCAGCGCGCCGGCCTGGTGATCGGCCCGCTGGCGGCGGCGCGCGCACGCGGCGAGATCAACGCCAGCCTGGAGCCGGCGCTGCTGATGGTGTCGCTGATCGGCCTGACGCTGCTGCCGCTGGCCACCACCCATATCTGGCGCCGCCTGCCCGGCGCCGCCGCCATCGACAGCGAGGCGCTGGTGCGCCACGTCAGCGCGCTGCTGGCGCACGGCCTGGGGGTACCGCCGACCGCGCCGATCGCGCAGCCCGGGCCGGCCACGCCGCCGTCCGCCTGAACCCAGCCTGCCCGCCACGGAGCCCGCATGCCTCGCCACGCTCAGCCTCATTCCTCCCGCCCCGTCCCGAACCCGCGTGCGGGCTGGCCATTGGCCGCCCTGATCGGCGCGGCGCTGCTATCTGCCTGTGGCGAGCCAGCGCCACCCTCCTGGCAAGGCTATGTGGAGGGCGAATTCGTCAGCGTGGCCTCCCCCTTTGCCGGCCGGCTGGACCAGATCTCCGTCCAGCGCGGGCAGCAGGTGGCAGGAGGCGCGCCGCTGTTCGCGCTGGAGGCCGACGACGAGCGCGCGGCCCGGCAGCAAGCGGCGGAACAGGTGCGTGTGGCCGAATCCCAGCTTGCCGACCTGCAGACCGGCAAGCGCGTGCCGGAAGTCGACGTGAGCCGAGCGCAGCTGGCGCAGGCGCAAGCCGCCTCGGTGCGCAGCGCCGCGCAACGCAAGCGCGACGAAGCCCAGTACGCCATCGGCGGGATCGCGCTGGCGCAGCTGGAAGACAGCCGCGCCACCGCCGCCTCCGACGCCGCCCGCGTGCGCGAGCTGCAGCGCAATATCGACGTGGCCCGGCTGCCGGGACGCTCCGCGCAGCAGGCGGCCCAGCAAGCCCAGGTGGCCGCCGCGCGCGCCGCGCTGGCGCAGGCCGAGTGGAAACTGTCGCGCAAGACCGTGAGCGCGACCCAGGCCGGCCTGGTCTACGACACGCCCTTCCGCCTTGGCGACTGGGTGCCGGCCGGCAGCCCGGTGGTGCGGCTGCTGCCGCCCGGCAACGTCAAGGTGCGTTTCTACGTGCCGCAGGCCGTGCTCGGCGCGTTCAAGAACGGCGAGGCCGTGCGCGTGCGCTGCGATGGCTGCGCCGCGCCCGTTGCGGCCACGGTCACCTACATCTCCAGCCAGGCCGAGTACACGCCGCCGGTGATCTACAGCAATGAAACGCGCAACAAGCTGGTGTTCCTGGTGGAAGCGCGGCCCGCACCGGCCGACGCGCCGAAGCTCCATCCGGGCCAGCCGGTCGAGGTGGCAAGGCCATGAACGCAACCGTTGCTCCCCTGGACGGCGGGCCCGGCAAAGCCAGCGCCCTGGCCATCGACGTGCACGGCATCAACAAGCACTACGGTGACAAGCACGTCGTCAACAACCTGACGATGCAAGTCGCGCGCGGCGAGATCTTCGGCTTCCTCGGCCCCAACGGCAGCGGCAAGACCACGTCCATCCGCATGATGTGCGGGCTGCTGACGCCGGACTCCGGCACCGGCACCTGCCTGGGCTACGACATCCTGCGCGAGACCGCCGAGATCAAGCGGCGCGTGGGGTACATGACGCAGAAGTTCTCCTACTGGGACGATCTCTCCATCCGCGAGAACCTGGATTTCGTGGCGCGCGTGTACGGCATGCCGCGCCGGCGCGAGGCGGTGGACCGGGCACTCGAGGAGCTCGGCCTGGCCAGCCGCGCGCAGCAACTGGCCGGCGCGCTCTCGGGTGGCTGGAAGCAGCGCCTGGCGCTGGCCGCCTGCCTGCTGCATGAACCGGAGCTGTTGCTGCTGGACGAGCCCACCGCCGGGGTCGACCCGAAAGCGCGCCGCGATTTCTGGGAGCAACTGCACCAGCTAGCCGCGCGCGGCATCTCGGTGCTGGTCAGCACGCACTACATGGATGAAGCCGAGCGTTGCCACAAGCTCGCCTATATCGCTTACGGCAAGCTGCTGGCGCAGGGCACGGCAAGCGAAGTGGTGGCCAGCCAGAAGCTCGTCACCTGGAGCGTGCAGGGCGAGCAGCTCTCCGCGTTGTCGGATCAGCTCAAGGGTGCGCCGGGCGTGGAGCAGACCGTGGTGTTCGGCAGCGCGCTGCACATCACCGGGCACGATGCGCCCGTGCTGGAGGCCACGCTGCGCCGCGTTGCCGGCCCGCAGCACCGGATCGAGCCGATCGAGACCAGCCTGGAAGACGTCTTCATCCACATGATGAGCGGCGCCGAGGACAATATGCGCGCGGGTGAGCAAAAGCAAAAAAACAGGCAGGACGGCGAGGAGGCCCGGGCATGACGCGCGACCCAGGCGAACCGGCCAAGGCCACCAACGGCGCACGCTTCCCGCTCTCCCTGCAGCGCTGGTGGAGCATCGTGCTCAAGGAGTTCCTGCAACTGCGGCGGGACCGCGTGACCTTCGGCATGATCGTCGGCCTGCCCATCGTGCAGCTGATGCTGTTCGGCTTCGCCATCAACACCGATCCGCGCCACCTCACCACCGCGGTCATCGCCGCGGACCAGAGCGAGTTCACCCGCTCCTTCGTGGCCGGCATGCAGGCAACCACCTACTTCAACGTGGTCGGCACCCTGCCCGACGAAGCCGCCGGGCGCGAGGCGCTGATGAAGGGCGAGGTGCAGTTCGTGCTCAGCATCCCGCCCGACTTCACCAGCCGGCTGCTGCGCGGCGAACGCCCGGCGCTGCTGGTGGAGGCTGACGCCACCGACCCGTCCGCCACCGGCTCGGCCATCGCCGCGTTGTCGCAGCTGCCGTTCTCGGTCGCGGACAAGGACCTGCAGGGCGCGCTGGCGCATCTGGCGGGCGGCAAGCCGCCGTTCGACGTGCAGGTCCAGCGCCTCTATAACCCGGAGGGACTCACGCAGTACAACATCATTCCCGGGCTGATGGGCGTGATCCTGACCATGACCATGGTCATGATGACGGGCCTGGCGATGACGCGCGAACGCGAGCGCGGCACCATGGAAAACCTGCTTGCCACGCCGGTCAGGCCGCTGGAGGTGATCAGCGGCAAGATCATCCCCTACATCTTCATCGGCCTGATCCAGTCCACCATCATCCTGCTGGCCGCGCGCTGGGTCTTCGGCGTGCCCTTTGTCGGCTCGGTAGTGGCGGTCTACCTGGCGGCGCTGCTGTTTATCGCCGCCAACCTGACCGTAGGCATCACACTGTCGTCGCTTGCGCAAAACCAGCTGCAGGCGGTACAGCTGACGTTCTTCTACTTCCTGCCGAACCTGCTGCTGTCCGGCTTCATGTTCCCGTTCCAAGGGATGCCGCGCTGGGCGCAGGCCATTGGCAACGTGCTGCCGATGACCTACTTCAACCGCCTGATCCGCGGGATCCTGCTCAAGGGCAACAGCTGGACCGAGCTATGGCCGAACGTGTGGCCGATGGCCCTGTTCACGGTCGTCGTCATGACCATCGCGGTGCGTTTTTATCGCCGCACGCTGGATTGAGGAGCCTGCCATGCAAGCCTCGCCACACGGTAAATCCACATCCCGCACGGTCCTCGCCGTACTGACGGCAGCCATGCTTTCGGCATGCGCGGTGGGTCCGGACTTCACCGAGCCGGCCGCGCCCGCTGCGCCGTCCTATACCGAGGGCACGCAGCCAGCGCGCACCAGCGCCGCCGACGCACCGCACGGCCAGGCGCAAACGCTGGAGAGCGGCGCCGACGTGCCGGCGCAATGGTGGACGCTGTTCCGCAGCCCCGCGCTGGACCGCGCCATCCGCGCGGCGCTGGATGCCAGCCCGACGCTGGCGCAGGCACAGGCCCGCATCGAACAGGCGCGCCAGGAACTGGTGGCCACCACCGGCGCGCGCCTGCTGCCGCGCGTGGACGCCAAGCTCAACACCACGCGCCAGCAGGTCGACTTCAACTCGCTCGGCATCACCGCCTTTCCCAGTCCCGGGCCATTCACGCTGTACGGCGCCAGCGTGGAAATCTCCTACACGCTCGACCTGTTCGGCGGCCAGCGCCGCGAGCTGGAAGGCCTGCGCGCGGCGGTGGACTACCAACGTTTCGAGCTGGAGGCCGCGCGCCTGACGCTGGCCGGCAACGTGGCCACGGCCGCCATCCGCGAGGCTGGCTTGCGCGCGCAGATTGCCGACACCGAGGCCATCGTGGCGGCGCAGCAGCGCCAGCTCGCCATCACCGAGCAACGCTTGCGCGCGGGCGGCGTGGCGCAGGTGGACGCGCAGCGCCAGCGCAATGAACTGGCGCAGAGCCAGGCCTTGCTGCCGGGCCTGGCGCAGCAGCTTGCGGCCACGCGGCATCAGCTTGCCGTGTACCTGGGACAAGCCCCCGCAAGCGCCCGACTGCCCGAGTTCCGGCTGGAAGATCTCACCTTGCCCGCCACGCTTCCGGTGAGCCTGCCCTCCACCATGGCAAGGCGGCGCCCGGACATCCGCGCGGCCGAGGCGCTGCTGCACCAGGCGTCGGCCAATATCGGCGTGGCCACCGCGCAGCTCTACCCGCAGCTCACGCTGTCCGGCAGCGCCGGCACGCAGGCGCTCTCCGCGCGCGATCTGTTTGGCAGCCTCAACGTGTGGTCGCTTGCCGCGGGGCTGGCGCAGCCGGTGTTCCGGGGCGGCGAGCTGGTGGCGCGCAAGCGCGCGGCGCAAGCGGCCTACGCGCAATCGCTCGCGGCCTACCAGCAAACGGTGCTGCAAGGCCTGCGTGAAGTCGCGGATTCGCTGCGCGCGCTGGAGGCCGATGCCAACACCCTGCAGGCGCGCGCCGACAGTGCGAAGCAGGCCGCCGATACGCTAGCGGTCGTGACCGGCCAGTATCGCCTGGGCGGCGTCAGCCAGCTCGCGGTGCTCGATGCCGAGCGGCAGTACCGGCAGGCCGCGCTTTCGCTGTCGCAGGCTACCGCCAGCCGCTTTACCGATTCCGCGGCGCTGCTGCAGGCGCTGGGGGGCGGCTGGTGGCAGGCAGAGGCGACCGCTGCGCAGTGAAGCGCTAGTGCTAATGCCAATGCTAGCGGTGCCGTCTCGACATGAAGATGGCGCACGCCAGCCCGATCGCACCGCGAGCGGCGCGGCGCTCACCGCCCCAGAAACCCGCGCAACCGCCGCACACCCTCGTCTAGCCTTGCCGGATCACACGCATAGCACCAACGCACAAAGCCCTCCCCCTCGTCCCCGAACGCGCTCCCCGGCGCCAGCCCGAGCCGTGCCTCGCGCACCAGCTGCTTGCACAACGCCAGGCTGTCGCTGGCGCCGGCCAGCCGGAAGAACACATACATGGCGCCCTCGGGCGCATGCACATCCACGCCCGGCACCGCAGCCAACGCACCCACCAGGTGATCGCGCGCCGCGCGCAGCCTGCCGACCAGTTCACGGGTAAAGGCCTCGCCCTCGCGCACCGCCACAATGCCGGCTTCCTGCACGAAGGACGGCGCGCACGATGTGTTGTACTCAACCAGCTTGCCCAGGTCGTCGGTGAGCGCAGCGGGCAGCACCATCCAGCCCAGCCGCCAGCCGGTCATCAACCAGGCCTTGGAGAATGAGTTGACGCAGATCACCCGCTCGTCGCGGCTGGCGATATCCAGGAACGACGGCGCGATGGCGCCATCGCCTTCGCCGTAATACAAGCGCTCGTAGACTTCATCGGCAATGATCCAGATGCCATGGCGCCGGCAGTGCGCGAGCACCGCTTGCTGGTCCGCGCGCGACATCACCCAGCCGGTCGGGTTGTTCGGCGAGTTGATCATCAGCAAGCGCGTCTCAGGCGTCAGCGCGGCCAGCAGCTTGTCGAGATCCAGGGTCCAGCCGTGCGTGCCGTAATCGAGCGCGACGGTTTCCACCTCGGCGCCAAGGATCTTGGGGATTTCCACCAGGTTGGGCCACAGCGGCGTGACGGCAACCGCGCGGTCGCCGGGCCCGGCCACCAGCTGGGCAGCCAGCATCAGCGCGTTGACGCCGGCGCTGGTCACCACCACGTTGTCCAGGGCGGTGGCGCCGTGCAGCGCGCTGACGTAGTCGGCCAGCGCGCTGCGCAGCGGGGCAATGCCCAGGTTATGCGTGTAGAACGTCGCCCCGCCGGCCAGTGCCCGGCTGGCGGCGTCGCGGATAAAGGCGGGCGTGACCTGGTCGGACTCGCCGAACCAGAAGGGCAGCACGTCGGGCAGGCCGATGCCAGCATTGGCCACCTCGCGGATGCGCGAGGCGCGCAGGTGATGGACGGTGGCGCGGGCTGCGGCCGGGGCGCACGCAAAGCCGGACGGGCTGGTGGACATCTGAGCTCCTTGCGGTGTAGGGGTCGGACTGCGGGTCGGACTACGGAACCCACAGAGCGTACCGCAAAGGCACTGCCGCCGGTATGCCCGGCAGCATGCCGAGCTGGCTGGCTAACGCCCGGGCCCGGCGGAATCGTCCTGCTGCGGCCAGCCGGGTTTCATCCGCAGGCCAAAGCTGCTGCGCGGCTGCACGTCGCGCTCGGGGCGCAGTGCGTATTGGTCGTGGTTGACCTGCGGCGCGGTGGTGGCTTGCTGAACGGCCCGGGAGGTTGGCGTCGGCGCCGAGGCCGCGCGCTTGCCCGCCTTGGCAGGCGCGCGTGCGCCGCTGGCGTCCGATGCGGCAGCGGGTGCCGCCAGCGCGGACGTGCTGGCCAGGGCGAGCCAAAGCGCCGTCACGATGGCGGGTAGGCAGAGGAGGGAGAAAAGGGAAAGGGGTTTTGCTATCACGCTGTCATGCGGCGGCTACGCATGGCCCGCCCGGCCGCCACCTCTGTGGCGCACGGCTGGACCGGCGGCGGCCACCAGTGGCTGAATCCGTCATTGTGTCAGCTACCGGGGCCGCCGGGTGAAAATGGCCTGCAGCCTCGCCCTCCGGGTAGGGGCGAGGCCGCCGTGCTGGCTTTACTGCGCCGCCGCAAGGCGGTGCCCGGCGTCGTTGCCGCTCTCTGGCGCTGCCTTGCCAGCCGCCTTGCCGCGGGCCAGCACCGGCGCCAGCGCCGCGCCGGTGTGGCTGGCCCGCACCCGCACCAGCCCCTCGGGGTCGGTCGCGGCGACAATGCCGCCGCCCGCCACGCCGCCCTCCGGGCCCAGGTCGAGGATCCAGTCCGCCTCGGCGATCACGTCGAGATCATGCTCGATCACCACCACGCTGTGCCCGCCATCGGCCAGCCGGTGCAGCACGCGGATCAGCTTGGCCACATCGGCCATGTGCAGGCCCACGGTAGGCTCATCCAGCACGTACAGCGTGTGCGGCGCCTGCTGCCCACGGCGGGTGATGTCGTCCCGCACCTTGGACAACTCGGTCACCAGCTTGATGCGCTGCGCCTCGCCGCCGGACAGCGTGGGCGACGGCTGGCCCAGCGTCAGGTAGCCCAGGCCCACGTCCTTCATCAGCTGCAGCGGGTGCGCGATATTGGACATGGCGGAGAAGAACTCCACCGCCTCGTCGATCTCCATCGTCAGCACGTCGCCGATATTCTTGCCGCGCCAGGTGACCGCCAGCGTCTCCGGGTTGAAGCGCTGGCCGTGGCAGACATCGCAATGCACCTTCACGTCCGGCAGGAAGCTCATGCCGATGGTGCGCACGCCCTGTCCCTCGCAGGCCGGGCAGCGCCCGTCGCCGGTGTTGAAGGAAAAGCGCGAGGCGGAATAGCCGCGCGCCTTGGCCTCCAGCGTCTGCGCGAACAGCTTGCGGATGGTGTCCCACACGCCGATATACGTGGCCGGGCAGGAGCGCGGCGTCTTGCCGATCGGGGTCTGGTCGACCTCGAGCACGCGGTCGATGCTCTCATACCCGGTGATGGACTCGCAGCCCTGCCAGTTGTGCGTGACCTCCAGCTTGCGGCGCGGCTCGGTGCGCGCCGTGGCCTGCGAGCGCGCGGGCGCCTCGCTGCCCGCCGCCTTGCGCGCGCGCCGGGTGGCCGGCGACGACATCACCGAGCGGCCCACCGCGTCGAGCAGGTTGGCCATCAGCACATCGCGCGCCAGCGTGGACTTGCCGGAGCCGCTGACGCCCGTGATGGCAACCAGCCGCGCCAGCGGAATGCTTGCGGTCACGTTGCGCAGGTTGTGCTTCGTGGCGTTGTGCACGGTCAGCCAGCGCTCAGGTACGGCCGCGCTGTTCTTGCCTTCCGGCTTGACCTCACGGCGCGGCTGCAACGGATGCAGGATCGGATGGGCGAGGAACTGCCCGGTGAGCGAATCCGCACTGGCCGACAGTGCGGCCACGCCGCCTTGCGCCACCAGCGTGCCGCCGCGCTTGCCGGCGCCAGGGCCGATGTCGATGATATGGTCGGCGCGGCGGATGGTGTCCTCGTCGTGCTCCACCACCACCAGCGTGTTGCCCTTCTCGCCGAGCTTGCGCAGGGCGTCGAGCAGGATCTGGTTGTCGCGCGGATGCAGGCCGATGGTGGGCTCGTCAAGCACGTAGCACACGCCCTGCAGGTTGCTGCCAAGCTGCGCCGCCAGCCGGATGCGCTGCGCCTCGCCGCCGGACAGGCTGGGCGCAGCGCGATCCAGGCTCAGGTAGCCCAGGCCAACCTCTTCCAGGAACTGCAGGCGGCTGCGGATCTCGCTTACCACGTCGCGCGCGATCTCGCCTTCGCGCCCGGCCAGGTGCAGGCCCTGCACCCAGCGGTGCGTGTCGGACACCGTCCACTGCGCCACTTCCACGATGGGGTGCGCGTCGAAGGTGACCGCGCGCGCCACCGGGTTCAGCCGCGTGCCGCCGCAATCCGCGCACGGGGTATCGGCGACGTCGTCGGGCTCTTGCTGCTCCGAGGGCAGCGTCTGCTCGCGCCCGCGGTTGTCGTCGGCCATCACGGTATCGTCGTAGGCCGCGCGCTGCTCACGCGTAAGCGTCAGGCCGGTACCCACGCAGCTGGTGCACCAGCCGTGCTTGCTGTTGTAGGAGAACAGGCGCGGGTCCAGTTCCGGATAGCTGGTGCTGCACACCGGGCAGGCGCGCTTGGTCGAGAACACCGTAGTGCTGCCAACGCGAGCGGTGCCGCCGTTGCCCATGGCATGCTGCAGGCCATCGAGCGGCGCCAGCAGGTGCATCACGCCCTTGCCGGCTTCCAGCGCCTGCCCGAGCAGCGCGCGCAATGCGGCTTCGTTGTCCGCGGACACTACGATGTCACCCACCGGCAATTCGATGGTGTGCTCGCGGAAACGGTCCAGGCGCGGCCACGGGTCCACCGGCAGGAATTCGCCGTCCACGCGCAGGTGCGTGTTGCCGCGCGCCTTGGCCCATTTGGCCAGATCGGTATAGACCCCCTTGCGGTTGACCACCAGCGGGGCCAGCAGGCCCACATGCTGGCCCTTGTAGTCGCGCAGCAATTGCGCCGCGATGGACTCGGGGCTTTGCGAAGTCACGGGCGTGCCGTCGTGGATGCAATGCTGGATGCCCAGCTTCACATACATCAGCCGCAGGAAGTGCCAGACCTCGGAGGTGGTCGCTACCGTGCTCTTGCGGCCGCCGCGCGACAGGCGCTGCTCGATGGCCACGGTGGGCGGAATGCCGTACACCGCATCCACCTCCGGCCGCCCTGCGGGCTGCACGATGGAGCGCGCGTAGGCATTGAGGGATTCGAGATAGCGGCGCTGCCCTTCATGGAACAGGATGTCGAAAGCAAGCGTGGATTTGCCCGATCCCGACACACCGGTGATCACATTGAATTTGCCGTGCGGGATATCGACGTTGAGCGCCTTCAGGTTGTGCTCGTGCGCGTTGACGATGCGCACCACGTCCTCGCCTTCGATGGCGCGGCGCGCGCGCGCCGCGCGCAAGGCCGCCTGCAGAGGCACGCCCGCGTCCTCCGCGACAAAGGCATGGCCGACGGCGCGGTCGTATTGCAGCAGCGCCTTGCCGGTATGCGATTGCGCGCAGCGCTTGACGTCTTCCGGCGTGCCCACGCACAGCACTTCACCGCCCGCGTCGCCGCCCTCGGGGCCGAGGTCGATGATCCAGTCGGCGGCGCGCACCACGTCGAGGTTGTGCTCGATCACGATCAGCGAGTGGCCGCCATCGAGCAGCTTGCCGAAAGCGCGCATCAGCTTGGCGATGTCGTCGAAGTGCAGCCCGGTGGTGGGCTCGTCAAACATGAACAGCTTGCACTCGTACGGCATCGGCTTGACGCGCGTATTGCTCGCCTGCGCGGTCTCGGCCAGGTAGCCGGCGAGCTTCAGCCGCTGGGCCTCGCCCCCCGACAATGTCGGCACCGGCTGGCCCAGCTTCACATATTCCAGGCCCACGTCGACGATCGGCTGCAGCACGCGCAGCACCGCCGCGTCGCCAGCAAAGTACGCCACGGCCTCGCTCACGGTCAGCTCGAGCACATCGGCCACGCTGAGCGCGCGCGGCGGCTGGCCTGGCAGCGCGCGCTCGATCTTCACTTCGAGGATTTCCGCGCGGTAGCGCCGTCCATCGCAATCCGGGCAGCGCAGGTAGACGTCGGAGAGGAACTGCATCTCGACGTGCTCGAAGCCCGAGCCGCCGCAGGTAGGGCAGCGCCCGTCGCCGGAGTTGAAACTGAACATGCCGGCGGTGTAGCTGCGCTGCAGCGCCATGGGCGCCTTGGCGAACAGCTTGCGGATCTCGTCGAAGGCCCCCACATAACTGGCCGGGTTGGAGCGCGCGGTCTTGCCGATGGGCGACTGGTCGACAAACACCACATCGGCCACCTGTTCCGCGCCGGTGAGGCTGCGAAAGGCGCCGGGCGCATCCGTGGACTTGCCGAACTGGCGCGCCATGGCGGGATACAGCACGTCCTGCAGCAAGGTGGACTTGCCCGAACCGGAAACGCCGGTCACGCATACCAGGCGCTGCAGCGGGATCTCCACGGTGACGTCACGCAGGTTGTGCTCGGAGGCGCCTTCGAGCACGATGCGCGGCGTCGCAGCGTCAACCGCGCGAGGTTGCCAGCGGGAGAGATCGGTCACCTGGCGATGGCCGGCAAGATACTCGCCGGTGAGCGTGCCCGAGCCGCGGATATCGGCGGGCGTGCCGTCAAAGATGATGTTGCCACCGCGCTCGCCCGGGCCGGGGCCCATGTCGATGAGCCGGTCAGCCGCGAGCATCACCGAAGGATCGTGCTCCACCACCACCAGCGTATTGCCGGCGTCACGCAGGCGATGCATGGCCTCGACGATGCGGTTCAGGTCGCGCGGGTGCAGGCCGATGCTGGGCTCGTCCAGCACGAACAGCGTCTTGACCAGCGAGGTGCCGAGTGCGGTGGTCAGGTTGATCCGTTGCACCTCGCCGCCGGACAGCGTGCGGCTCTGGCGGTCCAGCGTGAGGTAGCCCAAGCCCACGTCGCACAGGTATTTCAGGCGCGTGCGCACTTCGGCCAGCAGCAGCTTGAGCGCGTCATCGAGCATCAGGCTCGGCAGCGTGAGCTCGTCGAAAAACTTGCGGATGCGCTCGATCGGCATCAGCATCAGGTCGTGCACGGTGAGCCCCGGCAGCGCTTCGAGCTGCGTGCGGTCCCAGTCCACGCCGCGCGGCAGGAAGCGCTTGTCCGGCGCGCATACGGCGTCCGCACCCGGCTTGCTGCCCAGGCGCCACAACAGCGCCTCGGTCTTCAGCCGCGCGCCGCCGCAGGTCTCGCACGGCGTATAGCTGCGGTACTTCGATAGCAGCACGCGGATGTGCATCTTGTACGCCTTCGACTCCAGGTAGTCGAAGAAGCGCTTGACGCCATACCAGTGCGTATTCCACTTGCCATTCCAGTCCGGCGAGCCGTCGATGACCCAGGCGCGCTCTGCCGGGGTAAGGCTTGACCACGCCACATCGCGCGGGATGCCGGCCTTGGCGGCGTAGCGCATCAGGTCGTCCTGGCACTCCTTCCAGGCCGGCGTCTGCATCGGCTTGATGGCACCACCGCGCAGCGTCTTGCGCTCGTCCGGGATCACCAGGCCGAGGTCCACGCCAATTACGCGGCCGAAGCCGCGGCAGGTCTCGCAGGCGCCGTAGGCGGAGTTGAAGGAGAACAGCGCGGGCTGCGGATCGGCATAGCGGATATCGCTTTCCGGGCTGTGCAGGCCGGTCGAGAACCGCCACACCTGCGCCTGCGCGCCCTCGTCCGCCGCGTCGATCACGTAGACGTTGACCCGGCCGCTGCCGCGCTTGATCGAGGCCTCGATGGCTTCCAGCACCCGCACCTTTTCGGTATTGCCCAGGCGGAAGCGGTCGGCCACCACGTCCAGCACCTTGCGCGGGCCGGTGGGCGAGGCCACCACGCGCTGCGCCTGCACGCGCGTGTAGCCGCTGACGGAGAGCCACTGCTCGATCTCGGCATCGGTGGTGGTTTCCGGCAGTTCCACCGGGAAGGTGACGACCAGGCGCGGATCGCCCTGGGCGGCACGTGCTTGCAGCTCCGCGTAGATGGTCTCAGGCGAGTCATGCCGCACAGGCTGCGCGGTCTGGCGGTCAAACAGCTCGGCGGCGCGCGCGTACAGCAGCTTCAGGTGATCGTTGAGCTCCGTCATCGTGCCGACCGTGGAGCGCGAACTGCGCACCGGGTTGGTCTGGTCGATGGCGATGGCCGGCGGCACGCCGTCCACCCGGTCCACCTGCGGCCGGTCCATGCGGTCCAGGAACTGGCGCGCATAGGCGCTGAAGGTTTCGACATAGCGCCGCTGCCCTTCGGCGTAGAGCGTATCGAACACCAGGCTCGATTTGCCCGAGCCCGACGGCCCCGTCACCACGGTCATTTCGCCGGTGTGCAGGTCGAGGTCGAGATTCTTGAGATTGTGCTGACGGGCTCCGCGAATACGGATGACACCGGATGACATGGGATGCGTCCTTTAAGGCGTGGCTTGCGAGTGGCTAGCTGGTGGCTTGCGTGCGGCGTGCGATTGGCGAAGACGGGCCTGGCAGGGCACACAGGCCCCGGGAGCGCGGCGAAAGCCATCGCGAATCGCGGTATTGGTACGGTCAGGCCGCTATCCTATCCCGAAGGACGGCAGCGTGCCGCGCGCTGAAGTGTGGCGCTGACATCTCCTGACAGCACGGTGTCAGGAGGAAATGGGGACGGATTGGAAAAAGGAAAGGCTTGCGAGGCGCCCGGCCCGTTGCCGGGCCCGTGCTCACCCACCAATGCGCGCTAATCCGCAGGTACCAGCGAACAGCCACTGCCGCCAGAACGCCTCAATGGGTTGCAGGCAAGCGGTAGCCGTCGTTGAGGGTCTTCAGGAACGCGATGACGTCGCGGATCTCCGCCTCCGACAGGGTGGGCTTGCTGCCGGGCGCGCCGCCGAACGGAGGCTCCATATTGACGTTGTCACGATACCGCGCCGGCAGGTCGTCGAACTTGTCGATGCTGCCATCGGCCTTGCGCGGATACCACTTGCCGGGATTGCTGTCGCGTTGCACGTAGAAACGCAACACCTCTTCCAGCGAATGAAAGGCGCCGTTGTGGAAGAAGGTCTTGCGTTGCGCCACGTTGCGCAAACCAGGCGTGCGAAACAGCCCACAGTACTCGGCGCGCGCCTTCAGGTCGGTGCGATCCGGCCCGCACAGGCCCATGTCGAAGAAGGCCGGATCGGCATTGACCGCCAGCTTGCGGTTGCGCGGCACGCCTAGCGCAATGAAGCCAAAATCGCTGAAAGCGGGAAAGACGCCATCGGCGCTGATCGCGCTGGGGTGGCAGGCCGCGCAGTTGCCCTTGGCGGGATCGTTGAACAGGCGCAGGCCGCGCGCTTCCTGCTCGCTCAGCTTGACTTGCCGCCGCAGGAACGCATCGTACTTGCTGCTGTAGGGATAGAACTCGGACGGCGTTTCCTGGAACACCTCGAGCGCCATCAGCGCGGCCTGGAAGGCGACCTCGTCGCGCTCCAGGATGTCGGCGCCGAACACCTCGCGCAAGGTCTGCGCATGCTTGCCGGCGCGCAGCCTGGCGGCCACCGCCGCCGCGTCCGCGTTCGCCATCTCATGCGGGGACAGCAGGGGAATGCCGGCCTGCTCGTGCGTGGAAGACGCCCGCCCGTCCCAGTTGTGGCCGCCGGTGGGGCCCTGGTCTTCGCTGTCGTTGCCGTCGTTCTCGTGGAAATGCTCGGAGAACGGCGGCACATTCTGCACATAGCGCAGCGACGGCGCCGCGCGCGCGCCGGTGTGCAGCATGTCGGGGCCGCCCAGTTGCACCGACAGGTCGTTGGCTGGCCCATAGGCGTGTTCCGGGCTGTGGCAGCTTGCGCACGCGAGCCGGCCGGACGCCGACAACGCGGGATCAAAGAACAGCGCCTTGCCAAGCGCGGCCATGGCCGGCACCTGCGGCCGGCGCGTTGCCATCATGGTGTAGAACGCGTCGGCATAGGCTGGCCGCGAAGGCGCGGCGACCTGGCTGGCGGCCGGCGCGGATGCCGGGGCCGCGGCCACGCCCTCCTGTCCGGGCTTGCCACAGCCCGCCAGGGTCAGGGCGAAAACCAGCAGCACGGCCCCGGTGGCAAGGCGGCGGATCGGGGAAGGAACTGGCGGCAGAACAAAGCGCGGTGGCATCTGTGCGGCGAAGTGGAATGGCCAGGGTGTGATGGATGCGGCAGCCCAGGCACAGAAGATTCAGGAATGGGCAGTCACGCTAGCACGCGTGCATGACAGCGGCGTGTCATGCACGGCCGGATATCTTTCTCTCGTCCCGGCGCCATCATCAATCTGACATGGTGCGGCGCGAGAATCACGCGGCTGTCCCAAAAAAAACCGCCTATACATAACGAAAAAAGGATATTCCATGCGCCGAGCCTTAAGACTTTATCCCCTTGCAGCGGTGGCCGCCGCTGCCATGGCCGCCTGCGGCGGCAGCGACTCCACTGCTGCCCTCACCACCTCGGGCGTGGTGACCGGCAGCTATTTCGAGCACGCCAAGGTCTGCATCGATGCCAATAACAATGGCAAGTGCGAAAGCACGGAGACCAGCACCTACACCGACAAGAACGGCGCCTTTACGCTCACCGGCCAGGGCGCGATCGCCGCCGAGATCGGCAGCGACGCCTTCCGCAACGATGACACCGGCGGCCACGCAGCCGTGACCCGTCCGCTGGTGTTCCGCGCACCGGCCGGCGCCAACGGCGTGCTCAGCGCGATTACGACCGAACTGGTCGCACTCATGGAGTCCAACGGCGGCGACCTCACCGCAGCCAAGGCACGTCTGGCCGCCCGCATCGGCGTGACGGCAGACAAGCTGCTGGCCGACCACAACAAGGAAACCGACAAGGCCATCAAGGCAACCCTGCAGGCAGAGATCGACCAGACCATCGACCTGATCGCCGACGCGGTGGCCGGCGGCGGCGACATCGCCCAGGCGCTGCGCGACGGCGTCGCCAAGCGGGTCGCCCTCGACAACATCAAGACCGTGGTGGTGATCTATGCCGAGAACCGCGGCTTCGACAATCTCTACGGCCTGTTCCCGGGCGCCAACGGCATCCCCGGCGTGAACCCCGCCTCGACCGGCACCGCCGAGCCGCAGAAGGACTTCGATGGCTCCGTGCTGCCGGTGCTGCCGCCGACCTGGGGCGGGCTCACGGCGGCAGGGCAAGCCGTGCAACTGCCGCAGGCCAGCACCGCCAACTGGCCGAACAAGCCGTTCCAGATCGACAATCCGCTTTTGTCTGGCGGCATCAACGGCACCGGCACATTGGTTTCGCAAGACGTCACCACGCGCGACCTGGTGCACCGCTTCTACAACAACCAGATGCAGATCAACGGCGGCAAGAACGACAAGTACGCCGCGTTCTCGGACGCGGGCGGCCTGTCGATGGGCTACTACGACGGCAGCCAGATGCAGATGTGGCAACTGGCCAAGCAATATGTGCTGGCCGACAACTTCTACATGGGTGCCTTCGGCGGCTCGTTCCTGAACCACCAGTACCTGATCTGCGCCTGCGCGCCGCAGTACCCGAACGCCGACGCAGCCACCTCGCCGGCCAAGAATTCGATCTCCGCGATCGACGTCGACGCCAACGGCAACTTCGTGCGCCTGACCCCCGGCACCGGCAACCCCACCTCGGTCCTCTCCGGCAAGGCGGTGTACCAGAACGACAGCACGCTGACGCCCAAGGACGCCAGCGGCATGTTCTACGCGGTCAACACCATGCAGCCGGACTACCAGCCTAGCGGCAACAAGCCCGCCACCACCGACACCACGGGCCTCTACGCCGACCCCACCAAGGCGACCACGCTGCCGCCGCAGACCCAGACCACCATTGGCGACCTGCTGAACGCGCGCGGCGTGAGCTGGGCCTGGTACGCCGGTGCCTGGGCCAAGGCCACCCAGGACCCGACCGCCATCTACAACAACACGGTGCCCAACTTCCAGGCGCACCACCAGCCGTTCAACTACTACGCCAACTTCGACCCGGTCACCCAGGCCGCCAACCGCAGCGCGCACCTGAAGGACTTCGACAGCCAGTTCCTGCAGGACGCCGCCGCCGGCAACCTCCCTGCGGTCACCTTCTACAAGCCGCAGGGCAACCTGAACCAGCACCCCGGCTACGCGAGCGTGGCCGACGGCGACAAGCATATCGCCAGCGTGATCGCGCAGCTCCAGCAGAGCCCGCAGTGGAAGAACATGCTGATCCTCGTCACCTACGACGAAAACGGCGGCTTCTACGACCACGCGCAAGTGCCCACCGGCGACCGCTGGGGCCCGGGCACGCGCATCCCGGCGATCCTGGTGTCGCCGTATGTGAAGAAGGGCTTTGTCGACCACACGCAATACGACACGGCCTCGGCGCTGCGCTTCATCACCCGCCGCTTTGTCCTGCCGACCCTGCCGGGCCTGCAGCAACGCGATACCGCCCTGCTCGCCAACAAGGGCAAGGCCATGGGCGACCTGACCAACGCGCTGGACTTCACCGCCATGCCGCACTGAGCACGCGCGGCGCCTTCGAGGAGCCAAGAAACAGAAAACCCCGGGAGCCAACGACTCCCGGGGTTTTTTGTTTGCCGGTGCAGGCCGTACCGACTGTGTCGGCCTGGGATGGCAGGGATGCTCAGAACGACTTAGAACGGAATATCGTCGTCCATGTCTTCAAAGCCGTTCGACGGAGCCTGCTGCTGGCGACGCGCGCCACCACCTTGCTGGCCACCGGCAGCCTGGCCGCCACCGCTGCGCGCACCGCCGCCGTAACCACCGCCGCCGCCCGACGATTCGCGGCCACCACCGTAGCCACCGCCGCCACCGCCCATGTCGTCGCCACCGCCGCCGCCGCCACCGCCCATGCCCTGGCGCGAGCCCAGCATCTGCATTTGCTCAGCCACGATTTCGGTGCTGTACTTTTCCACGCCGGACTGGTCGGTCCACTTGCGGGTGCGGATGCGCCCTTCGATATAGACCTGCGAGCCCTTGCGCAGGTACTGGCCGGCGATCTCGGCCAGCTTGCCGAAGAAGGCAATGCGGTGCCACTCGGTGGCTTCCTTCATCTCGCCGCTGGTCTTGTCCTTGTAACGATCGGTGGTCGCCAGGCGGATGTTGCTCACGGCGTCGCCGCTGGGCAGGTAGCGGGTTTCCGGATCCGCGCCCAGGTTGCCGACGAGGATGACTTTGTTGATCGATGCCATGTGAATGTTCTCCCAGGGCCACGCCCTCTGCTGCAAGCGGCGTGGCGATGCCTTGACTGTTGACTGATGCGTAAACGAATAACGCGCCCCCGGCCAAGAAGTCGGGCGCGCGGTCATGCTAGTGCCTGATTACGGCAAAAAGCTATACGAAGTGATGCGGGCTGCCTTTGCGGACCAATGACCGCTGGCCGCCAACTTCAGGCAGCGACGGCCTGGGCACTGCTTTTCCGGGCCGGCGGCGACTTCATGTTCCAGGCGATTATAAGCCAGAGCAGGAGCACCACGGCGCAGCCGATGAAGACCGCGCTGCGGCCTTCGTGCTTGAGCAGCCACCCACCCACGGCGCCGCCAAGGAACAGGCCCATCGCCTGCGTGGTGTTGTAGACGCCAAGCGCCGCCCCGCGCGCGGCGGCGGCGTAGCGCGATACCAGCGAGGGCTGCATGGCCTCCAGCACGTTGAAGGCCACGAAGAACAGCAGCAACACGCCAACGATGCCCCACAGTCCGTGCACAGCGGCAAACAGCAGCTGCACCGCGGTCATCAGGCCAACCGCGCCAAGCAGCACGGGGCGTACCTTGCCATAGCGCTCGGCGGCCATCATCGGCGCGAGCATCAGCACGAAGGAAACCAGCACCACCGGCAGGTAGACCTTCCAGTGCTGGTCCAGCGGCATGCCGGCATCGCTGAGCATGGCCGGCACCACCATGAACATGGCCACCTGCGACGCGTGCAGTGCCAGCACGCCCACGTTCAGGCGGATCAGGTCGGGGTTGAGCAGCACGCTGCGAAACGGCAGCCGCACCGGATGCGGCGGCGGCGGCGTGGGCACCAGGAACAGGGTCACCAGGATGGCGACCACGCCCAGCACCGACATCAGCGTGAAGATCCCGGGCATGCCGATGCTGTGCAGCAGCGGCGAGGCAATCACCAGCGACAGCGCGAAGGTCAGGCCGATGCTGCCGCCCACCATGGCCATGGCCTTGGTGCGATGCTGCTCGCGGGTCAGGTCGGCGATGCAGGCGGTGATAGCCGCGGAGATCGCGCCCATGCCTTGCAGCGAGCGGCCGACGATGATGCCGGACAGCGTGTCGGAGTTGGCCGCCACCAGCCCGCCGGCGACAAACAGCAGCAGGCCCGCCACCATCACCGGCTTGCGGCCGACGCGGTCGGACAGCCAGCCGAGAGGAATGTGCAGGAAAGCTTGCATCAGGCCGTAGATGCCCATGGCCAGGCCCACGCGCTGGGCGTCGTGCCCATCGGGCAGGCCATGCGCATATTCAGCGAACACAGGCAGGATCAGGAACAAGCCCAGCATGCGCAGCGCAAAGATACTGGCGAGCGAAATGCTGGCCCGCACTTCCATGCCGGTCATGCGGTCGCGCCCGGCAGCGGGCTGAACCTTGGAATCGTCGGCCTTGGCCGCATCTTGGGAGGAGCTATGGATCGACGACATTGCGATCGTGGGGAATTTCTATGACGGATTGCCGGGTCGTGCACCGCACACGCACCGCATCACCCCAATGCTGACGGGGCGGCGACAACTTCGATCCATGGCCGGAGCGGAAGTTGCGACGCTTCTGCCACCGTTGCTGCAGGGCGCAGTCTCATGGCCCAAGCAACCCCCGGAAACCGAAGTTCGGTATATTAACAGGTTTGCTCCGCTGCGCTTTCGGCTCCGAATCGGACACCGCGAGCCCCGGCGCGGGCCGGCTGCGGCCCTGCTGGCATGCTTTTTTCTTGAAATTCCGTGAGACCCGGCCTGTCGACCTGACCGGCGGCCCCGCCTGGCGAAGACAATCGGTATATGGAAGAAATTAGAATCCGTGGTGCCCGTACCCACAACCTGAAGAACATCAATCTCGATCTGCCGCGCAACAAGCTGATCGTGATTACCGGGCTGTCCGGATCGGGCAAGTCCTCGCTCGCCTTCGATACCCTGTACGCGGAGGGCCAGCGCCGCTACGTGGAATCGCTGTCGGCCTACGCGCGCCAGTTCCTGCAACTGATGGAAAAGCCGGACGTCGACCTGATCGAGGGGCTATCGCCCGCGATCGCCATCGAACAGAAGGCAACCAGCCACAACCCGCGCTCGACCGTGGGCACGGTCACCGAGATCCACGATTACCTGCGGCTGCTGTTCGCACGCGCCGGCACGCCTTACTGCCCAGACCACAACCTGGCGTTGCAGGCGCAAAGCGTCTCGCAGATGGTCGACGCCGCGCTGGCGCTGCCGGAAGACACCAAGCTGATGATCCTGGCGCCGGTGGTGGCCAACCGCAAGGGCGAACATTCCGACCTGTTCGACACCATGCAGGCCCAGGGTTTCGTGCGCTTTCGCATCCGCTCCGGCGGCGGCACCACGCATGAGGCGCCGGCGGTGGTCTACGAGGTGGACGCGCTGCCCAAGCTGAAAAAGACCGAGAAGCATTCCATCGACGTGGTGGTGGATCGCGTCAAGGTGCGCCCGGACATCAAGCAACGACTGGCGGAATCGTTCGAGACCGCGCTGCGCCTGGCCGACGGCCGCGCCATCGCGCTGGAGATCGACACCAACCAGGAGCACGGGTTCAGCTCCAAGTTTGCCTGCCCGATCTGCTCGTACTCGCTGCAGGAGCTGGAGCCGCGGCTGTTCTCGTTCAACAACCCGATGGGCGCCTGCCCGAGCTGCGACGGCCTGGGCCAGATCACCTTCTTCGATCCCAAGCGGGTGGTGGCCTTCCCCAACCTGTCGCTGGCCTCGGGCGCCATCAAGGGCTGGGACCGCCGCAACCAGTTTTACTTCCAGATGCTGCAAAGCCTGGCGGCCTACTACGACTTCGAGCTCGATACGGCCTTCGAGGACCTGCCGGCCGAGGTGCAGGAAGTCGTGCTGCACGGCTCGGGCGACGTGGAGATCCCGTTCACCTACATGAACGAACGTGGCCGCACCACGGTGCGCGAGCATGCCTTCGAGGGCATCATTCCCAACCTGGAGCGCCGCTACCGCGAGACCGACTCCATCGCGGTGCGCGAGGAGCTCGCCAAGTACCAGAACAACCAGGCCTGCCCCGCCTGCCACGGAACCCGCCTGCGCACCGAGGCGCGCCACGTCAAGCTGGGCGAGAACGACCAGGCGCGCGCCATCTACGAGATCAACGGCTGGCCGCTGCGCGACGCGCTCACCTATTTCCTCACGCTGGACATGCACGGCGCCAAGCGCGAGATCGCCGACAAGATCGTCAAGGAAATCAGCGCGCGCCTGAACTTCCTCAACAACGTGGGGCTGGATTACCTGTCGCTCGAGCGCAGCGCCGACACGCTGTCGGGCGGCGAGGCGCAGCGCATCCGGCTGGCGTCGCAGATCGGCTCCGGCCTGACCGGCGTGATGTACGTGCTGGACGAACCGTCCATCGGCCTGCACCAGCGCGACAACGACCGCCTGATCGGCACGCTCAAGCACCTGCGCGACATCGGCAACTCCGTGCTGGTGGTGGAACACGACGAAGACATGATCCGCGCCTGCGACTACGTGGTCGACATCGGCCCCGGCGCCGGCGTGCACGGCGGCATGATCGTGGCCGAAGGCACGCCGCAGCAGATCGAGCAGTCGGCCAATTCGCTCACCGGGCAGTACATGTCCGGCGCGCGCCGCATCGAGGTGCCGAAAGAGCGTGCCGCGCCCGACGAGGAAAAGCTGCTGCGCATCATCAACGCCACCGGCAATAACCTGCGCAACGTCAGCGCCGAGATCCCGGTGGGCCTGCTCACCTGCGTGACCGGCGTGTCCGGCTCGGGCAAGTCGACGCTGATCAACGACACGCTCTACCACGCGGTGGCGCGCCACCTGTATGGCTCCACGGCGGAGCCGGCCGCGCACGACCGCATCGACGGGCTGGAGCATTTCGACAAGGTCATCAACGTCGACCAGAGCCCGATCGGCCGCACCCCGCGCTCCAACCCCGCCACCTACACCGGCCTGTTCACGCCGATCCGAGAGCTGTTCGCGGGCGTGCCCTCCGCCAAGGAGCGTGGCTACGATCCGGGCCGCTTCTCGTTCAACGTCAAGGGCGGGCGCTGCGAGGCCTGCCAGGGCGATGGCGTGATCAAGGTCGAGATGCACTTCCTGCCGGACGTGTACGTGCCTTGCGACGTCTGCCACGGCAAGCGCTACAACCGCGAAACGCTGGAGGTGCTCTACAAGGGCAAGAACATCCACGAAGTGCTGGACATGACGGTAGAGCACGCGCACGAGTTCTTCCTGGCGGTGCCTGTCGTGCGGCGCAAGCTCAAGACGCTGCTGGACGTGGGCCTTGGCTATATCCGGCTGGGCCAGTCCGCCACCACGCTCTCGGGCGGCGAGGCGCAGCGCGTCAAGCTGTCGCTGGAGCTGTCCAAGCGCGACACCGGCCGCACGCTCTACATCCTGGACGAGCCCACCACGGGCCTGCACTTCCACGATATCGAGCTGCTGCTCAAGGTCATCCACAAGCTGCGCGACCAGGGCAACACGGTGGTCATCATCGAGCACAACCTGGACGTGATCAAGACCGCGGACTGGCTGCTCGACATGGGCCCGGAGGGCGGTGCGGGCGGTGGCCAGGTGATCGCCAAGGGCACGCCGGAGACAGTGGCGGCTAGCCGCGCGAGCTTCACCGGCAAGTACCTGGCGCCGCTGCTCGAGCGCCGCTGACCACGGTGCGCACGCGATTCGGCCTCATCCTGTGCGCCTGGCAATGCGCGCTGCTGCTCGGCGGCGCCGCCGTTGCCGGCCCGGCCGTGGCGCAAGCCACCGTCACGCCGATCGACCTGGCCGCGCCGGCGGCGCGAGCGCTGGATGAACCTGCCGCGCCAGCGGCATCCGCCCCGCCAGCGCCAGCTGCCCGGGAGGCCAGCGCCGCCAGCGCTGCCCAGGCACCTGCCAAGGCGAGCGGCGCTGTATCCGGCAATCTGGCGCTGACGCTGGGCGGCGCGGCCGTGCTTGTGGCCATCGCCGCGATGCTGCAGCGCGCGCGCCGCAGGCGCCGCCCGCCTTCCTCGAAGTAGGCCGGCGCGGCGCCTTGCATTCGACCTTGCCCGGCCTACCATAGACTGCGGAAGGCCGCGCCTCTTGAAGCCCTTTTTCGCGGGCTGGCACAGGCCAATGCAGGAGCACGGCCATGGAACTCACCGTAGTGCCGATCGCCAAGCCCGAGGCGACCAACTTCCTTTTCGGGCAATCCCACTTCATCAAGACCGTGGACGACATCCACGAGGCGCTGGCCGGCGCGGTGCCGGGCATCCGCTTTGGACTAGCGTTCTGCGAGGCCTCGGGCAAGCGCCTGGTGCGCTGGTCCGGCACCGACGAGGCGATGATCGACCTGGCATGCCAGAACGCGCTGGCAATCGGCGCCGGCCACTGCTTCCTGCTGTTCCTTGGCGACGGCTTCTATCCGGTCAATGTGCTCGCGACCGTGCGCGCGGTGCCGGAGGTATGCCGGATCTATTGCGCCACGGCAAACCCGACCGAGGTGGTGGTAGCGCAGACCGCGCAGGGGCGCGCGGTGCTTGGCGTGGTGGATGGCGCTTCGCCGCTCGGGCTGGAATCCGAGGCCGACATTGCCGCGCGGCGGAACCTGCTGCGGGAGATCGGCTACAAGCTGTAGCCCTCCCTAGCGGCTCCTTAGGGTTCCTTGGTGACGCCTCAGTGCGCCTGCGCAGACGGCACCGCCCTGGCCGGGGGCTCGCCATCATCTTCCTTCATGCGGCTGCGGTTAAGCACGCCAGCGTCTTCCAGCACCGGGTAGGCGGTGGCGCAGAACAACGAATTCAGGCGCTTGAGATCGCTGATCACGTCGAGGTGCAGCGAGCTGGTCTCGATGCTCTCGGCGGTCTGCACGGCGATGCGTTGCAGGTGGGTGCGCGCGTACTGGCGCTCCATCTCGCGGAAGGTCGCCTTCTCCGCCATCAGTTGCTGCGCGCTTTTCAGGTCGCCGGAGAGGAAGACCGACAGCCCGAGCCGCAGGTTGGCCACCACGCGCGCGTGCATCTGCGAGATCTCCTGCATGCCCGCTTCCGAGAAGGCCAGGTTGTGGGCAATCTTCTTTTCGCGCGCGTCCTGCAGGATGCGCTCGATGATGTCGCCGGCATGCTCGAGGTTGATGGTGAGCGAGATGATCTCCGTCCAGCGCCGGCCGTCGCGCTCGTCCAGCGCCTCCAGGCTGATCCGGGTCAGGTAGAGCTTGATCGCGGTGTAGAGATCGTCCACCTCGTCGTCGATGCGGCAGGTGGCGGTGGCGAGCTTGGCATCGTTGGTGCGCAGCACGCGCAGCATGTTGTCCAGCATCTGCTCGATGCGGTCGCCGATGCGCAGCACCTCGCGCGCGGCATTGGACAGCGCCAGCGCCGGCGTGGGCAGCGCGGCGGGATCGAGGTGGCGCGGGGTAACCTGGCTATCGCCGGTGTTGCGCCCGGGCAGCACCGCCTCGCACAGGCGCGCCAGCGGACCGGTGGCGCCCAGCAGCAGCACCGCCAGCGCCACATTGAAGAGCAGGTGGAAATTCACGACCAGCCGCTGTGGATCGGCATCGACCAGCGCCAGCAGGCGTTCGGCCTGCCCCAGCAACGGCAGCGCGATCACGCAGCCGAGCAGGCGCGACAGCAGGTTGCCCAGCGTGACGCGCTTGCCGGGCTGGTTGTTGCCCGAGGTGGTCAGCAGCGCGGAAATGCCCGAGCCCAGGTTGGCGCCCAGCACCAGCGCCATCGCCACATGCAGGGACACCACCCCGGCCGAGGCCAGCGCCCCGCAGAACAGCACCACCGCCAGGCTCGAATAGCAAAGGATGGTCAGGAAGGCGCCAATCAGCATGTCCAGCGTGGGGTCTCCGGTGAGCGTGCCGAACAACACCTTGACGCCGGCCGCTTCCACCACGGGGCGGGTGGCAATGGAGATCAGCTCCAGCGCCAGCGTGATCAGCCCCAGGCCAATCAGTACGCGGCCCACGTGGCCAGGCTTGTTGCCCTTCCAGGACAGATGCAGGATCACGCCAACGAAAATCAGCAGCGGCGACAGCCAGGACAGGTCCAGCGAGAACACCTGCACCATGATGGCGGTGCCGACGTTGGCGCCCAGCATGATGGCCAGCGCCGGGGCCACGGCAATCAGGCCCTGGCCGACGAAGGAGCTGACGATGACGGCGGTCGCGTTGCTGCTCTGGACCAGGCCGGTCACGCCAAGGCCGGCGGCAAAGGCCGTGAACCGGTTGGAAATGCTGGACGAAAGCACGTGGCGCAGGTTGGCGCCATACACGCGCAGGATGCCGACCTTGACGATGTTGGTGCCCCACACCAGCAGCGCCACGCCGGAAAGCAAATGAAGTAGTACGCCCATGCTGCGCCCTTATGCCCTTATGTGACCGGTGCCTCCATTGCGGATCGCAAGATTTCGCCCGGCCATCGTATCGTCGTCAATGGGGCATTATGCGCCCGCAGGCATGTGTGGGCAACGCCATGTCCACGCGGTGGAAATGGCCGCAAGCCCAATGCGCAAGCCGCTCGGAGAGCGGCCGTCAATGCAGGTCAATGCCCGTCAAAGCGGCAAACCGTGAACAGCGGCAGGCCACTATCCAGCAGGTGGCGCGAGCCGCCAAGCTCGGGCAGGTCGACGATGGCGGCGCCTTCCACCACGGTGGCGCCCAGCCGCTCGAGCAGCTTGCGGCCAGCCATCATGGTGCCGCCGGTGGCGATCAGGTCATCCACCAGCAGCACACGATCACCCGGCTTGCAGGCATCGGCGTGGATTTCTACCGTGGCGCTGCCGTACTCCAGTTCATATTCCTCGGCCACGGTCTCGAACGGCAGCTTGCCCTTCTTGCGGATCGGCACGAAGCCCAGGTTCAGCTCGTACGCCAAGATGGCGCCCAGGATAAAGCCGCGGGCGTCGATGCCGGCCACCACATCGAGCCTGGCGTCCATGTAGCGGTGCACGAAGACGTCGATCAGCACGCGCAGGGACTTGGGATCCTGCAGCAGCGGCGTGATGTCGCGGAACATCACGCCGGGCTGGGGCCAGTCCGGCACGGTACGGATGCGCTCGCGCAGGTAGTGGGTAACGTCGCCAAGGGCGGACGACTGGATAGTGGTGTTGGGCATGGGGACTCGTTCGGGCAGCCTGCCAAACCGGCAGGCTGGATGCGGTAATGGGTTACCACCCGGGCTGCCGCAAACGGCAACACAATGGGCAGCGCCTGGGCGGATGGCACGCTTTGCGTGCGTGGCTCCCCCGGGACAACCGTAACCATACAGGAGACAGCGATGGCGAAAAAGATCTTGATGCTGGTCGGCGACTACGCCGAAGATTATGAAACCATGGTGCCTTTCCAGGCACTCCAGATGGTGGGCCACACGGTCCATGCGGTGTGTCCGGACAAGACGGCCGGCGCCAGCTGCCCCACCGCCATCCATGATTTCGAGGGCGACCAGACCTATAGCGAAAAGCGCGGCCACAACTTCGCGCTGAACGCGAGCTTTGCCGATGTGGATCCGGCGGCCTACGACGGGCTGGTCATTCCGGGCGGGCGCGCCCCGGAATACCTGCGCCTTAACGAGCGGGTGCTGGAGATCGTGCGGCACTTTGCCAGCACCAACAAACCGATCGCCGCGGTGTGCCACGGCGCCCAGCTGCTAGCCGCGGCCGGCGTGCTGGAAGGCCGCACCTGCTCGGCCTATCCGGCCTGCGCGCCCGAAGTGCGCCTGGCGGGCGGAAAATATGCCGACATTCCGGTCGACCAGGCTTACACCGATGGCAACCTGGTAAGCGCACCGGCCTGGCCCGCGCACCCGGCATGGCTGGCGCAGTTCCTTGCCGTCCTGGGCACCAGGATCGTACATTAGAGGCTACCGAACGCGGCCCGCGAGCCTGCCTATGGCTATCGCGGGCCGTTAAGCACGGGAGTTCTTCTATGTGTGAAATCTTCATCCGGGCCACCCCGCAGTCGTACCAGGGCCAGTCCCGCTCGCTCCGGCTGCATGGCGTGGCCACCAGCATCCGGCTGGAAAGCCTGTTCTGGGAAGTGCTCGAAACCCTGGCGCGCCGCGACGGCATGAGTGTGGGCCAGCTCATCACCCGGCTGCACGATGAATTGGTCGCCTACCGGGGCGAGGCCGCAAACTTCACGTCCTTCCTGCGCGTATGCTGCCTGCGCTACCTGATGCTGCAAGGCGAAGGCCGTATTCCCGCCGACCCGCGCATACCGATCGGCTCGCTCGATGCGCGCTCCGTGCTGGAGGGCCTGCCGCCATCGTGGGCAGAAGAGGCGCACGCCGGCAGCCGCGTGGCGGCATGAACCCGAACTTGCGCGACTGAGCGCATAGCGCGGGCTCAGCCGGCCAGCATGCGCGCCTCGGCCGCTTCCAGCGCCTCTGGCTGGCCGCGCAAAACCACGATATCGCCCGGCTCCAGTACGGTATCGGGCTCCGGATCGAACGCGCGGATGCCACGCCGGCGCACCGCCGTCACCTCCACCCCGATACGGTCCAGCCCGAGCGCGCCCAGGCGCCGCCCCACCGAGGTGGCCTCCGGGCCGAGCGAAATGGAGTGCAGGCGCACGGACTCTCGCTCCACCATGTCTTCCTCGTCGTCGCGGCCGTGAAAGTAGCCGCGCAGCAGGCTGTAGCGCGCATCGCGCGCCTCCTGCACCCCGCGCACCACGCGCCGCATCGGCACGCCCAGCAGCACCAGCGCGTGCGAGGCCAGCATCAGGCTGCCCTCGATGCTTTCCGGCACCACCTCGGTGGCGCCTGACTTTTGCAGGATGTCGAGCTCCGAGTCGTCCATGGTGCGCACGATCACGGGCAGCGCCGGCTCCAGCTCCTGCACATGGTGCAGCACCTTGAGGGCCGAGGGCGTGTTGTTGTAAGTGATGATCAAGGCTGCCGCGCGATGCAGGCCAGCCGCGATCAGCGCCTCGCGCCGGCCGGCGTCGCCGTACACCACCGTGTCGCCCGCGCCGGCGGCTTCACGCACCCGGTCCGGGTCGAGGTCCAGCGCCACGTAGGTGATGCCCTCGCGCTCCAGCATGTGCGCCAGGTTCTGGCCGCTGCGGCCAAACCCGCAGATGATGGCGTGCTTCTCGGTCTGCAGGCTCTGCGCCGCGATGCGCGTCATGTTGAGCGACTGCATCAGCCATTCGTTGGCGGTAAAGCGCAGCACGATGGCGTCGCTGTACTGGATCAGGAACGGCGCCGCCAGCATCGACAACAGCATGGAAGCCAGGATGACCTGGATCAGCACCGGGTCGACCAGGTTCAGGCCGTCGATCTGGTTAAGCAGCACGAAGCCGAACTCGCCGGCCTGCGCCAGGCCCAGGCCGGTACGGATCGCCACCCCCTGGCGCGAACCGAACAAGCGGGCCAGGCCGGAGATCAGCACCAGCTTGAAGACAATGGGCACCACCAGCAGCGCCAGCACCAGCCACAAGTGATCGAGCACCACATGGATATTGAGCAACATGCCGATGGTGACGAAGAACAACCCCAGCAGCACGTCGCGGAAGGGCTTGATGTCCTCCTCCACCTGATGGCGATAGGGCGTCTCGGAGATCAGCATGCCAGCCATGAAGGCGCCCAGCGCCATCGACAGGCCGAGCCGCTCGGTCAGCGCGGCCATGCCCAGCGTGACCAGCAACAGGTTGAGCATGAACAGCTCTTGCGAGCGGCGCGCGGCCACGATGTGGAACCAGCGGCTCATGAGACGCTGGCCGACGAAGAAGATCAGGCTCAGGGCCACCACGATCTTCACCGTGGCCAGGCCCAGCGCCATCATCAGGTCGCCCGGATCGCGCGAGAGCGCCGGGATCACGATCAGCAGCGGCACCACGGCCAGGTCCTGGAACAGCAGGATGCTGATGATGTTGCGCCCGTGCTCGCTCTCCAGCTCCAGCCGCTCCGACAGCATCTTGGACACGATGGCGGTGGATGACATGGCCAGCGCGCCGCCCAGCGCCACCGAAGCCTGCCAGGACAGCGGAAACAGCCAGTTGAACGCCCAGCTTGCCGGAATCACGGCCAGGAGCGACAGCACCACCTGCGAGCCGCCCAGGCCGAACACCTGCCGTTTCATCGCCTTGAGCTTGCCCAGGCTAAACTCCAGGCCGATCGAGAACATCAAGAAGACCACGCCGAACTCGGCCAGGTATTTGGTTTGCGCGGTGTCGCTGGCCAGGCCGAGCGCGTGCGGCCCGATCAGGATGCCCACGACCAGGTACCCCAGCATCGGCGGCAACTGCAACATGCGAAACGCGACCACGCCAAACACGGCGGCGGCGAGCAGGACAAGGGTAAGGTCCAGCGGAGAGTGCATCGACAGGGTCAGGTACGCCGCGCCGGGCACCGGGCCGGCCCGGTGCGGGCGGCCCTGCCGGCGGATTACGGCAAGCGCGATGGCCGCCCTCGCTGCCCGATCCCAGGAACAGCCCAAGCGCCATCGCATTCGTTGGTATACTTCGTCGCCATGATAGCTAATTTCAATGCGGATCGAGCACTTAGGCTCGCTCGCGAAACCCTCCAGATCGAAGCCGACGCCGTTGCTGCCCTCGCGGGCCGCCTGGACGACGGATTTGCGCAGGCCGTGCAACTGACGCTCAATTGCAGCGGGCGCGTCGTCGTCTCCGGCATCGGCAAGTCGGGCCATATCGGCCGCAAGGTCGCGGCCACGCTGGCCTCGACCGGCACGCCCGCGTTCTTCGTGCATCCGGCCGAAGCCAGCCACGGCGACCTGGGCATGGTCACGCGCGACGATGTGCTGATCGCTTTTTCCAACTCCGGAGAGACCGCCGAGTTGCTTTCGATCGTCCCGATCGTCAAGCGCATCGGTGCCAAGCTCATCTCCGTGACCGGCAACCCCGCATCCACGCTGGCCAAGCTGGCCGACGCGCACCTCAATGCCGGCGTGGAAAAAGAAGCCTGCCCGCTCAACCTGGCCCCGACCGCCAGCACCACCGCCGCACTGGCGATGGGCGACGCGCTCGCGGTGGCGGTGCTGGATGCCCGCGGCTTCGGCGAGGAAGACTTTGCCCGCTCGCATCCGGGCGGCGCGCTCGGGCGCAAGCTGCTGACCCACGTGCGCGACGTCATGCGCAGCGGCAACGCGGTGCCCAAGGTGCGCGAGAGCACGCCGCTGGCACAGGCCCTGATGGAAATCACCCGCAAAGGCATGGCAATGACCGCGGTGGTGGACCCGGACGACCGCCTGATCGGTGTCTTCACCGATGGCGACCTGCGCCGCTTGCTCGAAACCCCGCGCGACTGGAAGACCGTACCCATCAGCGAAGTCATGCACCGCACGCCGCATACCGTCGGGCCGGACCAGCTGGCCGTGGAAGCCGTGCAGGTCATGGAGGCGAACCGCATCAACCAGATGCTGGTGGTCGACGCAGAGCGGCGCCTGGTCGGCGCGCTCCACATCCACGACCTGACCCGCGCCAAGGTCATCTGAGGCCAGAGCCCATGCCTATGCGGGAAATCCTGTCCTCCCTGAGCCGGCTTGCCATGCGAGCCCTGCCCCTGCTGCTGATGGCACTGGTGGCGGGCAGCACCTTCTGGCTGGTGCAGGTCAACTCCCCGAAAGAAGCGGACACCGGGCCGGTAGGCAAGAAGCATGAACCGGATTACTACATGATCCGTTTTTCCGCGACCGAGCTTGCCGAGGACGGCAACACCAAGCTGCGCTTCACCGGCGACAAGATGATCCACTTCGAGGACGACCAGACCTACGACGTGACGCGCCCGGCCATGCGTTCCTACGAAATCGACCGTCCGCCCGTCACCGGCCACTCCGATCGCGGCACGATGAACGCGGAAGGCTCGGTCATCGACCTGTTCGGCAATGCCTTCATCGTGCGCGCCCAGGGCCCCGACCCCGCCAAGGACCCACAGATGACGGCCGCCTCGGAGTACTTCCAGGTGCTGGTGAACGATGACATCGTCAAGACCGACAAGGCTGTCAAGCTGACCCGCGGCCCGTCGGTGATGACCGCAAACGGCCTGGTCTTCAACAATGTCACTCGCGAAGTACAATTGCTGGGTAACGTACGCGGCACCATCATCACGGGACCGCCGCCGGCGAGTCCCGCAAAGTAGCCCAGAAGCCGCCCGCGGGCACCAGCCGCCCGCGTCAACCGCCATCACGCCAACATGAATCCATTCCCGACGACTTCGTCCTGTCTGCGCCGCAGCACGGCCGCTTTGCTGACGCTGGCCGCCGTCCTTGGCCTCACGCTGGCCGCGCCCGCCAGCGCCGAAAAGGCCGACCGCGATAAGCCGCTGGTCCTGGAGGCCGACAATGCCAGCTACGATGACGTCAAGCAGGTCTATGTCCTGACCGGCAACGTAGTGCTGACCAAGGGCACCATGGTGCTCAAATCCGACGCGGCCGAAGTCCGTACCGATCCTGAGGGCTACCAGTACGCGGTCGCGACCTCCAAGGGCGCAAAGCAAGCCTATATCCGCCAGAAGCGCGACAACGTCGACGAGTACATCGACGGCTGGGGCGACCGCATCGAGTATGACGGCAAGCAGGAGTTGTCCAAGCTGATCGGGCGCGCCCGCATGGCCCGCCTTGCCGGTGCAAAGCTGGTCGACGAGATCCGCGGCGCGGTGATCACCTATGACAGCCGCAACGAGTTCTACACGGCCAGCGGCGGCGCCGAGAACGCGACCGCGGGCAGCCCGTCGGGCCGCGTGCGCGCCGTGCTGTCGCCGCGCCAGGAGCAGCCCGCCAGCGGTGCCGCAGCCAGTCCGCTGCCGCTCAAGCCGGCGACCGCCCCCGTCAACCCCTGACCCACGGATTCTGACTTCACCTTCATGACCGCTACCCAAACCGCACCGTCCCAGCCCGCCACCCTGAAGGACAGCAGCACGCTGGTCGTGCGCCACCTGAAGAAGCGCTACGGCTCGCGCACCGTGGTCAAGGACGTGTCGCTCGATGTGAAAAGCGGCGAGGTGGTTGGCTTGCTGGGCCCCAACGGCGCGGGCAAGACCACGTCGTTCTACATGATCGTGGGGCTGGTGGCGCTGGACGAGGGCGATATCGTGCTCGACGACAAGCACATCAGCGGCCTGGCCATCCATGAGCGCGCGCGCATGGGCCTGTCCTACCTGCCGCAGGAAGCCTCCGTGTTCCGCAAGCTCAATGTGCAGGAGAACATCCGCGCTGTGCTGGAGCTGCAGCTCAACGATGGAAAACCCCTGGGCAAGGCAGAGATCGAGCGCCGGCTGGACACCCTGCTGGACGACCTGCAGATTGCCCATCTGCGCGACAACCCGGCGCTATCGCTGTCCGGCGGCGAACGCCGCCGCGTGGAAATCGCCCGCGCGCTGGCCTCCGCGCCGCGCTTCATCTTGCTCGACGAGCCCTTCGCCGGTGTCGACCCGATCGCGGTGGGCGAAATCCAGCGCATCGTCAGCTTCCTCAAGGCACGCAATATCGGCGTGCTGATCACCGACCACAACGTGCGCGAGACTTTGGGCATCTGCGACCACGCCTACATCATCAGCGAAGGCGCGGTGCTGGCGTCCGGGCAGCCTGAAGACATCATCGCCAACGAGTCGGTGCGCAAGGTCTACCTGGGCGAGAACTTCCGCATGTAAGGGCGCGCGGCGCCTGCCGCGCATCGCCCCCCGGGCGGCTTCAGTGTCGCCTTTTATCCTTCAAACGATCATAGCGACACCAGCGATAGCAATTTCCGTTCCACCAGTACGGAAGTTGGGCATAAAATAGGTCGCATGAAACCGTCGCTACAGCTCCGCCTCTCGCAGCATCTCGCGCTTACGCCGCAACTCCAGCAGTCGATCCGGCTGCTGCAACTGTCCACGCTTGAACTGCAGCAGGAAGTGGAACAGGCGCTGACCGAGAACCCCTTGCTCGAGCGCGAGAACGACTGGCTGGACAGCCCGCTGCGCGTATCTTCGGACGGCTCGGTGAACCTGCAGAGCGCGCCAGCGCCGGCACCCGCCGATGGCCAGGGCACCAGCGAGAACCGCCCCGATGGCGCCCCCGAGGCCGACGACAGCTACTCCGACAGCAATGAGGACTACGGCAGCGACTGGAGCCTGGACGACTTCGCCCGCCGCCCGCAAGGCGAAGACGACGAAAAAACCCCGATGCAGCTGCGCGACGCCGAGCCCACGCTGCGTGAACACCTCATGGAGCAGCTGGCGCCGCTCAAGATTTCCCTGCGCGACAAAGGGCTGGCTATCTTCCTGGTCGAATCCCTGGACGATGACGGCTACCTGAGCACCACGCTCGAGGAAATCTGCAGCGAGCTGCCGGAGGAGCTCGAGTTCGAGGTCGACGAGATCCAGGCTGTGCTCACGCTGCTGCAGAGCTTCGATCCGCCGGGCGTCGGGGCGCGCAATGCCGCCGAGTGCCTGGCGCTGCAATTGCGCAGGCTCAAGCATCCGCAGCGCGAACTGGCGCTGAGCATCGTCACCAACCACCTCGAGCTGCTGGCGGTGCGCGATTACACGCGCCTGAAAAAAGCGCTGCAAGTCGACGAGCCGGAACTCAAGGCAGCACATGAACTGATCCGCTCGCTCGCGCCCTACCCCGGCCATGCCTACAGCCGGCCAGAAGCGGACTTCGTGGTGCCCGATGTTTTTGTTCGAAAGTTGAGCGGCGGATGGATCGCCCACCTCAACCCGGATGTGATGCCACGGCTACGCATCAACGACATGTACGCGCAGATTTTGCGCGGTGCAAAAGGCGATGCGGGCGCGGCCGGACTGCAGCAAAAGCTGCAGGAAGCACGTTGGTTGATCAAGAATATCCAGCAAAGGTTCGATACGATATTGCGCGTCGCACAAGCCATTGTCGAACGTCAAAAGAACTTCTTCACCCACGGTGAAATTGCGATGCGCCCCTTGGTTTTGCGGGAGATTGCCGATACACTGGGTTTACACGAGTCCACCATCTCTCGGGTGACTACCAATAAATACATGGCAACGCCGATGGGGACTTTCGAGCTGAAGTATTTTTTCGGCTCTCACGTATCCACAGAAACCGGCGGCGCGGCCTCATCAACGGCAATCCGTGCGTTGATCAAGCAATTGATAGGAGCCGAAGACGCTAGGAACCCCTTGTCCGACAGCCGGATTGCCGAATTGCTCGGCGAGCAAGGCTTTGTGGTAGCACGGCGTACCGTTGCCAAGTACCGCGAAGCGCTCAAGATTCCCGCGGTCAATCTCCGTAAGACTTTGTAGCCGAGCTGCATCGCCTGCCTGATGCAGCTCTTTCAGAAGGAGAAACGCTATGAACTTCAAGATCAGTGGACACCACTTGGACATCACGCCGCCTCTGCGTGAGTACGTGGAAACGAAACTGGAGCGTATCGTCAGGCATTTCGATCAAGTCATTGGCGTAAGTGTGCTGCTCTCTGTCGACAATACAAAAGAAAAGGACCGGCGGCAGTACGCGGAAATCAATCTACATCTCAAGGGCAAGGACATCTTTGTCGAAGCGCATCATGAAGACCTGTATGCCGCTATCGACGCACTGGTCGACAAGCTCGACCGGCAGGTGATTCGCCACAAGGATCGCGTGCAGAGCCACGACCGTGAAGCGGTCAAGTACCAGATGGCCGCATCGCAGATGCAGCAATGACCGTGCCTGGCGGCCCACATACCGGGCCGTCGGTGTCAGTCCCTTGAAAAACGGAATCAAGCCGCGCCCAGAGCGCGGCTTTTTCGTTGCAGCCCACCCGATCGGGTCACGCAGGGGATTCCGCAACGCATATGTAGCAGTGTATGCTGTGCAATACATGGTTGACTGGCCTAGCCATTCCGGTGCATGCAGCACCGCTTGAGCGCATCGGCTATTGCAATGCACAAAGCGGAAGCGGGCCTGCTCTATAATGGCCAGACGCCCGACACCGGCATGGGGGACACCCGGTGGAAATCTCGGGCCTTGGTTTTTATCCTCTTTCCGCCCGGCGGGACGCCTCCTGGCCCCGGGCCTGCTTACTAGAAAACCCTGCGCATTCCACATGAATCGTTTGGCTAAATTGCTGCCACCCGGCAACATCAACCTCGACGTCAGCGTCACCAGCAAGAAGCGCGTGTTCGAACAGGCCGGGCTCCTCTTCGAGAACAACCATGGCGTAGCGCGCGCGACCGTGACCGACAACCTGTTTGCCCGCGAGTCGCTCGGGTCCACAGGCCTGGGCGCGGGGGTTGCGATCCCCCACGGCCGCATCAAGGGACTGAAGCAGCCACTGGCCGCCTTCATGCGCCTGGCCGAACCGATCCCCTTCGAGTCGCCCGACGGCAAACCGGTCGCGCTGCTGATCTTCCTGCTGGTGCCCGAACAGGCCACCCAGCAGCATCTGGAAATCCTCTCCGAGATCGCCCAGCTGCTGTCCGACCGCGAGATGCGCGAAGGACTGGCTACCTTGCCCACCCCCGACGACGTGCACCAGCTGCTGACGCAATGGCACCCATGATCCGGCACTGAAAGCCCGTCCCTGAAAGCACCCGAATGGAACTCACTGGCGTCACCTCGCAGTCGATCTTCGACGACAACGCAGCCGATATCAAACTCTCCTGGGTAGCGGGACTGGAGGGCGCGGACCGGGCCTTCGATGTCGAGTTTGCACGTGAAGCCACGTCCGCGGCCGATCTCGTCGGCCACTTGAACCTGATCCACCCGAACCGGATCCAGGTGCTGGGCAAGCCCGAAATCACGTATTACCAGCGCCTCGATGACGAGATGCGCAAGCGCCAGATGGGCGAGCTGATCCTGCTGGAGCCGCCGTTCCTGGTGATCGCAGACGGCATGGAGCCGCCGCCCGACCTGGAACTGCGCTGCACGCGCTCGTCCACCCCGCTGTTCACCACGCCGGTGTCTTCGGCCGCGGTGATTGATCACCTGCGCCTCTATCTGTCGCGCATTTCCGCGCCGCGCGTGACCATGCACGGCGTGTTCCTCGACATCCTCGGCATGGGCGTGCTGGTGATGGGCGAGTCCGGCCTGGGCAAGAGCGAGCTCGGCCTGGAACTGATCTCGCGCGGACATGGGCTGGTGGCGGACGATGCCGTCGATTTCGTACGCCTCGGGCCGGACTTCATCGAGGGCCGCTGCCCGCCGCTGCTGCAGAACCTGCTGGAAGTGCGCGGCCTGGGCCTGCTCGACATCAAGACCATCTTTGGCGAGACTGCGGTGCGCCGCAAGATGAAGCTCAAGCTGGTGGTGCAGCTGGTACGCCGCAACGATGGCGAATTCGAGCGCCTGCCGCTGGACTCCCAGTATCTCGACGTGCTCGGCCTGCCCATCCACATGGTCAAGATCCAGGTGGCGGCCGGCCGAAATCTCGCCGTGCTGGTCGAGGCCGCCGTGCGCAACACCATCCTGCGCCTGCGCGGCATCGACACGCTGCGCGACTTCATGGACCGCCAGCGCGCCGCGATGCAGGCCGATGTCGCATCGCGGGGCCAGGGCCGGCTGCTCTAGGTTTGGCAGGTCCACGCCGTGCGACCACGACGGGGCCGTTTTCAATTGCTTACATCCGGCCGCGCTTCGGTGGTCAACGCGATGGGGACACAGGCCGTTTTGTGCAGTAATGGGCATTGGGCCCATCCCCGAGTTGCCGAGCCGACAGGCCAGCAGCCATGAAGTTTTCCACAGCCAGGAGAGCAAGCATGAAAAAATTGATCGCGATGTGCGTGCTGGTAGCCCCGCTTTTTGCCACCGGCGCCTTCGCCCAGAATGCACCGGCCGCAGCACCCGCGGCACCGGCGGCAGCCAACACCCAGCAGGACAAGATGAAGGCTTGCAACACGCAGGCCACCGGCAAGAAGGGCGACGAGCGCAAGGCCTTCATGAGCGATTGCCTGTCCAACAAGCCCGCAGCCGCACCCGCCAAGAACAGCCAGCAGGAAAAGATGAAGACCTGCAACGCCCAGGCCACCGGCAAGAAAGGCGATGAGCGCAAGGCCTTCATGAGCGACTGCTTGTCCAAGTAAGCTACCGGCATCATTTGCGGCGCGGACGTGTAAAAATGGCGAACCTCTTCGGTTCGCCATTTTTACTGGCACGGCGCCGTCATGACGGCGTCATCACCTGATGTTATGCTTGTCGTGCTATGCGCATCATACTTATCACCGGGATCTCCGGCTCCGGCAAATCCGTTGCCTTGAACGTACTGGAAGACGCGGGCTACTACTGCGTCGACAACCTGCCGGCGCAGTTTATTCCGGAGTTGGCCCAGTACCTGGCGGCGCAGGGCTACACCCATCTGGGCGTCGCCACCGATATCCGTAGCCGCGAGTCGCTGGACGAGCTGCCCGGCACGCTTCGCGACCTCGCGGCCGAACACCAGGTCCGGGTGGTCTTCCTGACCGCCAATACCGATGCGCTGGTGCAGCGCTATTCCGAGACGAGGCGGCGGCATCCGCTGTCGATGCGCGCAGCCATGGCTGGCCTCTCGGCCAATCCCAAGAACGAGAATCTCGCCGACAGTACCGCCGAGGCCGCATTCAACGACACCTCGCTGATCGAGGCCATCGAGATGGAGCGCGAGCTCCTGAGCCCGCTGGCGGAGGCTGCGCACCGCATCGACACCAGCAATGTGCGCACCAATACATTGCGCGCGTGGATCAAGGAATTCGTGCGCGGCGATGACCTCAAGCTCACGCTGCTGTTCGAGTCGTTCGGCTTCAAGCACGGCGTGCCCAGCGATGCCGACCTGGTGTTCGACGTGCGCTCGCTGCCCAACCCCTACTACGACCTGGCGCTGCGCCCGCTGACCGGCCGCGACGAGCCCGTGATCGATTTCCTGCAAAGCCAGCCGATGGTGCTGGCCATGGCCGAGGACATACGCGCCTACGTGGAAAAGTGGCTGCCAAGTTTCATCGCCGACAATCGCAGTTACCTGACCGTCGCGATTGGTTGCACTGGCGGGCAGCATCGCTCCGTGTACATCGCGGAAAGACTTGCCAACTATTTTCGCGCCCATGGTAATGTGCTGGTGAGACACCGCGAGCTCGCACCGGGCGGCTAAACGCCGCACCGTCAGGTTTCGTGGTCAGGCTCGGCAATCCTCGCCCGAAACCTTTGCTGGCTCAGCATGTCCTCACCCGCCACGCCCGGCTCATCCGCATCGTTCGCCGCCCCGCACAGCACCTCGGCGGGGCCTACGCTGGATAGCCTGCCGCTGTTTCCGCTGCATACCGTACTCTTTCCCGATGGGCTGCTGCCACTGCGCGTGTTCGAAGCGCGCTATGTGGACATGGTGCGCGCCTGCATGCGCGATCGCACCCCCTTCGGTGTCTGCCTGATCGCCAGCGGCAATGAGGTCGCCCGCCCGGACGAGCCCACCATGCCCGAGACGATCGGCTGCCTGGCCGACATCATCGACTGCAATATGGAGCAACTGGGCGTGCTGCTGATCAGCGCGCGCGGCCGCCAGCGCTTCCGCTTGCTGGGCCACAGCGTGAACCCGGACGGCTTGCTGGTCGGCCAGGCGGAGTTGCTGCCGCCCGACATCATCGACTGCAAGCTCGAACTGCTGGGCGAATGCCTGGCCGTGCTACGGCGTATCGTTGCCTCGCTCCATGCCGAGCACCCGGGCGAGCTGCCTTTCTGCGAGCCGTTCCTGTGGGATGACCCCAGCTGGGTGGCCAATCGGCTGTGCGAGTTCTTGCCGGTGCCGCTCAAGGCCAAGCAGATGCTGATGGCGCTGCCGGACGCGGGCATGCGGATCGAGATCGTGCATAAATACATGCGCCAGCACCACATCCTCTAAGCAACGTTAAAACAATCCGCCTTGGGCTTGCGCCTCCAGCAGCTTGCGCACCGGCGCGGGCGTGCCTACCGCATCCAGATCGTCCAGTGACAGCCAGCGTAGCGCGGGGCCATTGGCGGCATCGCGCGCGGTGAGGCCGGTGACGTCGACGCGAATGGCGCGGATCAGCAGGCGGAAGTGCGTGAAGACGTGGGTGAGTTCGCCGACCATATTGGCCGTGCTGGGATTGCCGAATTCGCGGGCGCGTTCCAGCGCGGCGTCTTCGGCCAGTTCCGCATCGAAGGGCACGGTGTCGACCGGCATTTCGGGCAGGCTCCACAGCCCGCCCCAGATGCCGCTGTCCGGGCGCAGTGCGAGCAGGACCTCGCGGCCGCGGCGCACCAGCAGCATCACGGTGCTGCGCTCGGGAATGGCGGCACGCGGCTTTGGCGTGGGCAGCACGCCGGTCAGCCCGTCGCGGCGCGCCACGCAGTCGCTGGCCAGCGGGCACGACGCGGCGGCGGCGAGGCAGGCTGGCTTGCCGCGCGAACAGACCGTGGCGCCAAGGTCCATCACGCCCTGGGTGTAGGACACCATGTCCTCGGCTTGCGCCGGCCCCTTGGCGGGCAGGACCGCATCGGCAAGTTGCCACATGCGGTTCTCCACCGCCTTGACACCGGGATGGCCATGGATACCAAAGAACCTGGCAAAGACGCGCTTGACGTTGCCATCCAGGATCGGCGAGCGCACGCCGGCGCTGAACGCCGCCACGGCTGCCGCGGTGGAGCGGCCGATGCCGGGCAGCGTCGCCAGCACCTCGGGGTCGGTCGGGAACACACCGCCGTGCTCGCTCATCACTGCCTTGGCGCAGCGGTGCAGGTTGCGCGCGCGCGAGTAGTAGCCAAGCCCGGCCCACAGCGCCATCACCTCGTCCGCGCTGGCCTCGGCCAATGCGGCCACGGTTGGCAACCGGCCAACGAAACGCTGGAAATACTCGATCACCGCGCTGACCTGGGTCTGCTGCAGCATGATCTCGGACAGCCAGATACGGTAAGGGTCGCGGGTGTTCTGCCACGGCAGGTCATGGCGCCCGTGCACACGCTGCCAGCCCACCACGCGCGCGGCGAAATTGGCAGGAACCACGGCGGGGGAAAGATCGGATGAAACGGCAGGAGAAGCAGCGGGCTTGCGGGGCATCGGGTACGTGACGGGTAAGGCAACAGAGCAACAGCGCCGGAAGCGGCGGCGTGTCATGATACCGCCTCGCCGCCACCAGCCCTTGCCACCTGCATTCGCCGCCGGACTTGCTCCGGCCGCGCTTCAGGCCGCGAACGCCCGGAGCTGCCCCTCGTCGGCGTCCGGCTGCAGGATCCGCCTGGAGAACGATTCGATGCGCCCGCTGCGATCGTCCAGGCCGTTGAGTACTTCCTCGAGCTGCGCGATGCGGCTCTCGAGCGTGTCGGTGGCCTCGTGGATGCGCTCGATCGAATCGACCCGGCGGCGCAACTGTTTCTGGTGCTCGCGCACCTGCGCCTCCAGCGGCGTCATCACCGACTTGAGCCAGATCTCGATATCGCGGTTCAGATCCCGGAAGGTTTCCAGCACGCGGGTGGCGATGGTGGAAAACGCGCTCTGCACCAGCTGCGGGCGCGAGCGCGTGAGCATGTTCATGGCGCCGAAGTGCGTGTGGGCCAACCCCAGCGTCTGCTGCAATTCGCTGACGTAGCGCGCGGTGACAAACTGGATCGGCGCGGGCAGCGTAAAGCCATGCTCGGCATTGAAGCGGCGGTACATGCTGTCGGTGAGCTGGTGAAGCTGGGTGATCTTCTGGTCGGCCTCGCTGACCAGTTCACCGAGCCGCACGAACAAGGCATCCATGTCCTCGCGCATGCCGCGCGAGAAGAAACGCTCCTTCATCTGCTCGCGGCGCTCGCGCATGGTGCGGCGCACGTCGCGCAGCTGCAGGCTCTTGATGATGTCCGCGCTATGGCGCCCGAACACCAGCCGCAGCGCCTGGAACTTGGCGATGCTCTGCTCGAACTCTTCTTTCTCCGACTGCACGCGCATCAGCATATGCTTGACCATCGCGTGGTTCTTGCCGCGCAGCCCGCGCAGCTCGAACAACTGCTCGACGATGCTGCGGCGGCGGCTTTGCAGCAGTTGCTGCGCGCCGCGTGCCATTTCCTCGACCGAGCGCTGCACCTGGTCGGCGACGATCTCGCGCCGCTGCGGGATCAACTGGTCAGACAGCACGTGCTCGAACTGCGGCAGGCCGCTGCGCGCCAGCAAGTCGTCGTCGTTGGTGACCTTGGCCACCAGGCCCTTCTGCGCCGACACCGGGTAGACGCGTGACTCGTCGATGCCCAGCACATGAGCGCTGGTGGTGACCTGGCGCGTGATCTCGGCCGCGGTCTCGGCCGGCGACTTGAGCGGGTCCCACAGGCCATCGATCTTGTTAAGTACCGCCAGGCACCCCTTGCGGTGGCCTGCGCTCACATGGCTGCGCCAGAGGTCGAGGTCACTCTTGGTCACGCCGGCGTCGGCCGCCAGCATGAACACCACGACATGCGCGTCCGGAATCAGGCGCAGCGTCAGCTCGGGCTCGGTGCCGATCGCGTTCAGGCCCGGCGTGTCGAGGATGACCAGGCCCTGGCGCAACAGCGGATGCGGGAAGTTGATGACCGCGTGGCGCCAGCGGGAAATCTCCACCATGCCGTCGGCATCGAGCGCGTAGGCGGCGTCGGGATCGTTCTCGTTATACAGGCCAAGCGACTCGGCCATCTCGCGCGTGACACGGTTGGTCTCGACCACGTGCCGGAACGCATCCAGCATGCCATCGGGCGACGAGGGGTCGAGCGGCACGGTATGCCAGTGCGCCTCGACGTCAAGGAAATCGGCGGTGGAGGCTTCCTGCAGGCGCGTCTCGATCGGCAGCAGCCGGATGCACGGCGCCTCGGCTTCGTCGTAGCGCAGCTCGGTCGGGCACATCGTGGTGCGCCCCGCGGAAGACGGCAGGATGCGACGGCCGTAGTCGGCAAAGAAAATCGCGTTGATCAGCTCGCTCTTGCCCCGCGAGAACTCCGCGATGAACGCCACCTTGAGCCGGTCGCTCTTGAGCACGCCCTGGATGCGCTGGACGCGTTCATCAGCCTGGGCGTCGTAGAGATCGTGCTGCTGCAGCCAGGAGCGGAATTCGGCCAGGGAGTGGAGTACCCCGGTTCTCCAGGCGCCGTATTGTTCGAATTGTAGGGCGAGGGTTGTCATTGGCACTGGGATCGGCTTGGCGAAAAGCCCCCGCGACGGCGCTGCAGGCCGGACATCTCGATGTCCGATGGACGGCACCCGGGCGGTGACATGATGTCTTTGTAACACTTTTTTACGCTCTTCAAGATACAGGTTTACGGCGGATTTTTGTGAAATTCGAGTCGCCCGCCGCCTTCCCTGTTGCGCCGGGCCATCGGGTTGGCGCCACATTCGCAAGAAGATAGGCAATCGTCACTCTCGTACGGCTCGCGCAACGGGAGCCGCAGGCACGGCGGCGCCGCGCTCAACGCTGGCAGCTCGGGCAGTAGAACGTGGAGCGCTGCCCCTGGACGATCTGCCGGATGGTGGTGCCGCAGACCCGGCATGGATGGCCGGCGCGGTCGTACACGGCGCAATCCAGCTGGAAATAGCCATTGCTGCCATCGCTGCCGACAAAGTCGCGCAACGTGCTGCCGCCGCGCTCGATCGCGCGGGCCAGCGTGTCGCGCACGGCCTCGGCCAGGCGTTCGCAACGCGCCAGCGACAGGCGCCCGGCTGGCGTGGTGGGGCGGATGCCAGCGGCAAACAGGCTTTCCGATGCATAGATATTGCCCACGCCCACCACGATGTCGCCGGCGAGAAGCACGGTCTTGATGGCCGCGCTGCGCCCGCGTCCCAGGCGATAGAGCCAGGCCCCGTCGAAACGCGGGTCGAAAGGCTCGATGCCGAGCTTGCTCAGCAGCGGATGGGTCGGCAATTGCGACTCTTCGAGCAGGCTCCACAGCACCGCGCCAAAGCGCCTCGGATCGCGAAAGCGCAGCACCAGGCTGCTGGCGGCTGCGCCGGGCTGCGCATCGCCCGCGCCGTCGGCCTCGGCAAGGACCAGGTCAAGGTGATCGTGCGTGCCCGGCGGTGGCGCCTGAGGCAACACCCGCAGCGTGCCGGTCATGCCAAGGTGGATCAGCAGCCATCCGGGAGCCTCGCCGTCAGGGCGCACGCACTCCAGCAGCAAGTATTTGCCACGCCGCTCGATGCGCGCGATCACCCGCCCGGCCAGCTGCGACTCCAGATCCGGCTCGACCGGCCAGCGCAGGCCGCGATGGCGCACCACCACGTCGGCAATGCGCCGCCCAACCACATGCGGCAGCAAGCCGCGCCGGGTCACTTCGACCTCCGGCAACTCAGGCATCGAACCTCTCCCTTTTGTGCCACTCAAACCGCCAGAGACCCCAGCCGTGCCGGTGCCATGCGGATAAGCAAAGCATTGTAGCGGCAGGCTACAATGCCTTTACCTTCCCCATCGCCTTTGAGTGCTGGAGCACCCACCCACATGTCGGACCGCCTGGACCGTACCCCGATGACCACCGCTCAACTTCTCTCCCCCCGGCGGCCGCTGCGTCACAGGCTCGCGGCCACGGCTGCGGCCGCGGTGGCAGTCTGCGCCCTGGCGCCGCTTGCCAGCCACGCCGCGCCCGCGGACGGCAAGCCCGCGATGAAGGTCGCCGCGGAGGCCACGACGCCAATCCGCTCGAACCCGCTGCCGCCGAAGATGCCGCTGCCGACGGTGCCGCTCACCGCGGACATCCTCTATCGGGTGCTGGCCGCGGAAATCTCCGTCCAGCGCGGCGTGGTCGGCCCCGCTTACCAGACGTATCTGGAACTGGCTCGTAATACGCGCGACCCGCGCTTTGCCCAACGCGCCACCGAGATCGCGTTCAATGCCCGCAGCGCCCAGCAAGCGCTTGACGCCGCGCGGCTGTGGACCGAGCTTGCGCCCACCTCCGCCGGTGCGCGGCAGGTGCTGTCGACCCTGCTGGTCCTTAGCGGCCGATGGGACGAAGCCGAACCCCTGCTGGCTCTGCAGCTCAATGGCGTGCCGCCGAGCCAGCGGCCGGAGGCCATCCTGCAGATGCAGCAGCAGCTTTCGCGCACCAGCGACCCCGCCGGCGCGGCCGCGCTGCTGCAGCGCCTGGTGGCGAACGACCTGAAATCGGCCGAAACTCACCTTGCCCTTGCGCGCGCCAAGGAAGCCGCCAGCGATATTCCCGGCGCCCTGGCCGAGCTCGACGAGGCCCAGAGGATCCGCCCCGACTTCGAAGGCGCCGCGCTGATGGCTGCCGAGTTGCGCGCCGACAGCGCGCCGGACCAGGCCATTGCCGGGCTCAAGGCGTTCGTCAACAAGGCCCCGGCCTCGGTCAACGGGCACATCACGCTGGCCCGCCTCTACCTGCAGCAAAACGACCTGCAGGCCGCGCGCGCGGAGTTCGAGACGCTGCGCAAGATTGCGCCGAAGGATCCGCGTGTGCCGCTCGCCCTCGGCCTCACCAGCCTGCAGTCCAAGCGCTACGACGAAGCCGAGCTGTACCTGAAGGAATACCTGCAACTCGCCGAGCAAGTGCCGGCGGCCAGCCCGGATATCGCCTACCAGTACCTGGCGCAGATTGCCGAGGAAAAGAAGGACTACCCGGCGGCCGTAGCCTGGCTCGACCGTATCGACGACGCCCGCCTCGCGCCGGCTGCAGCCGTCAAGCGCGCGCAGTTGCTGGGCCGCATGGGCAAGCTCGACGACGCCCAGGCGGTATTCAACGACATGCTGGCCGATGCCGAGGATATACCCGAGCCCGACCAGCGCGCGCAGCGCATGACCGCTATCCGCCAGGCAGAAGTTGGCATGCTGATCGACGCCAAGTCCTATGACCGCGCCCGCAAGGTGCTGGATGAACGCGCCGCGGCGGAGCCCGACAACTCGGACTGGGTCTATGAACTCGCCATGCTCGATGAGCGCGAGAAGCGCTACGACAGCATGGAAAAGCTGCTGCGCCGCGTGATCGCCATGCAGCCGGAAGCCAAGCAGGGCTATAACGCCCTGGGCTATTCGCTTGCGGACCGCAACGTGCGCCTGCCCGAGGCCCTCCAGCTGCTGGAAAAAGCCTCCGCGCTGGGCCCGGACGATCCCTACATCATGGATAGCCTGGCCTGGGTCAAGTTCCGCCTGGGCCAGCTGCAACCGGCCGCTGAGCTGCTGCGCAACGCGTACGCCAAGGCGCCCGAGGCCGAAATCGGCGCCCACCTCGGTGAGGTGCTGTGGCAGCTCGGCCAGCAGGACGAGGCCCGCAAGACCTGGACCGAAGCCGCCAAGATCGAGCCGGATAACGTCATCCTGATCGACACCCTGCGCCGCTATAACGTCCCGCTCTCCGCGCTGTCCAAGTAGCATCCTGTCGTCCGCAGCCGTCCGCAACCATCAGGCAGCATTCCGATCACCCGCAATCATCCGCCGCCCGGCCCTCGCGCCGGGCCGGCAGCCCGGCGCCCGGCGGCGCCGGCGCGCACGTCAAACGCCATGCCCACATCCCGACGCCTTGCCCTGCTCTGCCTGAGCGCCCCCTTATGGCTCGCCGCCTGCGCCAGCATCACGCCCACGCGGCAGTTCGACGCCGGCGAGACCGCCCAGGCTCGCGACCTCAGCGGCCGCTTCGCCGCCAACTACGTGCGCTACGGCCGCGATGAAGGCGTCCAGGGCAGCTTCCAGTGGCATGAGCAAGGCCGCAATGTGCGCCTGGACCTGATCTCGCCGCTGGGCCAGACCCTGGCGGTCGTCACCTCCACGCCTTCGGGGGCCACGCTCGACCTGCCCAACCAGCCACCGCGCAACGCGCCCGAAGTCGATACCTTGCTGGAAGAAGCGCTTGGATTTTCGCTGCCGGTGGCGGGCCTGCGCGACTGGCTGCACGCCCGCCCCGCGCCCGGCAGCCCGGCGCGCACCACGCGTGACGACAACGGACGGCTGGCTACCCTGGCGCAGAACGGCTGGACCGTGCGCTACGTGGCATGGCAGGAAGCCGCACCCACGACACCATCCACGCCGGCCGCGGCGAGTCCGCGCCGCATCGACCTCGCGCGCGACGGCGCAGCCAACCCGCTCTCGGTACGCCTGGTCATCGATCCGGAGCAAGCACAATGAGCACGGCCCGCACCTTGCCTGCGCCGGCGCTGCGCGGCTGCCCGGCGCCCGCCAAGCTGAATCTCTTCCTGCATGTGACCGGACGCCGCGCGGATGGCTACCACACGCTGCAGACGGTTTTCCAACTGGTGGACTGGAGCGATACGCTCGACTTCTTCCGCCGCGATGATGGCCGCATCGAGCGCATCAGCGACGTGCCGGGCGTACCGGCGCAGAGCGACCTGATCGTGCGCGCCGCGCAGGCCTTGCAGCAAGCTGGCGGCACCCGCTTTGGCGCGGACATCGCGATTGCCAAGCGGCTGCCGATGGGCGGCGGCATCGGCGGCGGATCGTCGGACGCGGCGACCACGCTGCTGGCACTGAATCATCTTTGGGGGCTGGGCCTGGGACGCGACGAACTCAAGCGCATCGGCCTTTCGCTAGGTGCCGACGTGCCGTTCTTCGTGCATGGAGAAAACGCATTCGCGCAAGGGATTGGCGAGGAACTGACGACGGTCGAATTGCCTGAAAGCTGGTTCGTGATCATCCATCCACGGCAGCATGTTCCGACCGCTGCAATTTTTTCAGACAAGCGCTTGACAAGGGATACAGCGATCTCCATAATAGCGGACTTCACTGGATGCACAAACAAGTTCGGTTTCGGTCGCAACGACCTGGAAGCGATAGCAACAGTGAAGTTCGGCGAAGTTGCCCGAGCCCTTGAATGGTTGAGACAGTACAGTCCACATGCAAGGATGACCGGTTCCGGAGCCTGCGTGTTTGCACGATTCAACGACGAGCAAACTGCGCAGCAGGTACTAGACCGGTTGCCTCCCGAATGGGATGGCAGGTGTGCGAAGAGTTTATCGCAACACCCACTCGCAACGCTCGCATAAAAGTTTTTCGTTCGGCGTCGCAGTCAGTTGAATGTGACGATGGACGTACCCGGTTGTGTAGGGGAGTCGCCAAGTTGGTCAAGGCACCGGATTTTGATTCCGGCATTCGAAGGTTCGAATCCTTCTTCCCCTGCCATTACATCCTACAGTGTCCTTACGGACCTGCACGAAAAGCTGCCGGCACTAGCCGGCAGCAATCGTTTCCCCCTCCAGTAGCAAGACAGGTGCACCGAATGAGCAGCGAAGGCTTGATGGTTTTTACCGGCAACGCCAACCCCAAACTCGCGGAGGCTGTCGTTCAGCACCTCGGCATCCCGCTCGGGAAGGCCCAGGTCGGTCGGTTCTCCGACGGCGAAGTCCAAGTTGAAATCCAGGAAAATGTTCGCGGCAAGCACGTCATCGTGCTGCAGTCCACCTGCGCGCCGACCAACGACAACCTGATGGAACTGATGGTGATGGTCGATGCGCTCAAGCGCGCTTCGGCACGCAGCATCACTGCCGCCATGCCCTACTTTGGCTATGCCCGCCAGGACCGCCGCCCGCGTTCGGCGCGCGTCGCGATCTCGGCCAAGGTGGTAGCCAACATGCTGGAAGTTGCCGGCGTCGAGCGCGTCCTGACCATGGACCTCCACGCCGACCAGATCCAGGGCTTCTTCGATATCCCGGTTGATAACATCTACGCCTCCCCGGTTCTGCTGGGCGACCTGCGCGAGAAGAACTACGGCAATCTGCTGGTGGTCTCGCCCGACGTCGGCGGCGTGGTGCGCGCCCGTGCGCTGGCCAAGCAGTTGAACTGCGACCTGGCCATCATCGACAAGCGTCGTCCCAAGGCCAACGTGGCCGAAGTGATGAACATCATCGGTGAAGTCGACGGCCGCAACTGCGTGATCATGGATGACATGATCGACACCGGCGGCACCCTGTGCAAGGCGGCCCAGGTGCTCAAGGAACGCGGCGCGCTGAAGGTATTCGCTTACTGTACCCACCCGGTCCTGTCCGGTGGCGCGGCTGCCCGCATCGCCGACTCCGAACTGGATGAAGTGGTGGTGTGCGACACGATTCCGCTGCGCGACGATGCGATCCAGTCCGGCAAGATTCGCCAGCTCTCGACCGCATCGCTGCTGGCAGAGACCTTTACCCGGATCGTCAAGGGCGACTCGATCATGTCGCTGTTTGCCGATTCCTGATAGAATTCAAGGCTTTACCGCGTTTGCGGCTGTTTTTTTGGGGAGTAACACCCCGATTACGGCACGTGACGAGGTTCATCGGGCTGTCTGGTCGCGGACAGCCCTCTTACATTTGGAGTCATCATGAAAGTAGTAGCCTTCGAGCGTAGCGTACAGGGAACGGGTGCGAGCCGCCGCCTGCGCAACGCCGGCAAGACCCCCGGCATCATCTATGGCGGCGCAGCCGAACCCAAGATGATCGAACTCGATCACAACGCACTGTTCCACGCGCTGAAGAAAGAAGCATTCCACTCGTCGATTCTCGACCTCGAAGTGGAAGGCAAGGCTGAAAAGGCCCTGCTGCGCGCTTTCCAGATGCACCCGTTCAAGCCGCTGGTCCTGCACGTTGACTTCCAACGCGTGTCGGCCACCGACAAGATCCACGTCAAGGTGCCGCTGCACTTCATGAACCAGGAAAACGCCCCGGGCGTGAAGCTGGGCCATGGCATCGTCAACCACATCCTGAACGAACTGGAAGTGTCGTGCCTGCCGGCCGACCTGCCTGAGTTCATCGAAGTGGACCTGGGCAATGCAGAACTGGGCCAGACCCTGCACCTGTCCGACGTGAAGCTGCCGAAGGGCGTGAGCGCCATCACCCACGGTGACGAAAACCCCGCTATCGCCAGCATCTCGCTGCCGGCCGGCGGCGTGTCGGAAGCTGCCGAAGGCGAAACGCCTGCTGCCTGAGTACCCTGAACGCGGCCTTTGGGCCGTGCAACAGGACGGCTCTCGCAGCCGCAAGAAAAAACCGCCGGCGCGTCCGGCGGTTTTTTTTCGTCCCGAGGTTCGCGTATGCTTGGCTTCTGGCAGCACACCCATGCGCGATGCGAAGCGAGCCGTCAAGGTGTGCCAAGGCCGTATGGGGCGCCTCGGGATTTCACGAAAAGTGCGGAAAAGAGGGACCCATGTTTGAGTATCGCCGTAAGGCGATGCGAGTTTGGGTCCCGGCCGCTCTTTTCGTGAAATCCTGAGGGGGTGTCGCCCCATCCGGCGCGCCTTTTTTGCCTACTTTTTTGGCAAGACAAAAAAGTAGGTCGCCGCCCCGCAGGGGTGGTGAAACTGCAGTTGATTTTGAATTTGCAGTTGTAGTTGCAGCCAAGCAGTTGCCAGCCGCCCCGCGCCTAGTGCGTCGAGCCCCATCAACCAAGAAGTACAACGCATGATCAAACTCATCGTCGGCCTCGGAAACCCCGGGGCGGAATACGAAGCCACGCGCCACAATGCCGGCTTCTGGCTGGTCGATCAGCTGGCCCGCATGGGCGGCGTCACCCTGCGCGTGGAAGGCCGCTTCCATGGGCTGGCAGCGCGCGCCCGGCTGTGGGACCAGGAAATCTGGCTGCTCAAGCCGTCCACCTTCATGAACCGCTCCGGGCTGTCCGTGGTATCGCTCGCACGCTTCTACAAGATCCTGCCGGACGAGATCGTGGTGGCCCATGACGAGATGGACCTGCCCTCGGGCACCGTCAAGCTCAAGCGTGGCGGTGGCGCGGGTGGCCACAATGGCCTCAAGGACATTTCCGCACACCTGACCACCCAGGACTACTGGCGCCTGCGCATTGGCGTCGGCCATCCGCGCAATGCGGCCGGTGGCGGCGGCGAGCGCGAAGATGTGATCAATTTCGTGCTGAAGCCACCACGCCGCGAGGAGCAGCAGGCCATCGACGAAGCCATCGACCGCAGCATCGCACCGCTTGGGTTGCTGGCCAAAGGCGAGTCCGAGCGCGCCATGCTGGAACTGCATACGAACCGCTGAAACCGCTGAACGCGCGTGCCCAAACAAAAAACCCCATCACCGCGAAGGTCATGGGGTTTTTTGTGATGCGAACTTCGTGCCGCAAGCCGCTGTGGCAACTCAGGCTGCCCGTTTGGCCGCCGTAAGGAGACGGTAGCGATCCATCAGGATCTCGCGCGTCTCAATGCGGTTGGGATCGTGCGGGATGCAAGCCACAGGACAAACCTGCTGGCACTGCGGCTCGTCGAAGTGCCCAACGCATTCGGTACATTTGTTGGGGTCGATCTCATAGATCTCGGGCCCCATCGAAATGGCTTCGTTTGGGCACTCCGGCTCACAAACGTCGCAATTGATGCAGTCGTCGGTGATCAATAGTGCCATGGTGTTTCCTTTGAACCCAGCATGCCCCGCGCCCGACTGGCCGCGGCCGACATGTTGCAAGACTCTATTTTATTCCGTTTTGCTGCTGATCTTTTCCGCAAGCCAGCGTTCGACCGAGGGGAACACAAACTTGCTGACATCGCCGCCAAGCACCGCGATCTCGCGCACGAAGGTGCCGGAGATGAACTGGTACTGGTCGGACGGCGTCAGGAACATGGTTTCCACGTCCGGCAGCAGGTAGCGGTTCATGCCCGCCATCTGGAACTCGTACTCGAAGTCGGAAACCGCGCGCAAACCCCGCACGATCACGCGCGCATTGTTCTTGCGGACAAAATCCTTGAGCAAGCCGGAGAAACCTTCGACGCGCACATTGGGATAGTGGCCCAGGACTTCACGGGCGATGCCTATGCGCTCTTCCAGCGAAAAGAACGGGCGCTTGTTGGGGCTATGCGCCACGCCGACCACGAGCTCATCGAAGATATTGGATGCTCTGCGCACCAGATCCTCGTGGCCCCGGGTCATTGGGTCGAAAGTGCCGGGATAGACCGCGACGACCATGCTTCCTCCTTGTTCTGCCCGCTGCCGATCCTGGATGGACCGATCGACCCCGCCCACTATGGTGAGGGCTGGAGCCAAGGCTGCGTGACGAGCGTTGGCGACAGCGGCGTAGTGTAACTCTAAACGCGGCACTTGCAAGCCGCCACATCGCGGTTTTGCCGCGCCGCCGCATCTTGCGTGCAGGTGGCCGGTCACAATGCCCGCGGCCACCAGCCCCTCAGAGGTTCCTGTGCTGCAACAAATGGAAGTGCACCGCCCCAGCCCGTGCATGCCGCACGATCTCGAGCGCCGCCGGCACGGGCGCGTCGGGCCCGATCAGGGCGCGATCTGTTTCCACATACACGGCACCGCCTGGACGTGACAGCCGCGCCGCATGCTCCAGCGCGGGGCCAAGCCAGTCTTCGGCAAAGGGCGGATCGAGGAACACCACGTCGAAGCTGGCCGACGGCATCTGTGCCGCGGTCGCGAATGCATCGCCTTGCACCACCCGGATCTGCTGGGCGTCGAGCCGGTACTGGTTGTCACGCAGCTGCTTGGCCACGCGCGGATTGGCTTCGACCATGGTGACCTGCTGGGCACCCCGGGAGGCAGCCTCGAAACCCAGTGCGCCGGAGCCGGCAAACAGGTCGAGGCAAGCCAGCCCGGACATGTCCTGCCCAAGCCAGTTGAACAGGGTCTCACGCACGCGGTCAGGGGTGGGACGCAGGCCTTCGGCATCGAGCACGGGCAACGGCGTGCGCTTCCACTTGCCGCCAATGATGCGAACCTGGGCAGGAGACTGCCGCGGCGAGGGGGATGGGGATCGCCCGCTGGCAGCGGGCGAGGGAGATCGGGTACGCGAATTCATGCCGTGATTGTAGAGCCTGCGGCGCGGAAAAGCGCAAGCGCCGGGAACGCCTCCCGGCGCCCGCTCCTGTCACTGCGTTATTCCGGTCCACCCACGATGACGGTCGCCATGGCGTCCGGGAACACGTGGCGCTGGAAGGCTTCGCGGACCTGGGCACGGGTAACCTTGCCGATCTGGGCGGTCCAGGTGTCAAGGTAGTCCAGCGGCAGCCCGTACCAGCCGATATTGGCCACATTGGTCAGCAGCTTGCGGTTGCTGTCGATGCGCAGCGGGAAGCCGTTGACCAGATTGTCCTTGGCGGCCTTCAGTTCGGTGTCGGTGGGGCCTTGCGCCACGTACTGCGCCAGCACCTTGCGCACCAGCGCCAGCGCTTCATTGGTCTGTGCCTTCTTGGTCTGCAAGCTGATGCCGAAGGGGCCTGCCTGCTTGGCGGGTGCGAAGTAGCTGTCGACGCCGTAGGTGAGGCCGCGCTTTTCCCGCACCTCGTCGGTCAGGCGCGAGCTGAAGCCGCCACCGCCGAGCACGTAGTTGCCCACCAGCAGGGCAAAGTAGTCGGGATCACCACGCGCGATGGCGGGCTGGCTGATGGCTACCGTAGCCTGCTGCGCCGGATGCGGCACGCGCTGCTCGCTAGCCGGGATCTTGAGCTGCACCGGGGGCATCGTAGGCGGTGTGGCGCCAGCCGGCAGGCCGCGCGTCAGCTGCTCGGCAATGGCCTCAGCCTGCTTGCGGTCGATGGCGCCGATCAGCGTCAAGACGGCACGCGACGCCGTGAAATTGTCCCGCCAGAAGCGCTCGATATCGGCTCGGGTGATCGATTCGACGCTGGCCTCGGTCGGCGACACGCCATACGGGTGCGACGGATAGATCGCACGCGACACCATCTTGTCGGCGATCACGCCGGGCTTGGTATCGGCCTCGCGGATGGCGGTGATCAGGCGTTGCTTCTCGCGCGCCACCACGGCGTCCGGGTAGGCCGGCGCCTTGATCAGCTGCCCGGCCAGCGCGAGCGACTGGCTGAGTTCCGGCTCGGAAGTCAGCGTGCGCAGGCCGATGCCGCCGCGATCGCTGCTGGCGGCGCCGCCGAAGTCGGCGCCGGTGTCGGCGAAGGCGTCAGCCACCTGCGCTTCATCGCGGGCCGGCTGGCCATCCTGCGCGGCCGCGCCCTTGTCGAGCAGGGCCGAGGCGAGCGTGGCAAGGCCGGCCTTGCCGGCCGGGTCATAGCGGCTGCCGGCGTCGAAATCCATATTGACGTCGAGCATGGGAATGGACGGGCTGCGCACGAAATACACGCGGGCGCCGGTGGAGGTGGTCCACTGCTCGATCGGGATCGCAGCCAGCGCGGCCTGCGAGGCGATCAGGGCAAGCGCACCGCAAGCCGCGCCTGCCAGGCGGCGCAACAGGCGTGGCGACGGGATCGTCGGGGCAAAGAGAGGCATCTTGGGTCCTGTCCTCTAGAGCGCTCAGCGGAGCGAGTCGGCGGCGCCGGCCGGAGCCTTCGCCTTGTTCGGGTCGATCGGCTGCGGCAGCAGGGTCGCCACGGTCAGGTTATCGTCGTTGAAGTATTTGCCCGCCACCGCCTGCACCTGTTCCGGCGTGACGGCCTTGATCTTGTCGAGCATGCGGTCGAGCTGGCGCCAGGAAATACCGGCGATCTCGGCCACGCCGATCTCCATGCCCTGCCCGAACACCGAGTCGCGCTTGTAGATCTGCGCCGCCACCACCTGCGCCTTGACCCGCTTGAGCTCTGCGGGCGACACGCCTTCGCGCGCAATGCGGGCGATCTCGTCGCGCAGCGCGCGCTCAATCTCCTCGGTGGTATGGCCGGTGGCCGGCGTACCGTCGAGCACCATCAGGGACTCGCCGCGGTTGATGCTGTCGTAGCCCACGTTGACGTCGTCGGCGATGCGGCGCTCGCGCACCAGGTCGCGCGTCAGGCGGGCGTTGTCATAGCCATTGAGCACGGCGGAGAGGACTTCCAGGGCGTAGGGATCGACGTCCCTCTCGACATCGCGCAGGCGCGGCACCTTGTACGCCAGGACCACGTAGGGGTTCTCGGCTGGGGCCTTGACCCAGATCCGCTTGATGCCCTTCTGCGCCGGCTCCTGCTGGTCCTTGCGCAGCGGCAGCGTGCGGGCCTTGAGCTTGCCGTAGGTGCGCTCCGCCAGCGCCCTGACCTCGGCCGCCGTGACGTCGCCCGTTATCACCAGCAGCGCGTTGTCGGGCACGTACCAGTTCTTGTACCAGGCCTGCACGTCTTCCACGCGCATGTTGACCAGGTCGGCCGGCCAGCCGATCACGGGATGCCGGTAGGGCCCGGCGGTGTAGACGGTGGCCAGCAACTGCTCGTAGACCGTGCCGCGCGCGGAGTCGTCCGTGCGCAGGCGCCGCTCTTCCATCACGACCTTCATTTCCCGCTCGAACTCATCCTTCTTGATGATGAGGTTGGCCATGCGGTCGGCTTCCAGCTCCATCATCTTCGGCAGGTACTGCTTGCTGATCTGCTGGTAATAGAGCGTGAAGTCGCGGTTGGTCATGGCGTTCTCGCGCCCGCCCAGTGCGGCGATCTGCTTGGAAAACTCGCCCGGCCCGACCTTTGGTGTACCCTTGAACATCATGTGTTCAAGCATGTGCGCCACGCCAGTGGTGCCACTGACCTCATCCATGCCACCCACGCGATACCAGATCTGGTGGGCTACGGTGGGCGCGCGATGGTCTTCCTTGACGATGACCCGCATGCCGTTGGACAGCTTGAACTCGGTGGTATCGGCCTGCGCCGCGGCGGTTTGCGCGGCGGGGGCCTGGCCAGCCGGCAACGGCGGCGGCGCCACGGCGGTCTGCGCATAGGCCGCGCCGAACCAGGGCATCGCGATCAACAAGAGGGTGGGAACGAGGCGCCGGGAGAAAGCGGCCGGGCGAACAGCGCCGGCGCCGGCAAGAAGCGAAGCGGTACGGGCGGCGCCCGACCTGGACCTGACAGCACAATGGTTCATGGGACCCCGTCTGCTAGAATTTTGGCGATTGATTCTACCGGGGTATTGACCCCTTTCCCAATGTTTAGTTTCTGGAAGAAGCGCAAGGCCGAACCGGCCAGTGCGCCGCCCGAGGTGCAAAGCCCGGCGCCCGCCGCCACTCCGGCCGCGGCGCCCGCCAGCGCGCCCCCCCCCATTCCCGCGGCCGGGCCTGCCCCGGCCGCCGCCGTTCCCGTCCCGCCAACCGCCATCCAGCCAGTCCGGAGTGCGGCTCCGGCCGCTGCCGAGGAACTGGTCCTGACCCCGCCGCCGGCCGCCTCCGCCGAGGCCAAGCGCGGCTGGATGCAACGTTTGCGCACCGGCCTGTCCAAGACCAGCCGCAATCTGGGCACGCTGTTTGTTGGCGTCAAGGTCGACGAAGACCTGTTCGAGGACCTGGAAACGGCCCTGATCATGGCCGACGCCGGCGTCGAGGCTACCGAGCACCTGCTGAGCGCGCTGCGCCGCCGCGTCAAGACCGAACGCATCGAAACCGCCGAAGGCGTCAAGGCCGCGCTGCGCGAGCTGCTGACCGAGCTGCTGCGCCCGCTCGAGAAGACCATGTCCCTGGGCCGCGAGCAGCCGCTGGTGATGATGATCTCGGGGGTGAACGGCGCCGGCAAGACCACCAGCATCGGCAAGCTGTGCAAGCACTTCCAGAGCTATGACCAGTCCGTGCTGCTGGCCGCGGGCGACACCTTCCGCGCCGCCGCGCGCGAGCAGTTGACCATCTGGGGCGAGCGCAACAATGTCACGGTGGTCTCGCAGGAAAGTGGCGACCCGGCGGCGGTGATCTTCGACGCGGTCAACGCGGCACGCGCACGCGGCATCGATATCGTGATGGCCGATACCGCGGGTCGCCTGCCCACGCAGCTGCACCTGATGGAAGAGCTGAAGAAGGTCAAGCGTGTCATCGCCAAGGCGATGCCGAACGCGCCACACGAATCGCTGCTGGTGATCGACGCCAACACCGGCCAGAACGCGCTGTCCCAGGTCAAGGCGTTCGACGACGCGCTGGGCCTGACCGGGCTGATCGTGACCAAGCTCGACGGCACCGCCAAGGGCGGTATCCTGGCCGCGATCGCGCGCCAGCGCCCGGTGCCGGTCTACTTCATCGGCGTGGGCGAGAAGGTCGAGGACCTGCAGCCCTTCAAGGCCGAGGAATTCGCCGACGCACTGCTCGGCTGAGCAACCCACCCGGCTCGCCAGTAAAAAAGCCCCGCAATCGCTTGCGGGGCTTCTTGCTTATTGCGGCCTGCCGAACCTGGCGTGGCAGCTTATTCGGCGTCCGGCTGCGCCTTGGGCTCGGCCTGCTGGAACGCGGGCAGCGCCATGCAGGCGTCGAACACCTTGGCAATGGCCGGGTAGCGGGCCACGTCGATATTGAAGCGCTGCGCGTTGAACACCTGCGGCACCAGGCAGATGTCCGCCAGCGTCGGCGTATCGCCAAAGCAGAAACGCCCAGCCTTGCCCGAGCGCACGAGGTTGGTATTGACCGACTCGAAACCCAGCTCGACCCAGTGGCGATACCACGCGTCCTTGGCCTCCTCCGCCACGCCCAGCGTGTGCTTGAGGTACTTCAGCACGCGCAGGTTATTCAGCGGATGGATCTCGCACGCGACCTCCAGCGCCAGCGCGCGGATGTAAGCGCGGTCGAGCGCGCTGCCCGGCAGCAGGGGCGGCTCGGGATGCGTCTCGTCGAGGTACTCGACCATCGCCACGGACTGGATCAATACGTGATCGTCATCCAGCAGGGTCGGCACCAGCGCATCGGGGTTCAGCGCCCGGTAGGCCGGCTGCAGTTGCTGACCGCCATCGCGCAACAGATGCACCGGCAGGTACTCGTAAGGCAAGCCCTTCAACTGCAAGGCAATGCGCACCCGGTACGAGGCGGAGCTGCGAAAGTAGCTGTAAAGCTTGAGCATGGACTCAGACTACCTTGACGGTGAGCTCGCCCACGCCTTCGATCTTGCACAGCATGACATCGCCCTTGACCACCGGGCCCACGCCTTCAGGCGTGCCGCTGTAGATCAGGTCGCCGGGTTGCAGCTCGAACAGCTTGGAGAGATAGGACACCATTTCGGGCACCGACCAGATCAGGTCCGACAGGTCGCCGCGTTGCTTCTCCACGCCGTTGACGGACAGCGTGACCGCGCCCTTCTCCGGATGGCCGATGGCGGACACCGGCACGATCGGGCCGATCGGGGCGGACTTGTCGAAGGCCTTGCCGGTTTCCCAGGGGCGGCCGGTCTTCTTCGATTCGTTCTGCAGGTCGCGGCGCGTCATGTCGAGGCCGAGCGCGTAGCCAAAGACGTGGCTCGCGGCATCCGCCTCGGCAATGTCCTTGCCGCCCTTGCCGATGGCAACGACCAGCTCCACTTCGTAGTGGCAATTGCTGGTGCCCTGCGGATAGGGGAAGGCGCCTACGGTACCGTCGGCCACATAGCTCACGGCGTCGGCGGGCTTACAGAAGAAGAACGGCGGCTCGCGGTCGGGATCCGAACCCATTTCACGGGCATGGGCGGCATAGTTGCGGCCCACGCAGTAGACCCGGCGTACCGGGAACTGAGCGCTGCTGCCGCGCACGGGCACGCCGTTGGGCGCCGGCGGGGCAAATACGAATTCGGTCATCCATCTCTCCAAGCATATTCTGTGTTTTAGACTACGCGCCAGCATGCTGGCATCGCCAGTAGACGCCCTGCCGCGCAGCAGGGCAATAGCATACACCGGCGGTTCTGGCCGCGTGCGCCGGCAGCCATTGAATCCGGGAAACCCCGCAATACAATGAAAGGCGTCTCGGCGCGAATCTTGCGTGGCAAGAGGCATTCCAAGTGACGCCATGAACAGACGCCCCCCAGCCCGCTCCGCCCCGACGAGTCCTGCCAGCCCCGCGCCCGCCGCGTCGGGTTCACGCGCGCTACGCATTTTGCTGGTGCGCGATCCGCATGACGAGGATCCGCTCAATATCGAGACGATCCGTGCCGGGCTCGTGTCTGCGGGCTTCACGGACATCGAAACGGTGGACGCCGACCTGCGGCTGCCCGACGCGATCGCCGCGCGGCAGCCGGACCTGATCATCATCGCCTCGGAGTCCGCCGCGCGCGATACGGTCGAGCATGTATGCGTGTCAACCCAGCACGCGCCGCGCCCCATCGTGCTCTTCACGGACAACGACGACGCCCAGCGCATCAAGGCCGCGCTGAGCGCAGGAATCACCGCCTACATCGTCGACGGCCTGCGCGCCGAACGCGTCAAGACCGTGCTGGATGTGGCCTATGCGCGCTTCGAACTGGACCAGGAACTGCGTGCGGAGCTTGATGCCACGCGGCTGCAGCTGGCCGAGCGCAAGGAAGTGGAGCGTGCCAAGGGCCTGCTGATGAAGGAGCGCGGCATGACCGAGGACGAGGCTTACAAGCGGCTGCGCAGCATGGCAATGGAGCGCGGCATCAAGCTCGTCGAGGCGGCACGGCGGGTCATCGATGTGATGAGCTAAGCCCCGAACAAACCATGCTCGGGCGCCGCGATGCGCCCCGCACGCGCTTGGTGCAATGCACAAGGATGGCGCGAGCGCATCACCTTTCACGCACCGGCAGCGCACGGACGCCGCTTCGGCGCGCCCGCTTCTGGCTCCTTGCCCACGCTCGCTGGCGGTCAGACCCCGACAACAGCCCTCCCGACCCTTGGCACGCGGCTTGCGTAATCGAAGCATCGGCCAACGACGGCCGATCACATACCGATGTGCGCCGCCAACGATGGCCGCGCCGCATCACGGGACAACGGCGTCCTGACCTGCCCCCGCATTTCTGGCGAAAGCGGAGCAGTTCAGGACGCTTTTTATTTGGAGACGTGTCAATGCCCTCTCGCCTGAAGATTGCCAAGTCGCTGCATGCAGCAGTTGCCACCGACGCCAGCACCACGGGAGCCGATGCGGTGCCCGCCAGCAACGGACGGCGCCGCGCCCTGGCTACCATCGCCGGCGCCAGCGTGATAACCCTGGTCGATCCCCTGGTACGCGCTGGCGCATGGGCGGCAGGCTCCGACGCGCCGGAAAAACCGGAGGTGCGGATCGGCTTCATTCCGCTGACGGACTGCGCCTCGGTCGTGATGGCCGGCACGCTCGGCTTCGACAAGAAGTACGGCATCAAGATCACGCCCACCAAGGAAGCCTCCTGGGCCGGCGTGCGCGACAAGCTGGTCAATGGCGAACTCGACGCGGCGCATGTGCTGTATGGGCTGATCTATGGCGTGCAGCTTGGCATTGGTGGCCCCAGGAAAGACATGGCGGTGCTGATGAACCTGAACCACAACGGCCAGGCCATCACGCTGTCATCCAAGCTGGCGGAGAAAGGCGTCAAGGACGGCGCCAGCCTGAAGGCGCTGATGATGAAGGAAAAGCGCGAGTACACCTTCGCCCAGACCTTCCCCACCGGCACCCATGCCATGTGGCTGTACTACTGGCTGGCCGCCAACGGCATCAACCCGATGCAGGACGCCAAGGCCATCACCGTGCCGCCGCCGCAGATGGTGGCCAACATGCGCGTGGGCAACATGGACGGCTTCTGCGTGGGCGAGCCGTGGGGCGCGCGCGCCATCGCCGACAAGATCGGCTTTACCGCGGAAACCACGCAGGCGATCTGGAAGGATCACCCGGAAAAGACCCTGGGCACCACGGCAGAATTCGTTCAGAAGTATCCCAATACGGCACGCGCAATGGTGGCCGCCGTGCTCGACGCTTCGAAGTACATCGACGCATCGGCTTCCAACCGCCGCAAGACCGCCGAGACCATCGCCGCCAAGTCCTACGTCAACACCGACATGGACATCATCCTGGACCGCATGCTGGGCCGCTATAGCAACGGCCTGGGCAAGACCTGGGACGACCCGGACTCGATGAAGTTCTACCAGGACGGCGCCGCCAACTATCCCTTCCTCTCCGACGGCATGTGGTTCCTCACGCAGCAAAAGCGCTGGGGCTTGCTCAAGGATCACCCTGACTACCTGGAGGTGGCGAAGAAGGTCAATCGCATCGACATCTACAAACAGGCCGCTGCGGCCGCGCAGGTGCCGCTGCCCAAGAGCGACTTCCGTACCGCGAAGCTGATCGACGGCGTGGTGTGGGATGCCAGCAAGGACCCCAAGGCCTATGCCGACGGTTTCAAGATCAAGGCCTGAAGCGCACGCGCCCCGGCGTGATTCCGATTTTGATTGCCGCTTGAACGCCGGCGTGGCGACGCGCCGGCCACCGAAGGAGCCAGACGTGAATGCACTAGCCCGGCCTGCCCCGCATGCCGCCAACCAAGCCGCCCCTGCCGATGCCGGCACCAATGCCGAGGTTGCCGTGGTTGGCGACCAGCAAGCCCATGAACGCGCTGAGCGCCGCGCGCTCGCCGCGCAAGCCGAGGCGCGCCGCGCGGCACGGCGCGACGCCATCGCCGCCGTGGTGCTCAAGGTGATGCCGCCGGTAGCAGGCTTTGCGCTGTTCCTGCTGATGTGGCACGGCATCGCCACCATGATCCCCGCCATCCCCACGCCGGCGGCCACCTGGCATGCCGCCGTGCCGCTGTTTGCCGACCCGTTCTACCGCAACGGCCCCAATGACCAGGGCATCGGTTGGAACGTGCTGGCATCGCTGGCGCGCGTGGCGGCAGGCTTCGGGCTGGCCGCATTGATCGGCATCCCGGCCGGCTTCGCGCTGGGCCGCTTCGCCTTTCTCAACGCGATGATGGCGCCCATCATCAGCCTGCTGCGCCCGGTCTCGCCGCTGGCCTGGCTGCCCATTGGCCTGCTGCTGTTCAAATCGGCAAACCCGGCGGCGATCTGGGCCATCTTCATCTGCTCGATCTGGCCGATGGTGATCAATACCGCGGTGGGCGTAACCCGTGTGCCGCAGGACTACCTGAATGTGGCGCGCGTGCTCGACCTTTCCGAATGGAAGGTATTCACCCGCGTGCTGCTGCCCGCGGTGCTGCCGTACATGCTCACCGGCGTGCGGCTGTCCATCGGTACCGCCTGGCTGGTGATCGTGGCCGCGGAAATGCTCACTGGCGGCACCGGCATCGGCTTCTGGCTGTGGGACGAGTGGAACAACCTGAAGGTGGAACACATCGTCATCGCGATCTTCATCATCGGCATGGTCGGGCTGCTGCTCGAATACGCGCTGCTCAGCCTGGCCAAGCGCTTCAGCTACGGCAACTAAGGCGCCAAGTCGCCAACCGCGCCCTGGCGCCCAAGGAGAAGCTCATGGAAAAGTTCGTCCGTATCGAGAATGTCGGGCAGACCTTCAAGACCAAGAAGGGGCCGTTCGTCGCCCTGCGCGATGTCAACCTGACCATCGCCAGCGGCGAGTTCATTACGCTGATCGGCCATTCGGGCTGTGGCAAATCCACCTTGCTCAACCTGCTGGCCGGGCTGGACCGGCCCAGCGCCGGCGCGCTGATCTGCGCCGAGCGCGAGATCGCAGGCCCCGGCCCGGATCGGGCGGTGGTGTTCCAGAACCATTCGCTGCTGCCCTGGCTGACCTGTTTCGACAATGTCTATCTTGGCGTGGAGCGCGTGTTCGGCGCCAGCGAGAGCAAGGCGCAGCTGAAGGCCCGCACGCACGGCACGCTTGCCTTGGTTGGCCTGACGCATGCCGAAGCCAAGTATCCGCAGGAGATCTCGGGCGGCATGAAGCAGCGCGTAGGCATCGCCCGGGCGCTGGCCATGGAGCCCAAGGTGCTGCTGATGGACGAGCCCTTCGGCGCGCTGGATGCGCTCACCCGCGCGCACCTGCAGGATGAACTGATCAAGATCGTGGCGAAAACGCGCAGCACGGTGGTGATGGTGACCCACGACGTGGATGAAGCGGTGCTGCTGGCCGACCGCATCGTCATGATGACCAACGGCCCCGCGGCCACCATTGGCGAAGTGCTGAAGGTGGATCTGCCGCGGCCACGCGAGCGCATGGCGCTGGCCGAGGACAAGGATTACCACGCATGCCGCACGGCAGTGCTGGACTTCCTGTACCGCAAGCAGCGCAATCCCGCCCTGAAGGAAGCCGCCTGAGCGAGGGCCGTGACGGGCCGGCCACTCCCGTGCCGGGGGCGAGGCCGGGCCGGCATTGCGACTGTCATGGGCACGGCCGGCCCGCTCCGCTATCATGGACTTCAAACCACATAGTCCCAACCCGCCATGACCGCCACGCCTACGTCCCCTGCGGCCCCCGCCGCCCCTGCTTTCGCTGCCGCGAAGTACATCAAGGAAATCGGCCGGGGCGTCAACGGCGCCCGCGCGCTGCCGCGCGAAGATGCCCAGGCGCTGTTCGATGCGATGCTGGCAGGCCGCGTGGCCGATATCGAGCTGGGCGCGGTGCTGATGGCCTATCGCATCAAGGGCGAGGCCCCGCACGAGCTGGCCGGGATGCTCGATGCCGCGCACGCGCATTGCCTGCCGCTGGCCGGCCCGGCGGACCGCGTCGTGGTGTCGATCCCCAGCTATAACGGCGCGCGCAAGCAGCCCAACCTGGTGCCGCTGCTGGCGCTGCTGCTGGCGCGCGAGGGCATTCCGGTGCTGGTACACGGCTCCCGCCAATTCAACGGGCGCGTCACCAGCATCTCGCTGTTCGAGGCGCTGGGGATCTTGCCGTGCAGCACCGTGGCGCAGGCCGAATCCCAGTTGCGCGGCAAGGATGCCCAGCCCGGCCCGCTGGCGGTGCTGCCGATCGACGTGCTGTCGCCGGCGCTGGCGCGGATGCTGGACAAGCGCATGCAGATCGGCTTGCGCAACTCCGCGCATACGGTGGTCAAGATGTTGCAGCCTGTGGGCGCGCACAGCCCGGCCGAGGCGCTGCGGCTGTATAGCTACACCCACCCCGAGTACCGCGAAACCCTGACCGATTATTTCTCGCGCGAGCCCGCCAATGTGCTGCTGGCGCGAGGCACCGAGGGCGAGGTGGTGGCCGACGCCCGGCGCAACAGCCGCATCGACTGGCTGCACGACGGGCATCAACGCACCTTGGTCGACCCGACATCGGGCTCCATCGTTGAGGTGCCGGAATTGCCGCCCGGCAGTGACGTGGACCAGACCGCGGCCTGGATCCGCCTCGTGCTGGACGGCAAGGCGCCAGTGCCTGGCCCGATCGCCACGCAGATCGACGCCATCCGCGACTGCCTGCAGCAAGGCACGCGCGTGGCTTGGGCCAGCCCGGTCTGAACGTGGCCCGGCAGGCAGTCGCCTTTAGCGCTTGCGCTGGGGCAGCGGAATGCGATCGCTCTCGCCCGGCACGCGCGGGAACTGGTCATCCTCCCAGCGCTGGGAAGCTGCTTCGATCGCTTCCTTGGTGCTGGCAACGAAATTCCAGAAAATAAAGCGATGGCCGTCGGTCGGGTCGCCGCCGAGCAGCATCACGCGCGACGCCACCTGCGCCGTCAACGTCACCGGCTGGCCCGGCACCAGGACCGCCAGGTGCCGCTCGGGCAATACTTCGCCGTCCAGGGCAATGGTGCCGTCCACCGGGTAGATGCCGCGCTCGGCGTGCTCCGCCGGAATCTCAAGGCTGGCGCCCGCCTCGAGCTCAATGGCCACGTAGAGCGTGCGGCTGAACACCTTCACCGGCGCCTCGGCGCCAAACGCATCGCCCGCAATCACCGTCATGCGTACGCCAGGGCGCTCCAGCTTGGGCAGCGTCGCGGCCGGATGGTGATGAAAAGACGGCTCGACATTCTCGTGCTCCTTGGGCAGCGCCACCCAGGTCTGGATGCCGTGCAGGCGCGGCCCGGCATCGCGGGCGGACTGGGGCGAGCGCTCCGAGTGCGCAATGCCTTTGCCAGCCGTCATCCAGTTCACGTCGCCCGGCCTGATGACCTGTTTGCTGCCCAGGCTGTCGTGGTGCAGGATCTCGCCCTCGAACAGGTAGGTGACCGTGGCCAGGCCGATGTGGGGATGCGGGCGCACATCGGCGCCTTCTCCGGGCGGCATGGCCACCGGGCCCATGTGGTCGAAGAAGATGAATGGGCCGATAGTCTGGGTTGCCGCGGCGGGCAGCAGACGGCTTACGGCAAAGTCGCCGAGGTCACGGGTGTGCGGCTTTAACAAGTGCTCGATAACAGACATGATGGTCCCCGGTTTGGTCGATGCTGGCGCTCAGCATCACTGAGACAAATGAAAAGAGTGTAGCTGCTAGAGAAACACAGCATCTCAACAGGCGAGAGAACCGGCAGGGGCATCGGCCCTCTAATCTTTGTCGGATCGTTCGCGTACCCGCGTGAGATAGTGGCTTCGTCACATCCTGCAAGATGTCGGACTAAAATACTATGTAGAAGAACCATTCGATTACCAGGAACTATCAACCCTGTTGGCACTCCAACTTAGCAGTCCCCCGGCTTGAGTGCTAATATGTGTTGCAATGCAGTGCGAAACCCCGAAAAGGGCCGCACACGCGGGCAACCCACCCGCCGGATGCGAAAGGAGCTATCGAGTGAACGCAGTCCTATCTGCTGACCAAACCCAAATGACCAACCGTCTGCCTGCGGTGCCACAGGGCGCCGGGACGTTTGCGCTGACCTTTCCCGGAACGCTGGGAAATATCGACAGCTATATCCAGGCTGTCCACCGTATTCCCCTGCTTACCCCCGAGGAAGAGCAGCGGCTCGCGCGCGAGTTGCGCGAGCACGACTCCGTCGATGCGGCACGCCGCATGGTGCTGTCGCACCTGCGCCTGGTGGTGTCCATCGCCCGCCAGTACCTCGGCTATGGCCTGCCCCACGCAGACCTGATTCAGGAAGGCAATATCGGCCTGATGAAGGCCGTGAAGCGCTTCGACCCGGATCAGGGCGTGCGGCTGGTGTCGTATGCCATGCACTGGATCAAGGCCGAGATCCACGAATATGTGCTGAAGAACTGGCGCATGGTCAAGGTGGCTACCACCAAGGCCCAGCGCAAGCTGTTCTTCAACCTGCGCAGCCACAAGCAGGGTGCCCATACCTTCACGCCGGAACAGATCGACGCGGTTGCGCGCGAGCTGAACGTCAAGCCGGAAGAAGTGATGGAGATGGAAACCCGCCTGTCGGGCGGCGACCTGGCGCTCGAAGGGCAGATCGACGATGGCGAAGAAGACTTCGCGCCCATCGCCTACCTGGCCGACAACCACAACGAGCCCACCCGCGTGATCGAGGCGCAGCGCCACGACCGCCTGCAGGTGCAAGGCCTGGAAGAAGCGCTGTCCAAGCTCGACGACCGTAGCCGCCGCATCATCGAGGCGCGCTGGCTGCAGGTCAACGACGACGGCTCGGGCGGCTCCACGCTGCACGAACTGGCTGACGAATTCGGCGTCTCCGCCGAACGCATCCGCCAGATCGAAACCGCGGCGATGAAGAAGATGAAGGGTGCGCTGCAGGCCTTTGCCTAAGGCTTAAGCGCGCCAGAAGTCAAACAGGGCCGGTCTCGCGACCGGCCCTGTTTTATTTTGCCCGCCGGCTTCGCCGCGGCGGCTCGCCTAAGGGCAGCATCAGGACAGCAGTTGCTTGAGGTCATGCACGATCGGCTCCGGCCCCTGGCCGTGGCGGATAAACAGGCGCAGCTTGCCGCTCGGGTCGAACACATAGCTGCCCGCCGAGTGATCCATGGTGTAGTTGTTCGGGGACGTGCCCGGCACCTTGGCGTAGAACACCTTGAAGTCCTTCGCCACCTTCTGCAGCGCGGCATCGTCGGCCGGGCGCATGCCCAGGAAGCGCGAATCGAAGGCCGGCACATACTGCGCCAGCAGCGCCTGCGTATCGCGCTCCGGATCCACCGTAACGAACAACACTTGCACCTTGTCGGCATCCGGCCCCAACTGTTCCATCACCGCCTTGAGCTCGGCCATGGTGGTCGGGCACACGTCAGGGCAATGCGTATAGCCGAAGAACATCACTACCGCCTTGCCCTTGAAGTCGCCAATGGAGCGCACCTTGCCGTTGTGGTCGGTAAGGACGAAGTCCTTGCCGAACTCACTGCCGCCGGTGATATCGACGTTCTTGAAGGAAGCCTTCTGCTGGCCGCATGCCGCCAGCAGCAGCGCGCACAGGGCCAGCAGGCAAAACCGGCGGAAGGCCGCGAAGGTGGGGAGGGAGCCGGAGGGGAAGTGGTTTGGCATGCGAGTTCGGGTGGTGTTGGCGAGCCGGCGCCGCCCGGCAGGCGGCTGGACGCGACAAGGTCACATTAACAGATGACACTCAGTATCGCCGATCGAGGCCGCCACGCGCGCGGGCCGCGACAAGATGCCGCAAGCCCGCGGGGCCTGCACGCACCGCTCAGGCCTGCGGCAGGAACTTGAAGTAGTGATCGACCAGCAGCGCGGCGAACAGCAGCGAGAGATACAGGATCGAGAAGCGGAATGTGCGTTGCGCCAGCGCGTCCGAGTAGTTGCGATACATCTTCCACGAGTAGGCCAGGAACCCGCCCCCCAGGATCAGCGCGGCCGCCAGGTAAATATAGCCGCACATGCCGTACACGAAAGGCAGCAGCGTGGCCGCGATCATGATCAGCGTGTACAGCAGGATATGCAGCAGCGTGAAGCGCTCGCCATGCGTCACCGGCAGCATCGGCAGGCCGGACTTGGCGTAGTCGGCGCGGCGATACAGGGCCAGGGCCCAGAAGTGCGGCGGCGTCCACGTGAAGATGATCAGCACCAGGAACCACGCTTCCGCCGGCAGGTCGCCCGCAACCGCCGCCCAGCCAAGCGCCGGCGGCATGGCGCCGGACAGGCCGCCGATGACGATGTTCTGCGGCGTGGCCGGCTTGAGCAGGATGGTGTACACCACGGCGTAGCCAACGAAGGTGGCCACGGTCAGCCACATGGTCAGGTCGTTGGTGTAGACGTGCAGCAGCCACATCCCTGCCCCGCCCAGCACCGCGGAGAACACCAGCGTCTGGATGGTGGTGATCTCGCCGGTGGCCGACGGGCGCCACGCGGTGCGGCGCATCAGCGCATCCACCTTCTGCTCCACCAGGCAGTTAATGGCGAATGCGGCACCCGCCAACAGCCAGATGCCGGCGGCGCCGCCAATCAGCACCGGCCACGGCACCATGCCGGGCGTGGCGAGGAACATGCCGATGATGGCGCAGAAGACGGCAAGCTGCGTCACCCGAGGCTTGGTCAGGGCGGCGTACTGGCGCACCAGGTGGCGAACGCGTCCGAGGGGATGTGTGTGGGTAGCTGTAACCACTGGGGAGTTCTTGTCTTTCATGTGGCGCGCGCGGCGGCCGGCACGTCGGTAGCAATGTCAGCGGACCGGGCCGCGAGCCCTATATTGTAGTTGAGGCGAACCAGGAGCAGCAGCAAGACCGCCGCGCCGCCGTTATGCGCCACCGCGGCGCCCAGCGGCCAGTCGAACACGATGTTCGACAGGCCGGTGGCCAGCTGCAGCGCGAGAAAGCCCAGCAACCAGCCCGCGCTGCGCGCAAGGCCGCCATGGCGGCGTGCCTGCAGCCCGAACCAGGCCAGGAAAGCCAGCACAACGAAGGCAAAACCGCGATGCACCCAATGGATCGCCACCAGGGCCGAGTGCGGGATGTAGTCGCCGTCGGCGGTCATGCCCAGCTGGCGCCACAACGTAAAGCCGTGGTGAAAGTCCATGTCCGGCACGAGCTGGCCGTTGCACAGCGGAAAGTCGGTACACGCCAGCACCGCATAGTTAGTGCTCACCCAGCCGCCCAGGAAGATCTGCAGCACCAGCAAGGCCAGCGCGACGCGCGCCGGCCAGCGCAGCGCCACCGCCTGCGGCGCCACCCGCAAGGGTGGATCGTTGCGCGAACCCAGCCAGATCAACGCTGCCAGCAGGCTCATGCCAAGCATCAGGTGCGTGACCACGATGATGGGCTGCAGCTTGAGCGTGACCGTAAAGGCCCCGAACGCACCCTGCACGCACACCAGCAGCAACACCCCGGTGGCGAACCAGGGCGACTGCTTGAGCTCACGCCGCTTGACCCAGGCCAGCACCATCAGCGTGATGATCAGCACGCCGACCGCCATGGCGAAGTAGCGGTGGAGCATCTCGATCCACGCCTTGGTGATGGTCACGGGCCCGCTGGGCAGGGCCGTCTCGGCGGCACGGATAGGCTCCTGCGCCGCGTGCGGGTTGGAGTGACCATAGCAGCCCGGCCAGTCAGGGCAGCCCAGGCCGGAGTCCGTCAGCCGCGTGAAGCTGCCGAACATGATCAGGTCCAGCGTCAGGAAGGCGGTGATCCAGACCAGCTTGCGGTACTTGTTGCGGTCCCCTTTGACCAGCACGTAGCTCAAGGGGAACAGCGCGATCAGGACGCCGATGATGGCGAGTTGGAGCAGCATGCGCGCCTCACCCGATGTGAGAGTACTTGAGCAGCTTCTTCAGGTCGGAGCTCATCTTCTTGGGGTCCGGCTCCTTGGGGAAGCGCATCATCAGGTTGCCCAGCGGGTCGATCAGGAACAGGCTGTCCTCGATCCGGGCACCCGGTTCCGCCGGCAGCCATTTCTGCATGGCCTCGCGGTTGGCGCGCAGGAAGCGCACACCGGCATAGGGCTCGTTGTAGGCGGCCGACAGGCGGGAATCGATCGGGCCGTCGTCACTGATCAGCCACACCGGCACGATGCGCTCGCGGTCCTGGCCCTGCCCAGCGCGGATCTGGCGGATGGTGAACAGCTTCTTGGCGCAGGCTTCGTCGCACGCCGCACCATCCGCCGTTACCAGCAGCCACTTGCCCTTGAAACTATCCAGCGGCACGGACTCTGCACGCTCGTTGCCGATCTGTAGCGCGGGCATGGGGCGCTGCGGCTCGATCAACGTGCCGTAATTGGTGGAACCGCCAGCGGGCTTGAACACGTAGTACGTCAGGTAGGAAGCGATGACAGGCGAAGCGCACACCAGCAGAAGCAGCAGCATCTGGATGCGGCCGCGACGGGTGCGGGCGTCGATGCGCGAGTCTTGCGGCGCGGCGCGGGCGGCCTGGGCCGAAGCGGGATCTGGCTGTTGCATAGTGTTTCGTCTGTCTGTCGTCTGTCTGTCGTTAGGGGCGGTTGCGCTCATCTGACCGCAACGCGCCGCTGTGGTTCGTGGGTGATACGGGTGCCACCCGCGAGAATGCTCAAGCCGTCATGCGGGCGGCGCGCCGCCAGCTCAACGCCACCAGGAGCACCAGGGTCAGCGCCGCCAGCCCGAACCACTGAAAGGCGTAACCATAGTGGCGATCCGCGCCGATGTCCGCTGGCGCCCAGTCGCGCGCCAGCCCGTCGCCGTTGTCGTTGCGCTGTTCCAGCACAAAGGGCTGCAGGGGCACGCCAAGCTCCGCGGCATAAGCGGCGAGATCGACATTCTGGCGGATCTTCTGGCCGGCCTCGGCATTCGCGCCCTGGCCCAGGGCGAAGACCCTGGGCACGGTCGCCAGCGCGGTGCCGTCCAGCTCCACCTCACCTTGCGGCGTCGGGAACGGCGCGATATGGGTGCGATCCTGCGCATCGCGAGGCAGCCACCCGCGCAGCACCAGCACGGCCGGCGCGGCCGCATCGCCCCCGGCAACCCGCAGCGGCGTCAGCACCATGAATCCGGCACGGCTATCGGTGCCATTGCCGTGGGGGCGATTGTCCAGCAAAACCGTATGCGCTGCATCGAAGCGCCCGCGCACGTGCACGCGCCGCTCCGACAGCGCGCCATCCACCAGGCTGCGCCCGATCTCCAGCGGCGGCTGGGCAGCCAGCGCCTCAAGACGCGCGGCCCGCGCCACTTTCTCATGGGCCCGATTCAGTTGCCAGTTGCCCAAGGCACAGGTGAGCGCGATCACCACCAGCGCGGCGATGGTGGGCAACGGGCTCAGTGCGCGCCACAGCTTCACGTGCGGCCTCCCTGGCATTTCCCGAGGGCGTTGCCACGCGCGCCGATGCGATAATGGCACTCTATCCCTAGCAGACCCCGCGCTTGCGGGCCCTCCATGCGCATCGTCATCCTCATCGCGTTCTTCCTCATCATCGGTAGCCTGGCCTCCGCCCTGTTCTTCATGATGCGCGACCGCGGCAGGACGCCAAACATGATGCGCTCGCTGATGTTCCGGGTCGGCTTCTCGGTGGCGCTGTTCGTCTTCATCCTGTTCTCGCACTGGATGGGGTGGATACAAAGCACGGGCATCCGCATGGCGCCCTGATGCCGGCGCGGCCCGGCCACGCGACAGGCTCAAACCACAAAAAACAAGCGCCGCAGGCTGGCTACTTCCCCTGCGGCGCTTGTTTTTTGTTGTTCCTCGCGAAGGAGGAGAACCTCCCCCGCGATGCCGCCGACGTGGCCGGCGGGCACTGCAATCGGGTGTCTTACAGCCAGTACACCACGATGTAGAGGAACAGCCACACCACGTCGACGAAGTGCCAGTACCAGGCGGCGCCTTCGAATGCGAAGTGATGGTCGGGCGTCAACTGCCCCTTGAGCACGCGCACCAGCACCACTGTCAGCATGATCGCACCGAGCGTCACGTGGAAACCGTGGAAGCCGGTCAGCAGGAAGAAGGTGGAACCGTAGATGCCCGAGGTCAGCTTGAGGTTCAGCTCCGAATACGCGTGGTGGTATTCGTACACCTGGAAGCACATGAAGACCGCGCCCAGCAGGATGGTCAGCACCAGGCCCTGAATCAGCTGGCTGCGCTTGTTGGCCAGCAGCGCATGGTGCGCCCAGGTCAGCGTCACGCCGGACATCAGCAGCAAGGCGGTGTTGATCGTGGGGATCGGCCACGGGCCCATGGTCTGGAAGCTTTCCACGACACCGGCCGGCCCGAGGTTCGGCCATACGGCGGCGAAATCGGGCCACAGGATCTTGTTGTTCAGATCGCCGAGCCACGGCATGGCAATGTTGCGGGCGTAGAACAGCGCGCCGAAGAATGCCGCGAAGAACATCACCTCGGAGAAGATGAACCAGCCCATCGACCAGCGGAAGGACAGGTCGATGTTCTTGCCGTACTTGCCCGTCTCGGATTCGTTGATCGCCTCGCCGAACCAGCTCTTGAGCACGAACAGGAACCACAGCAGGCCCAGGCCGCACAGATATGGCCCCCAGGTCTGCCCGTTTACCCAGCCAGCAGCACCCCCAGCCGTCAGCAGCAAGCCAAAGCTAGCCGTGATCGGATGGCGCGAGGGGCCCGGTACGAAGTAGTACGGAGCGTTTGCGCGGTTCGCACTCATTCTTTTTTCTCCAGCTCAGAGTCTCTGATTCAGTAATCGTTATCCGCACATCCGGCCCTGACGGGGCCGGCGGCATGCTTTTGCCCTGCTCTTTTTACTTACTCCTGCCCTGCCCCGTGCTTTGCGCTGCGCGTGGCCTCACCCTACCACCACACGCACGACCGTGATCAGCACCGCGATCAGGATGGCTACCCCGATCAGGCCGGCAATGATCACATGGACCGGGTTGAGCTGTGCCATGTCGCGCTCATGCTCGCTGCCCTTGCGCAGGCCGATAAACGACCAGAACACCGCGCGCAGCGTCTGCGCAAATGACAGCTTGCGCTTGACCGCGTCCTTCATCTCATCCACGGCTTTTCCCCTGCAACCTGCCTCGCCTGCAAACTCAAATGCCCTTGCCCGCGCCTGCTGGCTGCGCGTCGAGGGGACCTTGCGGCGCTTGCGCCACCGGCGTCCCGATCTCGAAGAAGGTATAGGACAGCGTAATGTTCTTCACGTCTTTCGGCAGGTCCGGATCGATCACGAACACAACCGGCATCTCGCGTGCTTCCTTCGCCTTCAGCGTCTGCTCCTTGAAGCAGAAGCACTCGATCTTCTTGAAATACTGCGTGGCCAGCTTGGGCAGGTAGCTCGGGATGGCCTGCGCCGAGATATCGCGTGCCTGGCCGTTCGCCACTTCGTAGACGATGGTGGTCATCTCGCCCGGGTGCACTTCCATGCTGCTCTTGACCGGACGGAAGGCAAAGGGCCCGCGCGCATTGGAGTCGAACTCGACCGTGATCGTGCGGGTTTTGTCCACCTGCGTGTTCTTGACCTGGCCACCGTAAAGGTCGCGCGTGGTCACCACGTTCAGGCCGGTGATCTCGCAGATCTTCTTGTACAACGGCACCAGCGCGTAGCCAAACGAGAACATCAACGCCACCACCACCAACAGCCGCAGCATCATCCCGCGGTTGAACTTCTTGTCGGTGGCATTGCTTGACTGCTGGTTCGCGCTCATCTCAATACCCTGCAGCTTCAGCCGAGAAAGATCATCTTGGCGAAGAAACCCAAAAAGAAAACCATCACGATCGAGAAAAGGATCAGGCCGAGACGACGATTGGAGGCCTTGCGGTCTGCCTGCGATGGACTTTTGTTTGGATCCTGCATAACACCTTGCTTGCGTGGCGCGGAAGGACGGGCAGTGCCCATCCTTCCGTGCTTATTGCGGCTTGCCTGACTGCGGCTTACTTGACTTGCGGCGGCACTTCAAAGGTGTGGAACGGGGCCGGCGACGGCACGGTCCATTCCAGGCCCTCGGCGCCATCCCAAGGCTTGTCCCCGGCTGCCTTGCCGCCACGGTAGGACGGCAGCACCACGAAGAAGAAGAAATACACCTGCATCAGGCCGAAGCCCAGTGCGCCGATCGATGCAATCGCGTTGAAATCCGCGAACTGGGTCGGGTAGTCGGCATAACGACGCGGCATGCCGGCCAGGCCCAGGAAGTGCATCGGGAAGAAGGTGATGTTGAAGAAAATCATCGAGCCCCAGAAGTGGATCTGGCCGCGGGTTTCGTTGTACATGAAACCGCTCCACTTCGGACCCCAGTAGTAGAAGCCCGAGAACATCGCGAACAGCGAGCCCGCCACCAGCACATAGTGGAAGTGGGCAACGATGAAGTAGGTGTCCTGCAACTGGATGTCGATCGGGGCCACTGCCGGCATCAGGCCGGTGAAGCCACCGATGGTGAACACGAAGATGAAGCCGATCGCGAACAGCATCGGGGTCTCGAAGGTCATCGAGCCACGCCACATGGTGGCGATCCAGTTGAAGATCTTCACAGCCGTCGGCACCGCGATCAGCATGGTGGCGTACATGAAGAACAGCTGGCCGGTCACGGGCATGCCGGTCGTGAACATGTGGTGAGCCCACACGATGAACGACAGGATGGCGATCGAAGCGGTCGCGTACACCATCGAGCTATAGCCGAACAGGCGCTTGCGGGCGAAGGTCGGCACGACGTGCGAGACGATCCCGAACGCCGGCAAGATCATGATGTAGACCTCGGGGTGGCCGAAGAACCAGAAGATGTGCTGGTACATCACCGGGTCGCCGCCGCCGGCAGCCGAGAAGAAGCTCGTGCCGAAGTGACGGTCGGTCAGCACCATGGTGATGGCGCCAGCCAGCACCGGCATCACGGCGATCAGCAGGTAGGCGGTGATCAGCCAGGTCCAGCAGAACATCGGCATCTTCATCAGCGTCATGCCGGGTGCGCGCATATTGAGCACCGTGACGATGATGTTGATCGAGCCCATGATCGACGACGCGCCCATGATGTGCATGGCGAAAATCGCCATGTCCATGCCGGGGCCCATCTGCACCGACAGCGGCGCGTACAGGGTCCAGCCGGCGGCGGTGGCGCCGCCCGGCGCGAAGAACGACAGCACCAGCAGCAGCGCTGCCGGGGGCATCAGCCAGAAGCTGAAGTTGTTCATCCGCGCGAACGCCATGTCGGATGCGCCGATCTGCAGCGGGATCATCCAGTTGGCAAAGCCGACGAAGGCCGGCATGATCGCGCCGAACACCATGATCAGGCCGTGCATGGTGGTGAACTGGTTGAACAGTTCCGGGCGGAAGAACTGCAGGCCCGGCTCGAACAGCTCGAGACGGATCAGCAGTGCCAGCGCGCCGCCAGACAGCAGCATGGTGAACGAGAACAGCAGGTACAGCGTACCGATGTCCTTGTGGTTGGTGGCAAACAGCCAACGGCGCCAGCCATGCGGTTGATCGTGGTGATCGTCATGCGCGTGGTCGTGCGGGTGGGCGAGCGCGTCCGGGGTAGCAGTACTCATCGCGAAAACTCCTGAAATCCTGTTCAACCTGCGGCGCGGTCGCCCGCGACGCTGGCCTGCTTGGCAGCGGGCTTGTCTTCCGTCTTGGGCGCGGCGTCGCCGCTCGCGCCAGGTGCGCCGCCGCCTTCGCGGAACTTGCCGGCACGCGCATTCACGAAATCGCTCGGTTGAATCACTTCACCCGTCTTGTTACCCCAGCTGTTGCGGGTGTAGGTCATGACGGCAGCGAGCTCGGTATCGGAGAGGTGCTTCCACACCGGCATGGCACCCTTGCCTTCCAGCAGGATATGCATCTGGCCGGCATCCGGGCCGTTGACGATCTTGGAGCCGTCGAGGGCCGGGAAGGCGCCGCCGCCCTTGCCGTTAGGCTGGTGGCAGACCGCGCAGTTGGCGGTGTAGACCTTCTCGCCACGAGCCTTGAGCTCGTCCAGGGTCCAGGTCTTGTTGGGATCGTCCGCCTTGGCGGCGAGCTCCTTCTTCTTGCCGTCGACCCACTTGGCGTAGTCGGCGTCGGAGACGACGCGCACGACGATCGGCATGAAGGCGTGTTCCTTGCCGCACAGCTCGGCGCACTGGCCACGGTACACGCCAATCTTCTCGGCCTTGAACCAGGTGTCGCGCACGAAGCCGGGGATGGCATCCTGCTTGACGCCGAAGGCCGGAATCATCCAGGCATGGATGACGTCATTGGCCGTCAGCACCATGCGGACCTTCTTGTTCACGGGCACCACCATCTCGTTGTCCACCTCCATCAGGTAGGTGTTCGACTTGGGGGCCTCGTTGTTGATCTGCTCGCGCGGGGTGGTCAGGGTGGACACGAAGGAAATCCCCTCGCCGTCGCCCTTCAGGTAGTCGTAGCCCCACTTCCACTGGTAGCCGGTGGCCTTGATGGTGATGTCGGCGTTGGTGGTGTCCTTCATCGCCACGACGGTCTTGGTGGCGGGCAGGGCCATGCCGATGACGATCAGGAAGGGGATGATGGTCCAGATCACCTCGACGGTGATGCTTTCGTGGAAGGAGGCCGACTTCGCGCCCTTGGACTTGCGGTGCGTGAACACGGAGTAGAACATCACCGCGAACACGCCGATGAAGATCACGGTGCACATGATCAGCATCATCCAGTTCAGCCAGTGAATCTGCTCGGCGATCTTGGTGACCGGCTCGGTCAGGTTGAGCTGTCGCACGGCGGGGCCACCTGGCATGTCTTCCACTGCCAGGGCTGCATGACCGGTGAGCAGGGACGCCCCCACCAGACACGCTGCGGATGCCTTCTTCCACATTTTCATTTGTTATCTACCCAATTTACAGATTCAAATCTGTGACTCGCCGGCCCCCGCTGCCTCTCAGAGGTAACGCAAAGCCGCTGCGAGCTCCTGCGCGAACTTTCGCCGCTTGTACGGGTCCAGAAAACACCCCACCCGCACAGCGCTCTTGCCCGAGCGCAGCAACACCAGCGCCCGTAATGATTCACCCGGTTCAACCCGCACCCATAGCGGGTTGAATTCATGCCGTGTCAGCTGCCCTGCACTGACCGAAACCACTACCAGCCTGCCGTCGACGAGGCTGACGCGCTCGTAGTCCGACGCATGCCGCCCGTGCACCAGCAGGGCGATGCCCAGCCCCAGCAGTTCCAGCCCGGCAAAGGGAAGCACGAGCCATGACCCTCGCCACGCGAAGAACAAAGCGATGGCGAGCGAAACGCTGACGATTGAGAGGTAAAACCAGCCAACCTGGCGCGGAGACAGCGAACAATTCCGCTTCATCAGCCAGTCTTTGTCCGGCGGGCCAAATCCGTCGGAACTGCCGCCGGATTTGCCTTGCGCCGTCTGGAGTGCGATACCCAAGTCTTGCATCGCCAACCTTGCATCGCCAACTACTCTGCGCTGGATGCACGCCTGGACGATTGCGCCTGGGACGCACCATTGAAGTGCGATTTTGGGCAAATTGTGCCAGGGAGACCACTGCGACAAACTGGCGCATTATAGGGCGCTTCGCCTACTCGGACAAGGCCGCTACTTGACCAAGGGGCTAGCGCGCGACAAGTTTTTGTGCATCGGTACGGTGCTCGCCATCGGCCGCTTGACTGCGCCGCCGATGCGTGCAGCAGCGCCGCGGACGTTACTTGCGCTGCCGCGCACGCCCGATCTTGTCGAGCGGAACCACGGCGTGGCCGAGCTCATCGACGGCCTGCTTGCCGCGCGGCGCCAGCTTCCAGGCATGGCCATAGACGATCTCGAACGTCAGCGGGATCAGCCCCTCGGCATTGCGCTGGCGCTCCAGCGCGGCCAGCAGCGCTGCGTGCCAGCGGCGAGCGCGCAGCCCTGCCTGGCTCGCGCCAGCCGGCAGGCGCAGCCCGCCGAAGGCCTGCACTTCGCGCAGCAGGGTCCGCGGCGATTCATAGGTGATCGTCAAGGTCTCCATGTCCATGACGGGCGTGGACCAGCCGCTGTGCACCAGCATGTCCCCGATATCGTGCATGTCGACGAAGCGCAACGTGTGGGTGTCGCCGTCCACTTCGGCAAAGGCAGCGCGCAATTGCGCCAGCGTATCGGGCCCGAACAGCGAGAACAGGACCAGGCCTTCGTCGCGGGTGACCCGGTGCCACTCCGGGAAGACCCGGTGCGGCTCGGGGTGCCAGTGCAGCGCCAGGTTGGACCACAACAGGTCGAAGCTGGCCGGGGCGAAGGGCAATGTGGCAAGATCGCCCTGCACCAGGTCAAAGGTCGGGCGCTTGCCAAGCAGGCGCCCCAGCCACCCGGACTGGCGCTGGGGATCGCGCTGGGCGGCCTCGCGCAGCATGGCGCCGGAAATATCCATGCCGGCGATCTGCGCATCCGGGTACTGGGCGCGCAGCGCGGCCAGGCCGCGCCCATGGCCGCAGCCGATATCGAGCGCGCGCGCCGGCGCCAGCCGGATCATCTGCATGCGCTCCTGCATGCGCTGGCCAATCTCGCCCAGCAGGAAGTCCAGCTGGCCGAATCCGGCGCTGCGCCGGTCAAAGGCGAGGCGGGTCAGCCGCGTGGGCGGCAAATAGGCATCGGGGGAGTCGGCGTCATGCAGGGACACGGTCAAACCAGGCAGCAAGAAACTAAGAATGAGGATGACGGCCGGCGTGATGCGCCCGTCGGACATGCGGTGCGCGCGCCAGCGGGCGCCGCAACAGGATCGCAAGTATACGCGCCCACCGCCGGGCCTGCCGCCGACGGCCCTGACGTGCTCCATGCGGCAGCTGTCCGTGTGCCGTGCCGCCTGGCGCGCCCGGGCGAAGGCGCCCTGCGCCATCATGCGCGGCGCTTGCTGCGCACGCTCCTGCCTGCGGCTTGCGCGCTTTGCGGCACCGTGCAGGACGAAACCGTCTGCGCAGGTTGCGCACTAGAGTTGCTGACGCCGCTGCCGCGTTGCCGCTGCTGCGCCCGGCCGCTCGGGCGCAGCAGCGGGCCAGGCGCAGCCTCGCTCTGTGCCCAGTGCCGCTACGAGCCGCCGCCTTTTGACGATGCGCTGGTGCTGGGCGACTACGCCCGCCCGCAGGACGGCCTGGTGCTGGCCTTGAAGTTCGGCGGCGTGCTGCCGCTGGCGGACTGGCTTGGGGCCGAACTGGCGAGCCGCTGGCGGGCCGAGTCCGGAAGATCCGGCCTGGCGCTGCCCGATGTGCTGGCGCCGATCCCGCTGTCCGCGCGGCGCCTTGCCGAGCGTGGCTTTAACCAGTCCTGGGAAATCACCCGGCCCCTGGCACGCCGGCTGGGTGTGCGCGCGGCGCCGACGCTGCTGGCGAGGCTGCGCGATACCCCGGCCCAAGCCACGCTGGACCTGCCCGCGCGGCAGGCCAACCTGCAGGATGCCTTCGGCCTCGGGTCCGGCCATGACGTTGCGGGCCAGCATGTCGGCCTGGTCGACGATGTGATGACCAGCGGCGCCACCTTGGGCGAAGCGGCGCGGGTCCTGAAAGCCAACGGCGCGGCGCGCGTGACGCTGGTGGTCGCCTTGCGCACGCCGTAGCGCAGCCCACAGGCGCGGCGTGACAGCCGGCCCCCGGCAGGGTAAGCTGCCCAGCGTTTCACGGCTGCGGCGCCCCAGGCCCGCCCCTCCCCCATGTTCAATGTCGTCCTGGTCGAACCCGAGATCCCGCCGAACACCGGCAATGTGATACGGCTGTGCGCCAATACCGGTGCGCGCCTGCACCTTGTCAAGCCACTCGGCTTCCCGCTGGAAGACGCGCGCATGCGCCGCGCCGGCCTGGACTATCACGAGTACGCCAGCATGCGCGTGCACGAGAACTGGGACGCGCTGATGGAAAGCGAGCGACCCGACCCGGCCCGCATGTTCGCGCTGACCACGCATGGCTCGACGCCGTTCGGCCAGGTCAGCTTCCAGCCCGGGGACTGGTTTGTGTTCGGCTCGGAAACGCGCGGCCTGGCGCCGGAGCGGCGCGAATGGTTTCCCACCGCGCAGCGCATCCGGCTGCCGATGCGGCCGGACAACCGCAGCCTCAATCTCTCCAATACCGTCGCGGTCGTGGTGTTCGAAGCCTGGCGCCAGAACGGCTTTGCCGGCGGCGCCTGAGGCCGCCGCCGGCGCACTTCCTTATTCCGGCTGCACGCCCGCAGCGCGGATCACCTTGTCCCAGCGCACCTTCTCGCTCGCCATGGTCTGGCGCAGCGATTGCGGCGCGGTGCCGGCCGGCACGAAATACTGGGCGCGCATCTTGGCGCGCACGTCCTCGCTGCCGATGATGGCCACCAGCTCGCGATAGAGCCGGTCGATCACCGCAGCGGGGGTGCCCGCCGGGGCCAGCACCGCTTGCCATGAGATCGCCTCGAAGCCGGGATAGCCGGATTCCGCCACGGTTGGCACCGCGGGCAGCAGGCTGGTGCGCCCGCTGGTGGTGACCGCGATGATGCGCAGCTTGCCGGCGTTCACCAGCGGCATGGCGATGGCCGGCACCATGAAGCCAGCCTGCACCTGGCCGCCGACCATGGCGGTGGTGATCTGTGCAAACCCCGGATAGGGGATGTGCTGCAGGTCGATGCCGGCGGCCGCCTTGAGCTGCTCCATGGCCAGGTGGGCGGCGCTGCCGTTGCCTACCGACCCATAGTTCAGCACACCCGGCCGGGAACGGGCCAGGGCCACGAACTCCCTCACGTCATGCACCGGCAGGCGGGCATCCACCACCAGCACATTGGGCGAAGTCGCCACCAGAGACACAGGGGCGAGCTGGCGCACCGGGTCGTAGCCGAGATGGCGCGACAAGGTGGGCGCGGTGACCAGCGGCCCATTGATGGTGAGCAGCAAGGTATAGCCGTCGGGGGCGGCCCTGGCCACCATGCCGGTGCCGATATTGCCGCCGGCGCCCGGACGGTTCTCCACCACGACCGCTTGCCCGAGCGCTGCGGCCAGCTTCTCGGTCAACAGGCGCGCGATCAGGTCGGGAGAAGACCCGGCCGGGAACGGCACCACCATGCGGATCGGCTTTACCGGCCAGGGCTGGGCGGATGCGGGCGCAGCCAGCGCGGTGCCAGCCACGCCGGGCATGGCGAAAGCGGCAAGCGCTTTCAGGACACGGCGACGATCTTCCATCGCGCGTTCACTCATCGCGCGCATCGCGCTGGAGCAGCCGCGCCACCGCATCGGCGGCGGGCAGCCCCTCGAAGAGCACGGCACATACTGCGCGCGTGATCGGCATGTCGACGCCCTTGGCCGCGGCCAGCGCCGCCACGGCCTGCGCGCAGCGCACGCCTTCGGCAACGTGGCCAAGCTCGGCCAGAATCTGCGCCAGCGTCTTGCCCTGCGACAGTTGCTGGCCGACCTTGCGATTGCGCGAGAGGTCTCCCGTGGCGGTCAGGATCAGGTCGCCCATACCGGCCAGGCCCATGAAGGTTTCGACGCGCCCTCCCAATGCCATGCCGAGCCGGGTCATCTCGGCCAGGCCGCGCGTCACCAGCGCGGCGCGCGCGTTCAGTCCAAGGCCCAGGCCATCGCTGGCGCCAGTGGCAATCGCCAGCACGTTCTTGACTGCGCCCCCCACCTCGGCGCCGACCAGGTCATCGCTGCCGTAGATGCGCATGGCATGGTGATGGAAAGCCTGCTGAGCCAGTTCGGACAGCGCCGGCGAAGTGCCCGCCACGGTCAGCGCGCAGGGCAGGCCCAGCGCCACTTCCCGTGCAAAGCTGGGGCCGGTCAGCACGCCGTAGCTGGTATCGGCGAGACGGCCGGCGGCGGTGAGCTCTTCCCGTACCATCTGGTGCGGCAACGCATTGGTGCCGGCTTCGAAGCCCTTGCACAGCCAGAGCATGCGCAAGCCCCCGGCCTGGCTCGCAGCCAGCCTGCGCGTCATTTCACGCAGGCCCGAGACCGGCGTAGCGACGATCACCAGGCCATCGGGTTCGACATCGGCATGCGCCGCGGCCCGCGCGAAATCCGGTTCCACCACGAGCCGCCCGGACAGCGGCACGCCGGGCAGGTAGGCAGCATTGACGCGGTCGGCGCCAATAGCGGCCAGTTGGGCGGCATCACGCCCCCACAACACCACATCGTGGGCCGCGGCGGCATGGCTGGCGAGCGCGGTGCCCCAGGCACCTGCACCGAAGACAGTGATTTTCATGGCGGTTTGCCTCGCTTGTTCGGCCTCGAAGCCTTAAGCCTTGCGCGCCACGAATGACGCGAACCGGAAAGACAAAACGGGGCCGAAGCCCCGTCTTTGCGACATCCTGCAGCAGGATCAGTGACGAGCCTGGCTGCCGTCGGGCATCACGATGCCGCTGTTGCCACCTTGCGCAGCTTCCGCTTCTTCCATCGCGGCCTGCAGGCGCTGTTCGTACAGGGCCTGGAAGTTGATTTCCGACAGATGAATGGCCTGGAAGCCGGCGCGGGTGATCACGTCGGCGATATTGCTACGCAGGTACGGGTAGAGAATGGTCGGGCAGGCAATGCCCAGCAGCGGGTCGAGCTGCTCCACCGGCACGTTGCGGATATCGAAGATGCCGGCCTGGTGGGCTTCCACCAGGAAGGCAACCTTGTCCTGCACCTTGGTGGTCACGGTACCGGTCACCACGACCTCGAAGATGCCATCCTGGAGCTGCGAGGCACCCACGTTCACCTGCACTTCCACGGCCGGCGCTTCGGTCTCGAGGAAGATGCCGGGCGAATTCGGCTGCTCGAGCGACATGTCCTTCAGGTACACGCGCTGGATGTTGAAGAACGGCTGGTCTTCCTGCTGATTGTTCTGCTGGTCGCTCATGAAAGGCTTCCGGAAAAAATGGGCGTTGGGGGCCAGGCGTGCGGGACATTGGCACCCTGGGCGGAATTGGCCCAGGGTCACGGCCCGGGTCGGCACCCGGTTGGAAAACGTATATGGTACATGACGCGGGTGGCGAATTCACCCGCGGCGAGGCAGGCGGCGCTTCAGGCGGCCAGCAACGGCACCAGTCCACCCTGGCGATCGAGCGCCGAGAGGTCGTCGAAGCCACCGACATGGGTCTCGTCGATGTAGATCTGCGGCACGGTGCGGCGACCGGTGCGGCTCATCATTTCCTCGCGCTTGCCGGGCTCGCGGTCAATCAGGATCTTCTCGATCGCCTCCACGCCCTTGGCCTTCAGAAGGCGCTCGGCCATCTGGCAATATGGACAAACTACCGTGCTGTACATTACAACGCGGGCCATGCGCATCTCCTTGAAAAACGGAATCCGGAATTTGGTCGGGTGCTCGCAAGCCGGGACAGCGGCGGCAACGAAGGACGTGCCCCCGGCGCCGCTTGCCTGCGCCGCTTACTTGACGACGGGCAGACCGGCTTGCTGCCAGGCGGCAAGGCCACCTTCGAGCGAATAGATCTCACTGTAACCGGCTTCCTTCAGGGCTGCTTGGCCCTTGCCCGAACGCTGGCCGGTCTGGCACACGACGATGATGGGGACGGACTTGTCCTTTGCAAGGCTGGCGGCACGGCTTGCCAGGTCCGAAAGTGGCGCACTCTTGGCTTGCGGCAGGTGGCCCTTGGCGTATTCGGTGGCCTCCCGGATATCCACGACCACGGCATTGCGCTTGTTGATCAGCTGGGTAGCGGCGGCCGGATTGACGGTCTTGCCGGAGGTTCCGCGCGAGATGGCGGGCCACGCCAGCAGGCCGCCCGACACGACGGCGAGGGCGATCAAGGCAAGGTTGTTGTAGTCGGCGAAGAAATTCACGTTGGCATTCCGGTGGGTTGAGTCGGCGGCATTATAAAATAGACGGTTTGGCGCCCGCGACCCGCTATTGTCTCCTAGTTGACACATGTGCGGCGGTATGTGGCAGGGCGCACACAGGTTTCTCACGCTTTGGAAGCAGCATGTACAAACTCGTTCTCATCCGCCACGGCGAATCCACGTGGAATCTCGAAAACCGCTTCACTGGCTGGGTCGACGTCGACCTCACCGACACCGGCGTGGCCCAGGCCAAGCTGGGCGGCAAGCTGCTGCGCGAGGCAGGGCTGGCCTTCGATGTAGCCTACACCTCGGTGTTGAAGCGTGCCATCCGCACGCTGTGGCACGTGCAGGACGAAATGGACCTGATGTGGATTCCGGTCCGGAACGAATGGCGCCTGAACGAACGCCACTATGGTTCGCTGTCCGGCCTGAACAAGGCCGAGACCGCCGCCAAGTTCGGCAACGAGCAGGTGCTGGTATGGCGCCGCAGCTACGACACCCCGCCGCCGGCACTCGAAGCGGACGATCCGCGTGCGGCTTACGACGATCCGCGCTACGCTCAAGTGCCGCGCGAGCAGATTCCGCTGACCGAATGCCTGAAGGACACGGTCGAGCGCGTGCTGCCGCTATGGAACGAATCCATCGCCCCCGACATCAAAGCGGGGAAGCGCGTGGTAATTGCCGCCCATGGCAACAGCATCCGCGCGCTGGTGAAATACCTGGACCAGATCTCGGATGACGACATCGTTGGCATCAACATCCCCAATGGCACCCCGCTCGTGTACGAGCTGGACGCCGACCTGCGCCCGCTGCGTCATTACTACCTGGGCGACCAGGAAGCCATCGCAGCCTCCCTGGCCGCCGTGGCGAACCAAGGCAAGGCAAACTGAGGCCCAGGCCGGGCAAGCGCCGCGAGGCTCGCCCGGCCGCCTCAGGCAGTGGACCAGGCCTTTTTTGCTGCTCCCTCTTATACTGTCGGACAAATCCGGCCGGTGCGATGCGCCAGGCCGGCTCCGACACAGCACAATCCTCACACGTTCAGGCAGCCCTCATGCGTAAGACGCTCAAGAACATCAGTCTTGTTACTGCCGGACTCGTTGCCGGCGTGCTCGCCACGCTGCAACTATCGGCCACGGCGCAGAATTCGCCGGGACCGCTGCCGCTGGAGCAGTTGCGCTTGATGGCCGACATCTTCGGCCAGATCAAGCGCGAATATGTTGAGCCGGTGGATGACAAGAAGCTGCTGACCGAAGCCATCAAAGGCATGGTCGCCAGCCTGGATCCGCATTCGGCCTATCTGGACGAGAAGGACTTCAAGGAACTGCAGGAAGGCACGCGCGGACGCTTCGCCGGCCTGGGGATCGAAATCTCGCAGGAAGAAGGGCTGGTCAAGGTGATCAACCCGATCGAAGACACCCCCGCCTTCCGCGCCGGCATCCAGCCCGGCGACCTGATCACCCGCATCGACGACAAGCCCGTGCGCGGCCTGCCGCTGGAGCAGGCAGTCAAGCGCATGCGCGGCGAGCCGGGAACCAAGGTCACGCTGACCATCTATCGCAAGAGCGACGAACGCACCTTCCCGGTGTCGATCACGCGTGCGGAGATCCGCGTGCAGTCGGTCAAGGCCAAGCTGATCGACAATGACCGCCTCGCCTGGGTGCGCCTGACCAGCTTCCAGGAACGCACGGTGGCCGACCTGGGCAAGAAACTGGACGAACTGGCCCAGAAGAACCCCAACCTGAAGGGCGTGATCCTGGACCTGCGCAACAACGGCGGCGGCGTGCTGCAAGGCGCGGTCGGCGTGGCGGCGGCCTTCCTGCCCGACGACGTGACCGTGGTCTCGACCAATGGCCAGGTGCCAGATGCCAAGCGCGTCTACAAGACCACGTTCAGCAACTACCGGCTGTCCTCGCTCGAGGACGATCCGCTCAAGGACCTGCCGGCGCTGTATAAAAAGATCCCGATGGTGGTGTTGACCAACGCCTACTCGGCGTCGGCCTCCGAAATCGTTGCCGGCGCGCTGCAAGACCACAAGCGCGCTCTGATCATGGGTAAGACCACGTTCGGCAAGGGCTCCGTGCAGACCGTGCGCCCGCTCACCAACGACACCGGCATCAAGCTGACCATCGCGTACTACTACACGCCGACGGGCAAGTCGATCCAGGCCAAGGGCATCCGCCCGGACATCCCGGTCGACCAGAACCCGGAAGGCGATCCTGACGACGCGCTGATCACCCGCGAGATCGACACCGAGCGCCACCTGCACAACAAGCAGGAATCGGAAGAGCCCGAGATGAACGAGCGCGAACAGCGCCGCGTCGAGGAACTGCGCCGCCTCGAGGAAGAAAACGCCAAGAAGACGCCGGAAGAGCGCGACAAGGAACGCAAGAAGAAGCCGATCGAGTTCGGCTCGGCCGAGGACTTCATGCTGCAGCAAGCCATCGCCCAGCTCGAAGGCCAGCCGGTCAAGCGCTCCAAGTCCAAGCTCGAAGCCGCGGCCACGTCGGACAAGCCGTCCAAGTCTGCGGCAACCAAGGCGGCTACCCCGGCCAAGCCGGCCACCAAGGCACCGGCCGGGGCGCAGCCGGCCAGCACCCCGATCGGAACGCCGCTGGGCACACCGACCGGCAAGGCTCCCTGAAATCCTGATGAAGAACAGCGGCCCTGCGGGGCCGCTTTTGCATTGCACGGCATGAACGACGCATGAACGACGATCAACTGCTGCGCTATTCGCGGCATATCCTGCTCGACGAACTCGGCATCGAGGGCCAGAGCCGGTTGCTCGCCAGCCACGCGCTGGTGATTGGCGCGGGCGGCCTGGGCGCTGCCGCCCTGCCCTACCTGGCCTCGGCCGGCGTGGGCACGATCACCGTGGTCGACGACGACGTGGTCGACCTGACCAACCTGCAGCGCCAGGTGATCCACACCACCGCCAATGTCGGACGCCCGAAGGTGGAATCGGCGCGGGAGGGCATGCTGCGCATCAACCCGGGCATCGACGTGCGCCTGGTCCAAGCGCGCGTGGGCGCCGCAGAGTTAGCGCGCCTGGTGGCCGACGCCGACGTGGTGCTCGATTGCTGCGACAACTTCGACACGCGCCAGGCCGTCAACCGCGCCTGCGTGCAGCACAGCGTGCCCCTGGTGTCCGGCGCGGCCCTGCGCTTCGACGGGCAGATCAGCGTGTTCGACCACCGCCAGCCGGGCGCGCCCTGCTATGCCTGCCTGTTCCCGCCCTCGCAGCCGGCACAGGAAGTGGCATGCGCCACCATGGGCGTGTTCGCGCCGCTGGTGGGAATGGTGGGCACGGTGCAGTCGGCCGAGGCCCTCAAGCTGCTGATGGGCGTCGGCACCACCCTGGCCGGCCGCCTGTTGATGGTCGATGCGCTTGGCATGGAATGGACCACGATGCGCCTCGCGCGCGTGGCCGATTGCGAAGTCTGCGGTGGTGCGCACGCGCAAGCCGCCCCCTAGGCGGCCTGCGCGCGTTCAGGCGCGGGTGCGCTCACGCAGGAAAGCCAGCACCGCGGCGCGCTCGCCGCGGAACACGATCCTGGCCTCGCGCTGTTCGCGCTGGTAGGCGTACATCGGGTCGTAGTATTGCTGCAGCAGCAAGGCGATCCAGCCCAGATGCAGGTCGGTCTCGCCTGTTTCCTCCTGGCGCGCCAGCGCTTGGTCCAGCAAGTCCGAGAGCCGCTCGTAGCGCGTGCCGCCGAGCCGCTTGGCAATGGCTGCCATGGCATCGCGCAGGCGCGCCGCGTAAGCGGCGAAACCCGCCTGCGCACCCAGTGCCGCCATGAATTCCGCCGACAAGCCAAGCACGTAGTCTTCCAGCACGCGGTGCACGCGCGCCTCGAAGGATTCCTCGAGCCAGACCAGCGGCGCTACCTGAATCGCCTGGTAGAAGGCCTGCGGCAGGTTGCGCGCGCCGATGAAGCGCCCCTCGTCCTCGACCACCAGCGCCGGCAGCCCGGCCGCGCGATGGCGCAGCAGCGAAATCGCCAGGCCGTTCTCGAAATCGATCTGCGTGGGCTGCGCCACCGTGCGCCGGCCAAAGCTGGACCCGCGGTGGCGAGCCTGGCCCTCCAGGTCGATGGCGGCGTCCCGGCTGCCGCTCGGGCCCGTGACCAGGTCGGCGATCAGCTCGGTCTTGCCGCTCCCCGTCATGCCGCCCAGCACCAGCAGGCTGCATTCGGCGGCGGCCGCATCCAGGGTCTCGATCAGGAAGCTGCGCATCGCCTTGTAGCCGCCCGTCACACGCGGATATGCAATGCCGGCATCCTCTCGCAGCCATTGCTGCACGATCTGCGAGCGCAGGCCGCCGCGGAAGCAATACAGGTAGCCGTCGGGATGCGCCCGCGCAAAGGCCGCCCAGCCCGCGGTTCGCGCCGCGCGGATTTCGCCGGTCACCAACTGGTGGCCCAGCGCGAGCGCGGCCTGCGGCCCTTGCTCCTCATAGCACAAGCCAACCTGGTGCCGCTCGGCATCGTCCATCAGCGGCAGGTTGACTGCACCCGGAAACGCGCCGCGCGCGAACTCCACCGGCGCGCGCGCATCGAGCAACGGCACGCCGGACAGAAAGATCTGGCGAAAGTCGGCCGTATCCTCGCGCATCAGATCACCTCGACGGCGTACCGGCCCTGCTCGACGAACTCGCCGACCGGCGCCAGTGCCAGGCCAAACTCCGCGCAGGCAGCATGGAAACCGGCCTCGCCGGCGGGCTCGACCGCCACCAGCAAGCCGCCGCTGGTCTGCGGATCGCACAGCAAGGCGCGCTGCACCTCGCTCAACGCGCCGCCCTGGTTGTCGATCCCGGCGCCGATCCGCGCGCCGTAGCTATCGAAATTGCGCTGTGTGCCGCCGGGCACGCAACCGGCCTCGACGTAGCGCAGCACTTCCGGCAGCAACGGCACGGCGGCGTGGTCAAGACGCGCTGTGAGGCGGCTGCCGTCCGCCATCTCGACAAGGTGCCCGAGCAGGCCAAAGCCGGTCACATCTGTCATGGCCCGCACGCCGGCCAGCTTGCCGAAGCGGCTGCCGGGACGATTGAGCACGCACATCCAGTCGCGCGCCAGGTGGATATCCTCGGTGTGCAGCTTGCCCTGCTTCTCGGCGGTGGTCAGCACGCCGATGCCCAGCGGCTTGGTCAGGTACAGACGGCAGCCGGCGGTCGCCGTGTCGTTGCGTTTCAGGTGCGCGCGGTCAACCACGCCAGTCACTGCAAGCCCGAAAATGGGCTCCGGCGCATCGATGGAGTGCCCGCCGGCAAGCGGGATGCCCGCTTCCTCGCAGGCACGGCGCCCACCCGCCACCACTTCGCGCGCCACCTCGGGAGGCAGCAGCTTGACCGGCCAGCCGAGGATGGCGATGGCCAGCAAGGGATCGCCCCCCATTGCATAGATGTCGCTGATGGCGTTGGTGGCAGCGATGCGTCCGAAATCGAACGGGTCATCCACGATCGGCATGAAGAAATCGGTGGTGGAGACCACGCCACGGCCCTCCTCCAGCCCATCCAATGCATAAACCGCCGCATCGTCGCGCGAGGCATTGCCGACCCACAGGCGCGGATCAAGATGCTGGTTGCCGCTGCCGGCAAGGATCACGTCAAGCACCTGCGGCGAAATCTTGCATCCGCAGCCGGCACCATGGCTGTACTGCGTCAGGCGGATCGGGTCTGCCATGATGCTGGCTCCTGTCGTTTGGTTTGGCGTGGTGTGTTGCGTTGTGCGATGCCGATTCGGCTCCCTCCTCCGCAGCATAGGCGGCCCGCGCTCAAGCTGGCGCGAGCACCGGTCCTGGCAAGGGCGACGCCGCCGGGGGGAAGAATGGGAATCTGAATGATAAGGGTTACCGCCTGGATACGGGCGGAACCGGCAGCACCGAATGGCGCCGCGCGGTTGCGGCCACTGGGTTCTAGCGAACTCGCGGCCGGCTGCTGGGCGGCTTATTGCTCGCCCGGCTCCATCTGCGATTGCAGATAGTTCGGCAGGCCAACCTTGTCGATCAGGTCGAGCTGCGTCTCGAGGAATTCGATGTGCTCTTCGGTATCGGTCAGGATCTCGACCAGGATCTCGCGGCTGACGTAGTCGCCCACCGATTCGCAATACGTAATGCCTTCCTTGACGGTGGCATGTGCGCCTTGCTCCAGCTTCAGGTCGCACTTGAGCATTTCCGGGGTGTCTTCGCCCAGCAGCAGCTTGTTGAGGTCCTGCAGATTGGGCAGACCGTCAAGCATCAGGATGCGGTCAATCAGGCGATCGGCATGCTTCATCTCGCCAATGGATTCCTTGTACTCGATATCGCCGAGCTTCTTCAGGCCCCAGTGGCGGTACATGCGAGCGTGCAGGAAGTATTGGTTGATCGCGGTCAGCTCGTTCTTCAGCTGCGCGTTCAGATGCTGGATGACCTTCTTGTCACCTTTCATTGGAGGCTCCTTGTTGCAACGGACCCCCGCAAAAACGCGAAGCGGCGCAAGACGCGCCGCAGGCAGTCAAAACAAGCGAACACGCGCCGCAACCTGATAGTTACGGGCGAATTTAAGCAACCAGCTCAGTGCGCTGGTCGTTCGCGACTGCCGGGTCCCGAGTGTCCATTATGGCACGTGGGCCCGACGACGAACAGGAAGAAATGGGCACGACCTGGATGGTGGAGACCTTGACGCTGCGTACCGCCGCGACACCTTCACACAGCACCTGTTGGGCGCATTCGCGGCAGCGGCCACAGCAGGTGCCGACACCTAGCGTTTCAGCCAGCTCGTCGAGCGTGGACACCCCTAGATGCACAGCACCATGAATTTCTCGGTCGGTAACCTGATTGCAGATGCAAACGTACACAAATCCCTCCTTGGGAGAGGGGTGACACCGGCATGTCACCCGCGATGTACGTCAGAATATCAGAGATCGAAAATGATAACAATTCCCATTAAGCCACAAAGGGCACATGCCAAGAACGCGGCACTTAGCCCGGGGATTGCAGAGACAGGGAACATCACAACCGACAGAAAGGTGCCCCAAAAACCATCTGCGTGGCGTTGGATTTTCGTAAAAACCTTAAGGGAATCAGGGTTGTCAGAGCAGTTTCAACGCGCAAGCCAGTTCCTCCGGCTCGTAAGCGCTCAGCACCTGCTCCACCAGCCGCTCCAGCCGCTCGCAATCGGCATGCAGGACTTCCTGCTTGACCCGCAGCAATTGCGAGGGATGCATCGAGAACTCGCGCAGCCCCATGCCCAGCAGCAGGCGGGTCATGGCGGGGTCCCCAGCCATCTCGCCGCATACCGCCACCGGCACGCCGGCGCGGTTGGCCTCGCGGATGGTGCGGGCGATCAGTTGCAGCACCGCCGGGTGCAGCGGGTCGTAGAGATGCGCTACGGCATTGTCGGCACGGTCGATGGCCAGCGTGTACTGGATCAGGTCGTTGGTGCCGATGGAGAGAAAATCCATGCGCCGCAGGAACAGCGGCAGCATCAACACGGCGGCCGGGATCTCGATCATCGCCCCGACCTTGATGTTGGGGTCGAACGCCTGGCCGCGCGCATCGAGCTGGCGCTTGGCCTGCGCGATCAGGTCCAGGGTCTGGTCGATCTCGCGGGCATGCGCGAGCATCGGGATCAGGAGCCGCACCGGGCCAAAGGCCGAGGCACGCAGCAGCGCGCGCAACTGGGTCAGGAACATGGCCGGCTCGGACAGCGACCAGCGGATCGCGCGCAAGCCCAGCGCCGGATTGAGGGCCGTCTCGAAATCGTCGCCGCGGCCATCCCGGCCGTCGCGGCCATCCAGTGGCTTGTCGGCGCCGATGTCGATCGTGCGGATCGTGACGGGCAGTCCGTGCATGGCGTCCACCGCGCCGCGGTACGCCTCGAATTGCTCCTCCTCGTCGGGCAACTCGCCGCGCCGGTTCATGAACAGGAATTCGGAGCGGAACAGGCCCACGCCAACCGCACCCGCGGTCAGCGCCGCGGTGGCATCTTCCGCCATCTCGATGTTCGCCAGCAGGTCGATCTCAAGCCCGTCCAGCGTCACCGCAGGCGTATGGCGCAGGCGCTGCAGGCGCTTCTTTTCCAGCGCGCGCTCGCTCTGCCGGTGGCGGTACTCCTCGAGGATGATCGCGGACGGATCCACGATGACCAGGCCCGCATCGCCGTCGATGATGACCCAATCGTCCTGGCGGATCAGCTCACTGGCGCTCTGCACGCCTACGGCGGCGGGGATGTCGAGGCTGCGTGCCACGATGGCGGTATGGGAAGTACGTCCGCCAAGGTCGGTCACAAAGCCGTGGAACACGGTGTGGCGGAACTGCAGCATGTCGGCCGGCGAGATGTCGTGGGCGACCACGATCACGCCGGGCGCGGGCTCGCCGTCAGGAGCCAGGGAGGAAGGCGGCACCGGGGCCGGAGCCAGCACGGCCGCGCCGGCCAGCACCTTGAGGATGCGCTCGACCACCTGGCGGATGTCCGCCTTGCGTTCGCGCAGGTATTCGTCCTCGATTTCGTCGAACTGGCGCATCAGCTCTTCGAGCCGCGTGGTCAGCGCCCATTCGGCGTTGTAGCGCCGGTTGCGGATCAGCGCTTCGGGCTCACGCGCCAGCGCCTCGTCATCGAGGATCATGGCATGCACGTCGAGGAAGGCGCCCAGTTCTTCCGGCGCCTCGCGCGGCAGATCCCGCTTGAGCGTGACCAGCTCGGCCCGCACCGCCGCGCGCGCCGAACGCAGGCGCTCGACCTCGGCATCAAGCCGGTCTTCGTCGACCAGGTAATGGGAGACATCAAGCGCGGCAGGCGCCAGCAAATGCGCGCGCCCGATGGCGACGCCGCGCGAAACCGGGATGCCGTGCAGGGCAAATGGCATGTACCGCTCCGTCAGGAACGTTAAAAAATCTGGCCAGGGCCAGCCACCTTGGAAACGGCTTCAGGATGCGGCAAGGCGGCCCCGGCCAGGCCCGCCGCGGCGCTCGGGGCCGCCGCCTTTATCCCATACCGGCCTCCTACTCCCCTTCGCCGAAGCGATTGGCGATGAGCGCCAGCAACGCGTCCATGGCCTCTTGCTCATCGGGCCCGTCGGTCTCGATGGTCACGGTGGAGCCGATGCCGGCGGCCAGCATCATCACACCCATGATGCTTTTGGCGTCAACCTGCCGACCATTGCGCGACATCTTGACCTGACTGACGAAGTTGCCCGCCAGTTGCGTCAACTTGGCGGAAGCACGAGCATGCAGCCCAAGCTTATTGATTATGTTGGTGTCCCTCTGCAGCATATTTGTCGGGATGATTTGCGATTTGGTTCTGGACGGTGGTGGAGCCTACCTGCAGCACACCCTGCGAGCCCCCCGCCAGTGCCTTGAGGGCGAGCTGGTCGAGTTTCTCGGCACGGTAGCAGATGGCCCGCACCAGCATGGGAAGGTTGACGCCGGCAAGCACCTTGACGCGGCCCGGCTCGGCGAGGCGCGCGGCAATGTTGGCCGGCGTGGCGCCAAAGATATCGGTCAACACCAGCGCGCCGTTGTCTTCGCAGACTTCGGCCAGGCGGCGCCGGGCCTCGGCCAGCACGGCGGCGGGCTCCGCATCCGGCATGACGTCGATCGCCTCGAGCCGTTGGGGCTGGCCGCAATAGACGTGGGCGGCGCACTCGCGCAATGCCGAAGCCAGCGGGGCGTGCGCGATGATCAGGATGCCTGCCATGTTGGTGAATCCGTTGGATTGACGCGATTGTAGCAGGCAGCCCGCCCGTGATTCAGCGCGAACGCGCCTGTACAGCGTGCTCGAGGGCGTCGATGAACATGGCAGCCACCTGGAACCCGGTCTGCTGCGTGATTTCCTGGAAGCACGTCGGGCTGGTCACATTGACCTCGGTCAGGTAGTCGCCGATCACGTCCAGCCCGACCAGCAGCAGGCCTTGTTCCCACAGGCCCGGGGCCAGCGCCTCGGCGATCTCGCGATCGCGCGCCGAGAGCTCCTGGGCGCGGCCGGTGCCGCCCGCAGCCAGGTTGCCGCGCACTTCGCCGTCCTTGGGAATACGCGCCAGCGAGTACGGCACGGGCACGCCGCCGATCAGCAGGATGCGCTTGTCACCGTCCTTGATCTCGGGAATATAACGTTGCACCATCAGCGTGCGCGCACCGTTTTCCCCCAGCGTCTCGATGATGGCGCCAAGATTCAGCCCATCCGCGCCAACCCGGAAGATGCCCATCCCGCCCATGCCATCAAGCGGCTTGAGAATCACATCACGATGCTCCGCGTGGAACGCGCGAATCCGATCCTCGTCACGGGTGACCAGGGTCGGCGTGATGTATTCGGGAAAGCGGGCAATCGCCAGCTTTTCGGAGTGGTCGCGGATCGCCTGCGGCTTGTTGAACACATTGGCGCCCTGCGACTCGGCCAGCTCCAGCAGCCAGGTGCTGGTCACATACTCCATGTCGAAGGGCGGATCCTTGCGCATCACGATCGCATCGAAGCCGGTCAGTGGCTGCAGGCAGGGCTCGCCCGCGCGGTACCAGTCATGGGCATCGCCCGTTAGTTGCAGCGGGCGCACCACCGCCTCGACCTGATGGGCCGAAAGCGACAGTTGCGACTGCAGGCAGGCGAACAACTCATGGCCACGCTCGACCGCCTCGACCATCATGGCGTAGGTCGAGTCCTTGTAGGTCTTGAAGGTGTCCAGCGGGTCGGTAATAAACAGAATGCGCATGTTGGCTCGTCCCGGTCGCAGCGTTTGTCTCAGAGAATCGGATTGGGGTCGGTCTTCTCGAGTTCCAGCGACGCCGCCAGCAAAGCCAGCCGCGCCACCACACCATACATATAGAAGCGGTTCGGCACGGCCGCGCCCGGTTTGGCATGGCTGTCCGGAATGCCGTTGGGCGCGAACGCCAGCGGCACGAAATGCGCGCCCGGCGCGTTCAGGTTCTCGTCGTTGCCGCGGCCGGTATGCACGCGGTAGAAGCCACCGACCACATAGCGGTCGATCATGTACACCACCGGCTCGGCCACCGCCTCGTTGACCTTCTCGAAGGTGTGCACGCCTTCCTGGATGATGACGTCGTTGACCTCAAGGCCTTCCTTGACGACGCTCATCTTGTTGCGTTCCTTGCGGTTCAGCCCCTTGATCTCGGACGGATCCTTGATGGTCATGATGCCCATGCCATAGGTGCCGGCATCGGCCTTGACCACGACATACGGCGTTTCCTTGATGCCGTACTCGCGGTACTTCTTGGCGATCTTCTTGAGCACGCCTTCGACCGCGTCGGCCAGCGCCTCCTCGCCAATGCGCTCATGGAAATCGATGCCCCCGCACTTGGCGAAGTACGGGTTGACCATCCACGGATCGATGTCGATCAGCTTGGCGAACTTCTTGGCAACCTCGTCGTAGGCCGAGAAATGGCTCGACTTGCGGCGCGTGGACCAGCCCGCGTGCAGCGGCGGCAGCAGGTATTGCTCGTTGATGTTCTCCAGGATCGGGGGAATGCCGGCGGAGAGATCGTTGTTGAGCAGGATCGAGCAGGGATCGAAGTCCTTCAGCCCCAGGCGGCGGCCACGCGCGCCAAGGCGGGCCAGCGGCTCCACCACCAGCGTCTGGCCATCGGGAAGCTCGATCGGCGTGGGTTCGGTGATGTCTTCGGACAGCGAGCCCAGGCGGACGTTGAGGCCGGCCTGGCGCATGATCAGCGACAGCCGCGCCACGTTCTGCAGGTAGAACATGTTGCGGGTGTGGCGCTCGGGGATCAGCAGCAGGTTCTTGGCGTCGGGGCAGATCTTCTCGATCGCCGCCATCGCCGCCTGGACTGCCAGCGGCAGCATTTCAGGCGCCAGGTTGTTGAACCCGCCCGGGAACAGGTTGGTATCGACCGGGGCCAGCTTGAAGCCAGCGTTGCGCAGGTCGACCGAACAGTAGAACGGAGGCGTATGTTCCTGCCATTCCAGCCTGAACCAGCGCTCGATGGACGGCGTCGCATCCAGGATCTTTTTTTCCAGCTCGAGCAGCGGACCGTTCAGCGCGGTGATGAGATGCGGGACCATAAACATCCTATTGATCGTCTTTATCGTTCGCCCAGATTGTAGAGGAACGGCCAATTGGCTGCTGGCGCCGCCTGAATAAGCATATGCGAGCGCCGGCATAAGGGATAAGGGATACGGATATGGGGATGGGGGCCCGGAATAAAAGGGGGAGGCCCTAAGAGGAATCCGAAGCACTTCCGGGTGGCCTGCCAGCAAGGCCGGGAGGCAAAAAAAAAAGCGCGACCGGAGCCGCGCTTTCAAATGGCCTGACAGATACGGGGAGCGTTCTGCAGGTGGAGGAAACTGCCTCCATGGCACTGTATGTGCGCCCCCCCTCAAAAACAATTGAAGCTTTTTAAGATCGGATTTAAGCACTTTGCGAAAAAGCCGCCGGCACCGCCTTGCGCCTGGCCCGGCCGCCCGCGGCGGACGCCTGAAATGAAAAAAGCCCGGCACAAGGCCGGGCGAAACTCCTGAGAGAAGATTCCCAATCAGCTCTCCAGCACAACACCTTTACGATCAGGCCTCATACGCGGTCTCGCCGTGCGAGGTGATGTCCAGGCCCTCGCGTTCTTCTTCTTCCGGCACCCGCAGGCCGATCAGCATATCCACCAGCTTGAAGGCCACGAAGGCCACCACACCCGACCACACGATGGTGGTGAGCACGCCTTCGAACTGGATCCACACCTGGCCCACGATCGAATAGTCGTCCGAGACCTTGTTGGCCACGTAGTCATAGATACCCGTGCCGCCCAGGCTCGGCGCGGCGAACACGCCGGTCAGCAGCGCACCCAGGATGCCGCCCACGCCGTGCACGCCGAAGACGTCGAGCGAGTCGTCCATGCCCAGCAGCTTCTTCAGGCCGGTTACGCCCCACAGGCACAGCAGACCGGCGGCGATGCCGATCACGATCGAGCCCATCGGGCCGACGAAGCCGGCCGCCGGGGTGATGGCCACCAGGCCAGCCACTGCGCCCGAAGCGCCGCCCAGCATCGAGGGCTTGCCCTTGCTGATCCATTCGCCAAAGGTCCAGGACAGCACGGCGGCGCAGGTCGCCAGCAGGGTGTTGACGAAGGCCAGTGCGGCCGAGCCGTTGGCTTCCAGCGCCGAGCCGGCGTTGAAGCCGAACCAGCCGAACCACAGCAGCGAAGCGCCCACCATGGTGAAGGTCAGGCTGTGCGGACGCAGGGCCTCGCGGCCAAAGCCGATCCGCTTGCCGAACATGAAGGCACCCACCAGGCCAGCCACGGCTGCGTTGATGTGCACCACGGTGCCGCCAGCGAAGTCGAGCGCGCCCTTCTGGAACAGCCAGCCGCCCTTGGCCGTAGCTGCCGCGCCGGCTGCCGCGTCGGTGTACAGGTCAGGACCAGGCCAGAACCAGACCATGTGGGCCATCGGGATGTACGAGAAGGTGAACCACAGCACCACGAAGACCAGCACCGCCGAGAACTTGGCGCGTTCGGCGAAAGCGCCGATGATCAGGCCGCAGGTAATCGCTGCGAAGGCGCACTGGAAGGCGAAGTAAGCCAGTTCCGGTACCACCACGCCCTTGGAGAAGGTGGCAGCCACGGCATCGGCATTGAGCCCCTTCATGAAGAGCCGGTCGGTGCCGCCAAAGAAGGCGTTACCCTCGGTGAAGGCGAAGCTGTAGCCATAGATGGCCCACAGCAGCGACACCAGCGAGAAGATCACCAGGCACTGCATCAGCACCGACAGCATGTTCTTCGAGCGGACCAGGCCGCCGTAGAACAGCGCCAGGCCAGGCAGCGTCATCAGGATCACGAAGGCCGTAGAGACCAGCAGCCAGGCGGTATCGCCCTTGTTGGGCACCGGTGCGGGCGCGGGCGCTGCCGCGGCGGCGGCGGGAGCGGCGGCGGCGGCCGCTGCGGGCGCTACCGCCACGAGCGAGATCTCCACCACGCGCGCTGCCTCGGCGTTGCCGACCTTTTCGACCTCATCGGGCTTCTTCATCACGATGGCGTCGTCAGGCACGCCAGCGGCCTTGAGCGCGGCAGCCACTGCCAGGGCGCGCTGCTTGGCCAGCTCGGCATTGGCTGCCGCGTCGCCGGTGGTATCGGTAAAGCCCGACACCTGGACCTTGGCGCCCGCGTTCGCCTTGACGAACTCTGCCACCTTGGCGGCCGCCGCGGCGCCGTCCGCGGGCAATTCGGCCTTGCCCAATTCAAAACTCAGCTTGGCGCCAGGGAAATCGGCTGCGCGGGCCAGGCCGCAAATGCTGAACAGCAGCGCGAACGCCACCAGAAAGCGTCTCATGAAGTTTGTCATTTGTTTTTTCTCCTCGCTCACAGCGCGTCGCCGCCGGTCTCGCCCGTGCGGATGCGGATGACCTGCTCGATCGGTGCGACAAAAATCTTGCCGTCGCCAATCTTGCCGGTGCGCGCCGATTTCTCGATCGCCTCGATGGCCCGGTCGACCACGTCGTCCGGGACGGCCACTTCGATCTTCACCTTGGGCAGGAAATCCACGATGTACTCCGCGCCCCGGTACAGCTCGGTATGGCCCTTCTGGCGGCCGAAGCCCTTGACTTCAGTCACGGTGATGCCGGACACGCCCACGTCCGAGAGCGCTTCGCGCACCTCGTCGAGCTTGAACGGCTTGATGACGGCGATGATCAGTTTCATCCGATTTCTCCTCTGAGCGGGACGGCCCGGCCTCGCGTCCGGCGCCCGCTCGACCTGATGCGTGTTTAGAAAGTCTTGGTGATCGAAGCCCAGGCGGTAGCCTTGCCGACGTAGCGGCCCGGTACATTGGTATAGGCCGATTTGTGCGCATTGGTGTCGATATAAGCGATCGCCAGCGCGAAGCCCTTGCCCAGGTCCTTGGTCAGCCCGAGCTTCCAGTCGGTGTAGGAGGCGCTGTTCACGTGCTTCACGTTCTGGTAGCCGACGTGGGCATTGAGCGTCAGGTCCCAGAAGTTCAGCGGCACATTGGCCGACAGGTCGGCGTAGTAGCTGTACTTGCTGTCAGCGAAGCCGAACAGGTTGGTCAGCGCCTGCGAGTACTTGAAGAACACCGGGCCAGCGCCGGCGCCGACATACAGCTCCGTGGTGTACGGGCGGGTGAAGCCGTTCGGGTAGTCGCCCGGGTAGTAGTACTGCAGCACGCCTGCGTCATAGTTCCACTCCAGGCCGGCCAGCGTCACCGTGTTCTTGAAGCCGCCATAGAAGTCCATCTCGATCGGTGCCGAGACTTTCGGATTGCTGTCGCCGAGCCAGCTGATGCTCGAGTTCCAGTTACCCACGTAGAAGCCGCTCGAATGCGAGTAGTCGAACCCGCCCTGGATGGCCGGGCGGCGGTTGGTCTGCATCAAGCCGCGATAGCGATACTCACTGGCCAGGGTCACGTTGGCGGTGAAGGTGTGCGGCGAGGCCTCGGCGGCGGCAGTGGCGTCGGTAGGTGCACCGCCCTCCTGCGCATTGCTCTGGGCGAAGGCGGCGGGGGCGAGCCCGCAAAGCACAACTGCACTGGCGCTGACTGCAAGGGCCAACTTCTTCATGGGTTTGTTCTCCTTTTCCTCTGGCTCGGTACTCGTGTGTTTGAAAGTAGTTTGTAAAACGAGGCTCCTGTCTCCATTACTGCAACTGCCGTGCCAGGATGGAACCGTGGCAAGAGAAAGTCATTTTGTGCGCAAAGAGACATCAAAATGGACGAGGCCGACTGTCTCCCAGCGAACTTACTGACGTTAAAAGGTGTTACCAGCCCGCGCTGGCGCTTTCCCGGGGACGCTTGAAGCGTGATAATCGGCCCATGCCGGCGGCAAGTGCCGTGCACGCACCGCGTTTGCCCGCACCCTGTTTCGGTGCACCGCGATGCAGCATGCCGAATGCCGCCCACCCAGTTATACGCACCAGGACGGTGCAAAAGGAGAACCAGTATGAAACCCACCGATCTCTTCAACGATTTCCAGGCCAAGATCAGCGAAGCCCTGCGCAATTCGCCGGCCAAGGACATCGAAAAAAACGTTCGCAGCATGATGACGCAGGGGTTTTCCAAGCTCGACCTGGTCACCCGCGAGGAATTCGACGTCCAGTCGCAGGTGCTGGCGCGCACCCGCGCGCGCCTGGAGGAACTGGAAGCCCGCGTGCAGGCGCTAGAAAGCCGCTCGGCAGGCGGCTCCGACACGCCTGTTTCGGGCTGAAACCCTTGCCGCGTCCCGAGCTTGCCCCAGGCGTCCGATGACCCCGGGCGCAGCCCTCGACCGCCAGAATGGCCGCCGTGTTCCGGCGGCCATTTTCGTTAACACTTCCTTGATGCTTTTCGGAGTGAGATGAGCCTCGCCCTCCTGCGTAGCCGGGCGCTGACCGGACTCGAGGCACCGCTGGTGTCGGTCGAGGTGCACCTGGCCAACGGCCTGCCCGCCTTCAATATCGTCGGGTTGGCCGATACCGAAGTGCGCGAGAGCCGCGAGCGGGTACGCGCGGCGATCCTCAACAGCCAGCTCGAGTTTCCCAGCCGGCGCATCACGGTGAATCTGGCGCCGGCCGACCTGCCCAAGGAGTCCGGGCGCTTCGACCTGCCGATCGCGCTTGGCATCCTGGCCGCAAGCGGGCAAGTCCCGCTGGATGGCCTGGATGCCAGCGAATTCGCCGGCGAGCTGTCGCTGTCTGGCGAATTGCGCCCCGTGCGCGGAGCACTGGCCATGGCCATGGGCCTGGGGCGCGACAACGCGGCACGGCAAGCCGCCGGCGAAGGCCCGCCGCGCAGCTTCGTGGTGGCGGCGGAAAACGCGCCCGAGGCGGCCCTGATCGACGGCGTCACAGTCTATGCGGCGCGCTCCCTGCTGGAAGTCTGTGCTCACCTTGGCCCCCTGCCCGCGGACCGCCTGGCGCGCGCGCAGCCGCTGGTGGAGATCGCGGAAGGCGACCCGGCCGGCCCGGACATGCGTGACGTGCGGGGCCAGGCGCAAGCGCGCCGCGCCATGGAGATCGCGGCGGCGGGCCAGCATTCGGCACTGCTCGTCGGTCCGCCCGGCACCGGCAAGTCCATGCTGGCGCAACGCTTTGCCGGCCTGTTGCCACCCATGACCCTGGACGAAGCGCTGGAATCCGCCGCGGTGCAGAGCCTGACCGCCGCCGGCTTCCATCCCGCCCGCTGGCGTGAGCGGCCCTACCGCTCGCCGCACCACACCGCGTCGGCGGCTGCGCTGGTGGGCGGTGGCAGCAATCCCCGGCCAGGCGAGATCTCGCTGGCCCACCAAGGTGTGCTGTTCCTGGACGAGTTGCCTGAATTTGACCGCAAGGTGCTGGAAGTGCTGCGCGAACCCCTGGAATCCGGCCGCGTCACCATCTCGCGCGCCATGCGGCAAGCCGACTTCCCGGCGCGCTTCCAGTTCATCGCCGCGATGAACCCCTGCCCATGCGGTTATCAGGGGCACCCTTCCCGTCCTTGCCGTTGCACGCCGGACCAGGTGCTGCGCTACCAGTCCAGGCTATCGGGACCGTTGCTCGACCGGATCGACCTGCAGGTGGAAGTGCCGGCGCAGGATCATCAGGAGATGTTCGACGGCCCGCCCGGAGAGCCCAGCGCCGACGTGCGCCAGCGCGTGCTGGCCGCCCGGGCCGTTCAGCAGGCCCGGCAGGGCAAGCCCAATGCCGCGCTGTCCGGTCGCGAGATCGACGAGCACTGCCCGCTTACGCCAGAGGCGCAGGCATTGCTGCGCGGCGCCATGGCCAAGCTGGCCTGGTCGGCGCGCGCCTATTTCCGCGTATTGAAGATCGCCCGCACCATTGCCGACCTGGCGGGCGCCGAGCCATTGCAGCCGAGCCATGTGGGCGAGGCTATCCAGTACCGGCGCGCCTTGCGCACACCGTAGCCATTCACGCCCGGCGCGGCGGCACGGCCACAGGAGGCTCCGACGGCGGCGGAGGCTCCTCGATCGGCGGAAGGTCGGGCGGCACGCCCGGCGGCAGTGGATCTTCGACCGGCGGCACGGTGTGGACCGGCCGCGCACGCAGTGGAGCCTGCTGGGGGGAAGAGCTTCGCATTGCTTGCCTCCGCTTGGATCGTCTTCGTCTTACCTTATTGAAGCAAACGCACTCTTGGGAAGCCAGCGATAGATAGACAAATGGACGGATCGGGCCGGGGCGGAGCCGGCCCCGAGTCCTCAAGCCGGATGGCGCCTGACGAAGAACAATGCCGCGCCCACGGCCACCAGCACGCTGCCGAAGATCCGGTTCTGCCAGCGCACCGCGCGCGCATTGCGGAACAGGCCGCGCATGCGCGAGGCCAGCAGCGCGTAGCCGTGCATCACCACCAGGTCCACGCCGCACATGGTCGCGGCCAGGATGGCAAGCTGGGGCCCGAGCGCATGGGCGGGATCGATGAACTGCGGCAACACCGCCACCATGAAGATAATGCCCTTGGGGTTGGTCACATTGGTCAGCAAGCCTGTGGCAAAGCGCCGGCGCGGGCTCAGCGCGGCGACGCGCGGCGCTTGCGCACCCGGCACGGCATCGTCATGGCCGCCATCCACCCGCGCGCGCCATTGCTGCACGCCGATGTAGATCAGGTAGAGCGCACCGATCGTCTTGACCACGGCAAAGGCATGCTCGGAGGCCACCAGCAGCGCGCCCAGGCCACCGCCGGCCACCAGCAGGATGATGACCAGCCCGGTCTGCAAGCCGAAGATCGTGGTGGTGGTCTTGCGCAGGCCGTAAGACAGGCCATGGCTCATCGACAGCACCGCGCCGGAACCCGGCGATACGGCAATCACCCAACAGGCCGCGAAATAGGCCAGCCAAACATCCCAACGCATTGCGTTACTCCTTGAAAATAAACTGTCTTGAATCTGCCTGGAAGCCTGGAGTGCCCAGGTCAGAACGGATGGAAGCCCGTCAGGAACTGGTCTATCTGTTCCGCCTGGCGCTGGTCGCGCGCGGCCTCTCCCGCCTCCAGCACGACCGCCTGGTAGACGTGCACGCCCGACGCCACCAGCCGTGCCGTCAGCCTGCGTGGCGACTGGTCCTGCGGCGATACCGCGGCCACCTGCACCTCCACGCCCTCCAGCGCCACGGCCGGCGATGCGGCCGACATCACCGTCACCTTGCGGGTCTTGACCGCTTCGGCGGGATGCGGCCCGAGGTTGCCGAGCAAGCCCTTTTGCATGGAATCCAGCGCCGCCTGCCGCAACCCGGCGTCATCGGCGGGCAAGGTCACCACGCCCACGGCGAACAAGGTCTCGTCGACCCGGGCCGCGTCCATCGTCATGGGCAGCTTGCGCCCGGCAATCGCCACCTCGCGCGCGGCGCCGGATGGCTTGCCGGGATAGAGCGCCGCGTAGGCGCCTTCGTTGGACTGGATGGTGCGCCAGTCATAGCGGGGCGAACAGGCGATCAGCCCGGCGCCGAGCGCGCCCAGGACGATGGCTTTGGCAAGCAGGGACTGCGGCAGGCGGAAAAACCGTGGAAACCAGGCGTGGGGCATCAGCGCGACGAATGCGGAAATAAGCCGCTATTATCGTAGAACCCGCGTGCCAGCGCTCATCCACATTGCCCGTCAATGCAAACCCAGCCATCGATCCAGCCAATGCAGCCATCCCCCCGGGGTGTCTTTGGCACCGCACGCCGTACCGGCGCGGCGATGCTCGGCGCCATGCTGGTCGCGGCGAGCACGAGCGCCCTGGCCGCTGCGGCCCACCTGCCCCCTGTCAACGATCTCGCCGCCCAGGCTTCTGCTGCAGCCAGCCGGGGCGAGCCCCTGGTGGTACTGGTGACACTGCCCGGCTGCGTGTACTGCGAAACAGTGCGCCGCAACTATCTCGGCCCGCAAGCCGCGGCGGGCGAAATCGAGGCGCGCGAGCTCGACATGACCGCCGACACGCCGCTGCGCAACGCCGACGGCAGCATGACCACCGCACGGGAATGGGCGCGCAGCCGCAATGTGGCGGTAGCGCCTACGGTGCTGTTCCTCGACGCGCGCGGCCGCTCCCTGGCCACGCCGCTGCGCGGCATGCAGCCCGATTTCTATGGCGCCTACCTTGAACAGGCGCTGGACCAGGCCCGCTCGGCCTTGGCCAGCAAGGCGCATTGAAGCGCATGATGAAGCACGCGGCTGCGGCCAATCGTCGCATCCGCGGCAGCTCGATGCATGCAGCCGGCAGCGCCACGGCAGCGGCAGTAGAATAGTGGCTTGTCTGACCTGTCGGCGAGCATCATGACGACCTCCGCTTCCTCCACCGCACCCACCCCGGCAAGCACCGCCACGCGCAAGCTGTGGCCTGTGATCGCCGCCGTGCTGCTGGTTGCCGTGCTGGGCTGGTTTGGCTATCGCGCCATCGCGCCCGCCAATGCGGCGCCGCCCGCCACGTTCACGCTGCTGTCCGGCGAAAAAATCAGCACCGCCGATCTCAAGGGCAAGGTCTACCTGGTCAACTTCTGGGCCACCAGCTGCGTCACCTGCGTCAAGGAAATGCCGGACATGGTCCGCACCTATGACAAGTTCAAGGACAAGGGCCTGGAGTTCGTCGCCGTGGCAATGAGCTATGACCCGCCCATGTACGTGATGAACTATGCGCAAACGCGCAAGCTGCCGTTCAAGGTGGCGATGGATTCCGACGGCGCGGCCGCCAAGGCATTCGGCGAAGTGCAGCTGACCCCGACCACCTTCGTGATCGACAAGGACGGCCATATCCTCAAGCGCTATGTGGGCGAGCCCGAGTGGGACGCACTGCACAAGCTGCTCGATGGCGCGCTCGCCAAGGCGGCCTGAGCCACTGCCTGGCCCACCGCCTCCGCCCGCAAAGGTGCCTTCCATGGCACCTTTTTTATTGCCGGGCGCCGTCGCGCAATGCCCGGCTTGCGCAGCCCGGCTGTATGGATATACAGTTGCCAGCAGCATTCCCCGCCCATGCTGGCCAGCGCACTTGCGCCCGGCATCCCCTAAGGCCCCCGCTCCGTGTTACTCGATCCCGATTCCAGCGCCGTGCTTTGCGACGCACCCGCCGCCAAGCAGCCCGATACTGTGGATGCCGCCGCCCCCGACACGCCGGCCTACCTGTCCACCCTGAACCCGGAACAGCGCGCGGCCGTGACGCACGAGCCCGCCGCGCCGCTGCTGATCATCGCCGGTGCCGGCTCGGGCAAGACCAACACGCTGGCGCACCGCGTTGCCCATCTGGTGCTGGGCGGCGCAGACCCGCGCCGCATCCTGCTGCTGACGTTCTCGCGCCGCGCGGCGTCGGAGATGGGGCGGCGGGTCGAGCGCATCGTCGACCAGGCGCTGGGCATGCAAGCCTGCGGGGCGGGGCGCGCGGCACTCACATGGTCCGGCACCTTCCACGCCATCGGCGCGCGCCTGCTGCGCGAGTACGCGGAAACGCTTGGCCTGTCGCCCAGCTTCACCATCTGCGACCGCGGCGACGCCGCCGACCTGATGAACGTGGTGCGGCACGACCTGGGCCTGTCGGCCCAGGCTTCGCGGTTCCCGCGCAAGGAAACCTGCCTGTCGATCTACTCGCGCGTGGTCAACACCCAGGCGCCGCTTGAAGACGTGCTCAAGCAATGGTTCCCGCGCTATGCCATGTGGACGGATGCGCTGCGCGGACTATTTGCCGGCTATGTGCAAGCCAAGCAAAAGCAGCAGGTGCTCGACTACGACGACCTGCTGCTCTACTGGGCGCAGGCACTGGCCGAGCCCGCGCTGGCGCAGGACATGGGCGCGCGCTTCGATCACGTGCTGGTGGACGAATACCAGGACACCAATGCGCTGCAGGCTGCCATCCTGCTCGCGCTCAAGCCCGACGGGCGCGGCCTGACGGTGGTGGGCGACGATGCCCAGTCGATCTACGCCTTCCGTGGCGCCACGGTGCGCAATATCCTCGATTTCCCCGCGCAGTTCACGCCGGCCGCGGACATGGTCACGCTGTCGCAGAACTACCGCTCCACCCAGCCCATCCTGGCCGCCGCCAACGCGGTGATCGGGCTGGCGGCCGAGCGCTATACCAAGGACCTGTGGTCGGAGCGCGGCTCGGCCGAGAAGCCGGAGATCGTGGTGGTCAACGACGAGGCGGACCAGGCCCGCTATGTGGTCGAGCAGATCCTCTCTCGGCGCGAGGCCGGGCTGGCGCTGCTGTCGCAGGCGGTGCTGTTCCGCGCCGCCGACCACAGCGCGCAGCTGGAGATCGAGCTGGTCCGGCGCAATATCCCGTTCGTGAAGTTCGGCGGCTTGAAGTTCCTGGAATCCACGCACGTGAAGGATGTGCTGGCGGTGGTGCGCTGGCTGGAAAATCCGCGCGACCGCATGGCAGGCTTCCGCAGCCTGCAGCTATTGCCGGGCGTGGGGCCCAAGACTGCCGCTCGCGTGCTCGATGCGGTGGAAATTGCCACCGAGCCGCTATTTGCCCTGGAGTCCTTTGAGGCGCCGCCGGCCGCCGCCGAGGCCTGGCCCGACCTGCTGGCGCTGGCGCGCAGCCTGATGGCCCCGGCCGCGCCGTGGCCCTCCGCCTTCGAGCAGGTGGTGGCGTGGTACCAGCCGCACCTTGAGCGCCTGCACGACGACGCGCCCGCGCGCGCCGCCGACCTGCAGCAACTGGAGCGTATCGCCGCCACCTACGCGTCGCGCGAGCGCTTCCTGACGGAACTCACGCTCGACCCGCCGGACGCATCGAGCGACGAATCCGGCGTGCCGCTGCGCGACGAGGATTACCTGATCCTGTCCACCATCCACTCGGCCAAGGGCCAGGAATGGAAGGCCGTCTATGTGCTCAATGCCGTCGATGGCTGCATGCCTTCGGACCTGGCCACCGGCACCACCGAGGAAATCGAGGAAGAGCGCCGGCTGCTATACGTCGCCATGACCCGCGCCCGCGACCACCTCGACATCGTGGTGCCGCAGCGGTTCTATGTGCACCAGCAGACCGCTTATGGCGACCGCCATGTCTACGCCTCGCGCACGCGCTTTCTGCCTAACCGCGTGATGCCGCTGTTCCACAGCCGGTCCTGGCCGCCGCCCCCGCCGGTAGCGGACGCGCCGGCCAAGGCGCCGCTGCCCAGGCTCGACCTGGCCGGGCGCATGCGCGATATGTGGAAATGAGGCTGCGCGGCCAAGGCGCGTGTCAGTTGACCGCCGCGCCAGCCGCGCGCACCACCTCCACCAGCGCGCCGGCGCGCAGTTGCGCGGCAATGGCTTCGATGTCGTCGGTCATGTAGCGATCCATCGCCAGGAATGGCACGCGTTCGCGCACAAAGGCGAAGACCGCGCGGCCCGCCGGCGACAGGCTTTGCACCGCGCCGGCCAGCTCGGCGGCCTGGCAGGCTGCGAGCAGTTCCACGGCAAGGATGTACTGGTTGTTGTCGATGATGCGGCGTGCATTGCGCGCGCCGATCAGGCCCATGCTCACCACGTCCTGGTTGTCGCCGTTGGACGGCACGCTCTGGATGCTGGCCGGGCTGCAGATGGTGCGGTTCTCGGCGATCAGCGCCGTGGCCGGATACTGTGCGCCGGCAAACCCGCAGCTCAGGCCCTCGTTGGCGGCCGCCAGGAAAGCCGGCAAGCCGTTATTCAGGTGCGGGCTGAGCAGGCGGTTGAGGCGGCGCTCCGACACTACGCCAAGCTGCGTGGCCGCGATGGCCAGGAAGTCCATGGCGAACGCGACTTGCTGGCCGTGGAAATTGCCGCCGTGGAACAGCTCGCCGTCGTCAAAGAACAGCGGATTGTCGTTGGACGAATTCAGTTCGCGCTCGACCACGGTGGCGCAGTGGCCCAGCGTGTCGCGCACCGCGCCCAGCACCTGCGGAATGCAGCGCAGCGTGTAGGCCTTCTGGATAAACACGCCGGTGCCGGTGTTTTTCTCGTCGCCGGCGCGGGTCTTCATTTCCCCCGCCAGCTGGCCATGCCCCGAGAGGCGCGTGGAACCCGCCAGCAGCGCGCGCAGGTTGGCCGCCGATTGCACCTGGCCCGGATGCGGCTTGGCAATGTCGTGGCCGTGGGTCATGAAGGCGTCGGCCGAGGCGTTGAGCCCTTCCAGCGCCAGCGCCGCGATGATCTCGGCCTGCGTCACCTGGGCGCGCATGGTTTCCAGCAGCAGGCACGCCATGCCGGTCATGGCCGAGGTGCCGTTGATCAGGGCCAGCCCTTCCTTGTGGGACAGCTTGATCGGCTCGATGCCATGCTCGCGCAATACCTGCGCGGTGGGCGCGGTGGTGCCGTCGGCCAGCAGCACCTTGCCTTCGCCGATCAGTGTGATGGCAATATGCGACAGCGGCGCGAGGTCGCCGCTGGCGCCGAGCGAGCCCACCTGCGGCACGGCGGGCGTGATGCCCGCCTCGACATAACGCAGCAATTGCTCGATCACCAGCGGGCGTACCGCCGAATAGCCCCGCGCCAGCGCATTGGCGCGCGCAACCATCATCGCGCGCACCTCTTCGCGCCCGAACAGCGGGCCCACACCAGCGCAGTGGCTGCGCAACAGGTTTTCCTGCAGGGCGCCGGCATGCTCGATATCCACCCAGTTATGCACCAGCTCGCCAAAGCCGGTGGACACGCCGTAGATGGGGATATTGGACGAGGCTAGTTCCTCGAAACGCGCACGCGCATCCGCCACATGAGCACGCGTAGCCTGGTCGAGGCTGGCCGGGCGACGGCCTTGCGCCACCTGCGCCAGCGCGGCGGCGGTGAGTTGCCGGCCATCGACCTCGACGGCCGTGCCGCCCAGGCGGCTGGATGCGTGCTGGCTGGATACCTCGTTCATTGCGTGTTCCGGGTGAGCTGTTCGGGCCCGCGAGTGTATCAAGAGATGTTGACACGAAGCGCGCAGCGGCCGGTTCGCCCGGAAACGCAGGAAACGCAGAAAACGCCGGAAGCGCTACAGCCCGTAGCGCTTGATCTTGTCGTACAGCGTGGCCTTGCCCACCTGCAGCAGATCCGCCGCCTGGCTGACCGCGCCGCCGGTACGCGCCAGCGTATCGGCGATGACGGCTCGCTCGTAGTGCTCCATGCGCTCCTTGAGCGGCGTAGAGTCGTCAAGCGCATCGGCGCGCGTGCCGCCCTCGGGCACGCCCAGCACCAGGCGGTCGGCGGCGTTGCGCAGCTCGCGCACGTTGCCGGGCCACGCGCGCTGCATCAGCGCCTGGCGCTGCAGCTCGGAGAGGATGGGCACAGGGCGCTGGTAGCGCACCGCCGCCACCAGCATGAAATGCTCGAACAGCGCAACGATGTCCTCGCGCCGCTCACGCAGCGGGGGCAACGGGATGGTGACCACGTTGAGCCGGTAATACAAATCCTCGCGGAACGTGCCTTGCGCCACCAGCGTCTCCATATCGCCCTTGGCCGCGGCCACGATGCGCACGTCGATGGCAATGGATGCATTGGAGCCGAGCCGCTCCAGCGTGCCCTCCTGCAGCACGCGCAGCAGCTTGACCTGCAGCGCCAGCGGCATGCTCTCGATCTCGTCGAGGAACAGCGTGCCGCCCGAGGCGTGCTCGAGCTTGCCCACGCGGCGCTTGCCGGCGCCGGTAAACGCGCCGGCCTCGTGGCCGAACATCTCGCTCTCGAAGATGGCCTCGGGCACCGCGCCGCAGTTCAGCGCGACGAAGGGCGCCTGGTGGCGCGGCGACAAAGCATGCAGGCTGCGCGCCACCAACTCCTTGCCGGTGCCGGTCTCGCCGTTGATCATCACGGGGACATCCGTGGCGGCCACGTTGGCCACCAGCGTGCGCACCTGCTCGATGGCCGGCGAGCGCCCGATGATGCGCGTGCCCGCGGCCGGGCCGGCCAGCTCGCGCCGCAACGCGCGGTTCTCCAGCTCCAGCGCGCGCCGCTCCAGCGCACGGCGCACGGTTTCGGTCAGGCGGTCGGCGCCAAAGGGCTTCTCGATAAAGTCGTAGGCGCCTTCGCGCATGGCCTGTACCGCCATGGTGATATCGCCGTGGCCGGTGACCAGGATCACCGGCACGCCCGGCGCCGCATTGCGGCAGTGCTGCAGCAGGTCCAGCCCGCTGGCGCCGGTGAGGCGCACGTCCGTCACCAGCACGCCGGGGAACTCCGGCGACAGGTGCGGCATGGCGGCCTCGGCCGAGGGCAGCGCCAGCACGGAGAAGCCAGCCAGCTCCAGGCTCTGCGCGGTGGCCTGGCGTACCAGGGGTTCGTCTTCGACGAACAGGACACGCAATCCGTCTTGCATGGCAATGCTCACTCAGTATGGGTGGGAGAGATGGAAGTGGCGGCGTCGCGGGGCGCGGCGCCTTCGGGCGCGGGCGCGCGCCGCAGCATCACCACGAATTCCGCGCCGCCGCCGGGCCGGTCGGCCGCGCTCAGCTGCCCGCCGAACTCGCGCACGATGGACGACGAAATGGCCAGTCCCAGGCCAAGTCCCTGGCCGATCTCCTTGGTGGTGAAGAAGGGTTCGAACAGTCGTGGCAAGGCATCGGTCGCGATGCCGGTGCCATTGTCGCGCACCGCGATGCTGACCGTGCCGCCATGCTCGCTCACCGCCACTTCCACGCAAGGCGCGTGCGGCGCCGCGGTTGCCAGCGCATCGAGCGCATTGCCGATCAGGTTGAGCAGCACCTGCTCGAGCTTGAGCTCGTCGGCCCACACCGCCGGCCCGGGCGGCTGGGACAAGCCCTCCACCTTCAGCGCGACATGGGCCAGGCGCGGGGCCATCAGCGCCAGCACGTGGTCCAGCGCGGCGCGCACATGCACCGCGTGCCGGCGCTGGCGCGCCTTGCCGGCGAACAGCTTGAGCTGCCCGGTGATCTTGCCCATGCGCGTGGTGAGGTCGGCGATGGCAACGAGGTTGCCCGCGGCCGCATCGAGCTGCCCGCGCTCGAGCAGCACGCGGGTGTTGTCGGAAAAGGTGCGCAGGGCCGCCAGCGGCTGGTTCAGTTCATGCGTGATCCCGGCTGCCATCTGGCCCAGCGCCGCCAGCTTGCTGGCCTGCACCAGTTCATCCTGCGCCGCGCGCAGCTCGCTCTCGGCGCGGGTACGCTCGGCCACCTCGGCTTCCAGCTGCTCGTTGATGGCCATCAGGTCGGCGGTGCGCGCCTCCACCCGGCGCTCCAGCTCGTCGTAGGCGGCTTCGAGCAGGCGCCGGCCATATTCGATATCGCGGGCGCGCTGCCGGCGCTGACGCCAGTTGAACAGCAGCAGGCACATGCAGGCATAGGCCAGCGCCGCCCCGACGGTGGCATTGCGCGCGCTGGCCAGCACCGGGTCCAGCGCGGCCATCACCTGCATGGTCCAGCCGGCCGGGCCCACCTTGCGGCTGATCTCGAGGTAGCGCTCGGCGTTGCCGCCGGTACCGATGCGCACCAGCCGCGCGCCCTCGCCCAGCACGGTCCGGCCGAGCCATTGCGTAACCGGGGATTGCAGCGCCTCCAGCGGCAGCGGCCGGACCTCCTGGTCATGGTACTGGCGCGTGCGGTCCAGCTCGGTCTGCAGCTCGCTTGGCAGCGGCTGCAAGGTGCGGTACTGCCAGGCCGGCACCGAGGAAAGGAAGATCACGCCATGCTCGTCGCTCACCATCACCGGCTCGGCGCCGCCGGCGCCGGCGCGCTGGAACCACTCCAGGTTGAGCTTGACCACGGTCACGCCCACCACGCGCCCCGCCACCTTCACGGGCTGCGCAATGTAGTAGCCGGGCTCATCGCTGGTGATGCCGATGGCGTAGAAGCGCCCGATCTCCCCGCGCGATGCGCTCTGGAAGTAAGGACGGAAGCGATAGTCGGTGCCGACAAAGCTGCCCGGCTCGTCATGGTTGCTGGCGGCCAGCGCGAGGCCGCTGGCGGCAATGACATAGGTGGCCGAAGCCCGCGCGCGGCGGTTGACTTCGGCAAGGTAGCGGTTGGCCGCCGCCACGCGCACGGGATCGCCCGGCGCGGCCAGCAGGTCATGGACAAAGGGATGGAGCGAAACCAGCGCGGGCAGGAACTCGTAGCGGTCGAGCGTGCTTTCCAGCGTGGCCGCGTAACGATCGGCGCGGGTGGCCGTGGCTTGCTGCAGCCCGTCGATGCCGCGCTGCACCGATACCAGCCAGGTCAGCGAGCACAGGATGACCAGGCCGACGGCGAGCGCGGCGGCAAAGCCCCGCCAGGTTCCGCCGCCATCGCCTGGCGCATGCACCAGGCGGGCAGAAGCGGGATCATGCACGGCGAGGAAATCGTCGGAATGTGGCATCGGCGCATGCGAAGGGACACGCGCCGATGATACCCGCTGGCGGGCGGCGCCGGCTGGCGCCGCCGCTCCGGAGGCCGGGACCTCAGCGGACGCCGGGGCCGGCTTCGGCAAGTTCGGCCGTTTCATCGCCGCCACGGCGCAGCGCGCGGTCAAGCTGCGCGCGGTCAAGTTCATGCTCCCATGCCGACATGACCACCGTCGCCACGCCATTGCCGATGATATTGGTCAGCGCGCGGCATTCGCTCATGAAGCGGTCGATGCCCAGGATCAGCACCATGCCCGCCACCGGAATATCCGGCACCACCGCCAGCGTGGCGGCCAGCGTGATGAAGCCGGAGCCGGTCACGCCGCTGGCGCCCTTGGAGGTGATCATCGCCACGCCCAGGACGGTGAGCTGCTGCAGCAGCGTGAGCTCGATGCCGGTGGCCTGGGCGATGAAGAGCACCGCCATGGTCATGTAGATGTTGGTGCCATCCAGGTTGAAGGAGTAACCCGTGGGCACCACCAGCCCCACCACCGATTTGGAGCAGCCGAGGTTTTCCAGCTTTTCCATCAGGTGCGGCAGCGCGGCTTCCGACGAGCTGGTGCCCAGCACGATCAGCAGTTCTTCCTTGATGTAGGCGATGAAGCGGAAGATGTTGAAGCCCGTCAGCCGCGCCACCGTGCCCAGCACCACCACCACGAAGACGATCGCGGTGAAGTAGAACGTGCCGATCAGCTTGAGCAGCGGCACCAGCGAGCCCAGGCCGTACTTGCCGATGGTGAAGGCCATCGCGCCGAACGCGCCGAGCGGGGCCACCTTGGTGATCACATGCACGATGTGGAAGAACACCTTGGAGACCTGCTCGACGAAGTCGAACACGATCTTCGAGCGGTCACCCATGGCCGCCAGTGCCGAGCCGAAGAACAGGGAAATCAGCAGGATCTGCAGGATGTCGCCATTGGCGAACGCGCTGACCATCGTGTCCGGGATGATGTGCATGAAGAACTCGACCGTGCTCTGGCCATGCGCCTGCGTCACGTACTGCGAGATCGCCTTGGTGTCGAGCGTGGCCGGATCGATGTTGAATCCCACGCCCGGCTTGAGCAGGTGCGCGGACAGCAGGCCGATCAGCAGCGCGAAGGTGGAGATCACCTCGAAGTACAGCAGCGCCTTGCCGCCGACCCGGCCCACCTTCTTCATGTCGCGCATGCCGGCGATGCCGGACACCACGGTACAGAAGATGATCGGGCCAATGATCATCTTGATCAGCTTGATGAAGCCATCGCCCAGCGGCTTCATGGCTACGCCCGTAGCGGGCCAGAAATGCCCGAGCACGATGCCCACCGCGATGGCGAACAGCACCTGCACGTACAGGATCTTGTAAAAGGGTTTCCTCATGATGTCGTCCTCGGTATTTGACCGTGCCCGCCGCCGCACAGCGGCAGGTTCGCGCGCCCTGCAAATGGAGCGCGTCTGCCTTAAGCATCGCAACCGTCGTGCCAGGCCGGCCGGCGTCGCCAAGTGACTGATTTCAAAAGGAAGCTGAAAAAGCGGACAACGCCTCACTCCGATTTTCCGGAATTCCGGAATCCAGCCGTCCGGAGATCCGGACGACCCGGCCGGCGTGGGTGCGCGCTACGCCACCCGTGGCGCGGGCGCGGTACGCGCGGCATCGAAGCGGGTCGCCAAAGCGTCGAACCGACCCCCATGACGCCGTATAATTCAGCCCTTCCACCTATTCCTGGCGGCCGGCGCGCGCCCCGGGCACACTTTGCCGCCTGCGTTGCCGCCGCCGATACGCCCACCACGCATGAGCAGCCACTACCAGCACCACGTTTTCTTCTGCCTCAACCAGCGCGAGGACGGCGGCGCCTGCTGCGGCGCGCATAACGCGCAGGCCATGCAGGAATACGCCAAGAAGCGCTGCAAGGCGCTTGGCATCTCCGGCGGCGAAGGCCGCGTGCGCATCAACAAGGCTGGCTGCCTGAACCGCTGTGAACTCGGGCCAGTGCTGGTGGTCTATCCCGAGGCCGTCTGGTACACCTTCGTCGACGAGCAGGACATCGACGAGATCATCGAGAGCCATCTGGTGGGCGGCAAGCCGGTCGAACGCCTGATGGTCGATCACTGATTGACCTGGGCCCCGGCTGAAAAGCTGAAACGCTGAATCACTGAAACCCGGGCGCCACGGCGCCTGAGCCAGCCACCCTGCTTCCTGTTTCCATGAACGCGCATACCCAGGTACTTACCGTCACCGGCCCCGTCGGCGCCATCGACGTTTCAGTCGACCTGCCCCAGGCCGGCGCCCCGCGCGGGCTCGCGCTGGTGGCCCACCCGCACCCGCTGTTCGGCGGCACCAAGGACAACAAGGTAGCGCAGACGCTGGCACGCAGTTTCGTGCAGCTTGGCTACGCCACCGTGCGCCCGAACTTCCGTGGCGTCGGCGGCACCGCCGGCAGCCATGACAACGGCGTGGGCGAGCAGGACGACCTGCTGGCTGTCATCGACTGGATGCGCACCCAGTCCGCGTGGTCGCCGGATGCCGCCACGCTGCCGTTGGCGCTGGCCGGCTTCTCGTTCGGCAGCTTCGTCGCCAGCCACGTCGCCAGGCGCCTGGCCGAGGCAGGCACGCCGGTGCAGCGCCTGGCCATGGTGGGCACCGCCGCCAGCCGCTGGGAAGTCGCCAACGTGCCGGCCGACACCATCGTCATCCACGGCGAGCAGGACGATACCGTGCCGCTGGCGAGCGTGTTCGACTGGGCCCGCCCGCAGGAACTGCCGGTGATCGTGATCCCCGGCGCCGACCACTTCTTTCACCGCAAGCTGCACCTGATCAAGCAGCTCGTCGTCAATGCGTGGGACCGGTGACGGGGGCGGCGCGCCGCCCCGCCATGTCACCGGATGCACTCCACGCCCTTTTTTTTGTCGGAAACTGAAACATGTTGAATAGAGCCACGCCGCTTTTCGCGTCCGCCAACACTTCCGCCCTGGTCACGGCAGCCATCGTCGGCGCCGCCGTGGTGCTTGCCCCGGCTCCCGTGCGCGCCCAGGGCGTGCCGATGCCGCAGGTGGCGGCCAAGTCCTGGATGCTGTTTGACGTCACCAGCGGCCAGGCCCTGGCTTCGCAGAACGCCGATGTGCGCATCGAGCCGGCTTCGCTGACCAAGCTGATGACCGCCTACCTGGCTTTCTCGGCACTCAAGGAAAAGCGCCTCACGCTGGACCAGACCGTGGTGCCGACCACGATCGTGCAGAAGGTCAAGAGCGACGAATCCCGCATGTTCCTGGAAGCCAACAAGCCGGTCAGCGTGCAGGACCTGCTGCTGGGCCTGATCGTGCAATCGGGCAATGACGCGGCGCTGGCGCTGGCCGAAGCCGTGGGCGGCTCGGAAGAGGGCTTCGTGGCGATGATGAATCGCGAGGCCCAGCGCATGGGCATGAAGAACACCCACTTCAGCAACACCGACGGCATCCCCGATCCGAACCACTACACCACGGCCATGGACCTGGCCACGCTGACCACGCGGATCATCAAGGACTTCCCCGAGTACTACAGCATGTACTCGCAGAAGGAATTCACCTACAACAAGATCCGCCAGCCCAACCGCAACCGCCTGCTCTATATCGACCCCACCGTGGACGGCCTCAAGACCGGCCACACCAAGTCGGCCGGCTATTGCCTGATCTCCTCGGCCAAGCGCCCGCTGGCCAATGTGCCTAACGGCTCGCGCCGCCTGGTCTCGATCGTGATCGGCACCACCACCGAAGCGGTCCGCACGCAGGAAAGCCTGAAGATCCTGAACTACGGCTTCCAGTTCTTCGACACGCTGCGCCTGTACGACCGCGGCCAGGTACTGGCCACGCCCGACATCTACAAGGGCAAGGCATCCACCGTCAAGATCGGCGTCAAGGACGAGACCTACATCACCGTGCCCAAGGGCACGGGCGGGCGCATCAAGCCGGTGCTGGAGCGCCAGGAACTGCTGGTGGCACCGCTCACCGCCGGCCAGCAGGTCGGCACGGTCAAGCTGATGGACGGCGCCACCAAGGTGGCCGAGTTCCCGGTGGTGGCGCTGGAAGACGTGCCCGAGGCCGGCTTCTTCGGCCGCCTGTGGGATACCATCCGCTTGTGGTTCAAGCGCAAGTAAGGAGGGCATTGAAATGAGCGCCGACAATTCCGACCAGGGCAAGCCGGGCGACATCCCGCCGGCCGAGTCGCTGATCGAGTACCCCAGCCATTTCCCCATCAAGGTGATGGGCGGCATGCAGGATGGCTTTGCCGAATCCATCGTGACGCTGGTGCAAGGCTTCGATCCCGACTTCCACGCCGGCAAGATGGAGATGCGCCCTTCAGCCAAGGGCAACTACCTCGGCCTGACCGTCACGGTATGGGTCACCAGCCGCGAACAGCTCGACGAGCTGTACCGCGCGCTGACGTCGCACCCGATGGTGAAGGTGGTGCTGTAGCCGCTTAAGCGGTGCAGCGGACCGGCGAGCTTGCCGTCATCCTCCCGCCATGCACTGCGTGGCTCCCCTCTCCCGCATGCCGGGAGAGGGAGTAACAACAATCAGGCACTTCGGACCGGGCTGGCCTGCCTGCTCGGCTTCGTCTGGCGCCTAAAAGAACAAATCATGAACACCATCACCCTCAAGCCCGGCAAGGAAAAATCCTTGCTGCGCCGCCACCCCTGGGTCTACGCCACCGGCGTGGATACCGTCGAAGGCCGCTGCGAGCCCGGCAGCACCGTGATCGTGCGCGCCGCCGACGGCCGCTTCCTGGCGCGCGGGGCGTACAGCCCCTCTTCGCAGATTCGCGTGCGGGTGTGGAGCTTCGACGAGAACGAGCCGGTCGATCACGCCATGTTCAAGCGGCGCGTGTCCGCCGCCCTCGCGCATCGCAAGCAGTGGGTGAAAGACAGCGACGCCGTGCGCCTGATCTTCGGTGAATCCGACCGCTTGCCGGGCCTGATCGTCGACTACTACGGCAGCGGCGCCAACGGCCAGCTGGTGTGCCAGTTCAACGCGGCCGGGGTCGAAGCCTGGAAGGACGCGCTGGTGCAGGCGCTGGTCAAGGAAACCGGCTGCCCGAACGTGTACGAGCGCTCCGACGCTGCCGTGCGCGAGCGCGAAGGCTTGCCGCTGGTGACCGGCGTGCTGGCCGGCGCCGCGCCCGACCCCGAGCTCAGCGTGACCGAGCACGGCGTGCGCTACTACGTGGACGTGAAGGAAGGCCACAAGACCGGCTTCTATGTCGACCAGCGCGACAACCGCAAGCTGGTGGGCGATCTGGCCAATGGCCGCGAAGTGCTCAACTGCTTCTGCTACACCGGCGGCTTCTCGCTGGCGGCGCTGCGCGGCGGCGCCACCTCGGTGACCTCGATCGACTCCTCCGGCGAGGCGCTCAAGACCGCCGCGGGCAACGTCGCCCTCAACGGCTTCGACCCCGAGCGCGCGACCTGGCTCGACGCCGACGTATTCAAGTCGCTGCGCCAGTTCCGCGCCGACGGCCGCCAGTTCGACCTGATCGTGCTGGACCCGCCCAAGTTCGCGCCGTCGGCCCAGCACATCGACCGCGCCGCGCGCGCCTACAAGGAGATCAACCTGGTCGGCCTGCAGTTGCTGCGCCCGGGTGGCCTGCTGTTCACCTACTCGTGCTCCGGCGCGATCAGCATGGAGCTGTTCCAGAAGATCGTGGCGGGCGCGGCGACCGATGCCCGCGCCGATGCGCGCATCCTGCGGCGCCTCTCGGCCGGCACCGATCACCCGATGCTGGCGGCCTTCCCCGAAGGCGAGTACCTCAAGGGCCTGTTGCTGGAAAAGATCTGAAACGGCTCTGAACCCGGAGCGACATGCCAGGAAGAGACGGCGCCCCGGGGCGCCGTTTTTTCATGGCGCGCCGCGCGCGCGGCCGTCATCCCGTCTTCACGCGAGCGCCTTCAGTCCGTCACAAACGCCGCATATAGTCCGCTGTGCGGATGCGGCATTGGCAGGTGCCCTCCCGCCTCTTCCTATCAGTCTTCGTGGTAGTTGCCCCGCGGCGTAGCGGGGTTTTTTTTGTTCACCGTTCCGCTCGAGGACGTCTACGGCGTGCGCGGTGAAGGCAAGGACGACACGCGCGAGCTGCGGGCTGGCGCTATGCCTTTTTGCGCGTTATGCCCTTTCCGGGATCGGATTGCGAAAGCGCACGTTGAGCAGGTTCCACGCGTTGATCGTGACAACGGCAAAGCCAGGCTCGGCGATCTCCTCATCGGAAAAGTGCGCGCGCAAAGCCGCAAACGCCTCATCGCTCGCGCTCGCTGAAGAACGGCGCTTCACGCCAGCCGGCCGTTTTGTAACAGCGCCGGCCACGACATGCATGCCGCCATGTTACTTGCTGCCGGCGCGGGCTCCGGCGCAGACTCGGCTCAAAGACTGTTCCCTCGCCTTGCCTCGGTGTATGGCCCCGGTAGACCGCCCCTTCTAACGCCCGCCTAACGCCCGCCAGCCGAAACTCCCTATAATCGAACGATCGTTCATATCCAGGGCGCCACCGGCGCCCGCTCGTGGTCCAGGAGACGCCATGCCCGCCGCCAAACAATTGCCCCAGGTCCTGCAAAACCTGGCGCTGCCCGTGATTTCCTCGCCGATGTTCATCGTCAGCTACCCCGAGCTGGTGCTGGCGCAGTGCAAAGCCGGCATCGTCGGCTCCTTCCCCGCGCTGAACGCGCGCCCCGCCGAGATGCTGGGCGACTGGCTCACGCAGCTGGAAGACGATCTCGCCGCCTTCCGCGCCGCCAACCCGGGCAAGCCGGTCGGGCCGATCGCCGTCAACCAGATCGTCCACACCTCCAATGTGCGCCTGGAGCACGACATCAAGGTGTGCGTGGACCACAAGGTACCCATCTTCATCACCTCGCTGCGCGCGCCGCCCAAGGAGATGATCGACGCCGTGCACAGCTATGGCGGCATCGTGCTGCACGATGTGATCAGCATCCGCCACGCCGAGAAGGCGATCGAGGCCGGCGTGGACGGGCTGATCCTGGTGGCGGCCGGCGCCGGCGGCCATGCCGGCACGCTGTCGCCGTTCGCGCTGGTGGGCGAAGTGCGCAAGATCTTCGACGGCGTGATCGCGCTGTCGGGCTCGATTGCCACCGGCGAATCCGTGCTGGCCGCGCAGGCCATGGGCGCGGACTTCGCTTACGTCGGCACCCGCTTCATTGCCTCGCAGGAAGCCCATGCCAGCGAGTCCTACAAGCAGTCGATCACCACCTCCGCTGCGGCCGACATCATCTACACCAACCTGTTTACCGGCGTGCACGGCAACTATATCCGCGAGAGCATCGAGGCCTCGGGGCTGGATCCCGCCAACCTGCCGCAGGCGGACAAGACCAAGATGGATTTTTCCAGCGGCGCCTCCAAGGCCAAGGCATGGAAGGACGTCTGGGGCGCCGGCCAGGGCGTGGGCCAGATCCACGACATCCCTACCACGGGCGAAATCGTGGCGCGCATGAAGGCCGAGTACAACGACGCGCGCGCCCGCCTGGGGCTCGCGGTCTGAGCGCGTTGCCAGCCGCTACGCCCATCCGTCCCGCACCACCCGCCCAGCCCGCCGCGCGCAGCCGCAGGCAACGCGCGCTGCGCGCGCTGTGGGTGGCGCTCGGTGTGCTCAGCCTGCTGCTGGGCATCGTCGGCATCTTCCTGCCGGTGCTGCCGACCACGCCCTTCGTCTTGCTGGCCGCCGCGTGTTTCGCGCGCGGCTCGGAGCGCTTCCATGCGCGGCTGATTGCGCATCCGCGCTTCGGCCCGCTGGTGCGTGACTGGCAGGCCCACCGCAGCATTCCACTGCGCGCCAAGCGGTTGGCCATCGGCATGATGTGGCTGTCGATGGGCACCACCGCATGGCTGATGCGCGAGCGGGCGCTGGCTTCGCTAACGCTGGTCGCCATCGCCGCGGCCGTCAGCGCGTGGCTGCTGTGGCTGCCGACGCGGCCCGCCGGCGGCCATGCGGCCGCGCCCCCCGGGCGCGACCGCGCTCAGTCGTAACGCCGCGCGTCCTCGATCACCTTGCCGTCCTGCGGCAGCGAGCCTGCTGCCACGAAGCGTACCTCGCCGCGCAGGCGCATCACCTCGCGCAGCGATTCGCCGATGGCCTGTGCCAGTGCCGCATCGTCACGCGCGGCATCGCAGTGCAGCGTCATCACGTCGGCACCCACGCTGCCCGTCACCACCAGGCGCGCGGCACGCACCTCGGGATGGCGCCGCACCACCTCGCCCACCTGCCCGGGATGCACGAACATGCCCTTGACCTTGGTGGTCTGGTCGGCGCGGCCCAGCCAGCCCTTGAGCCGCTGGTTGGTGCGCCCGCACGGGCTGGCGCGCTCGTCCGAGCCGGCCACGAACGCCGACAGGTCCCCCGTGCCGAAACGGATCAGCGGATAGTCGCCATTGCCCAGCACCGTGACCACCACCTCGCCGGTCTCGCCGTCAGGCATGGGCTGCGTGCCGCCCGGCTCGACGATCTCCACCAGCACGTTCTCGTCCACCACCCAGCCATCGCCGCCCTGCGTCTCGTAGGCGATCAGGCCCACGTCGGCGCTGCCGTACATCTGCTGCACGCGGATGCCGCGCTCGGTGAACCAGGCGCGCAGCGATGGCGGCAATGCCTCGCCAGACACCAGCGCCTTCGTCAGGCCCTTGCAGGACAAGCCGAGCTCATCGCCCTTTTCCAGCAGCAGCTTGAGAAAGGATGGCGTGCCCGCGTAGGCCGCCGGCTGCAGGCTCGCCATCGCCTGCACCTGCGATTCGGTCTGTCCCACGCCCGCCGGGAACACACAGCAGCCCAGCCGATGGGCGCCGGATTCCATCATCATGCCGGCCGGCGTGAAGTGGTAGGAGAAGGTGTTGTAGACGAGATCGCCCGAACGGAAGCCTGCCGCGAACATCGCGCGCGCGATCCGCCACCAGTCGGCGCCATGCCCGTCGGGCTCGTGGATCGGGCCGGGCGACTGGAAGATGTGGCGCAGGCCGCCGAGCGGCGTCGCATTCAGCCCGCCCAGCGGCGGCATGGTCTTCTGCCGCGCCGTCAGCTCGGACTTGCGCGTCACCGGCAGCGCCGCCAGCGCGGCGCGCGAGTCCAGCGCGCGCGGGTCCACGTCGCGCAGCACCTCCGCAAAATAAGGCGCATGCGCCTTGGCATGCGCGACCTGGCGCGACAAGGCGTCCAGCAAGGCCAGCGAGCGGACGGCGGGGGCGCGCGTTTCAAGCGAATCGAAGTATTCAGGCATGGTGCGTAGTTCGCGTAGGTAAGCGCGTAGGTAAGCGCGTAGGTAGTCGCGTGATGAACCGTACTGTTTAAAGCCGCACGCGCCTCGGGAAGAACGAAGAAGCCGTTGCGAGCGACCCGAGACGGATTGGCGGAGCGCAGTCGTGCACGGTTCGCGCAGCAGGCTTGTTCGCGCTGCTCAGGCGAGCCAGCGCTTGCGCCGGCGATAGCTCTTTACGTCGCGGAAGGAGCTTCTCCCGCCGCCCTCGCCATCGTTCGCGGCGACGCCCAGGTAGAACTCCTTCACATCCTCATTCGTGCGCAACGCCTCGGCCGCGCCATCCATCACCACGCGGCCGTTCTCCAGGATGTAGCCGTAGTCCGCGTAGCGCAGCGCCACCATGGTGTTCTGCTCGGCCAGCAGGAAGCTGACCTTCTCGCGCTGGTTCAGGTCGCGCACGATCTCGAAGATCTCCTCCACGATCTGCGGCGCCAGCCCCATCGATGGCTCATCGAGCAGGATCATGCTGGGCTTGGCCATCATGGCCCGGCCGATCGCGCACATCTGTTGCTCGCCGCCCGAGGTGTAGCCCGCCTGCGACTTGCGGCGCGTCTTCAGGCGCGGGAAGTAGTCGTAGATGCGCTCCAGCGCATCGCGTGTTTCGCTGCGCGACAAGCCGCGCGTATAGGCGCCGGTCAGCAGGTTTTCCTCCAGCGTCAGGTGGGCGAAGCAATGCCGCCCCTCCATCACCTGGATCACCCCGCGCTTGACCAGCTCGTTGGGCGTGAGCCGGTCGACCCGGTTGCCGCGGTACTCGATCGAGCCCTTGGTGACATCGCCGCGCTCGGCATGCAGCAGGTTGGAGATGGCCTTGAGCGTGGTGGTCTTGCCCGCGCCGTTGGCGCCCAGCAGCGCCACGATCCGCCCCTCGGGCACGTCGAGGGAAACACCCTTGAGCACCAGGATGACGTGGTCGTAGATGACTTCGATATTGTTGACGGACAACAGGCTCATGGTGCGGCTCGGTTGGTGGTTCCTGGCTGGCTTCATCTGCGCTCGCCCGCATGCGGGCGAGCGGAGTCGACAACAATCAACAAACGCCTTGCAGCGCCCGGATCAAGACTTCATGCAGGCAGGCGAGATGCCCTTCTCCTTCGCGAACTGCGCGGCACTCGCCTTGAACAGCGGATGGATCAGGTTCTTGTTGCCTTCGATCCAGTCCGACACCACGACCCACTTGGTGCCGTCCCACTGCTGGATCTTCACCTTGCCCGAGCCTTCGTGGTTGTCGCAGCTGGTCTTGATCTCCGGCAGCAAGCCCGTGGCGCCCAGTTGCTGCAGGCGCGCATTGTTCACGTTCAGGTTCTCGAATGCCCAGCGCATGTCTTCGCCGCTCATGACCTTGCCCTTGCCATACTTGGCCTGCGCCACGCGGATCGCTTCCACCGTCACCACGGCTGCGGACACGCCACGGTTGTAGAGCACCGAGCCAACCTTGTTGCGGTCCTGCATATTGCCCTTGCCCGCGCCGTAGACCACCTTGTCGATATCGGCGATCAGCGGCACGCCCTTGCCCGCCACGTTCCAGGTTGCGCTCATATAACCCTTGGCGGCATCGCCGGCGGGCACGGTGTCTTCTTCCGAACCTGCCCACCACGAGCCAATCATCTTGTCGCGCGCGAAGCCCACCTTTTGCGCCGCCTTGAGCGCGGTCTGGTTCATCACGCCCCAGCCCCAGAAGATCACGTAGTCAGGATTCTCCTGGCGGATCTTCAGCCACTGCGCGCCCTGCTCGTTGCCGGGGTGCGCCACCGGGATCTCGACCAGGTTGAACTTGCCGAGCTTGGCTTCGGCTTCCAGCGCCACGATCGGCTCCTTGCCATAGGCGGAGTCGTGATACAGGTAGACAATCTTCTTGCCGGCCAGCGAGCCGCCGTTCTTGCCCGCCAGGAACTTGACGATGGCCGAGACCTGCATCTGGTAGGTGGTGACCAGCGGGAAAGCATAGGGGAAGACCGAACCGTCGACCGCATCGGTGCGGCCATAGCCCATCATCACCAGCGGCACCTTGTCGCCCGCGGTCTTGTCCACCAGCGCGTAGGAGATGCCGGTCGACATGGTGTGGTACGCGGTGCCTTTGCTGACTGGGCTCTTGCCCTTGAGCCGCTCATAGCACTCCACGCCCTTGGCGTTGTTGTACTCCGTCTCGCATTCTTCCCACGACAGCTTGACGCCGTTCACGCCCCCGTCCTTGAGGTTGACGTAGTTCAGGTAGTCGACGAAGCCGCCATAGAAGGACTGTCCGTTGGCACCATAAGGGCCGACGCGATAGCTGGGCAGCGCAACGAACTGCTCGCCGCTTTGCGCCTGCACCGCCAGCGGCGCCAGTAGCGCGGCCGACGCACCCATCGCCAGGGCGATGCGCTGCAGATTGCGAATCAGGATGGTCATGACAGTCTCCTTCACCTTGGCAGGTGTGTTTGTTATGGAATACCCGTTTGTCTTGTTCCGAACCAAAAAACGTCAATGCGGTGAGACTCAATGGGGGAATGGCCAGAGCCGCAGCTTCTCCTTCGCGATCTGCCACAGCCGTGCCAGGCCATGCGGCTCCACCACCAGGAAGAAGATGATCAGCCCGCCGAACACCATCAACTGGATATGCGACACGGCGGCGTTGGTAAAGGGCAAGTGCAGCAGCGCGGCCAGCGGCGGCAGCGCGATGTCCAGGAAGATCGGCAGCAGCAGGATGAAGGCCGCGCCCAGGAACGAGCCAAGGATGCTGCCCACGCCGCCGATGATGATCATGAACAGCACGCGGAAGGAAAGGTCGAGCGAGAAGCCGTCCGGCTCGACCGAGCCCAGGTAGCAGAACGCATAGAGCGCGCCCGCCACGCCGCAGTAGAACGAGCTGACGGCAAAGGCCAGCAGCTTGGTGCGCATCAGTGGAATGCCGATCACTTCCGCCGCCACGTCCATGTCGCGCACCGACATCCAGGCGCGCCCGGTGGAGGAGCGCACCAGGTTCTTGGCCACCATGGCCAGCACCGTCACCAGCATCAGCACGAAGAGGTATTTCTTCACCGGCGTGTCGATGGCGATGCCGAACAGGTTCAACTGCTGCGCAGTGATCACGCCCGATGAGCTGTTGTTGGAGAACCAGGGAAACTTGGTCAGCGCCCACACCACGAAGAACTGCGCTGCCAGCGTCGCCACCGCAAGGTAGAAGCCCTTGATGCGCAGCGACGGCAAGCCAAACGCCACACCTACCATCGCCGCCGACAGTCCGGCGAGGATAAAGGTCAGCAGCACCGGCAGGCCCTCGATGCGCAACTGGAAGTTGTAGGCCGCGTAAGCGCCCACCGCCATGAAGGCCGCGGTGCCAAGCGAGAGCTGCCCCGCGTAGCCCGTGAGGATATTGAGCCCGAGCGCGGCCAGCGCGAAGATCAGGAACGGGATCAGGATGGCCGAGAACCAGTACTCCGAACCCAGCAGCGGGATCGCCACGAAGGCCACCGCCATCAGCACCGCAAAGCCGATGCGGTCCTGGCGGATGGGGAAGATCTGGCTGTCGGCAACGTAGGTGGTCTTGAACTGGCCGGATTCACGGTAGAACATGTTTTCTCTCCTGAGGCGCGGGCCGGTCAGACACGATCGATGTGTTTCTCACCGAACAGCCCCTCGGGCCGCACCAGCAGGAACAACAGCGCAAACACATAGGGGAACCAGCCTTCGATGCCACCGAAGTTGCCGCCGAACGCGGACTGGAACACGGGCGGGATATAGATCTCGGCCAGCTTCTCCGATGCCCCGATGATCAGCCCGCCGACGATGGCGCCGGGCACCGAGGTAAAGCCGCCCAGGATCAGCACCGGCAACGCCTTCAACGCGGTCAGCGTCAGCGCGAACTGCACGCCGTTGCGCGAGCCCCACAGCATGCCCGCCACCAGCGCCACGAAGCCCGCCACGCCCCAGACGATGGCCCAGATATGCTGCAGCGGAATCCCCAGCGACAGCGCGGCCTGGTGATCGTCCGCCACCGCGCGCAAGGCACGGCCCACCTTGGTGTACTGGAAGAACAGCGCCAGCGTGCCCACCAGGACGGCGGCGATACCCGCCGCCGCCAGATCGAACTTGGACACCACGATATTGAAGCGCGTCAGGATGGCTTCGATGGGCTCGTCGACGATGCCGAGGTTGATCGGGCGCACTTCATTGCCGAACAACAGCGGCCCCAGCCCCTCGAGGAAGAAGGACAGCCCGATGGTGGCCATGAACAGCGTGATGGGTGGCTGGTTCACCAGCTTGCGCAGCACCAGCCGTTCGGTGCTGATGCCGACCACCACCATCACGCCAAACGCGCCGATCACGGCCGCCCACATCGGCAGGCCCTTGTCCATCAGCCCCACCACCGCCAGCGCGGCAAAGTACACCATCGCGCCCTGCGCGAAGTTGAACACGCCCGATGCCTTGTAGATCAGCACGAACCCCAGCGCCACCAGCGAGTACATCAACCCCGACAATAAGCCGCCGATCAGGATTTCAAAGAAGAACGTCATGATTGTCCTTGTCTTGCAGCTGCATCAGTGGCCCGCGCCCAGATAGGCGCGAATCACATCCGGGTTGGCCTTCACCGCTTCCGGCGTGCCATCGCCGATCTTCTTGCCGTAGTCCAGCACCACCACGCGGTCGGAGATGTCCATCACCACGCCCATGTCGTGCTCGATCAGCACGATGGTGGTGCCGAACTGATGGTTCACGTCCAGGATGAAGCGGCACATGTCCTGCTTCTCTTCCACGTTCATGCCGGCCATCGGCTCGTCGAGCAGCAGCATCGAAGGCTCGGCCGCCAGCGCGCGCGCCAGCTCCACGCGCTTTTGCAGTCCGTAGGGCAAGCGTCCCACCGGTGTCTTGCGGATCGCCTGGATCTCGAGGAAATCGATCACCTCCTCGACCTTGCGCCGGTGCTGCATTTCCTCGTTGCGCGCCGGGCCCCACCACAGCGCATTGGCCAGCAGGCCGCTGCGGAACCTGGTGTTGCGCCCGGTCATGATATTGTCGAGCACGGTCATGCCCTTGAACAGCGCGATATTCTGGAAGGTGCGCGCAATGCCCTGGCGCGCCGCGGCGGTGGGATGCATCTTGCGCCGCTCCTCGCCGCGAAACACGATGCGCCCTTGCTGCGGGTGGTAGACCCCGTTGATCACGTTGAGCATCGAGCTCTTGCCCGCGCCGTTGGGGCCGATGATGGCGCGGATCTCATGCTCGCGCACGTCAAACGAGATATCGGTCAACGCCTTCACGCCGCCGAAGGCCAACGAAATATTCTGCAGGTCGAGTATCACGTCGCCGGCCTTGCGCACCTGCGCATGCTCCATCTGAACCCCGCCGAGCGCTTGTGCTGTTGCTGTTGCCCCTGCCCCCGCGGATGCGCCGCTCCACGCCGGCTGGCCATCGCCGCCGCGCCCCACCCCTTGCCATGCCATTTGCGTCATCCTCTCGCCCCTGCTCATGCTGCGCGCTTCGCACCGGCGGTGGCCGGGGGGAAGCGCTTGACATCGACCAGCTTCAACGTGGCCGAGACGCTGCCTTCACGCCCGTCCTCGAACTTCACGCGCGTCTCGATGAACTGCTCCGGCTTGCCGGCGTACAGGGCATCGATCAGCGACGCGTATTTCTCGGCGATATAGCCACGGCGCACCTTGCGCGTGCGGGTGAGCTCATCGTCGTCCGGATCGAGTTCCTTGTGCAGGATCAGGAAGCGCGAAACCTGCGAGCCAGCCAGCATGGCATCGGCGGCGAGATCGGCATTCACCTGCTCCACGCACTCGCCGATCATGGCGATCACCTCTGGCTGCGCCGCCAGGTCGATGTAGCCCGCATAGGCCAGGTGGCGCCGCTCGGCCCAGTTGCCCACGGCATCGAAATCGATGTTGATGAACGCGCAGACGCTGTCGCGGCCGGTGCCGAACGCCACCGCTTCCTTGATATAGGGAAAGAACTTGAGCTTGTTCTCGATGTACTTGGGCGCGAACATGGCGCCGTCGGACAGCTTGCCCACGTCCTTCGCGCGATCGATGATCTTGAGGTGGCCATCGGCGTCGATCACGCCGGCGTCGCCGGTCATGAAATAGCCTTGATCGTTGATCGCCTCGCGGGTGGCATCGTCGCGCTTGTAGTAGGCCTTCAACAAACCCACGCCACGCACCAGCACTTCGCCGTTCTCGGCAATGCGGATCTCCATGCCCGGCGCGGCGGGCCCGACCGAATCGAACTTGACCTTGCCGTCCGGCTGCAGGCAGACATAGGCGCAGGTTTCGGTCTGGCCGTAGAACTGCTTGAGGTTGACGCCGATGGAGCGATAAAAGCGAAACAGGTCCGGGCCAATCGCCTCGCCCGCCGTGTAGCCCACGCGGATGCGGCTCATGCCGAGCACATTGCGCAGCGGCCCGAAGATCAGCGCCTCGCCGGCCGCGTAGCGCAGGCGGTCGGCCAGCGGCACCGGATTGCCGTCGAGGATGTCGGTGCCGCAGCGGCGCGCCACGCCCATGGCCCAGTGAAAGAGCTTGCGCTTGATCCAGCCCGCATCTTCCATGCGGATCATCACCTGCGTGAGCAGGTTTTCATAGATGCGCGGTGGCGCGAAGTAATAGGTGGGGCCGATCTCGCGCAGGTCGGTCATCACCGTCTCGCGCGATTCCGGGCAGTTCACGGTGAAGCCCGCCACCATGGCCTGCGCGTACGAGAACAGGTTGTCGCCCACCCATGCCATCGGCAGGTAGGACAGCACATCGTCCCTTGCGCTCAGGCCATCGAACGCGCAGCCATTGCGCGCCGCGCCGATCAGGCCGCGATGCGAGTGGCACACACCCTTGGGCTTGCCGGTGGTGCCGGAGGTGTAGAGGATGATGGCGGTATCGTCAGGATCGCCCGCGGCAACGGCGGCATCGAAGTAGCCTGGATTGGCACGATCGAACTCGCGGCCGATTTCCTGCAGGCGCTGGTAAGACATCAACGCCGGATGATCGTAGTCGCGCAGCCCGCGCGGGTCTTCATAAATGATGTGGCGCACCGTGCGGCCCTGCGCGGCTAGCTGCTCCTCCACCTCCAGCAGCTTGTCCACCTGCTCCTGGTCCTCCACGATGGCAAAGCCGATCTCGGCATCGTTCAGCACATAGATCATCTCGCCGGCGATGGCATCCTGGTAGAGCGGCACCGGCACGCCGCCCATGGCCTGCGCCGCGCTCATGGCCCAGTACAGGCGCGGCCGGTTGTCGCCGACCACCGCCAGGTTCATGCCGCGGGCAAAGCCCAGGGCCGCCAGGCCGCACGCGAGCGCGCGCACCTCCTGCGCAGTCTGCGCCCAGCTATAGGTTTGCCAGATCCCGAGATCCTTCTCACGGTAAGCCGGGCTTTCCGGCCGCTGCTGCGCATGCGCAAGCAACAAGCGCGGGAAGGTCGTCGCCGACGGTTCCTGCATGGATGTCTCCTGTCCCTCCGGCGCGGGGGTCCGCCACCGGTGCCAAGCCTGCTGCCGCTCGTTATACTTGGCCTGTTTTGCCCGGCGGTGTTCGTGCCGCGACGCAACAAGCCCGCCGCGCCTGTCCTGGCGCGCATTCGCGGTTCGTGGTGATCGTAAGATAGCCCATGCCATTTCCCCCGGTTGTCACGCCGATGACAATTCCGGGTTAATCCCTACGGGGGAGGTTCTTCAGGTCATGCTCAACGATTTCGTCGACCGCTGCGTGTGGGCAGCCGACCTCAGCGAAGAACAACGCGACATCGTCCGGCGCGCCATGTGCGTGCGCGAATATAGCCAGGGCGACTATGTCTGCCATAAGGGCGATAAGGCGGAACACTGGCTGGGCGTGCTGGAAGGGATCGTCAAGATCACTACCGTATCGCCTTCCGGCAAGTCGGTCACCTTTACCGGCGTGCCGACGGGGGGCTGGTTTGGCGAAGGTGCCGTGCTCAAGGCCGAGATCCGCAAGTATGACGTGATGGCACTGCGGCGCTCGCGCATTGCGTTCCTGCCGCGCGAGACTTTTCAGTGGTTGCTGGATACCAGCTTGCCGTTCACGCGGTTCCTGCTGACGCAGTTCAATGAGCGGCTGGGACAGTTCATTGCCGCCGTGGAATACGAACGGCTGCTCGATATCGATTCGCGCGTGGCGCGCGCGGTGTCGTCGCTGTTCAATGAGCACCTGTACCCTGGCCTGGGGACCACGCTGGAGATTTCGCAGGAAGAAATCGGGCTGCTGGCGGGCATATCGCGGCAGCGGGCCAACCAGGCGCTGAAGGTGCTGGAACAGCAGGGACTGGTGAAGGTCGACTACGGCGTGATCGAGGTATTGGACCTGGAAGGGCTGCGGCAGTACGGCGAGTAGCGCCGCCACGCGCTTCGTGGCCACCTAGCGGCATGGCCCGATGCGGCGTGGCGCGCGCTCAACGGAATACGCCGACCGCTTCCACCAGCCGGTTGGCCTGCTGTTTCAGGCTCTGTGCGGCGGCCGCGCTCTGCTCCACCAGCGCCGCGTTTTGCTGGGTGATGCGGTCGAGGTCGCCGATGGCATCGCCAACCTGGCTGATGCCCGCGCTCTGCTCGGACGTAGCCAGGCTGATCTCGGCGATCAGGTCGGAGACGCGCCTGACCTGCGCCACGATGTTGTCCATGGTCTGGCCGGCGTCGTTGACCAGTTGCGCCCCTGAGTCGACCTTTTCCACGCTGGCGCCGATCAGCGCCTTGATCTCCTTGGCCGCGCTGGCGCTGCGCTGCGCGAGCCCGCGCACCTCGCCGGCCACCACCGCGAAGCCCCTGCCCTGTTCCCCGGCCCGCGCGGCTTCCACCGCGGCATTCAGCGCAAGGATATTGGTCTGGAAGGCGATGCCGTCGATCACGCTGATGATGTCGCCGATCCGCTTCGAGCTGCTGCTGATTTCCTCCATGGTCGCCACCACCTGCGACATCGCCTTGCCGCCCTTGGCCGCCTCGGTACTGGCGGAGCCGGACAACTCGTTTGCCTGGGCCGCGGTCTCGGCATTGCTCTTGACCGTGGCCGTCATCTGCGTCATCGACGACGCCGTATCCTGTACGTTGGATGCCGCCTGCTCGGTACGCACGCTCAGGTCGCTGTTGCCCTGCGCGATCTCGCTGCTTGCGCCTTGCACGTTCAGCACCTGCTCGCTCACGTCGTCGATCAGCCAGCGGAACATCAGGCCAAGCTGGCTGATCGTGCGCAGCGTCATGCCAATCTCGTCCACGCGGTCCATATGCTCGACCTGCTGGCTTTCGCCGGACGCCACGCGCAGGGCCTGCGCCATGACCCGCTCCAGCGGCCGCGAGATCTGCGCCTCCAGCCAGCCGGAGACCAGCAGCAGCATGGCGGCGACGATGCCACCCAGGCCGGCCAGCGGCATCCCGCTCATGCCGAGCACCGCGGCACCAATGACCGAGGCCGGCAGCAAGGTTGCCAGGGCACCGCGCATGCGCCAGCGCACCGGCATGGTCTTGAAGGCCGACGCCCAACGCTTCCAGCCGCCCTGAATGATCAGGCCCTTGTGAAAACGCCGTTGGCCCGCACTACCCTCGCGGAAGTCCTGGTAGAGCCGCCCGGCGGCGTCAACCTCCTCGCGCGAGGGCTTGGTGCGCACCGACATGTATCCCACCGGCTTGCCGTTGCGCACTAGCGGCATGGCATTGGCGCGTACCCAGTAATGGTCGCCGTCCTTGCGCCGGTTCTTCACCAGCGCTGTCCAGGGCTCGCCGCGCTTGAGCGTGGCCCACATATCGGCGAACGCCTCGGCCGGCATATCCGGGTGCCGCACGATATTGTGGGGCTGGCCCTGGATTTCCTCGCGTGTGAAACCGCTGACATCGACAAAGGCCGCGTTGGCATAGGCAATGCGGCTTTCGGTGTCGGTGGTCGACATCAGCGTCGCATTCTCAGGCAGTTCGTATTCGCGCTGCGAGACGGGTTGGTTGTTGCGCATAAAGATTCCCCATCGGTTTTCCAAAGCACGCGTTGCGCACGGACAGTGCCACGACCGCGGCGGCGCGTAGTGCATATCAGCGTTTACGGGAATGTCTATACAAAGCTTTAGCGATCAGGCATGAATCAAGCCATTCATCTGGCCTTACTTGATCGAAATTGATTTCACTCAGCATTTATCGGCTTTTTCGTTACCACAAGCTTGACAATATTTTTTAATACGATCGTTCTATTAAATTGAAGTTGGTATCGATTCTTATTTAAAAAATTCAGGCAGACAACAAATACCCAGGGGCCGAAAGAGGCATATTCCCTCGATCCCGACAGTGCTGGAGAGGCCGGCAGGCCGGGGCGTTCCACAGCCGAAAAAAAAGCTGGCGACGGATCGCTCCGTTGCCAGCTTTCTTGGCTCCCCCCGCCTATGAGGAAGGGGGACTTCCTTCTATATCACTTGCTGTAGACGTACACACCGCGGCCCGTCTTGCGGCCGAGATAACCCGCCGCCACCATTTCGCGCATCAGCATGGCCGGGCGGTATTTCGGGTCGGCAAATTCGGTGTACAGCACCTCCATCACCGCCAGCATCGTGTCCAGGCCGATCATGTCTGCCAGCGCCAGCGGGCCGATCGGGTGGTTGCAACCCAGCTTCATGCCTTCGTCGATTTCTTCCGGCGACGCCAGGCCTTCGCCCAGTACGCAGAACGCCTCGTTGATCATCGGGCAGAGAATCCGGTTGACCACGAAGCCCGGGTTGTTCTTCACGGTGATCGGGTATTTGCCGAGGTTCTTCGACAGTTCTTCCACCAGCGCGTGCGTGGCATCGCTGGTCTGCAGGCCGCGGATCAGCTCCACCAGGGCCATCATCGGCACCGGGTTAAAGAAGTGCATGCCGATGAAGTTGCCCGGGCGGCTGGTGACGGCGGCCAGCTTGGTGATCGAGATCGACGAGGTGTTGGACGCGACGATCACGTTGTCGCCGACGATGCTGTCGATCTGCTTGAGGATCTTGACCTTGAGGTCGAAGTTCTCGGTAGCGGCTTCGATCACGATGTCGGCGGCCTTGAGCGCGTCATAGGACGTGGAGCCCTTGATGCGCGCGAGTGCGGCATCCTTGTCGGCTTCGCTGATCTTGTCCTTCTTGATCAGGCGATCCAGGCTGCTGCCCACGGTGGCGATGCCCTTGTTCACCGCTGCGTCGCTGATGTCCACCATCACCACGTCCAGGCCCACCACGGCGCACGCTTGCGCGATGCCGTTGCCCATGGTGCCGGCGCCTACGATGCCCACTGTCCTGATTCCCATCTTGTCTTCCTTGTTGCTGGTTGCTTGATTCTGGCGTGGCGCGCCGCAGTCACGGCGCACCGATGTCTCTGGTCAGGCTTCGCCCAGCGCGGCAATGATGCGCTCGGCGTGCTGGCTGAGGATTTCCGGATCCTGCATGTCGCTGCCGTGGCCGCGCAGGGTGCGCTCGGCGTAGCGCGGCACGATGTGGAAATGCACGTGCGGCACGGTCTGGCCCGCGGCGGCGCCGTTGAACTGGCCGATCGAGATGCCGTCCGGCGAGAAGGCGGCGCGCACCGCCCGGGCGACGCGCTTGGTGGTGCGGATGGCGGCTTCGGCGCCAGCGTCGGACAGGTCGAACAACTCGGCGGCGGGTTCCTTGGTCACGACCAGCACGTGGCCATCGGACTGCGGCATGATGTCCATGAAGGCCATGGTGTCGGCGTCCTCATACACCTTGTTGCAAGGCAATTCGCCACGCAGGATGCGGGCGAAGATATTGTTGGGATCGTACACGGTACTCCTGATTGGTCTTGGTCTTGATCTTCGCTGGCGCTCGCTGCCCGCAAGGCGACGCGGCTGGCGCGAGCGTCAAGTTTAACGCAGGGGCCTCGCACGAGACAGCCCCTGGCGGACGGATCACATATTGCGGCGGTACTGGCCTCCTACCTCAAACAATGCATGCGTGATCTGCCCGAGCGAGCACACGCGCACCGCATCCATCAGCACCGCAAACACATTGTCGTTGTCGATCACAGCCTGGCGCAGCCGCTGCAGCATGGCCGGCGCCGCATCCGCATGACGGGCGTGGAAGTCCGCCAGCCGCGCAAGCTGTCCCTGCTTCTCCGCTTCGCTGGAACGCGCCAGTTCGAGCGATGGCGGCGTAGCATCGCCATTGGGATTGCGGAACGTATTGACGCCGATGATGGGCAGCGTGCCGTCGTGCTTGCGCTGCTCGTAGTACAGCGACTCGTCCTGGATCTTGCCTCGCTGGTAGCCCGTCTCCATCGCGCCGAGCACACCGCCGCGCTCGGCGATGCGCTCGAACTCCTGCATCACCGCGTCTTCCACCAGGTCGGTCAGCTCGTCGATCAGGAAGCTGCCCTGGTTGGGGTTCTCGCATCTGGCCACGCCCCACTCGCGGTTGATGATGAGCTGGATCGCCAGCGCGCGGCGCACCGACTCGCCGGTGGGCGTGGTGATGGCTTCGTCGTACGCGTTGGTGTGCAGCGAATTGCAATTGTCGTAGATGGCGATCAGCGCCTGCAGCGTGGTGCGGATGTCGTTGAAGTCGATCTCCTGCGCGTGCAGCGAGCGCCCGGAAGTCTGGATGTGGTACTTGAGCTTCTGGCTGCGTTCATTGGCGCCGTACTTGTCGCGCAGCGTCACCGCCCAGATGCGGCGCGCCACCCGGCCCAGCACGCTGTATTCCGGGTCCATGCCGTTGGAGAAGAAGAACGACAGGTTGGGAGCGAAGTCATCGATATGCATGCCGCGCGCCAGGTACGCCTCCACATAGGTGAAGCCATTGGACAGCGTGAACGCCAGTTGCGAGATCGGGTTCGCGCCCGCCTCCGCGATGTGATAGCCGGAAATCGACACCGAGTAGAAGTTGCGCACCTGGTGATGGACAAAGTACGCCTGAATATCGCCCATCACCTTGAGCGAGAACTCGGTCGAGAAGATGCAGGTGTTCTGGCCCTGGTCTTCCTTGAGGATGTCGGCCTGCACCGTGCCGCGCACGTTCTGCAGCACCCACGCGCGGATCTTGGCTTCCTCGTCGGCGGTGGGCTCGCGGCTGTTGTCGGCCCGGAACTTGTCAAGCTGCTGGTCGATGGCGGTGTTCATGAACATCGCCAGGATGGTGGGCGCGGGCCCGTTGATGGTCATCGACACCGAGGTCGACGGGCTGGTGAGATCGAAGCCGTCGTACAGCACCTTCATGTCGTCAAGCGTGGCGATCGACACGCCCGAGTTGCCGACCTTGCCGTAGATGTCCGGGCGGGTGTGCGGGTCCTCGCCGTACAGCGTGACCGAATCGAAGGCAGTGGACAGGCGCTTGGCATCCAGGCCCTCGGAGACCAGCTTGAAGCGGCGGTTGGTGCGAAAGGCATCGCCCTCGCCGGCGAACATGCGGGTGGGGTCTTCATTCTCGCGCTTGAAGGCGAACACGCCGGCGGTGTAGGGGAAGCTGCCGGGCACGTTCTCGCGCAGCAGCCACCTGAGCACTTCGCCATCGTCCTCGAAGCGCGGCAGCACCACCTTGCGCACCGTGGTGCCGGACAAGGTGGTGGTGGTGAGCGTGGTGCGGATTTCCTTGTCGCGGATCTTCACCACGTACTCGTCGCCGCTGTAGGCCTTGCGCATCTCCGGCCACATCGCCAGCAGCTTGCGCTCCTGCGCGCCGAGCGCGGCGTCGCGTTCGGTGGCGAGAGCCTGTAGCGCTTCGCCCTGGTCCTCCTGCCCGGAGGCCGCCAGCAGCATGCGGCGCGCCTCGCGCAGTTGCTGGCGCTCGCGCGCCAGCCGGCTCTGCGCATCCACGCGGCGATGATAGGCACGCACCGTGTCGGCGATCTCGGCCAGATAGCGGTTGCGCGCCGGCGGGACGATCACGTTCTGGCCAGTGGAGACGCGTCCGCTCAACTGCGGCAGCACGCCGGCCGGCGCACGCATGCCGCGCGCGCACAGCGCTTCACGCAGGCCCTGGTAGAGCATGGTCACGCCGTCGTCGTTGAAGCGCGACGCCTGGGTGCCGTACACCGGCATCTCCTCGGGCCTGGCATGCCATTGCTCGCGGTTGCGCTGCACCTGCTTGGCCACGTCGCGCCACGCGTCCTGCGCGCCCTTGCGATCGAACTTGTTGATGGCCACAAAATCCGCGAAGTCCAGCATGTCGATCTTCTCGAGCTGGCTGGCGGCGCCAAACTCGGGCGTCATCACGTAGAGCGACAGGTCCACGTGCGCAACGATGGCCGCGTCTCCCTGCCCGATGCCCGAGGTTTCGACGATGATCAGGTCGAAGCCGGCCACCTTGCAGGCCGCCAGCACATCGGGCAGCGCCCGCGAGATCTCCGAGCCGGCCTCGCGCGTGGCCATCGAGCGCATGAAGATGCGCGGATGGTTGATCGCGTTCATGCGGATGCGGTCGCCCAGCAGCGCGCCGCCGGACTTGCGGCGCGACGGATCGATCGAGATCACCGCAATGGACAGCGCATCGCGCTGGTCCAGCCGGATGCGGCGGATCAGCTCATCGGTCAGCGAGGATTTGCCCGCGCCGCCGGTGCCGGTGATGCCGAGCACGGGCGTCTTCACCTTGGCCGCCTCGGCGCGCAGGGTGTCGGCCAGCGCGGGATCCGCCTTGCCGTTTTCCAGTGCCGTGATCAGCTGCGCGAGCGCGCGGCGGTCGCCGCCTCTCATCGCATCGAGCGTGGTGGGGGCATAGCGCGCCAGGTCGATATCGCAGCGCTGCACCATGTCGGCGATCATGCCCGCCAGGCCCAGGCGCTGGCCGTCCTCCGGGCTGAAGATCCGCGCCACGCCGTAGGCTTGCAACTCGCGGATCTCGTCCGCCACGATCACGCCGCCGCCGCCGCCGAACAACTGGATGTGCTCGCCGCCGCGCTGGCGCAGCAGGTCCACCATGTACTTGAAATACTCGACGTGGCCGCCCTGGTAACTGGAGATGGCGATGCCCTGCACGTCTTCCTGCAAGGCTGCGCTGACCACCTCTTCCACTGAGCGGTTATGCCCGAGATGGATCACCTCGCAGCCCGAGGACTGCAGGATGCGCCGCATGATGTTGATGGAAGCGTCGTGGCCGTCGAACAGCGAGGCCGCGGTGACAAAGCGCACCTTGTTGACGGGCCCTTTCGGTCCCTGCGCCTGATGGGGAGCGCCAGGTTGAGCGCCCTTCTGCACATCGGAAAGATCGGTCATTGTCTCCACCATGTTCGGTGTTCTGGCTGGTCGCATGACGTCCACGGCTGCCGCTCTGGAGGCGGCTCGGATCTGACACGCGAGCGGTCTGGCTGGTGCCGGCGCAACGGCTTGATTATATGACGTTTACGTTAACGGCAATCAATCCACGGCAGCGCTTATTGGCGCGCGGCGCGGCCAGCCATGAACATCCTCGCATAGTTGACGCGACGATGTGGAGGGAGGGAGCGCGGCATCGGGGGAGTTCGATGCCGGCAAACCGCATTCTGGAGAGCGCACGACCAGACACTTGGCCAGGCTTCTACCAATACAGATGGGAGCGGGATGGCCGGACACGCTGCGCGCGGCCCGGCCGATAGCCTCTCAGAGGCCCGGTTCCGGGCACTGGCCGGCGCCGGAGGCACGGCGCTCGCCAAAGCGGTGCTTCAGCGCACTCGCCAGCCCGCCCAGCCAGCGCCACGACGACGGGGCCGGCGTCTCGGCCAGCGTGAAGCGCGCGCCCTCGCTTTCGCCGGACAACCACACCCGGGCGCCGGCAGGCAGCGCAAAAACGGCCCCCGGCAGCAGCCAGATGTCCGCATGGTGCCCTTCCACCGTGAGCCAAAGGCGGCCTTCGACTGCCTTCACGCGCTGGCCTTCGCGGGCGCGCCAGCTCACCGGCCGGCCCAATTCATCGAATTCGAAGATCCTTAGTTCGCGCATTTCATCACTCCTGTTCTGCTGTTCCGCTGTTCTGCATGGCGGCCATGTCTCTCGTGCCCACCGGCCCGGCCAGTGCCGGCACTTCCGCCGCATGCCTTCCATTATTCACAGCGCAAACTACAATCCCATGAACAGTTGCGAACAGTTTGACATGAACTGTTCAGTAGTTTTTCCTGACACTTTCCCCTGCACCCTGCCGATGAAGCTGACCCTCGTTCCCGCCACCGGCGTGCCCCTGACCGACCAGATCGTCAACGAGGTCAAGACCTGGATCAGCGCGCGCGAGGTGCGCCCCGGCGCGCGCCTGCCGTCGATCCGGCAGCTCGCGGCGGAGCATGGCATCAGCCGTTTTCCGGTGATCGAGGCCTATGACCGGCTGGTGTCGCAGGGCTTGCTCGATTCCCGCCACGGGTCGGGCTTCTTCGTCGCGGACAGCCCGCTGCTGGCGCGCGGCGCCAATGGCTGGTCGGACCCGCGCCTGGCGGAAGATTTGTCGGGCCATATCCTGGAGCAGTTCAACCATCCCAGCGCCACGCTCAAGCTGGCGGGCGGCTTTGTGCCCGAGAGCTGGCGCGACGTGGAAGGGCTGACCCAGGCCATCCGCCAGGTCTCGCGCAACGACATCAACAGCGTGATCCACTACGCCACGCCGATGGGCAGCCCGGAGCTGCGCCAGCATGTGCTGACGCGCGTGCGGCAGCTCGGCATCGCGGCGGAGCTGCCGCAGGTGCTGATCACCACGGGCGCCAGCCAGGCGCTGGACCTGGTGGTGCGGCGCCTGCTCAAGCCGGGCGATACGGTGTTCGTGGAGGATCCTGGCTACTACAACCTGTTCGGCCTGCTGCGCCTGCACGGGGTGCGGCTGGTGGGGGTGCCGCAAACCCGCAACGGCCCCGACCCGGACGCCGCCGAAGCGCTGCTGCGCGAGCACAAGCCCAAGCTGTTCTTCACCAACAGCGTGCTGCAGAACCCGACCGGCTCGACCCTCTCGCCGCCGGTCGCGTTCCGCCTGCTGGAGCTGGCGCGCCGGCACGGCTTCCGTTTTGTCGAGGACGATATCTTCTCGGACTTCCAGACCAACTACACCGACCGGCTGGCCACGCTGGACCAGCTCGAACACGTGATCTACATCGGCGGCTTTTCCAAGACGGTGTCGGCCTCGCTGCGGGTCGGCTACCTGGTGGCCGACAAGGCGCTGGTGAAGGACCTGGTGGATGTGAAGGTGCTAACCAGCGTAGCGGGCTCGCATTTCGCGGAGAGCGTGACGGCGGCGCTGCTGGAGCGCGGTGCCTACCGCAAATACATGGAGCGGCTGCGGCTGCGCGTGCGCCAGGCCACCGCGCGCGCGGTGCAGCACCTGGGCGACGCCGGCTGGGAAGTGTACTGCGAGCCGGCGGGCGGCAATTTCCTGTGGGCTCGCACGCGCGGGATCGAGGATTCGCGCGAGCTGGTGACCCTGGCCGAGCAGCATGGGGTGACACTGGCGCCCGGCAATTACTTCCGGCCGGGCGGCGAGGGCTCGGCCTGGATCCGCATCAACTCCGCCTTTGTCGAGGAGCCGCGCGCGCTGGCCTTCCTGCGGGAAGCCGGCGCGCGCGAACGGTAAGCGCAGGCGGCGTCAGGCGCCGCCGTGCAGCACCGCATTGCGGCGCGCGTAGAGGAAGTAGATCGCAAGGCCAATCGCCAGCCACGCCAGGAACGCCACCCACGTCAGCGCCTGCAGGTGGGCCATCAGGAACAGGCAAAAGCCCACCGACAGCAGCGGCACCACTGGCACACCCGGGCAGCGGAAAGCGCGCGGCAGATCCGGCCGCGTCTTGCGCAGCACCAGTACTGCCACCGAGATCAGCGTGAAGGCGGACAGCGTGCCGATATTGATCAGCTCCGCCAGCACATTGAGCGGCACGAAAGCCGCAATGAAGGCAAACACGATGCCCACCGTCCACGTAGCGAAGAACGGCGTGGCATGCACCGGGTGCACCGTCGACAGCCGCTGGGGCAGCAGCCCGTCGCGCGACATGGCAAAGATGATGCGGGTCTGGCCGAAGGTCATCACCAGGATCACCGTGGTCATGCCCAGGATGGCGCCGAGATCGACGAATCCCGCCACCCAGTTCTCGCCCGCGTACTGCAGCGCCAGCGATACCGGATGATCGATGCCCGCGAACTTGGCGAAAGGCACGATGCCGGTCATGATGGCCGCCACCGTCACGTACAGCACGGTGCAGACCGCCAGCGAGCCGATGATGCCGATCGGCAGGTCGCGGCGCGGGTTGCGCACTTCCTCGGCGGCCGATGTCACCGCGTCGAAACCGATAAAAGCGAAGAACACCAGCGCGGCCGCATTGAAGACGCCGTCCAGCCCAAACGGCGCGAACGGATGCCAGTTGGCCGGCTTGACGTGCCACACGCCCACCCCGATAAAGAGCAGCACCACCGCAATCTTGATGGCCACCATCACGTTGTTCAAGCGCGCCGACTCGCGCACGCCGTAGGACACGACCCAGGTGATCAGCAGCATGATCACGGCAGCCGGCAGGTTGAACAGTGTCTGCGCGCCCGGCACGGCACCCGGTGCGGCGGTGAGCACGACCGGCAGGTGAATGCCGAAGCCCGCCATCAGCGACTGGAAGTAGCCCGACCAGCCCACCGACACCGCCGAGGTCGCAAGACCATACTCAAGCAGCAGATCCCAGCCGATCATCCACGCCACGATCTCGCCGAGCGTGGCGTAGCTATAGGTGTAGATGGAGCCGGAGACAGGGATCGCGGAGGCGAACTCGGCGTAGCAGAGCGCGGCAAACCCGCAGGCGAGCGCGGCGATCACGAAGGAGACGGTCAGCGCCGGACCAGCCGTGAGCGCGCCGGTGCCCGTCAGCACGAAGATGCCGGTGCCGATGATGGCGCCGATGCCCATCAGGATCAGGTCGACGGGACCGAGCACTTTTTTCAGGCCATCATCGCGTGCGGCGGCCAGCATGGCCTCGATGTTCTTGGTGCGGAACAGACTCATCGGCGGGTACTCCTGGCGCGCTGGGCGGCTTTGAAAAGCGGCGTATTTTAGCGTGATGGGGTGGGCGGGTTCGTCACTTTTGGGTTGATTGGTGTTTCTTTTAGCGGCGATGGCTCTTGCACCCAAGGGCCGTACGACATCCCCCTGCGGGGGCTGCCGGTCACTCTTCTTTGCGTCGGTGTATAGACCGGGGACATAGGTGACGGGTGTGCGAGGACATGGTTGACACTTTCGGGCAATGAATCTGCCCGGAATCCGACCATGCCTTGGAGCACGCGCGACACCATGAGCCTTCGTCAAGAATTCATCCTTCTGGCCCAGCAAGAGGGCAGCAATCGCCGCGAGTTATGCCGGCGTTTCAGCATCAGTCCCCAGACCGCCTACAAATGGCTCGCGCGCTATGCCGAGCAAGGCGAGGCCGGTCTGGTCGACCGCTCTCGGCGGCCCAGTCGCAGCCCGGAACAGACCCACGCCGACCTTGAACAGGCCGTGATCGCGCTTCGCCAGCAGCATCCTGCCTGGGGCGGGCGCAAGATCAGCCGCCGCTTGCAGGACCTGGGGCATACCGAGGCGCCGGCTCCCAGCACTGTCACCTCGATCCTGCATCGCCACGGGCTAATTACCCCGGAGGCCTCCGCCAAATCGGTGGCATGGCAGCGTTTCGAGCATCCCGAGCCCAACCATCTCTGGCAAATGGACTACAAAGGCTGGTTTGCCACCCGAGACGGCGTGCCGTGTTACCCGCTGACAGTGCTGGACGACCATTCCCGCTTCAATATCCTGCTCACGGCCTGCACCAGAACCCAGACTGCAGTGGTGCAGCGCCATCTGCGCGAGGCTTTCCGTCGTTATGGGCTGCCGCTGCGCATCAACGCCGACAACGGTGCGCCCTGGGGCAGCCCTTCCCAACCCGGCCAGCTCACGGCCCTGGCGATCTGGTTGATTCGCCTGGGCGTACGCCTGAGCCATAGCCGCCCCGCGCACCCACAAACCAATGGCAAGGATGAGCGGTTCCACCGCACCTTTAAGGCCGAGGTGCTCACCGGCAACGACTTTGCTTCCTGCCGTTATGCGCAGCGCGCATTCGATCGCTGGCGCGATGTCTACAACCAGCAGCGACCTCACGAAGCCCTTGGCCTGGCGACGCCCGTCACGCGGTATCGGCCCAGCCCGAGGCCATATCCGGAGCAGTTGCCGCCCATCGAATACGGCCCTGACGACACCGTAGTGCAGGTCAAATGGCACGGCGAGCTCTGTTTCCAGGGACGTCGCTTCAAGGTTTCGAATGCCCTAGCCAAGCTGCACGTGGCGCTGCGGCCTGACGCCAGACACAGCGGCAAATACGCCCTTTACTTCGCACATCATCGCTTCGGAAGCATCGACCTAAACGACCCGAATGCCGCTTAAAATGTGTCAACCATGTCCTCGCACATGTGTCACCCATGTCCCCGGTCTATACACGTCGGCAAAGAAGACTAACGAGAAGAAAGCCGACCCTGCCGGGGGCAGAGCAATCGCGGGTGCGAAGGGTACTGGTTTCGTCGTGCGGCCGCAGTTCTGCTGGCATCTGCCGGTACCGGTTTGTAGGGCATCGCAATGGCATGACACATGGGTTTCGTTGTGGGCCCCCTGACCTCGTGTGTGGTGACCATTCCCACATCTGCCGTTACCGGCACGAAGCACCACGGCACATCGCCCGTCAATGGTTTCGTGGTGGGGCGGGCGCGGTGGTGAAGGTCTCGGGCCAATCAAGGCGGTGCCACCGCGCCCACGACGGAACCGGTGCACCTGCAACTTCGTGGCCGGCCACGCCGCGAGCGACAGACGGCTTGAAGCAAGCGATGTCTGCTACCGGGGGCCTCACCACGAATCCCGGAAGCTGGCAGCGTCGTGGTCAGTCAAGCCGGTGCCGGCAGAAGCCCGCCGGCACTCCGGGCCGTACGACGCAACCACCGAGGCAAAAACAGCCTGATTGCTCTGCCCCCGGCAGGGTCGGCTTTCTTCTCGTTAGTCTTCTTTGCCGACGCAAAGAAGAGTGACCGGCAGCCCCCGCAGGGGGATGTCGTATGGCTATTGGGTGCAAAGGCCAACGCCGCTCAAAGAAACACCAACCACCCCCTCACTTGGCCACCGGCATCGTAAACTCCGCCCCCTTCCCAATACTGTCCGGCCAACGCTGCATGATGCTCTTGTACCGCGTATAAAAGCGGATGCCTTCCTCCCCATAAGCATGGTGATCACCAAACAGCGAGCGCTTCCACCCGCCGAACGAGTGCCATGCCATCGGCACCGGGATCGGCACATTGATGCCCACCATGCCCACCTGGATCTGGCGCGAAAACGCGCGTGCCACGCCGCCGTCGCTGGTGTAGCAGGACACGCCGTTGCCGTACTCGTGGCCGTTGATCAGGTCCACCGCTTCGGCCAGGTCATGCACGCGCACCACCGACAGCACCGGGCCGAAAATCTCTTCCTTGTAGATGGTCATGTCCGGCGTGACGTTATCGAACAGCGTGCCGCCCACGTAGAAGCCGTTCTCGTGCCCGTCGACCTTGTGGCCGCGGCCGTCGGTCACCAGCTTGGCGCCCTCTTCCACGCCCTTGGCGATATAGCCTTCCACCTTGGCCTTGTGCGCGGCGGTCACCAGCGGGCCCATCTCGGCATCGTCTTCCATGCCGTTGCGGATCTTCAGCGACCGCGCGCGTTCGGCCAGGCGCGGCACCAGCTTGTCGGCGACATCGCCCACCGCCACGGCCACAGAGATGGCCATGCAGCGCTCGCCGGCCGAGCCATAGGCAGCGCCGATCAGCGCGTCCACGGCCTGGTCGAGGTCGGCGTCGGGCATCACCACCAGGTGGTTCTTGGCGCCGCCCAGGGCCTGCACGCGCTTGCCGCGCCTGGTGCCTTCGGTGTAGATGTACTCGGCGATCGGCGTGGAGCCGACGAAGGACAGGGCCTGCACGTCCTTGTGCGCCAGCAGCGCGTCGACGGCTTCCTTGCCGCCTTGCACCACATTGAACACGCCATCCGGCAGGCCGGCCTGCTTGAGCAGGTCGGCAATCAGCAGCGAGGGCGAGGGGTCGCGCTCGGACGGCTTGAGCACGAAGGTATTGCCGCAGGCCAGCGCCACCGGGAACATCCACATCGGCACCATCACCGGGAAGTTGAACGGCGTGATGCCGGCCACCACGCCCAGCGGCTGGCGCAGGTTCCAGTTGTCGATGCCGCCGCCAATGTTGTCGGTGAAGTCAGTCTTGAGCAGGTTGGGAATGCCGCAGGCAAACTCGACGATCTCCACGCCGCGGGTGACTTCGCCCTTGGCATCGGAGAACACCTTGCCGTGCTCGCGCGTGATCAGCGCGGCGAGGTCGTCATGGTGGCGGTCGAGCAGTTCCTTGAACTTGAACAGGATGCGCGCCCGCTTGAGCGGCGCGGTCTCGGACCAGGCCGGGAACGCGGCGTGGGCCGCGGCCACAGCGGCGTCCACGTCCTGCGCCGAGCCGAGCGCCACGCGCCCGGCCACGGCGCCCGTGGCCGGGTTGAAGACGTCGGCGAACCGGTCCGACGAGGCGGCGCGCACGGTCCCGCCAATGTAGTGCGCAATGTCGGCGATCTGCCGGTTCTCTGCGATGTTCACGTCAGTGTTCCTTGTCTTGTCCCTGCGGCCACGGCTTTCACGGCATTCGCTGCAATCACTGCAGTTCTTGCAGCACCTTCTTCACGGTGTCGAACATCTCTTCGATCTGCGCCTCGGTGATGATCAGCGGCGGCGAGAATGCGAGGATGTCGCCGGTGAAGCGCACCAGCACGCCGCGCTCCAGGCATTTCAGGAAGGCCTCATAGCCACGCGCGCCGGGCTGGCCGGGACGCGGCTCCAGCTCGATGCCGGCGACCATGCCGAGGTTGCGGATGTCCTTCACGTGGGGCGCGCCGCGCACGGCATGCACTGCGGCCTCGAACTTCGGCGCCAGCTCGGCGGCACGGCCGAACAGGTTCTCGTTCTTGTAGATATCCAGCGTGGCGATGGCCGCGGCCATGGCCAGCGGGTGGCCGGAATAGGTATAGCCGTGCAGGAACTCGATGGCACCCGGCGCCGCGGCGTTGACCACGGTGTCGTGCACTTCGCGCCGCACCGCCACCGCGCCCATCGGCACGGCCGCGTTGTTGATGGCCTTGGCCATGGTGATCAGGTCCGGCGTGACCTTGAAGCGCTCGGCGGCGGTGGCCGCGCCCAGGCGGCCAAAGGCGGTGATGACCTCGTCGAAGATCAGCAGGATGCCGTGCTTGCTGGTGATCGCGCGCAGCTTTTCCAGGTACCCCACCGGCGGCACCAGCACGCCGGCCGAGCCGGCCAGCGGCTCGACGATGACGGCGGCCACGTTGGACGGGTCGTGCAGCGCCAGGATGCGTTCCAGGTCGTCGGCCAGGTGCGCGCCCCAGGTCGGCTGGCCCTTGGAGTAAGCGGCCTCTGCAATATTCAGCGTGGCCGGCAGGTGGTCCGTGCCGGGCATCAGGTTGGCCGAGAAGGCCTTGCGGTTGGGGCCGATGCCGCCCACCGCCATGCCGCCGAAGCCAACGCCGTGGTAGCCGCGCTCGCGCCCGATCACGCGGGTGCGCTGGCCTTCGCCACGGGCGCGGTGATACGCCAGCGCGATCTTCAGCGCGGTATCGACCGATTCCGAGCCCGAGTTGGTGAAGAAGATGCGGTCCAGCCCGGCCGGCATGATGGCTGCCACCTTGGTGGCGGCCTCGAAGGTGAGCGGGTGGCTCATCTGGAACGGCGGCGCGTAGTCCAGGGTCTGCACCTGGCGGGCGACCGCGTCCGCGATCTCCTGGCGGCAATGGCCGGCAGCGACGCACCACAGGCCGGCGCAACCGTCGAGGATCTGGCGGCCGTCATGCGAGGTGTAGTACATGCCGCTGGCGGAGTCGAGCAGGCGCGGGGCCGCCTTGTACTGGCGGTTGGCGGTAAACGGCATCCACAGGGCATCAAGATCGGGGATCACAGTCTTGGCGGCATCCATACATCCTCCTCAGGAGCAATTGGCATTGGCTTGGGCGGCGAATGGCGCCGCCCGGGTTGTCAGGTGATTCTGGTGAATGCGGCCACTGTAGCGGCCCGGCCCGGCTTAAAGAATATACGGTCGGCAGAACCTCGCCTTACCGTACAGTTAAGAGTGAGGCAACTGTACAGGTCAAGAGATGCCCGAGCCGGGAGATCGCATCCGCGGATCCAGCCACTTCGCTCGCCACGGCGGCCAAAGCCCCACCAGCAGCCGGATTCACGTTGCAGCGCCGCAAAGCCCCGCGCGGCCATCCGGCTTCCCACCGAACCGGTACGGCCATTAAACTGTACAGGTTCATCCTGACATGTCACGCATGCTTAACCTCGAACTTGTCCGCAGCCGGCGCAGCGGCGACACCCTCACCGAGCAGATCGTGGCGGGCATCGCCAGCCTGGTGGACCGGCGCGTGCTGCGCGCCGGCGTGGCGCTGCCATCGGTGCGGCGCTTTGCCCAGCAGCATGGGGTCAGCACCTTCACCGTGGCCGAGGCCTACGGCCGCCTGACCGCGCTGGGTTACCTGAGCGCGCGGGTGGGCTCGGGCTACACGGTGGCACACCGCCACGCCCCCGCCGGCCAGGCGCCGGCCGCACGCTGGGAGGCGCCGGGGCTCAACGCCGCGTGGCTGCTGTCGGATGTGTTCGCCGATCACTCGGTGCCGATCAAGGCAGGTGCGGGCTGGCTGCCCGGCGACTGGCTCAACGAGGAAGGGCTGCACCAGGCCATGCGCGCTGCGGCGCGGGTGCCCGCCGCGCAGGTCTCGGGCTACGGCCACCCGTACGGCTTCGCCGCGCTGCGCGAGCATATCGCCGCCGGGCTCAGCCAGTACGGCATGCCCGTGCAGGCCCAGCAAGTGGTGCTGACCCAGGGCGCCACCCAGGCGTTGGACCTGGTGGTCCGCACGCTGTTGCGCCCAGGCGACACCGTGCTGGTGGAAGACCCCTGCTACTGCAATCTGCTGCAGATCCTGCGCCTTGCCGGCTTGCAGGTGGTTGGCGTGCGCCGCACCGCCAGCGGGCTCGACACCGACGCGCTCGACCACGCCATCCGCACCCACGCGCCACGCGCGCTGTTCGTCAACACGGTGCTGCAGAACCCCACCGGCGGCACGCTCACGAGCATGAACGCGCACCGCGTGCTGCAACTGGCCGAGCAGTACCGGCTGCTGGTGGTAGAGGACGATATCTACCGCGAACTGGCGCCGCCCGGCTCACCCATGCTGGCGGCCATGGACGGCCTTTCGCACGTGATCTACGTCAACGGGTTTTCCAAGACCATCACGCCGTCGCTGCGGGTCGGCTACCTCGCGGCCAGCCCGGAGTTGGCCAAGACGCTGGCCCGCACCAAGATGGCCGTGGGGCTGACGTCATCGGAAGTCACCGAGCGGCTGGTGTACTCGGTGCTGACCAGCGGCCACTATGGCCGTCATGTGGCGGCGCTGGCCGAACGGCTGCGCGCCCAGCAGGACCGGATCACGGAGAAGATGGAAGCCCACGGGCTGGAGGTGATGCTGCGCCCGGAAGGCGGGATGTTCGCCTGGGCAAGGATGCGGCCGGAAGACGGCGGCGACCAGGCCGCGCTGTCGGGCAACCGCCTGGCGACGCTGGCGCTGGAGCACGGCATCTGGCTGGCGCCGGGGTCTTATTTTGAACCGGAAGAAGGCGACTCGCCGTGGATACGGTTCAACGTGGCAACCAGCGATGAACCTGCGCTGTGGCGGTTTTTTGACGCGCTGCGCAGCAGGCAGGCGCAAGGCGCGGAAACGGAATCCATCTCCCGCAGCCTGCGCGGCCCGCGCGCGGGCTTGGTCAGGCTGGCCTGAGCGTCATGGCCTCAGGCCAGGCCAGTCACGTTTGCAGGATCAGAAGCGATAACGCATGTAACCCGTGTAAAAACCGCTGCCCGGATTAGGCTGCTTGATACCGGCGTTGGAGACGTGCTGGTAGCGGAAGCCGGCTTCGTATGCGGTCTTGGGGCCAAAGGCCATGCCCACGCCGATCATGTCGGAGAACTGGAACAGGCTGCCGGAGCGGTGCTCGTCGGAGGTGGCTTTGTGGCTCATCATGCGCACACCAACCGAGGCCTCCATGAAGGGCACCACGGCGCCGCCGCGCTTCTCCAGGCGAAAGATCGGCGAAAAGCCGAACTCGGTCGCATTCTGGGCATTGGTGCCGCTGCGGGCATTCCATTCGGCCAGTTCGGCCTCCCACTGCAGCTTGACCTGCCAGCCTTGCGGGTTGCCCCAGGCGAAGCCGGAATCCCAGTTGATGCCCAATTCGTACTTGTCGATATTGTGGCCAGGATCGCGGCCAAAGGCCACGTGCACCCCGGGATCGGCATGCGCGGCAGCGCATGCGCCGAGAGCAGCCATGGCGCCAAGCGCCTTGACACGTGTTGCAAGCCGGCGGGCAAGGCCAGCGTTCTTCTTATCGATAGTCATGTGCATGGTGGGTGGTAATTACCGCGAAGAATGGCAAGTCCTAGCGAAAACCTTGCCACCTCCCAGCGGCAAAGCCGACCACCCGTACTCAGGACCAGAGGCGTTCCACTACCCAGCCCGCGGTCACGCAGATCGCGAGCCAGGCGCTCATGCACCCGGCAATAAAACGGTAAGTCATGGTCAATTTCCGCAACAATCGCTTAGGGACAAGCGAATCATTACGGAATTATACATCCGTTCATGAATGTATGTTGAGGCCGGAGAAATCGGGCTAGGGCTCAACGTATCGGTGAGCGATTATGCACCTCCGGGACGGCACATGCTTGCGGCACGGCGGGGGTGTTGCCGCGCCGCGTCAATCCCCCCGCGCCACGGCGCTTTTGCCTATGATCGCGGCGAAATCCGTTGCCGGCATCGGCCGGCCGAGCAGGTAGCCCTGCGCCGCGTCGCAGCCCTCCTCGGCCAGCAAGCGCTGCTGGACGTGGGTCTCCACACCTTCCGCCAGGGTTCTCATGCCCAGCGAGCGGGCCAGCGCGATGACCCCACGAATGACCGCCAGCGCCTCGGGCGTAGTGCCGAGGACCGCAACGAACGATTTGTCGATCTTGAGTGTCGCAACCGGCAGGCGCGTCAGGTAGGCCAGGCTCGAGTAACCGGAGCCGAAATCGTCCAGCGAGGCGCTGATGCCGCAGCGCCCGAGCTCGCCGAGTGCCGCCGCGGCACTGTCGAGGTCGGTCATCAGGGTGTCCTCGGTAACTTCCACATCCAGCAGCCCGCATGGCACCTCATGCTCGCGCGCAAGGTCCGCCAGCATGCCAGCCAGCCCCGGCATGACCAGCTGCCGCGCCGACAGGTTGAGCGAGATCCTGGGCACCGTCAGGCCGGCACGCCGCCAGGCCGCTATCTGGCGGCACACGGCGCGCATGACCCACAGCCCCACCGCCGGCTCCAGCGGCGACTCCAGCAGCACATCGAGAAAGGCGGCGGGAGACAACAGGCCGCGCGTTGGGTGCTGCCAGCGCAGCAACGCCTCTGCGCCCGCCAGCCTGCCATCCGGCAGCGACCATTGCGGCTGGAAGTGCAGCACCAGCTGGTCGTCGGCCATCGCGGCATGCAGGTCGGCGCGCAGCTGCAGGCGCTGCCGCAAGCCTTGGGCAAGGTCCAGGTGGAAGACGCGGAACTGGAAACGCCCCGCGGCCTTGGCCGCATACATGGCGGCATCGGCGTGGTTCAACAGGGTGTCGGCGGTGTCGCCGGCCTCGGGCCACTGTGCAATCCCCACGCTGGCACCCAGCAGCAGCGTGTGGCCGTCCACCTGGAATGGCTGCGACACGCCGGCCAGGATGGCGCCGGCAAAGCGCTCTGCCTGTCCCGGCCGCGTGTCGCGCAAGATGAACACGAACTCGTCGCCACCGACGCGCGCGACAAACGCCGAAGGCGCCAGCAGCGCGCGAAAGCGTTCGGCGACCTTGCACAGCAACGTGTCGCCCACGGCATGGCCAAAGGCGTCGTTGACTTCCTTGAAGCGGTCAAGATCGACGAACAGCACCACGACCCCGGCCGCTTGCGGCACTTGCGGCGCTTGCGCCTCCGTGTCGGCCGGCAGCACGGTTACCTGCGCTTGTGCAGCCTGCTCTGCCACCTGCGCCACCGCGCGCGCCAGCACCTGCGTGCAGCGCCGGCGGTTCGGCAGGCCGGTCAGGTAGTCATGGTCGGCATGGTATTCCAGCTGGGCCGACTGCTGCCGTTCGCGGCTGACGTCGCGAAAGAGCACGGTAAGGCCGTTGGCATCGGGAAAGGCACGCGCTTCGAACCAGCATGCCAGCGGGGCATAGTAGGCGGTGCAGGTGCATGATGCGCCGCTGGCGGCTGCCTCGTGAAACGTCCGGTAATACGCCGAGCCAATCAGGTCCGGACAGCACTCCCAGATGCCGCGCCCGTCGAGATCCGCACGGCTGCGCTTGAGCCAGCGCGCCATGGTCTGGTTGACGTAGGCGAATCGCCACTCGCGGTCGAGCGACATGACACCATCCGCGACGCGATCGAGCATCGCGGCAAGATGCGTGGGCAACGCCCCGGCGGGCGGCGTGGTCGCGGGATTGGCATGACAGGGCAAAAGTGGCGCGCGCTGGGGAGAGTCGTCCATGTCGAGGGGGAGGGTCGTCCGAGCACCGCATGCATCACGGTTGACAAGGCGGCAGATGGCAGGCGTCGGCCGCATTTTATCCTCGAACGCCCCGCGCCGGTATGCCGGCACGTGCCTTCGGCCCGAGGATTGCGCGCCGGCGCCCGCCACGATGCCCCCCGGTCACATGCGGCTTCCCCCCGCTACCCCCCCTCCCGCTACCCCCCACTATCCTCGCTTGTCGCCGGCGTCACGCCACGGTTGCGTACTCCAGTGTCTTTGGCGTCTTCACGATGACCTCCGGGCGCTCGCCCACCACGACCGTATCGTCGAGCCGGAAGCCGCCCAGCCCATAGACATAGATGCCCGGCTCGGCCGAGTAGACCTCGCCGGCCAGCAGCGCGCGCGTGTTGAAGGCCATGTCTTCCGGATACTCGTGCAGCATCAGCCCGACCGCGTGGCCGGTGCGGTGGAAGATGTACTCGCCCAGCCCCGCGCGCTCGATCACGGCCTGCGCGGCGGCGTCCATTTCGCAGACACGCCGGCCGGTCACCGCGGCCGCCACAGCGGCGTCGGTGGCCTCGGCGGCAACCTGGTAGCAGCGTGCCTGGCGCTCGTCCGGTTTGCCGCAGAACCACGTGCGCTCGTTCTCCACGTAGTAGCCATTCAGGCGCGGCAGGATCAGGTTGACGATGGTATCGCCGGCCGCGATGCGCGCGCCGCACGCGGCGCCGTCGCCATGCGGCGAGGCCGAGGCCGGCCCCGTCAGGGTCCAGCATTTGAGGATATCGAAATCCTCGCCGGGAAAGCGGCGCGCGGCCTCCTCCACCATCAGCGCGGACATGGCATGGTCCAGCTCCTGCACCAGCCGCCCCGGCCGAATGTTCTCGCGGTAGCGGTCCTGTACCCAGTCGGTCAGGCTCCCGAGCTCGCGCATCACCTGCAGTTCTTCCGCATGCTTGACCCAGCGCATGGCGCGCATCTCCGCCATGGCCGGGCGCAGCGCGAGCTCCGGCAGGTAGCGCTGCGCCGCCGCGAGAATCGGGTGGGCCACGTCCACGGCAATGCGCGAGCCGCCCAGCCCATGCGACGCCAGCAGCGACGCCACCACCTCGGGCAATTGCGGCGCCAGCGCCAGCCGCTGCGATACGCGCGGATGCTCGGCGTAGTACGTCACGTCGCGCAGCCAGACCTTGTCCTTTTCCGTGCACAGGCGCATGTGGTTGGTGGACAGCTCGTTCATCACGGCGAAGGGTTCGCCGTTGCGTGGCACGAACACGAAAACGGGGCGCTCCCACGGCCAGACATCCAGCTGGAAATTGGTGGCGAACTGGAAGAAGTCCGGCGTGCTGAACACCAGCGCGTCAACGCGGATGCGGTCCATCAGCGCGTGCATCATCGCCAGGCGATAGTCGCGCACGGCGGTCGTGATCTGGGGCATATCTAGTCTCCTTGGTTCCTTGCTTCCTTGCTTCCTTGCTAATGGGTCCGGGCGGGCACGGGCAGATCCGGCCAGGATCAGAGGGCAATGCCGAGCTTGCGGATCATGGGCCCCCAGGCCTGCGCGTCGCGCTGCATATGGCGCTCCACCTCGGCCGGCGGCCCCTTGATCGGATCGAGGAACTGGTTGGCCAGCTTGTCCTTGAATGCCGGCTCGTCCATGGCTGCGTTGATGTCGGCGTTGATCTTCTGCACCAGCGCCGCCGGCGTGCCGGTCTTTGCGACGATGGCGTACCAGCCCGGCACCGCCACGTCATAGCCAAGCTCCTTGAAAGTCGGCACATCGGGCAGCGCGGCCAGGCGCCGCTCGCCGGTCACGGCCAGCGCCACCAGCTTCTTGCCCGCGATATAGGGCTGCACGCCCGCCACCACATTCATCATGGCCGGCGTCTCGCCCGACATCAGGCTGGTCGAGCCGCCGGCGCCGTTGAAGGGCACATGCTGCAGCTTGACGCCGGCGCGTTCGGCCACCAGTTCCATGGCCAGGTGCGTGGAGTTGCCGATGCCGCCGGAGGCGTAGCTGATGCCGCCCGGCCGGGCCTTGGCGAGCCGCACGAATTCGGCAAAGCTGGTCGCATGCATCGCCGGCGCCACCACCAGCACGAACGGCGAGTTGGCCAGCATCGCCACGCCGGTCAGGTCGCGTTGCGGCACATAGGGCAACGTGGGGTAAAGGAAGGGATTGAAGGCCAGGTTGGACACGCCCGCGAAGAACAGGGTGTAGCCATCGGCCGGCTGCTGCAGCACGTAGTTGATGGCCAGCACGCCGTTGGCGCCGGGCTTGTTTTCCACAACAACGCTGCGCCCCCAGCGCTTGCCCAGCGCTTCGGCCAGCGCGCGCGCGAGCACGTCGTTGCCCGTGCCGCCCGCCTGCGGCACGACCAGCCTGACCGGGCGCTGCGGCCAGTCCTGCGCCCAGCCGGCTGCGCCGCATGCCATGCCCGCAACCGCGAGCGCGGCGCTTAGTATCAGTGTGCGTCTGTTCACTTCGATCTCCTCTCGCATCCCTTAAGCGGCACCCTCGCATCGAGGTGCATCTGGTTTACTGTACCATGTGGTACATGAAGAGGAAAAAAATTTTTCGGGACGGCGGCGCCGAAGCCGGCGCCGCGTAGGGATCAGGCTTCGGGTGTGGATTTCGCGCCCGGAGCCGCAGGCGCATTCAGCATGCGCGCGAAGTATTTCAGCGCGGCAGTGGTGCCTTTGCGATCGCCCGTGGTAACGAGATCCAGCAACAGGCCGCGCACGGTGGCGACCTCGATGCGAGCCCGCAGCTTTGCTTCGCTTGTGCTCAATCCAAGCTGCTTGTGAAAGCGCTCGGTCAGCGCGCCGGTCCAGCTGCCAATCACATCGTCGAGGAACACCTGGAAGCGTTCGCGATCGCGAATGGCGCGGCCGTAGATCTCGAACAGCAACTGGATGATGGGCAGGTAGTTGTCCGCAGAGTAACGTGCCCAGGCTACCTCCAGCGCCCGTGCGGGATCGGACTCGCTGGCGGCCAGGCTGGCGCGCGCATCCAGCTCGGCATGGCGGATGCGGCGCAGCACCGCCTCCCAGAACTGGTCCGCCGAGCCGAAGTAGTAGATCAGCATGCGGTGGCTGGTGCCGAGCGCCTCGGCGATATGGCGCAGCGACAAGTCGCCGATGCCGTGCTCCAGCACGTGCTTGACGGCGCCGTCGAGCAGCTGGATGGCCTGGTCGCTGGCGGCGCGGCCTTGCGCGAGTGTTTCGAGCCTATCGAGCGTCTCGGTGGCAGCGGCGGGATTCTTGCGGGGCGGCATGGACTGGGGAAAGCGTTCGGTTGGACACAGGGGCGAAGACAGCGAGTGTAAGCCAGCCCGGCTCGCCGCGCATTCGCCCGTTGCGTCCTTAGCCCGCGCCCAGCAGGAAGGGCAGCGTCTCGTCCAGCAGCAGTTCCGGCACCTCCTCGGCCATGTAGTGCCCGCACGGCAGGCTCTTGCCGCTCACGTTGCGCGCCACCTTGCGCCACTCTTCCAGCGGCGCGAAGCAGCGGCCTACCGCGCCCTGCTCGCCCCACAGCGCCAGCATCTCGCACTCGACCTTGCGCCCGGCGGCGAGGTCGGCACGGTCGTGCTCCAGATCGATCGACGCGCTGGCCCGATAGTCCTCGCACAGCCCGTGCGCCGCGCCCGGCAGGCTAAGGCAACGCAGGTACTCCGCCATGGCCGCCTCGGTAAAGGGCGCCAGGCCGGCACTGCGGCTGCCCATGGTGCTGCGCAGGTAGAGCGCCGGATCGGCCTCGATCAGCGTCTCGGGAAACGGCGCGGGCCGGATCAGGAAGAACCAGTGGTAGTAGGCCAGCGCGAACTGCAGGCTGGTCTGCTCGTACATCGCCAGCGTGGGCGCAATATCCAGCGTGACCAGCCGCCGCACGGCATCCGGATGATCCACCGCCATGCGGTGCGCCACGCGCCCGCCGCGGTCATGCGCCATCACCAGGAAGCGCTCGAAGCCCAGCGCGCGCATCGCCGTGACCTGGTCCTGCGCCATGCAGCGCTTGCTGTAGTTGGCGTGGTCCGGCAGGCCGGCGGGCTTGCTGCTATCGCCGTAGCCGCGCAGGTCGGTGGCAACCACCGTGAAATGCCGCGCCAGCGTGGCGGCCACCTTATGCCAGATCACATGCGTTTGCGGATGGCCATGCAGCAGCAGCAAGGCCGGGCCCTGGCCGCCGACGACTGCGTGGATCTCGACGTCGCCGCATGGAATGCGATGTTGGGTGAACCCTTCGAACACGTTCCGTCCTCCTTCAGGCGGACAGCCGCGCCATGGTCTTGGCGGCGACGTCCTGCAGCCAGGGCTGCGACTGGTGATGGCGCCGCGCGAACGCGGCGATTTGCGACGACTGTGCCAGCGTTGCGCCGATCATGTCCAGCCCCTGGCGGAACATGGTGCGGTGGCGCTCGGCCAGCGTGAAGGCAAAGCGCAGCGCGCCGGCGCTCACCGACATCGCCGCGAGGTCGATCTCGATCCGCGCGGGTGTGCTGCCCGACACGGCGGCCATCAGCGCGTCCACTTCGGCCTGCGGCAACATCACCAGCAGCAGCCGGTTGTTGATCGCGTTCGAGTAGAAGATCTCGCCAAAGCTGGGCGCGATCACCGCGCGAATGCCGTATTGCTGCAGCCCCCAGACGGCGTGCTCGCGGCTCGAGCCGCAGCCAAAGTTCGGGCCGGCCACCAGCACGCCCGCGCCCTGGTACCGCGGCTGGTTGAGCGCGAACTCCGGGCGCGGCACGCCTTGCGCGTCGAAGCGCATATCGTAGAACAGGCCACGGTCCAGCCCAGCCTTGTCGATGATGCGCAGGAACTGCTTGGGCATGATCTGGTCGGTGTCGAGGTTGCCGATGGGCAGCGGCGCGCCAAGCGCGGCGATCAGGTCGGAATCGTAGTCGGGCATGGCATCAGGCATTGGTTTGCTCCAGGCGGCGCACATCGGTGATGCAGCCGGTCAGCGCCGCCGCGGCGGCCATGGCGGGACTCATCAGGTGGGTGCGCCCGGCGCGCCCCTGGCGTCCCTCGAAATTGCGGTTGGTGGTGGACGCGCAGCGCTCGCCGGGTGCGAGTACGTCGTCGTTCATGGCCAGGCACATCGAGCAGCCCGGCTTGCGCCATTCGAAGCCGGCGTCCAGCAGCACCTGCGCAATGCCTTCGTCCTCGGCCTGCTGGCGCACCGCGCCGGAGCCCGGCACCACCATCGCGCGCACGCCTTCGGCCACCTTGCGCCCGCGCACGATGGCGGCCACGGCGCGCAGGTCTTCAATGCGGCCATTGGTGCAGGATCCGATGAACACGCGCTGCACCGGCAGGCCTTCGAGCGTGGCGCCCGCCTGCAGGCCGATATAGTCCAGCGCCTTGGCGGCAGCGCTGCGCGCCGTGTCGTCGATGGCATCCTCCACCGCCGGCACGCACGCATCGATGGGGATCGCCTGGTCGGGGCTGGTGCCCCAGCTCACATACGGCGCCACGTTGCTGGCGTCGAACACCAGTTCGCTGTCGAAGCTGGCATCCGCATCGGAATGCAGCGCCCGCCAGCAGGCCAGCGCGCGCTCGCGCAGCGTGGCATCGATATCCGTGGCGCGGGCCAGCACGTATTCGATGGCCGCCGCATCCGGCGCGATCAGCGCGCCGCGCGCGCCGGCTTCCACCGTCATGTTGCACAAGGTCATGCGCGCCTCGATCGACAATGCGGCAATGGCGCTGCCGGTGAACTCCACCACATAGCCACGCGCGCCCTGCGCGCTGATGCGGCTGATGATATGCAGGATCAGGTCCTTCGCGGTAGCGCCAAGCGGCAGCACGCCGTCCACGCGGATACGCATGTCCATCGCCACGCGGTACACCAGCGTCTGCGTGGCCAGCACGTGCTCCACCTCGGACGTGCCGATGCCAAAGCCGAGCGCGCCCAGCGCGCCGTAGGTGGTGGTGTGGCTGTCGCCGCACAGCACCACCATGCCCGGGCGGATCATGCCGTGCTCGGGCGCGATCACGTGCTCGATGCCCTGCAGCGCGTCATCGGTATCGAACAGCGGGATGCCGTGCTGGTCGCAGTTGCGCTTGAGGTTGCGCGCCTGCAGCGCCGAGGCGGGATCCTGGATGCGGCGCGGGCTCTCCGCGTGGGTGGGGATGATGTGGTCCACCACCGCCACCTGCTGGCCCGGCGACGGCACGCCCCGGCCCTGCGCGGCCAGCCCGGCAAAAGCCTGCGGACTGGTGTATTCGTTCATCAGGTGCAGATCCGCGTAGAGCAGCACGTGGTCAGCATCGAGCGCGGCCACGGTGTGCGAATCCACCAGCTTGCGATAGTAGGTAAGGCCTGACATGGGACAGCCTGCTTGATATGCGTTGAAAAAATGCGCGGCAGAAAGCACCGCGCTTACTCGGGCGTGATGCCGGCCTGCTTGATCTGCGCGGCCCAGCGCTTGATTTCCTTGTGCAGCATGGAGTCGGCCTGGGACGGGCTCATGGTGAGCGGCTCGAAGCCTTCCTTGAGCAGGCGCGCCTTGATCTCCGGCGCGGCCAGTGCCTGGTTCAGCGTCTGGTTGAGCTTGGCGATCACGTCCTTGGGCGTGCCGGCCGGCGCGCTGACGATGAACCAGGTCTCGAAGGTGTAGTTGGGCAGGCCCGCCTCGGCAATGGTGGGCACATCGGGCAGCAGCGCAGAGCGCTTGGGCCCGGTCACCGCCAGCGCGCGCAGCTTGCCGGCCTGCACCTGCGGCAGCGCGGCGGAGAGCACCGGGAAGCTGAGCTGCACCTGGCCGGCAATGGTGTCGACCATGGCCGGGCCGCCGCCCTTGTATGGCACGTGCAGGATGGCCGTGCCGGACTCAGACTTGAACAGCTCCGCCGCCATATGGAAGGTACTGCCGGTGCCCGCCGAGCCAAAGCTCAGCTGCCCGGGGCGGCTCTTGGCCAGCGCAATCAGTTCCTTCACGTTCTTGGCCGGCAGGCCGTTGGTCACCACCAGCACATGCTGCGAGGTGCCCATGGTGCCAACCGACATCAGGTCGCGCTCGGTGTCGAACGGCAGCCTGGCGAAGAGCGAAGGATTCACCGCCAGCGCCACGTTGTTGATCGCCAGCGTATAGCCATCGGGCCTGGCCTTGGCCACCTGGTCCATGCCGATATTGCCCGAGGCGCCCGCGCGGTTGTCCGCCACCACGGGCTGGCCGAGTTGCCGGCCCCACGCTTCGGTGATCAGCCGCGCGGCGATGTCGACGCTGCCGCCCGGTGCGAACGGCACGATCAGGCGAATCGGGCGTGCGGGAAACGTCTCGGCTCGCGCCGCCGCTGGCGCAAGCGCAACGGACAAGGCGGCAGCACTCAAGGCGAGCGGTGTGCGGCAAATCCGGCAAATCCGGTAGATCCGGCGGGCGATGGCGGTAAAGCGGTTCATGTGGGGTCTCCTGGGTGGCAGGCTGGCTGCAAGGGAACGTCCTCGACGCCGCCGCGCTTATTGAGTTTTGAGATGCCAGTTTAACCATTGAACCTGTAGCTATAATTTCATCCAAAGACTTTCATTCAGTCTCCTAATTCACTAATTGGCCCGCGGGCCGCATCGTGGACAACTTCTCCGACCTCGCCTTCTTCGTCACCCTGGTCAAGCGCGGCAGCCTGGCCGGCGCGGCCCAGCAGTTCGGCATCACGCCGTCGGCCGCCAGCAAGCGGCTGACGGCGCTTGAGGCGCGGCTCGGCGTGCGCCTGCTCAACCGCACCACGCGCCGGCTGAGCGTGACGCAGGAGGGCGAGGCCTACCTGGCGCAGGGCGCGCGCATCCTGGCCGAGCTGGAGGAACTGGAGCAAGGGCTTGGCGGCAGCCGGGTGGCGCCGCGCGGGCTGCTGCGGGTCAACGCCACGCTGGGCTTCGGCAGGCGCCACGTGGCGCCGGCGGTGGGCGCCTTCCTGCTGGCCTGCCCGGAAGTGGAGGTGCAACTGGAACTCACCGACCGGCCGCTGAACCTGGCCGAGGCGGGCTTCGACGTGGGCATTCGCGTGGGCGATCTGCCCGATGCACGCCTCACCGCCCGGCCCATTGCCCACAACCGCCGTCTGCTATGCGCCGCGCCGCGCTACCTGGCCAGCCACGGCGAGCCGGCCTCGCCGCGCGAGCTGCAGCAGCACCGCTGCATCGTGATCCGGGAGAGCGACGCCACCTACGGCACCTGGCACCTGCGCTCGGCCAGCCGCCACGAAACCGTCAAGGTGCGCGGGCCGGCCAGCACCAACGATGGCGAAGTGGCCCTCGGCTGGGCCTTGCAGGGTCACGGCATATTGATGCGCTCGGAATGGGAGGTGGCGCCGATGCTCCGCTCGGGGCGGCTGCGCCAGGTGCTGACCGACTGGGAGACGCCGCCAGCCGATGTGTTCGCCGTATTCCTCACGCGCGACCACCTCACGGCCAAGGTGCGCGCGTTCGTGGACTTTCTGGCGGAGCACTTCGCGGCCCACCGGATAGCGGGCGCGCCCTATAGTGGCTGGTAGCCCGGTGAGGCCATGCCGCGCACGAACACCAGCACCAGCCTGTCGATCATCGGCGGCGCGCTGAGCCAGGGGTAGTGCTCCACCGCGCCCTGGTTGACATAGGGCGGCACTGCATAGGCACCGCCATGCAAAAGCAGCCAGCTCACATCTCATCCACCGCCGTGGTCGCCGTCACCACACCCGCCTCTTTCTCCATCGAGAACCGATCCCGCGTGGTGACGTAGAAGCTGGCACCGAATCGCCCCACCGGAAAGTAGTTCTGCAGCCGCACCCGCCAGGCCTGCGTATCGATCAGCTCGTCGCGCGCATGCAGCCGCAGCACGCGGCCTATGAAAATCTGCCGGCTGGTCGTCTCCAGCGTTTCCCACAGGGTGCACTCGAACGCCACCGGCGCCTGGGCAATTCGCGGCGGCGCCACCGCGCTCGATGGCAGCGATGTCAACCCCACGCGCGCGAGCTCGCTCTGCTCCGGCGGCAAGCGCTCGCCGCAGCCATGCATCTGCTCCGCCATCGCTTCATCGCACAGGTGCACGACAAACTCGCCGGTGCGCACGATATTGGCCGCGGTGTCCTTGAGCGCGCCGTCGTGCAGGCGGTTGATGCTGATCATCACGATGGGTGGCTCCTCGCCCAGCATGTTGAACATCGAGAACGGCGCGGCATTGACGGTGCCGTCTTCCGACAGCGTGGTGACCAGTGCGATCGGCCGCGGCACGATCAGGCTGGCCATCAGCTTGTAGCGCTGGTATTCGGTGATGGCCTCGAAATCGATTTCCATGCTTGTTTCCCCTGATTCGGCCTTACTCCCCGGCCAGGCCCAGCATCTGCGCGAGGCTCTTCTCGCCCTGCATGCGGGACGTTTCGATGCGCTGCTCCAGCTCGCGCAGGTGCGACTCCATCCGTTCGACCGCGCCGGCGGCGTCGCGCCGCTCGATGCAGTCCACGATGGCGGTGTGTTCGTCGTGCTCGCAGGGCGCGTGGCCCGGCGGCTCGTACAGGCCGACGATCAGCGAGCAGCGCGAGACCAGTTCAGTAAGGTAGCGCTGCAGCACCGGGTTGCGCGCAAGCGCGGCGATGCGCAGGTGAAAGCCGCTTGCCAGCCGCGCCCATGAGGGCTGGTCGAAGCGGTGCATGGCCTCGTGCTCGGCGGCCAGTTGCTGGCGCAGCTCGCGCAGGTCGGCGGGCGTTGCGCGTGCCACGGCGAGTTCCACCAGCACGCGCTCCATGGCGCGGCGCGCTTCGAATATCTGGCTGGTCTCGGCCGGCGTGGGCTCGGCGATGACCGCGCCCTTGTTGGGGCGCAGGTCGACGATGCCATCGTGCGCCAGTTTCTCCAGCACGCGCCGCACGACCGCGCGGCCTACGCCAAACAACTGGCACAGCTCCGGCTCTGGCAGCTTGGTGCCGGGCGTGAGCCGGTGGTTGAGCACGCCATCGAAGATGGACTGGTAGATGCGCGCATCAGCGTCGCCGCCGGGGTCCGCGCCAGCGTCCTTCGAGGTTGCGGCAACGGGCACGGCGTCGGGCTTCTGTCTGACGGCTTTTGGCTTGACTGCTTTCGGCTGGGCGGTACGGGGCGATGCGGTGCGAGGCATGACGTCGGTCGGGGACATGGAGCGCATGATGTTAGCGCGAAGCAGCGGCCAGCGGCGCCACCTGGTCGAGGTGATCGCAGATTGCGCCGGGCGTGGTGAACCACACCTTGCCCTGGCGGCGGCTGCAGGCGATATGCGCCAGCGCGCGGCGCAGGTGGCGCAGGCGATATGGCTGGCCCACCAGGTAGGGATGCAAGGCAATGCCCATCACCAGCGGTTGCGGATGGTGCGCGTGGCAGGCCTGCGCCAGCATTTCGTCGAACTGGTCGATGATCATGTCGGCGAAAGCGCTGCCGTCCAGATGACGGCCCACGATCATCGGGATGTCGTTGAGCTCCTGCGGATAGGGAATCGACCATAGCGGGCCGCCGCGCGTTGCCATGCGCACCGGGCGGTCGTCGTGGCACCAGTTGAGCGTGTAGCGGTAGCCGGTCTCGGCCAGCAGGTCGGGCGTGAGCGCGGTCTCGGCGATCCAGGGCGACAGCCAGCCCGATGGCGCGGTGCCCGCGTGCGCGGCGATGCGCTCGCGGCAATGCAGCAGCAACGCGCGCTCGCCGGCTTCGTCCAGGTCGCTCTGCCGGCGTGCGTTGGTGTGGCCGTGCCCGATCAGTTCATCCCCGCGTGCCAGGCAAGCGCTGACCACCTCGGGGCAATGATCGTAGAGCGCGGTGTTGATCAGCACGCCGGCCGGCAGCGCCAGCTGATCGAACAATTCCAGGCAGCGCCACACGCCCACGCGGTTGCCGTACTCGCGCCAGCTGTAGTTGAGCACGTCGGGCTGGGGCGCGACCGGACCGAGGTTGGCGCCCAGCCCCTCCCCAAAAGCGAAGTGCTCGATATTGAAGCCAAGGTAGACCGCAAGGTTGGCGCCGCCGGGCCAGCGATAGGTGTCCACATCGGTGATCGGCCGGTAGCCAAAGCGCCCATGCGTGCGCAGCGGCCCGTACTCGGGGCCGGGCGCCGCACCGTGGGGGCCGCCGGGTGCCTGGGCGGCGGAAGGGGTCGGGTTATGCGTCATCTTCTGGATTGCCTCAATGCGTCTTGCCAATGCAGGGGAGCCCCCGGGCGCCGGCCATGCCCCGCTTTGGCGCCATCCGGGGGCATCTGGCGGTATCCGGCACCGACATCGTGCAGGCATGGCACCGGGTTGATCGTATGCAAACTGTTATGCAGATCGTTCGCAAAAAGCAGGCCATATCGCAGACACGTTGATTTATCTATCGCCGAACCATTTCCGGATGGTTTGTCGACGTATGGCATGGCTCTTGCAAGCAGGACACCACGCATCGCCGACCCTTCCCTCTTGCCGCATTCCTTTCCGGAGAACCGCCATGTCCACCGTCTCACGCCGCGCCCTGCTCGCTGCCATCGCCGCCGCCTGCGCCCTGCCGGCCCTGCCCGCGCTGGCCGCCGACACCATCAAGATCGGCCTGGTCACCGCGTTGTCCGGCCAGTCGGCCCGCGCCGGCGAGTCGCTCACGCGGGGCATGACCATCGCCATCGACGAGATCAACGCCAAGGGTGGCCTGCTGGGCGGGCGCAAGCTGGAGTTGGTGCGGCGCGACGATGAAGGCAATCCCGCCAAGGGCGTGCTGGCCGCGCGCGAGCTGATCTACAAGGAGAAGGTGGCGGTACTGTTCGGCGGGCTGGACACGCCGGTGTCGATGGCCATCGTGCCGGTCGCCAACCAGGAGAAAGTGCCGTTCATGGGCCCGTGGGCAGCGGGCACGCCGATCACGCGCAATGGCGCCAACCCCAACTACGCCTTCCGCGTCTCGGCAGTCGATGAGGTCGTGGACAAGGCCATGCTGCAGTACGCGCAGAAGAGCTTCAATGCCAGCAAGCCGGGCCTGATCCTCGTCAACAACCCCTGGGGCGAATCGAACGAGAAGGGCATCGTGGCGGCGCTGTCCGCCAAGGGCATGAAGCCCGCTGGCATCGAGAAGTTCGAGGCCAATGACGTGGACGTGGTGCCGCAGCTCGGACGGCTGAAAGCGGCCGGCGCCGACGTGCTGTTCATGGTCGGCAACGTGGGGCCGTCGGCGCAGGTGGTCAAGTCGCTGGACCGCATGGGCTGGAAGGTGCCGGTGGTATCGCACTGGGGCCCCGCCGGCGGACGCTTCACCGAGCTGGCCGGACCCAATGCCCGGAACGTGCACTTCGTGCAGACGTATAGCTTCTTCGGCGCGCCTTCGCCGGTCAGCACGCGCGTGGTGACGGAACTCAAGGCGAAGTACAGCGACATCAAGGGCCCGGACGACATCACGCCGGCCGTGGGCGTGGCCAATGCCTACGATGCCACGCAGCTTGCTGCGCTGGCCATCGCGCGCGCCGGCTCGACCAAGGGCGACGCGGTACGCGAGGGCTTCTACAAGATCGACCGCTATGAAGGCCTGATCAAGACGTATGTGAAGCCGTTTTCGCCTGAGTCGCACGACGCGCTCAACGAGAACGACTACGTGTGGGCGCAGTTCATCGACAACCGGATCGTGCCGGTGGCGAAGTAAGCGGCCATTCCAACAAGATGCTGGCGTCGCAACAAGGACTCACCATGTTATGGATCTCCGCCCTGATCAGCGGCCTCGGCCTGGGCAGCATGTACGGCCTGATGGCGCTCGGCTTTCACATTACCTACGCGGTCTCGGCCACAGTGAACTTCGCGCAGGGCAGCTCGATGATGCTGGGCGCGGTGCTGACCTACACCTTCGCCCAGACGCTGGGCTGGCCGATGCCGCTGGCGGTGGTACTGGCGCTGGCGCTGTGCGCGCTGTACGGGCTGGCGGTGGAGTTCCTGGCGGTGCGCCCGTTTGCCAGCCGCGGCTCCAACGCCTGGCTGATGGCCACGGTGGCGCTGGGGATCGTGCTCGATAACGTGGTGATGCTGACCTTCGGCACCGAGCCGCGCAGCCTGCCCTCGCCGCTTGCCACCTCCGCGATGCAGCTCGGCGACACGGGCCTCGGGGTGTATCCGCTGCAGTTGCTGATCCCGGTGATCGGGCTTGCGCTGGCCGGCGTGCTGCACCTGGTGCTGCGCCGCTCGCGCTGGGGCGTGGCGATGCTGGCGGTGGTGCAGAACCGCGACGCCGCGCGGCTGATGGGCATTCCGATCCGGCGCCTGGTAGCGGCGGCGTTCGCGCTGTCCACGCTGCTGGCCGGCATCGCCGGCGTGCTGATCGCGCCGCTGTTCAACGTGCAGTCCGACATGGGCACGGTGTTTGGCCTCAAGGCCTTCGCCGTTGCCATCCTGGGCGGGCTCGGCAGCGCCTGGGGCGTGATGGTGGCGGGCCTGATCTTTGGCGTGGCGGAGGCGCTGGTGACGGCCTCGCTCGGCTCCGGCTACACCCAGATCATCACCTTCTCCCTGGTGATCCTGCTGCTGGCCATGCGGCCGGACGGCTTGTTCGGGCGCGCGGAGGTGCGCAAGGTATGAACGATTCCACGCTGACATCCACACGCGGTGGCGCGCCGCGCGCAGCCTCACCGCACGCCGCGCCTGCGAGCGCGCGCTCGCCGCTGCTGGGCCTGGGCACGCCGCTGCAGGTCAGCGCGATGGCGCTGGCCCTCATCGTGGCCGGTGCCGCGGCGCTGCTGGTCAACGGCTACTTCGTCTTCGTCATCGCCGGGGTGGCCATGCTGGCGATCTGCGGCGTGGGCCTGAACCTGCTGCTGGGGCTGACGGGACAGATCTCGTTCGGCCACGTGGCCTTCTATGCCATTGGCGCGTACACCGTGGCCATCCTCACCGGGCAGGCCGGCTGGAGCTTCTGGGCGGCGTGGCCGGTGGGCGCGTTGATCGCATGCGTCACCGGCGCCCTGCTGGCGCTGCCGGCGTTGCGCGTGAAGGGGCCCGGCCTGGCGATGGTGACCATCGCCTTCGGCTTTATCGTGGAGCACGGCGCGGTCGAGTGGCGCGCGCTCACCGGCGGGCAGAACGGCCTGATGGGCATCGCCCAGCCTTCGCTGCCGGGCGTGGATGGCGGCGAGCGCGCGCTCGCGCTGATTGCGCTGGCGGTGCTGGCGATCGCCCTCGCGGCCTATGCGCGGATTTCGCGCGGCGCCTGGGGCGCGGCCATGCGCGCGGTGCGCGACAGCGAGACCGCGGCGGCGTCCATCGGCATCGATCCTCTCGTGGTCAAGACCGTGGGCTTTGCATTCTCGGCCGCGCTCGCCGGCCTGGCCGGCGGCCTGTTCGCGCCGCTGCAGGGCATGGTCACGCCGGGCATGTTCTCCTTCCTGCAATCGATCCTGTTCGTGCTGGTGGTCATGATCGGCGGCGCGGGCACGGTGGCCGGGCCGGTACTGGGCGCGGTGGTGGTGGGGGTCTTGCCGGAGCTGCTGTCGAGCCTGGAGAACCTGCGCTTGCTGTTCTTCGGCGGCCTGCTGTTGCTGGTGCTGTGGGTTGCGCCGGGTGGCATCGCCGGTGTGGCCGGCCAGCTATGGCAACGTGCCCGTGCGCAGGATCGTGCCCCGGGGGAAGAGGCCAATGCCAGCTTGCCCGCCCTGCCCGCCGCCCGGCGGCGCGGGCTTTCCGCGCAGGGCTTGTCCATGGTGTTCGGCGGCGTGCGCGCGGTCGACGACCTCTCCTTCGACCTGCCCGCCGGCGCGGTGACCAGCCTGATCGGCCCCAACGGCGCGGGCAAATCCACCGTGCTCAATCTGTTGTCCGGCTACTACCGCCCGCGCGCCGGCGGCCGCAGCCTGGGCCAGGCCGCGCTGCCCGCGCGCGGCCCCTGCCATAGCGCGCGCAACGGCATCGCCCGCACCTACCAGACCTCGCAGCTGTTCGCCGGCATGAGCGCGGCCGACAACGTGGCCATCGCCTTGCGGCGCGGGCGGCTTGGCGCGCTGCTGGGCATCGCGGGCTTCACCGCGCCGGCGGTGCGCCAGCAAGCGCTGGACCTGCTTGGCGCATGCGGCTATGCCGGCGATCCGCACGCCTGCGCGGCCGACCTGGCGCACGTGGACCGGCGCCTGGTGGAAATTGCGCGCGCGCTGGCCACCCGCCCCGCGGTGCTGCTGCTCGATGAGCCGGCCGCCGGGCTGTCGCGCGAGGACAAGGCGCGCCTGGGTGCGTTGCTGCGCAGGATTGCCGACAGCGGCATTGCGGTGGGGCTGGTCGAGCACGATATGTCGCTGGTGATGGACGTGTCGGACGGCATTGTCGTCATCGATGCCGGCCAGCATCTGGCGGCTGGCACGCCGGCGGCCATCCGCAGCGATCCGCACGTGCGCCGCGCCTACCTGGGCGAGGCCACGGTGCTGTCCGGGCAGGATAACGCCCAGGCGGCCCGCCCGCGCAAGTTGCCGTCCGACGCGCTGCGCGAAGTGCTGGGTGCGAATGCGCTCAGCGCGGGCTACGGCGCGGCGCCGGTGCTGCACGACGTGGCGCTGCAGGTCCGCGAAGGTGAAATGGTGGCGCTGCTGGGCGCCAACGGCGCAGGCAAGTCCACCTTGATGCGCGCGTTGTCTGGCCTGCACCGCCCCGTGCAGGGCGGCATCACCTTCGACGGCGTGGACCTGGCGCGGCTGGATGCCGAGCGCATCGCGGCCATGGGCGTGGTGCTGGTGCCGGAGGGCCGGCAGGTGTTCCCCGAGCTATCCGTGCTCGACAACCTGCGGCTGGGTGCGTTTGCGTCCGGTCCGCTGTCCCATATGGAAATGGTCAAGCGGGTCGAGGCCATGCTGACCCGCTTTCCGCGGCTGCGCGAGCGCCAGCATCAGCGTGCCGGCCTGCTCTCCGGTGGCGAGCAGCAGATGCTGGCAATCGGGCGCGCGCTGATGTCGAACCCGCGCGTGTTGCTGCTCGACGAACCATCGCTGGGCCTGGCGCCCAAGGTGATCGCGGAGCTGTTCGCCTCGCTGGACCAGCTGCGTGAGGCCTCGATCAGCATCTTGCTGGTGGACCAGATGGCCGCGCTGGCACTGGCGCTGGCCGATCGCGGCTATGTGATGGAGGAAGGCCGCGTCGTGGCCAGCGGGCCGGCGGACGAACTGGCGCGGGATCCGGCGCTGGCGCAGGCGTACCTGGGCGGGCACTGAACCCGGCGGCGAACCGCTCAGCCCGCCGGCTGCGCCTCGCCGTCGAACAGATGCAGGAAGCGATCGAGGATCAGCAGGTGATCCTCGAACATCTGCCCTTCCAGCGCCAGCAGCTCCCGCTGCGGCACCCAGCGCACCGCGGCCGCGTCATCGGCGGCGGCCACGGCCGGCAGCGCATCGAGCGGCAGGTCAAAGAAGAAAGCGTGGGTCAGCGTGCGCCCGCGCTGGCTGCGCTCGGGATGATCGAACAGCGCCTGGTCGCGCAAGGATTGCTGCAACGCCGCCTTGGGCAGCCCGAAGCGCGTCTCCTCGTCAAGCTCGCGCAGCACCGCGTCGGCCACGCGCTCATGCTGGTCCAGGAAACCGCCGGGCAACGCCCAGGCGCCGCGCCCGGGCTGTCCGCCGCGGCGGATCAGCAGCACCTGGCCGCAGCAGCGCACCACCGCATCCACGGTCACGAAGACCGGCGGATACGGCGCGGCGGCCCAGCGGCGGCTGTGGTCCTGCAGGAAGCGGTACTCGGCCAGCAAGGCCGCAAACGCTTCGCGCCCGGCGAACGCGCGCAGGAAGGCGGCCACCGGCTCCGGCAGCACGCTCTGCAGCCCCTCCAGCCCGCCTTGCTGCTCGAACCATTGCTGGCGCACGTCGGCGGCATTGAGCTGCCCGAAGCTGGGCTGCTGCACCAGCTCCCAGCCGGGGAAGTCATTGAGGTAGCCCGAAGAGGCATCCTTGAAATGCCCGAACAGGCCAACGCGCGGCGTGCCTTGCGCGCAAGCATCGATGGCCGCGCCCGCCACGGCGCGCACCGCCGCTGTCCAGCGCGCGCTTTCGTAGTAGTCGCGCACCACCACAAAGCGCAGGTCGGCAACGCGCGCGGCGTCCCATGCCGCGACAGCGCCCTCGATCATCTGGCGGCGCTCATCCGCCGAAAACGGATTCTTGACGGTGCGGGCGCCGCCGGCGGAACCCAGCACCACGATCACCGTGGCGGCCTGCGCCAGCGCCTGGCGCAGCATGGCGAAGTGGCCGTTGTGGAAGGGTTCGAAACGGCCGATATAGACGAGGCAATCGAAGGGGACAGCGCTCGCCGGCCGGGCCGGGCCAGTCTGGTTCGTCGGGTAGATCATTTCAGCTCGCAACACATGCATAGCGGCAGCGCGCCTTCTTGCTGCCGGAACTCGCGCGACGCGCGCACTTCCGGCGGCAGGCGATCCGCCGAAATCAGCGAGAAGCCGTAGCGGGCAAAGTAGCTGGGGCAACTGGCGCTCAGCAGCACGGCGCGCGTGCAGCCGTTGGCGCGGGCGCGCATGAGCAGGGCGGAAACCAGATGGGTGGCGATGCCGCGATCGCGATAAGGCGGCAATACCGCGACCGAGCGCACGACCACGGTGTCGCCATAGCCTTCGGCGCCGGCACAACCGACAATGCCGCCGTCGAGCACCGCAATATGGAACAACGCCAGCGAGGGATCGGGATCGTCGCTGGCGAGGCCACAGGCTTCAAGGACTTCCGCGATTGCCGGCCAATCGGCCGGTTGTGCGGCGCGGATACGCAGATCTCTTGTCATTGCAAATATCTCCCCGCCACGCACGATGGCGGAGGTTGTCATGGATGGACTGCGCTGAGTTCACACTACATGATTCGGGCGACTTGTTCCAGCGGGGAAAACGGCATAAGCGACGCCTTATCCACCGAATGAATCAGGCGAGGCCGAGGCAAAATCGCCTGGCGAGAAAGGGGAAGAACGATGGGACAGAACAAAGGGAAAGGAGCGCGAAGCATCGCGGCGCCCGGCCGCATGGCGCGATCGCCCTGGCCATGACCGGAAACCTGGAGGCGGGGGAACGGAATTGAACCGCCGTGTACGGCTTTGCAGGCCGTCGCATAACCACTCTGCCACCCCGCCGCTGCCGGGACGCCGCGCTTTGGCGTCCGCTTACAGTGCGGGGCGCAGTTTAGCCGGAAATGAAAATCTCTGCACGGGGCGCGCAGCGGCGCCCGCACGCTTGCCGAAGGCCGCGGCGATCAGCGCGAAAGAATGGACATGGTGATCCGGGAGACGCAGACCATCTTGCCTTCTTCGTTGCGGATCTCGATGGCCCACACATGGGTGGTGCGGCCGATATGCACCGGCGTGGCGGTGCCGGTAACAAAGCCCGTGCGCGCCGCGCGCACATGGTTGGCATTGATGTCGAGCCCGACACAATACTGGGTCTCGCTATCCAGGCACAGGCTGGCGGCGCAACTGCCCAGCGTCTCCGCCAGCAGCACCGAAGCGCCGCCGTGCAGGATGCCATGCGGCTGCACGGTGCGGCGGTCCACCGGCATGCGTGCACTGAGCGAAGCCTCGCCGATCTCGGTGAACTCGATGCCCAGTTGCTCGACAGCGGTGTCCTTGTGGCGGGCCTGAAGGTCTTTCAGGGAGGGGGATGATTTCCACAGCATGCACGGTCTCCGATTGGTTTGTGCTGCATTCTAAAGGCAGTCGTGCGCAGACGTTCGCGGGCGGCGCGTACCCGGCAAATTCGGGTCGGCCACGCTTGGGCCATCGATGTGCCGGGCCCCTCTGTGCAACGGCGCCACAAACTCTTGCCAGGTAACGCATTCCGGTGATCGCAGGTCGCGGTTAAGCGTTAAACTGACATGCGCAGCATGGGTAACATGCACCTAAAATCACTTTAATGCGCGAGATAGCCAGACACGGCAGCGCTGGCGGCGTTCGATCACCAGATCGCTCAATTCGGTCCGAGTTTCAACCAGAGTTCCATGACGTCGTTTACGTATGACGCAGTTCTAGCGGCGGAGCCCCCTGAATGGCCATCCTCCGACCGGAACCCACTGTTATCCGCCGGGGGATCGGCGCGGGATGCCTGGGCATTGCTCGAGGCTTCGGGCGCGCTCGCCCTGCAGATCGATGTCGCGGGCCATATCATCCTGGCAACCGAAGCCTCGGCGCAGCTACTTGCCTACCCCCGGGAATACCTTCTCAAATCCTCGATCCTGGATGTCGTCTCGTTCGAGCAGCGCGAGCAGCTTGCCGAGCTGCTGCGTGCCTGCGAGCAGGAAGCGCCTTGCAAGACCGGCCGCATCCGCTTCTCGGGCGGCGTCGGCGAAAGCCGCTGGCTGGACCTGCGTGTGTGCCGCCATGCCGACGAGGACGGCAGCCCGAGCTTGCTGCTGTTTGGCTACGACGTGACCGACTGGGTCGACAACGAAGAACGACTCATCGAGGCGTCCTTTCGCGACCCGCTCACCGGCGTAGGCAACCGTGCCATGGTGCGCGAACGCATTGCCGGGTACTTCACCGAAGATGGCAGGGGAAAGGCGCCATTTGCGCTTGCCCTGATGGACCTCGACGGGTTCAAGAAGGTCAACGACTCGCTGGGCCATGAATTTGGCGACGCCTTGCTCAAGCAAGTCAGCGTGCGGCTGCTCGGGGCGGTTCGCCCGACGGACATGGTCGCGCGGCTGGGCGGCGATGAGTTCGTGCTGCTGCTCGACGGTATCGCCTCGGAAGCCGCCGCCATCGGCATCGTGGAGAAGGTGATCCATGTCTGCAGGCAGCCTTTTCACCTGGCCGGTTGCCAGATCCGCGTCACCACCAGCCTGGGGCTCACCTTTGGCGCGCTGGCCCATCAGTCCGAGTCGCAATTGCTCAAGCGTGCGGACCTGGCCATGTATGACGCCAAGGCGCAGGGCAAGAATCGATACTGTGTCTACACGCCGGAGCTGGAGCATCGGCTGGACGAGCAGTTCCGGATCGAACAGAACATGTTCGAGGCCGTCCAGAACGGCGAGTTCCTGCTTCACTACCAGCCGATCGTGTGGCCCGGCTCCGGCAAGGTCTGCGCGGTCGAGGCACTGATGCGGTGGCAACACCCGACGGGGTCCGTCCCGCCGGCCGTGTTTATCCCGGTTGCGGAGCATAACGGCCTCATCAACCATCTCGGGGCGTGGGCGCTGCGCTGCGCCTGTGCGCAGCTGGCAAGCTGGGACGCGCTCGGGCTGGACGTGGGATACATATCGGTCAATGTCTCTCCGGTCCAGTTCAGGCACCCCGGCTTCGCGGACAGCGTCAGGCGGGCCATCAAGGATTCCGGCATCAGCTCGCACCGGCTGGTCCTGGAGATCACGGAAGGCGCGCTGATGACCGACCCGGAGGCGGCGCAGGACTTGCTGACGGAGTTGCGCGCACTGGGCGTGCGGTTCGCGGTCGACGACTTCGGCACGGGGTACTCGAGCTTGTCCTACCTGCGCCGCTTCCCGCTCTCGGCACTGAAGATCGACCAGAGCTTTGTGGCCGACATGATGGACTCCCCGCATGCGCGGACCATCGTGTTTGCCGTGTTGTCGCTCGCGCGGGAACTCGGGCTGGTGGCCATCGCCGAAGGCGTGGAGTCGGACGAGCAAAGCCAGCTGCTGGCCGAGCAAGGCTGTGAGCTGGTGCAGGGCTGGCGCTATGCGAAGGCAATGAGCCCGGCCCGGTTCGTGGACCAGGCGCAAGCCGGCACGCTGCAGCTTGGCAGTGCCCAAGTGTTCTCGAAGTAGACGCCGTCATGTCAAACCCTTCAAGCAACACATTCTTCGAGACACTCTGGAGCCGCATGGCGCAGCAAGGGGATTTCCCCACGCTGCAGTTCTGCATCGACAACGTTTTCAAGACACTGAACAGCGACACCAGCGTCGGCGAAATGGCTGCGGGCGTGCTGTCCGATTTCAGCTTGTCGCAGAAGGTCATACGCCTGGCCAACTCCGCCATGTATCGCTCGTTCGGGGGCGAAGTCACGACGGTGTCGCGCGCCATCCTGGTCCTGGGAGTCGAAGCGATCAGCCACCTCACGCTCGGGGTCCAGTTGCTGGATTATTTCTCCGGGGTGGCCATCAACCGGCCACAAGCGTCCACTGAACTGAAGCAGGCCCTGATCGCCGGCGAGTTCACGCGCGCGCTCAGCAACGCCCAAGGCATCAGGCAGGGGGAAGAAGCCGTGGTGTGCACGTTGATGCACCACATGAGCCGCCTGCTTCTGGTCTTCTACTTCGCCGAGGAGTGGGAACAGATCCAGGCCCTGTGCAAGGGTGACTCCGAGAAGGAAAGCGAAGCGTGCCAGCAAGTGCTGGGCGTCACCCTCGAAGACATCGCGGCAGCGGCGGCGATCAAATGGAGGCTGCCCAGCCTGATCGCGACGTCGATGCGCTGCCAGCGTTTCGACGCGGATTCGGTGCTGGAATCCCACGCCGACTGGTTGGGCGCGATTGCCAACATCTCCTCCCGCGCCGCCACGCTGGTGGCCAGGGACGCGCCGCAGGAAGAGGTCCAGGCCTTGCTGCTGGATCACGCCGAAGCACTGGGCCTGCAAGCCGGTGTGGTGGAAAGCGCAGTCCGGCAGGCTCTGGCGCTGAACGTTTCCATGACCAATGCGGAGTCGCCCGAAGCGGCCGAGGCCACCCCGGCACTGAATGCCGGCAAGCCGAAGGATGCCCTCAAGCGCCTTCAGCAAAGCCTGCAGGAAGTCAAGCGCGAGGGCGGCGAGTTGCCGGTCTCCGAGCTGGCGCCGCTGGTGCTCGAATCGGCCATGCAGGCGCTGAACTTCTCGCATTGCTTCCTCATGCTGCTCAACCCGATGGCGAAGCGTTTTGGCGCACGGGTAGGATTTGGCGAGGGCATGCGCGAGAAGATGGAGGCGCTATCCTTCGAAGAAGGCTTCGTTCCCGATATCTTTCACTTTGCCGCCATCGGCAACAAGCCGCTGCTGCTCGAAGACTCCTTCGGCAAAGAGGTGGCGCACCGCGTGCCCCGCTGGTATCGGGAACAGATGCCCGATGCCCGCTCCATCCTGCTGGCGCCCGTGATGATCAAGAATCGCTGCGTCGCCATGATCTGCGGAGACTGGGGCTCGACGGCCTGCACGGGCGGGCTGTCGGATGGGGAGATGGAAGCCATCGGCCTGCTGACGCGGGAGATCTCGGCGAGTTTCCTCAGGTCTGCCGAGCACAGGTAGGCGCGGTGCTGGCTGCAGGCATTGTTAACCCCGGATTGGATAATGAGGATGAGGATGAGTTTTTCGGAAATTTCGCTGGAGCAGCTGGATAGCCTTTCGGCGCAGGACGCCGACGCCCTGCCCTTCGGCACCATCGGCTTTGCGTCGACGGGCATCGTCGAGCGTTACAACGCCACCGAGTCGCGGCTCGCGGGATTGTCCCCGGAGCGGGTGCTCGGCCGGCATTTCTTTGCCGAAGTGGCCATCTGCATGAACAATTTCATGGTGGCCCAGCGCTTCGAGGACGCCGACTTGCTGGACGAAACCATCGACTATGTACTCACCCTGCGCATGCGCCCCACGCCGGTCAAGCTGCGCCTGCTCAAGGATCCCGGCCGCGATCGGCGCTATGTGCTGATCCAGCGATAGGCGCGCCATGGCAATGGCACATCCTGGGCAGAGCCGGGACGACCTGGCCGCTCTCGCGGCCGAGAACGAGGAGTTGCTGACCTTCCTCTATATGTCTCCGGCAGGCATCCTGCGCATCGACGCATCCGGCAACGTGGCGATGGCAAACCCCAAGGCAGCCCAGGTGTTGATGCCCATCTCGCGCACGGGCAGCCTGGACAATCTCTTCACCGTGTTCGAAGACCTGGCGCCTGAGCTAAGGAGCATGGCGGCCACGTTCGCGCATGAGCGCGGCTATATCTGCGAGAACCACCGCATCTTCCTGCCCACGCGCAAGCAGCACGAGCCCAATGTCCTGTCCTGCTCCATGCTGCGCGTCGCCCAGGACTGCACGATGGTGGTGCTCACTGACATATCGAAGGTAGTGGCACAGGAGCGCAGCCTCAAGCAGACCGAATCCTGGCTCGCCGCGGTCTATTCGGCGGTGAATGATTTCGCCTTCTTCTCCCTGGACGCCACCGGCCGGATCGACAGCTGGAACCAGTCCGGCCAGCGTCAAACCGGCTTCGAACTGCAGGACGTGGAAGGCGCCACGCTGCGCCTGTTCTGCCATCCGGACAGCGACTTCCCCGCGCGGGTCGACGAGCAGCTCCGGCTCACGCGCGAAAGCGGCTGGCATTTGGAAGAGCTATGGTGCGTCACCCGTGACGGCCGGCGTTACTGGGGCCAGTTGCTGGTGGCGGCGCTGGAGGAGATCGACGGCAAGGTTTCCGGCTACTCGGTCGTGCTGCGCGATGTCACGGAACGCAAGCTCAGCGTCGACAAGGTCAAGGAGCTGCTCACCAGGGACCACCTGACGGGGGCCGCCAACCGCGGGCATTTCTTCGACGTCGGCGAGGCGGAAGTGGTGCGTGCCCGGCGCCTGCGGCAGCCCTTGTCGGTCGTCATGCTGGACGCCGACCATTTCAAGGCCATCAACGACAGCCTCGGCCACGCGGCGGGCGACCATGTCCTCAAGGAACTGGTGGCCTGCTGCCAGGGCGTGCTGCGCGCCATCGATATCATTGCCCGGCTGGGCGGGGAGGAGTTTGCCCTGCTGCTGCCGTCGACCGATGCGGATGGCGCCAGGGCGACGGCGCAGCGCATCCGGCAAGCGGTGGAGCAGCACGTGTTCCACTTCAATGGCATGGACATCCGCTGCACGGTAAGTCTGGGTTGCGCCACGATATCTGGCGCCGGGGGCACGCTGGACGATGTGCTGGCAGCGGCCGACAAGGCCCTTTACCAGGCAAAGGCCGCGGGCAGGAACTGCGTGACGAGCCAGGACTGATCTAGTCCGAGCCCTGCGCCGGGCCGGCGGCAGCTGCCCCGGCCGCCGCGGCCCTCGCCTTCGCCCGGTTCCACGCATTGCCAATCGCAAGCCCGGCGGAGGTCGGGACGTACATGCTGGAGTCCTCGGTCGTGCTGCCGTCGTACTGCAGCAAGCCTGAATCCATCATCTTGCGGATCTGCCAGCGGTGAACGATTTCGTCGTTGCCTTGCGCGCCAGGGTCCACCAGTACGACGCTTGGCAAGAGCCTGCCCCAGGGATCGCGAGCGATGCGCAGGATCGCCCCGTTGGCCACTCTTCCCAATAGCTCGCTCTGCCTCATTCTTGCTCCACGCTACTTATGCTTCTGACGCTTTTTTCCGGGTGTGGCGGGCATTGAGGTTTCCCGCGCGGCGCACGGCACCTTTAAGCCGACCGGCCAGCCCCGTGACGGGTGGGTGAGCATACAAAAATCCTTGCCGGCAAAGCTCACAAATACTCACAAATACGCACAAACTCTCGCGAGCACGCAACAAGCTCAAAACCGCTCACCGCCGGCCTCCCGGCGCTATCCCTCAGCCTGGTCCAGCCAGCGCTGCACCAGCAGGTAGCCGACGCCACGCACCGTGCGGATCGCCGGGCCATGCGGCCAAGCCTGCGAGAGCTTGCCGCGCAACCGGCTGATGGCGACATCGAGCCGGTGCTCGTCGAAGTCAAGGTAGTTGCCACCCAGCGCTTCCACCAATTGGCGGCGGCCGGCGGGATCGGGCGCTCTGCGCCGCAAGGCCCTTAGCAGCTGGCCTTCCACGCGCGTGAGCGGGAGCGGGTTGCCATCTGGCGTGATGGCCATGAGACGGCGCGCATCGAGGCACCAGGCCGGCGCGGGCGCGCCGGCAGCCGGCGGCAATGGAGCGTCGGGCGTCACGGGGTCAAGGCGGCGCAGCAGGTTGGCGATCACCAGCAGCAGCTCTTCCGTGCGCGCCGGCTTGACGAGATAGGCATCGGCGCCGCCGCGCAGCCCGGCGAGCCGGTGGTGGGCCATGCCGCGCGCGGTCAGCATGACGATGCCCAGGTCTGGCCGGGTCCGGCGCAGGCGCTCGCAGATGGACAGCCCATCCTCATCCGGAAGGCCCAGGTCCAGTATCAGCAGCCGGCACGGCTGGCTGGCCAGGTGCGCGTCCAGCGCGGCTGCATCGGCCAGGCTTGCGACGGCATAGCCGGCGTGGGTCAAGTGAAAGGCCAGCTCCATGCGCAGCCGCTCGTTGTCCTCGACCAGCGCAATGGGAATCCTCCTGGCCCTCCCTTCGGGCATCGCGGTAGGGGCGCCATCGGAAGCAGTGAGGGCGGCAAGCGCGGCGGTGACAGTCATGCGGCCTCCGGCAGCCACGCCACGAAGCAGGCCCCTTCGCGCCAACCCGGATCGCAGCGCAGGGTCCCGCCATGCAGCTCCATGATCTTGCGCGCCAGCGGCAGGCCCAACCCGAGGCCGGGCTGGTCGGCAATTTCGCCGAGCCGGCGGAATTTCTCGAAGATCACGTCTTCCTTGCCCAAGGGTATGCCGGGCCCCTGGTCGCGAATGCGCCAGGCCACGCCGCGCACGCCCTCGCGCATGCCAGCGGCGATGTCGATCAGGATGCGGCTCGCCGGGTAGGCGTACTTGAGCGCGTTGTCGAGCAGGTTGAGCAAGGCGAAATGCAGCAGGCGGACATCCCCATCGAGCTGCGGCAACCCGGCCCCGGCCTCCAGGGATACCCGGGCCGCCGCTTGCGGCTCCAGCGACGCGAGCACGTCCCGGCTGAGTTCGGCGAAGCCAAACGGCCCAGTGTCGAGCTGCTGTTCGCCCGGCACCAGCCGCTCGCGCGCCTCGGCCAGCTCCATCAGGAGTTTCAGTCGCCGCACGGCCAGCTGGATGCTCTGGTAGCGGCTCTCGCGCTGCGCGCGGTCGCCGCCGATGTCATCGAGCAGGCGCAGGCTATAGGCCGCGGCATCGATCACCGCCACCGGCGTGCGAACCTCATGCGTCATCATCGCGAGCAAACGGCTCTGCTCCTCGAACGCACGCCGCTCGCGCAGGGAGGATGCCATCGCCTCGCAGGCCTGCTCCCGCTCCCGCTTGCGCCCGCTTTCCGCTTCGCGCACGCGCAGCACAATGGTCAGGTGCAGCGTCAGCATCAACGGCAGGTCGAGCAGGTGTGCGCTCTGCATCGTGACGAGGCTCAGCGGCAACAGGCCGAACGCGCCAAGGCAGCCAGGCAGGATGATGAGGCAATACAACGAGAGCGAAGCCGCGACCAGCCGTCCGGAAGCGCCTCCGGTGCGCCACAGGCGAAGATAGAGGGGTATCGAGAGTAATTGCCCCAGCAATACCCCGATATAGAGCGCGCAGACCGCAGTACCGTAGTGATCGCTCGATGACGACAAGGCGACCGCCAGGCCCATCAGCATGAGGCCCCGGTAATAGGCCAGCAGATACGGCGCGCGCTCGCGCAACTGCAGCAGGCAGATCACGAACAGGCTGGCGCACGCCCATTGCAGCCCCACCAGGGCCTTGGTGGCCAAGAGCGGCACGGTGGCATCGTGCGGAAAGAGAAACTGGCTGGCCAGTCCGTCAGCGGCAAACCAGCGCAGGGTCGCCACTGCCACGAGCAGGGAAAAAGCACCGTAGAGCGCGCGGCGGGTCAGCAGCCAGCCGCCCAGGTAGAACAGCACCGCCGTGGCCACGAAACCCAGGTGCATGCCATAGCCGATGTTGGCAGCCGCGCTTGCCGCGCGCAGCTCGGACCCATGCCACAGCCGCAACGCCACCACCATCGTGCCGGTGGTCCGGATGCGCAGGTAGAGCACATCGCCCGGCTGCGGCTGCGCAAGCCGGAAGGCCAGGTTGCGATTACGCCCATCGGGGCCGTCGCGGGCCTCGAAGGGCAGCGCGTTGCCGCTGCGGCGCTCCACCCAGGCGCCGTTTGCTGCCGCCTGGTACAGGCGCACATCGTCAAGCGCCCCCGGCCAGAGCTCCAGCCAGCGCTCGCCACCCTGGGCCGTCGCGGGCAGCACCACCTTGAGCCAGACCACGTCACGGGTAAAACCCTCGCTCAGGCCGCCGCGCAATGGCTCGAATCCGTTGGCACGCGCGGCAACCTGCGCGATCGTGAGCCGCCCGCCCGGATCGCGCAACCAGGACACGTCGGGGCTTTGCAGGGGTAGCGGGCCGGCATCGGCGGCCCAGGCCCGCGCCACCAGCAGCCAGGCCAGCATGCCGATGAGACCGGCCGCATGGAGGCGGCGGGCCAGCATGAGGCCAGCGCCATGGTGCCAGCGCGGGTCGGCGGCGCTCATGCGGCGAAACCAGGTGGCCGGATCACAAGACCGATCCTGCTGCACTGCGTGACGCATGACCGCGACCGCTCGCTGCCAGGATGCAGGGACGACAAGAATTGCGAGGCTGCAGGCGCGTGACTCCGCCAGCTGGGCACGCCAGCAATCCTGGGCGGCAGAGGAGCCGCCGCGCAAGCCAATCTTCAGTCATTCCCGAGGCAAGGTGTGCGGCGGGACTCCTAGAGCACCTGGTCCGCATTATCGTATTTGGTGTTTTATCTTCTTATCTTTTTGTCTTCTTCCCGCTGATCTGGCGACCTGATGACCTGGTGACCTGGATCTGCAGGAGGCCCATTGCCGGGCACGTCTTCGGCGAGAACACAGCCGTGCGCGATTCTTGGCTATCGGCCGGGATTATTCAAGTCCGCCAAACGAACGAAGTGAACCTGCGGCGGGAGCCGATACCAAAGTAGGCAACTCACCGATAGCGGATGGCGAGCCGAGGGGCCATCCTGAGACCAGCATCGGCGCGAAGCCAGCCACCCCCGGGCCGCGCGCCCTCCACCGGCAACTGGCATGAATGGACGCTTACCCATGCCGGCCATGCCGTCCGGCCGGCCAGGCGTTCCTGGCCATGCCGTGCGGCGCGGCTTGCAGCTATCGCTTGCGTTACTCCACCGTGACCGACTTGGCCAGGTTACGCGGCTTGTCCACGTCGGTGCCGCGCGCGCAGGCAGTATGGTAGGCCAGCAACTGCAGCGGCACCACGTGCAGGATCGGCGACAGGTCGCCGTAGTGCTCGGGCAGGCGGATGACCTGGATGCCTTCGGTGGAATGGATATGGGTGTCGCTGTCGGCGAACACATACAGCCGGCCGCCGCGGGCACGCACTTCCTGGATGTTGGACTTCAGCTTTTCCAGCAACGCGTCGTTGGGCGCCACCGTGACCACGGGCATGGCCTCGGTCACCAGTGCCAGCGGGCCGTGCTTGAGCTCGCCGGCCGGATAGGCTTCGGCGTGGATATACGAGATTTCCTTGAGCTTGAGCGCGCCTTCCAGGGCGATCGGGTAATGCAGGCCACGGCCCAGGAACAGCGCATTCTCGCGGCGGGCAAAGTCCTCGGACCAGGAGATGATCTGCGGCTCGAGCGCCAGCACGCCGTGCAGGGCCACGGGCAGGTGGCGCAGGTTGGTCAGCGCCGCGGCTTCCGCCTCGGCCGTGAGCCTGCCGCGTACCTTGGCCAGCGCCAGGGTCAGCATGTACAGCGCGGCGAGCTGGGTGGTGAAGGCCTTGGTCGACGCGACGCCGATCTCGGTGCCGGCACGCGTCAGGAAGCGCAGCGCGGTCTCGCGCACCATGGCGCTGGTGGCCACATTGCACACAGCCAGCGTATGCGTGTGGCCCAGCGACTTGGCGTGGCGCAGGGCGGCCATGGTATCGGCGGTCTCGCCAGACTGCGAGATCACCACCACCAGCGCGCGCGGGTTGGGCACGGTTTCGCGGTAGCGGTACTCGCTTGCCACCTCGACCTGGGTCGGGATCTTGGCCACGGATTCGAGCCAGTACTTGGCGGTACAGCCCGAGTAATAGCTGGTGCCGCAAGCCAGGATCAGCACGCTGTCGATCTCGCTGAACACGCTCTGGGCGGTCTCGCCGAACAGTTCGGGCGTAATGGCGTCGATGCCTTCCAGCGTATCGCCGAGCGCGCGCGGCTGCTCGAAGATTTCCTTCTGCATGAAGTGGCGGTACGGGCCCAGTTCCACCGCCGCGGCGTGCGTCTCGACCACGCGCACTTCGCGCTCGACCAGGTGGTCGTGCACGTCGCGGATGGTGGCGCCTTCGCGGGTGAGTTCCACCACGTCGCCTTCTTCCAGGTAGATGATGCGGTTGGCGGTACCCGCCACGGCCAGCGCGTCGGAAGCCAGGAAGGATTCGTTGTCGCCCAGCGCCACCACCAGCGGCGAGCCGGCGCGGGCGCCGACCACGCGTTCCGGATGGTCCTTGGAGAACACGGCGATGGCGTAGGCGCCGTGCAGGCGCTTGGTCACGGCCCGCACCGAGGCGAACAGGTCGCCGCGCGTGGCGCTGCTCGGGTAGGTGTAGACCTGGTGGATCAGGTGGGCCACCACTTCGGTGTCAGTCTGCGACTCGAAGCCATAGCCGGCGGCGCGCAGCTCTTCGCGCAGCGGCTCGTAGTTCTCGATGATGCCGTTGTGCACCAGCGCGATGGACTCGCCCGAGAAATGCGGGTGGGCGTTAGTGGTGTCGGGCTTGCCGTGCGTGGCCCAGCGCGTATGCGCCACGCCGGTCATGCCGGCCAGGCCGGACGCACGGGTCTGCTCGTCCAGGTCGGCCACGCGCGAAACCGTGCGGGCGCGCTCGAGCGCATTGTCGCGTACTACCGCTACGCCACAGGAATCATAGCCACGGTACTCGAGGCGACGCAGTCCTTCGATCAGGACCGGAACAATATTGCGCGAGGAAACCGCGCCGACGATGCCGCACATATTCTTCTCCCACGGGGCGCGGACACAGCCGCACCGGATGATTGGCGCGAGGACGGCGCTGCCGTCTCCCGCGAATTGCCATTGCCGCCCGGCCGCATCCCGGCCCGGCGGTGGCGGGGCTTATTTCTTGGCTTGCTTGACCGGACGCTGCCACGCGTCGAGCGTCATCTGCTTGGAACGCGACAGCGTCAGCTTGTCGGCCGCCGCCTCCTTGGTCAGTGTGGTGCCGGCGCCAATGGTGGCGCCGCGGCGCACGGTCACCGGCGCGACCAGCTGCGTGTCGGAACCGATAAAGACATCGTCCTCGATGACGGTGCGGTACTTGTTCGCGCCATCGTAGTTGCAGGTGATGGTGCCCGCGCCGATGTTGACGCGCGAGCCGACCGTGGCGTCGCCCACGTAGGCAAGGTGGTTAGCCTTGCTGTGCGCGGCGATCTGGCTGTTCTTGACCTCGACGAAGTTGCCGATGTGCACATCCTCGCCCAGCACCGTGCCGGGACGCAGGCGCGCGTACGGGCCGATGCGGCCGGCCGCGCCAACGCTGGCATCCTCGAAATGGCAAAACGGCTGCACCCGCGCGCCAGCGCCCACGGTGCTGTTGCGCAGCACGCAGTTGGCGCCGATATGCGCACCGTCTTCCAGGTGCACGCGGCCTTCGAACACGCAGTTCACGTCGATGGTGACATCGCGCCCGCAGGTAAGCTCGCCGCGGATATCGATGCGCGCCGGATCCAGCAGCGTCACGCCGGCTTCAAGCAGGCGCTGCGCCAGGTTGCGCTGATGGATGCGCTCGAGCTCGGCGAGTTGCACCTTGCTGTTCACGCCCAACGTTTCCCACAGCGCATCGGGCTGCGCGGAAACCACTTCCATGCCGTCCGCCACCGCGCGCTCAACGGCGTCGGTCAGGTAATACTCGCCCTGGGCGTTGTCATTGCGCAGCGTGGACAGCCAGCGACGCAGGGGGCCGGTGGGCGCCAGGATGATGCCGGTGTTGATTTCACGGATGGCGCGCTGCGGCTCGCTGGCATCCTTTTGCTCGACGATGCGCACGATCTTGCCCGCCTCGCGCACGATGCGGCCATAGCCGGTGGGGTCATCCATTTCAACCGTGAGGATGCCGAAGCGCTCGCTGCGGGCCGCAGCCACCAGCCGCTGCAGCGTGGCGGCCTCGGTCAGCGGCACATCGCCGTACAGCACCAGCGTCGGCTGGCTGTCGTCGAGCAGCGGGAGCGCCTGCGCCACGGCATGGCCGGTGCCAAGCTGCTCGGCCTGCAGGGCGAAGGCAACGTCTGGCGCGCCAACCGCCTCGCGCACGCGGTCGGCACCATGCCCAACCACCACCACGAGGCGGGTCGGCAACAATTTACGTGCCGTTTCAATCACATGAGCAAGCAGCGGCCGGCCAGCGAGAGGATGCAGGACCTTGGGCAGCGCGGAGTTCATCCGCTTGCCCATTCCTGCAGCGAGAATGACGATATTCACAAGGAGGGTCCTAAGTGAGTGTGTCCAGCAAACAGTATGAATCACCCCCTCGGCGAGCCCGGGGGCCAGCAGCGTTGGCCAGGGTCCTGGCCCGAACCCCGAAACCGGCGGCAAAGCCGGCAGCGGCTGGGAATCGCGGGCACGATCAGCTGCCAAAACGCGCGGAAAAGGATTCTATCATGGGGGTTTTGCGCCGTTTGACCGCCAATCCCTTCCTGCGCGGGGACCGTCTCCGGCGTCTCTTTCTGGTCACAGCCGTGACCGCCCTGACCGCCTGCAATGCCCTGAAGCTAGGCTACCAGCAGGGCGACCGGCTCGCCTACTGGTGGATCGACAACTACGTGGACGTCTCCGCCAGCCAGGAACCCCTCACCCGCGACGCCATCGCCCGCTTCTTTGCCTGGCATCGCAAGGACCAGTTGCCCGAGATCGCCGGCCTGCTGCGCCAGGCCAAGAGCGAGGTACAGCAGCCGCTCTCCGCCGCCGCGGTGGGCAAGATCCAGGACGATGCCCAGCGCCTGGCACGCGTTGCCTTCGATCGCTCCACACCCGACGTGGCCGACCTGCTGCTGACGCTGACCCCTGAGCAGATCGCCCGCATGGAGAAGAAATTTGCCGATGCCAACGCCAAATACCGCAAGGAATACCTGCGCCCCGACCCGGCGGCCCGCGAGGAAGCCCGCTTCGACAAGGTGATGGACTACGCGCGGCTGGTCTATGGTCGCTTTTCGAGTGACCAGGAGGCCACTATCCGCCGCGCCATGGCGCCCGTGGTGCAAGGTGCCGAGGCGCGCTATGCGGAACGCGTCAAGCGCCAGCAGGAATGGCTGGCGCTGGCGCGCCAGGTGCAGGCCGAGCATCCGCCCAAGGCCCAGGTCGTGGAGATGCTAAGGCGCTATGGCGACCACTGGCAAAACCCGCCTACGCGGGAGCGCAATGCCCGTTACGACGCCAACAACGAGGCCGGGCTGGCGCTGACCGTCACCATTGCCAACCTGACCACACCGGAGCAGAAGGCCCACGCGGCGGATCGCTTCCAGAAATGGATCGATGACGCGAACGCGTTGATGCGCGATGGCACCGCCAACGCGGCGGCGCCCCGGCCAACACGCGCTGAGAACTGACGAGGGACAAGGCGGCCCGTGGCCTATTCGGCGGCAGGCTGCGCCGGGCTGGCGGGCGCGGACTTCTCGAAGCGCACGAATTCCAGCTTGTTCTCTTCCATGCCGCCCGCAAACACCAGCGGCTGCTGGGAGAAAGTGGTCTCGCCGAACAGCGAGGCCTCGTCCACCTTGGCCAGGCCGGTTGCCAGCCCGTTGAAATCGAACAGATCGGTATCGGCCAGATGCGACGGCACCACGCTGCGCAGCGCGGCAAAGATATTGTCGGTGCGCCCCGGATTGGTCCGCTCCCACTCCAGCACCATCTCCTTGACCTTCTTGCGCTGAAGGTTTTCCTGCGAGCCGCACAGGTTGCACGGGATGATCGGGTATTCCATCGCGCGCGCGTAGCTGGCGATGTCCTTTTCAGGGCAATAGGCCAGCGGGCGGATCACGATGTGCTGGCCGTCGTCGGTGGCCAGCTTGGGCGGCATCGCCTTCATCTTGCCGCCGAAGAACAGGTTCAGGAAGAAGGTCTGGATGATGTCGTCGCGATGGTGGCCCAGCGCAATCTTGTTGGCCCCGAGTTCCTTGGCGGTACGGTAGATCACGCCGCGGCGCAGGCGCGAGCACAGCGAGCAGGTGGTCTTGCCCTCAGGCACCTTCTCCTTGACGATGGAATAGGTATCCGCGTCGACGATCACATACTCCACCCCCACCGATTTCAGGTAAGCCGGCAGGATGTGCGCGGGAAAGCCCGGCTGCTTCTGGTCCAGGTTCATCGCGATCAGCTTGAACTTGACCGGCGCGCGCTTTTGCAGCGCCATCAGCACCGACAGCATGGTGTACGAGTCCTTGCCGCCGGAGAGGCACACCAGCACCGTGTCGCCGTCCTCGATCATCTTGAAATCGCCGATGGCGCGGCCCGTCTGCGACTGGAGATAGGTCTCCAGACGGAAGAAGTTCTTGGAATGCGTGGTGGCGGTCATGGCGATGGGGCGATCGGGTACGGCAAAGCAAGGGCAAAACGGCGCGCAATGCGGCAGTTGCATCACATGCAAGCTGCCGGGGCCGGAGAACCCGGCATTTTACCGTGAGCTGCCACCCTGCGCCGGCAGCCCGCCAGAACGGCTCGCTTACTGGCCAACCGGCTCGCTCTTGATGTGGAACACCTCGACGCCGACCGAATCGCAATCCGGGTACACATCCGGCTTTTCGGTCGATACGCGCACGGCGCGCACCTTGGGGTGCTTGAGCATGGCGCGCGCCACGTCGTCGCACAGGGTTTCCTGCAGGTGGACGTGGCCCTGCGCCATGCGCTCGGCGACCGTATTGCGCATGAAGTCGTAGTCCACCACTTCCTGCAGCTTGTCGTCCTGGGGCGTGCTCTGGGCCAGCGGCACGAACAGGTCGATATTGATCAGCACGCGCTGTTCACCCTTTTTCTCGAATTCGTGCACGCCGATATTGATCTGCACTTCGTAGTTGCGCAAGAACATGCGGCGGCAGTCTTGCAGGCTGGGATGTGTGAGGGCGGCGAGCATGGTCATGATGGGGAGAGGAAAAAGAGGGAGAAGGCGCGCGCGGACTTGGCGCGCGCGCCGGGTACGTTATTGGATCATTCGGTCAGGAACATCACGTCGCGCGCCAGCGGCATCAGGTGCTGGCCACCGTCGACGTAAAGCGTGGTGCCGGTCACGGCACGCGCTTCGGCCAGGTAGGCCACCGCTTGCGCGATGTCTTCCGGCGTGGACGACTGCCCCAGCGGCGTCATGCGGTGGGCGCGCCGGAAGCCCGGGCTGGACTGGTCGCCCGAGACCATGGTGATGCCGGGCGCCACGCCCACCACGCGCAGCTTGGGTCCCAGCGCCTGGGCCAGCTGCACGGTAGCCGTCTGCAGCGCCGCCTTGGACAGCGTGTACGACAGGAAGTCCGGATTCAGGTTATCCAGTTTCTGGTCGAGCAGGTTGATGACCACGCCGCGCTGCGTGTCCGACATGGCACGGTGCATTTCGCGCGCGAGCAGCAGCGGTGCGGCCACATTGGTGCGCATATGCGTATCGAGCGAGGCATAGGAAAAGCTGGTGGCCACGTCGTACTGGAACAGCGAGGCATTGTTGACCAGGCACGTCGGCACGCCCAGCGCATCGGTGCAGGCCTTGATCAGCGTGGCGGTGGACGCCTCGTCGGCCAGGTCGGCCTGCAGCACGGCGGCACGCTGGCCACCGGCGCGGATCTGTTCGGCCAGCGCCTCGGCCTCGGCCACGGAGCGGTGGCAATGCACCGCCACGTCCCAGCCACGCTGGGCCAGTTCCAGCGCGATCACACGCCCGAGCCGGCGCGCGGCGCCGGTGACGAGCGCGATGCCGCGCGCGGGGGTAGCGGAGGCTGCGGCGGCGGTAGCGCCGGCAGGCGATGCGGAGTCAGGGGTGTCGGAGGCTGGCATTGCTACAATCGCGGTATGCACAAAGGCGCTAGTTTACCCCTTCCCCCCGCCGACGCACTGTCGGCGTCCGCCGCGCTTACCGCGCACATCGGCCAGGCTATCGACGACGCGGGCGGCTGGCTCGGTTTCGACCGCTATATGGCGCTTGCGCTATATGCGCCCGGGCTGGGCTACTACAGCGGCGGCGCCGCCAAGTTCGGCCGCGACGCGCGCGATGGCAGCGACTTCATCACCGCCCCCGAACTCAGCCCGTATTTCGCCCGTACGCTCGCACGCCAGTTCGCGCCACTGCTGGCGCAGGGCCTGTCGCAGGTCCTGGAATTCGGCGCCGGCACCGGCCGGCTCGCCGCCGACCTGCTGCTGGCCCTGGAGCAGGAAGGCCAGTTGCCCGAGCGCTACGCCATCGTCGAGCTGTCCGGCGAGCTGCGCGCGCGCCAGCAGGCCACGCTGGCCACGCGCGCGCCGCATCTGGCCCCGCGCGTCACCTGGCTGGATACGCTGCCCGAGCATTTCGAAGGGATCGTGGTCGGCAACGAAGTACTGGACGCCATGCCGGTGCGGCTGTTCGCCCGCAGCCACGGCCGCTGGCTGGAGCGCGGCGTAGCCCGCCGGGACAGCAATGCTGACGCATCTGACGCATCCGAAGCAGCCTTCGGCTTCTCGGACCGCCCCGTGGCGGCCGACGCCCTGCCCGCATCCCTGCATGCCATGGCCGGCGACCACGACATCGTCACCGAAACCCACGCCGAGGCTGAAGGCTTCATGCGCGCGGTGGGCACGATGCTCACGCGGGGTGCGGTGTTCCTGATCGATTACGGTTTCCCCGCGGCCGAGTACTACCATCCGCAGCGCGTCGGCGGCACGCTGATGTGCCACTACCGCCATCACGCCCACCCGGACCCCTTCCTCTACCCTGGCCTGCAGGACATCACCGCCCACGTCAACTTCAGCGGCATCGCCCACGCCGCGGCCGATGCCGGGCTGACGGTGGCCGGCTTCGCCTCGCAGGCGCGCTTCCTGATGAACGCCGGCATCACCGAGCTGCTGATGGCGCTGGACCCCAACGACACGCGCAACTTCCTGCCCGCCGCCAACGCGGTGCAAAAGCTGCTGTCCGAGGCCGAGATGGGCGAACTGTTCAAGGTAATCGCGCTGACCCGCGACTTTGATGCGGCGCTGCCGCTGGCAGGCTTCGCACGCGGCGACCGCAGCCACGCGCTATAGCTATAGTCCGCGCATTTCACCCTCTCCCCTTAGGCACCCCAACATGCTGCGCTGGACCCTCACCATCTTCCTGGCCGTCATCGTGCTGTCAGCGGCACTACCCTGGCTGCAGAAGCTGGGGTTGGGGCGGTTGCCGGGGGACTTGCGGTTTCGGTTGTTTGGGAGGGAGTTTGTGTTGCCGTTTGCTTCGACGGTTTTGTTGTCGATGGTGGCGTTGGTGATTGGGAAGTTGTTTTAGGGTGTGGGGCGGATACTGCTAACACTGCGGACACTGCTGGCCTGCAACTGCAGCTACAACTGCAACGGCTTAACGTCAACATCAACTGCAGTTTCACCACCCCTGCGGGGCGGCGACCTACTTTCTTGTCTTGCCCTCCATGTCAGGATACTTGTCGTCTCCGTCTCCTTGGTGAAGCAAAATGGAGGGCGGTGTGCGAATAGGTGATGACACGATATGCAATCGAGCATCGGGAATGGGTGGTGGAGCAGATGATGCCGCCGCTGAACCGGTCGATAGTGGAGTTGGCCAAGGCCACAGGGATCACGACAGTGACCTTGCGGACTTGGCGCAGGATGGCGAGAGAAGCAGGAAGAATTGTGCCGGGTGACGGAAAGCAGAGTGATCAATGGTCCAGCGCGGACAAGTTTCGCGTTGTGTTGGAGACAGCGCCGCTAAGCGAAGCGGAGCTGTCGGAGTACTGCCGCGCAAAGGGCATCCGGGCGGAGCAGATTCAGCAATGGCGTGAGGCGTGCGAGCAGGCCAATGCGGCTACCCCCGTCAAGCGAACGTTGGCGCAGCGGCGGGAAGACGAAGCGGCGCGTGGGCGAGTGCGTGAGCTGGAACGCGAGCTCAAGCGCAAGAATGCGGCGCTGGCGGAGACGGCGGCACTGCTGGTCTTGCAAAAAAAAGCCGCAGCGATCTGGGGACGGGACGAGGAAGACTGATCAGCACCCCGGATCGCTTGGAAGCCATAGAGTTGATCGATGAAGCCGTAGGCGCCGGGGCCCGTCAGGCGAAGGCGTGCGAGGCGCTTGGTTTGACCGAGCGGACCATGCAGCGCTGGCGGCATGCCCCCGCCGACGGGCGGCTTGAAGCGCGTCGTGATGCACCGGCCAACAAGTTCAGCGAATCAGAACGGCAGGCGGTGCTGAGGGCGGCGAACCAGCCAGGTTATGCGAGCCTGACGCCGCACCAGATCGTGCCAAAGCTGGCGGATGAGGGCATCTACGTGGGATCGGTATCGACGATCTACCGGGTGCTGCATGAAGCGGGACAAAGCCGTCGGCGTGGCCGCAGCAAGGCCCCGTGCACGCGCCCGCTGACGACGCACCGGGCCACGGGTCCGAATCAGGTGTGGTGTTGGGACATCACCTGGCTGCCGACTACGGTCAAGGGCAAGTTCTTCTACTGGTACATGATGAAGGACATCTACAGCCGCAAGCTGGTAGCCAACGAGGTGCATGAGAGCCAGACGGCTGAGCACGCCAGCCGCCTGCTGATGCACGGCTGTTTGCGGGAGCAGACAGCGGGTCGTCCGCTGGTGCTGCACTCGGACAACGGCAAGGCCATGAAAGGGGCCACCATGCTGGCAGCAATGTATGACCTAGGGGTGGTGCCATCCTACAGCCGGCCCAGGGTGAGTAACGACAATGCCTATGCCGAAGCGCTGTTCCGCACGGCGAAGTACTGCCCGATGTGGCCGGAACGCCCGTTCGATAGCCTGGAACAAGCGCGTGACTGGGTGCTGCGCTTCGTGCGCTGGTACAACGACGAGCACCGACACAGCAGCCTGAAATACGTCACGCCCAACCAGCGGCATCAGGGCACAGCCACCGCTCTGTTGGCGCAGAGAACGGCACTGTATGAAGTTGTGCGCGCCCGGAATCCGCAGCGTTGGACCACGGGCATCCGCAACTGGGAACTACCAGATGCTGTGTACCTGAACCCGGAGCGAGCGCAGCAAAACGGACAGAATTACAAGCAAGCAGCGTAACGGCTGAGGCGACAACTACCTTGACACACGCCGCTTGCCAAGAAAGTAGGCAAAGAAGGCGCGCCGGACGGGGCGACACCCCCTCGGGATTTCACGAAAAGAGCGGCCGGGACCCAAACTCGCATCGCCTTAAGGCGATACTCAGACATGGGTCCCTCTTCTCCGCTCTTTTCGTGAAATCCCGAGGCGCCCCATACGGCCTTGGTACACCTCCACGGCTCGCTCCGCATCGCCATGGGTGTTTCCCGCCCCCAGGCGGGAAACACGGCCGAACCAGTGGTCGTGGGGATCAAATCACCATTCGGTGTAGCCGTGATTGCCGCCCCCAGGCGGCAATCACCCACCCGCGATGCGAAGCGAGCCGTCTGGGTTTTCATCTCCCGTCATGGGGCGCCTCGTCGGCAGGCAAAAAGAGCGGAAACGAGGGGGCCATGTCTGAGCATCGCCTTAAGGATTCTCTGCAAAACGTGTCAGCGAGTGGCGCTTCCCCTACGTTGCACTAGTCAGGAGGAAGCTGCCATGAAGCAAGGAGAATTGGGATTGAACCTGTCGACAAAGCGCACGCGTAAGCGCGAGTTCTTGGATGAGATGAGTCAGGTGGTCCCCTGGGCAGACCTGGTTGCCCTGATCGAACCCCATTGCCCCAAGAAGAAGACCGGACGCCCACCATTTCCGGTCGGGACGATGTTGCGCGTTCACTTCCTGCAGCAGTGGTTCGGCCTGTCAGATCCGGCCATGGAAGAAGCGCTTCATGATGTGCCGCTCTATCGCGAGTTCGCTGGCCTGGACGGCGCCATGGCGCGGTTGCCAGACGAAAGCACGATCTTGAGATTTCGTCACTTGCTGGAGCGGCACGACTTGGCTGCCCAGATATTGACGGTCGTGAACGGGATGCTGGCAGGCAAAGGCCTGATGTTGAAAGCGGGAACGGTGGTCGATGCCACATTGATCAGTGCACCGACCTCGACGAAGAACAGCAGTGGAGAGCGTGATCCTGAGATGCACTCCACGCGTAAGGGCAAGCAGTATTACTTCGGCATGAAGGCGCATATTGGCGTGGATGCGGATTCCGGACTGGTGCACACCGTGATCGGCACGGCTGCCCATGTGAGTGAGATCAGCCAAGCACACAGCTTGCTGCATGGCAATGAAACAGATGTCTTTGGCGATGCCGGCTTCGTTGGCGTGCACAAGCGGCCCGAGGCTGCACCGGGGGTGAGGTGGCACGTGAGCATGCTGCCCGGCAAGCGCCGCAGACTCGATCTCAGCGATCGTGCTCAAGCGATGCTCAATGAGATCGAATCGATCAAAGCGAAGATCCGGGGGAAGGTGGAACATCCATTCCGGGTGCTGAAGCAGCAGTTCGGCATGGCCAAGGTCCGTTACCGAGGTCTCGCGAAGAACACGGCACAACTGAAGACGCTGTTTGCACTAAGCAATCTCTGGATGGCTCGCAGAGCGCTGCTTGCGTACGGCGTGTGACGCCGATTGAGGGGCCGAATGGCCTCCCAACCGGGTAGAGAACGGGATTGCGCTGACGCAACCAGCCGGAGAGCCGCGGAGATCCAAACCGCGACGGTGTCGATAAGACGCCCGGGTCACGAAACTGAGTTTTTCAGGCGATCCTTAAGGCGATGTGAGTTTGGCCCCCGGCCGCTCTTTTTGCCTGCCGACGAGGGGGCTTTCGCCCCATCCGGGTCGCTTCTTTGCCTACTTTCTTGGCGAGACAAGAAAGTAGGTCGCCTCCCCGCAGGGGAGGTGAAACTGCAGTTGAAGTTGAAGCTGCTCTTGACGTTAAGCAGTTGCAGCTGAAGTTGCAGTTGTAGTTACCCCCTACCCCCCCACCTTAGCCTCCACTGCCGCCACCCGCGCAGCATGCACCCGATCCTTAATCAACCCAGGATCCCCAGCACACTCCCGCGCCACGGCCCCGGCGTCCACCGAAGCCGCCGCCTCCAGCGCCATCATCAACCGCGCCGTCTGCGGATACTCGCGGTCCTCAAACCCAAGCCGTCCCCGCGCATCCGCCTCGCATGCCTGCAGCGCTTCAGCAAACCGCGCCGGCTTGCGCAATGCATCGCACCGCTCCAGCAAACGCGTCAGCGCGGCAGCACCAAACGCCTCGGAGCGATGGATATTGCCATGCTCGCGCGCCACCACCACAGCCAGGTCACGGCAGTCAGTCGGCACGCGCAACCGCTTGCAAACCGCCTCCAGCAATGCCACCCTGCGCTGCTCGTGCCCGATATGACGGGGCAGCACATCCTCGGGCGTGGTGCCCTTGCCCAGGTCGTGCATCAGTGCGGCAAAGCGCACCGGCAACGAGGTGCCCATCGCGGCGGCAGTATCCACGACCATCATCACGTGCACGCCGGTATCCACCTCCGGGTGGTAGTCGGCCCGCTGCGGCACGCCCCATAACCGGTCCAGCTCTGGCAGCAGCCGCGCCAGCGCCCCGCATTCGCGCAGCACCTCGAACATGCGTGAGGGCCGTGCCTCCATCAGGCCGCGCGCGAGTTCCTGCCAGACGCGTTCGGCCACCAGCGCGTCGACCTCGCCGGCTGCCACCATCCGGCGCATCAGCACCAGCGTCTCCGGGGCTACCGTGAAATCATTGAAACGCGCGGCGAAGCGCGCCACGCGCAGGATCCGCACCGGGTCTTCGGCGAAGGCGTCCGACACATGGCGAAACAGCCGTGCGGCAAGGTCGCGCTGCCCGCCGTAGGGATCGATCACAGGGCCCGTGAGCGCGCCGTCATCGCCCACAGCCTGCGCCATGGCGTTGATGGTGAGATCACGCCGCACCAGGTCGTCTTCCAGCGTCACGTCCGGCGCGCAATAGAACGAAAAGCCCTTGTAGCCTGCCGCGGTCTTGCGCTCGGTGCGGGCCAGCGCGTATTCCTCCCGGGTCCTGGGATGGAGGAACACGGGGAAATCCTTGCCTACCGGCTTATAGCCCTGGGCTTCCATCTCGGCCGGGGTTGCGCCCACCACCACATAGTCGCGGTCCTGGCTCGACAAGCCCAGCAGGGCGTCGCGAATGGCGCCGCCTACGGCATACACCTGCATGGACGAGCTCAATGGTTGATCACAATCGCGTCGGGGCGATCGGGGGTGAGGCGGTAGGGCTCGTCGGAGGCAAGGAAATCGCGCTCTTCGCGGGCATCGGCAATCCACGCCTGCATGGCCGGCAGCGCCAGGATAAAGTCCGCATATTGCTTGGCGGCCTCTGGCAGGTGGATGCCATAAGTGGCAAAGCGGCTGACCACCGGCGCGAAAAATGCGTCGGCAATGGTGAATGCACCGAACAGGAACGGGCCTGCGGCCGCATGGCGCGCGCGCAGGTCCGACCAGATCGCGGCGACGCGGTCCACATCGCGCTGCACCGCGACGTTCCAGCCCATGCCGGGCAGCACCGCGGTGACGTTCATCGGCAGCTGGCTGCGCAGGTTGCCGAAGCCCGAGTGCATCTCCGCGCAGATCGAGCGCGCATGCGCACGCTCGGCACGGTCGGCCGGCCAGAGCTGCTTCTCGGGAAAGGACTCGGCCAGGTATTCGGCAATCGACAGTGAGTCCCACACCGAGACATCGCCATCGACCAGCACCGGCACCTTGCCGGTCGGCGAGTGCTTCGCAATCGCTTGCTCGAACCCGGCCACGAACAAGCGCACCTTGACCTCCTCGAACGCAATGCCAGCCTGCCGCATCAGCAGCCAGGGGCGCAGCGACCAGGAAGAGTAATTCTTGTTGCCGATGACGAGCTTCATCGCAAAATCCTTGCAGGAAAACGTGGGGGAGCGCGCGGCCGGGGCAAGCCCGCAGCGCGAAGCGTGCGCACGCAAGCGCACGGCGGCGAACGAACCATTGTAGCCAGCCGCGCCAAGCGCCTCCAAGCGAATTACGCTCGCAGCGATGTGAATCCTGGTCACATGCGAGGGGCAAAGCCGGACCAGGCCGCCTGCCGCTCAACGATACCCGCTGCGCCGCAGTCCCAGCATCTGGCTCTCGTGCCCGCGGCCCGCCAGCGCATCGGTCATCACCACCTCCAGTCCCACCGGCTGGCCCAGCCCAAGCTCGGGCGCGATCGGCCCCTGCATGACATTGTCGAGCCGCATGGAGTCGAGGTTGTCGCGCGACATTACCGGTGCGCCCGGCATATGTTCGAGGATGGCTGCCTGCACGCGGGCCAGGGCGTCGGGCAGGTGCAGGACGGGGCGCGGGTGGCCGCTGGCGCGGCCGGCAAAACGCACCAGCTCCTCCAGCGTATAGACCTGCGGCCCCGCCAGGTCGTAGGCGCGGCCGATGGTAGCCGGCGTCGCCATGGCGTTGACCATGGCCTGCGCCACGTCCTGCACGTACACCGGCTGGAACCTGGCATGCGCGCAGGCGAGCGGCACCACGGGCGCCAGCTGCTGCAGTTGGGCGAACAGATTGAGGAAATGGTCGTCGGGGCCAAAGATCACGGACGGACGGAAGATGGTCCAGTCCAGGGCGCTCTCGCGCACCACGCGCTCGCCGTCGCCCTTGCTGCGCAGGTACATCGACGGGCCGGCGCTGTCGGCGCCCAGCGCGCTCATGTGCAACAGCCTGCGCACGCCGGTACTGCGGCAAGACTCGACAATGCGCCGCGCGAGGTCCACATGGGCAGCGGCAAAGGCCGCGCCATAGGGCTCGGCGCGTTCGCCATGGAGAATGCCGACCAGGTTCACCACGATGCCGTCGGTGCCCAGCGAGCCAATGGCGGCGTTCAGCTCAGCCTCGTTCCTCACGTCCAGCTCGATCACCTCGACGCGCGGCAGCAGCAGCAGGTGCTGTGCATGCTCGGCGTCGCGGGTAGCGACCACGATGCGTTCGGGGTCCAGAGGCGGCTCCACGACGGTGCCCGGCTCCAGCGGCGTGGCCGACGCGGTGGCGACACCTGCCAGGCGGGCTACCAGGTGGCTGCCGACAAAGCCGGCCCCTCCGATCACTAGAACGTTGCTGGTCTGCATGGATCTCTCCGCGGCAAGGGACGACTGGCGCACGCTCCAGGGCTGGAGCATGCGCCGGTTACCGCATGGCCTGCAGACCGCGCTGCCTCGAAGGCGTTAAAACCTCAGGGCAGGCTGGTGGTGGTGATCTGCGACGGCGACACCACGCCCAGGCGATCCTTGAGCGACTGCGGCCGGCCGCTCATCAATGCAGCATAGTACGTGGCGTTCGACAGCACATTCTTCACGTAGGTCCGGGTCTCCGAGAACGGAATGGTCTCGGCGAAGATCGCGCCCTCGACCTGGCGCGGCAAGCTGGAGCGCCAGTTCTTGGGACGGCCCGGGCCGGCGTTGTAGGCGGCCGAAGCCAGCGTCCAGGAGCTATCCAGGTCAGTCAGCACCATGCTCATATAGTTGGTGCCGAGCTGGATGTTGACATTGGGATCGCTCATCATCGAGGGCGAGAAGTCCGTCATGCCGATCTTGCGCGCAACCCACTTGGCCGTCGCCGGCATCACCTGCATCAGGCCATGAGCGCCGGCGGAGGAGCGCGCGTTCATGATGAAGCGCGACTCCTGGCGCACCAGGCCATAGGCCCATGCCATATCCAGGCCCACGTCATCGGTGGCGCGCTGCATGATGTCGCGGTACGGCATCAGGAAGCGCAGCGAGAAGTCATGCTCGGCCTGGGTGCGGTCCGCGGTGTTGACGGCGCGGTCCAGCAGCTCGATGCGGCGGGCGTAGTCGGCGGCGGCCAGCAGCTGGCGGTCGGTCATGCCGCGCAGTTCCCAGTTCCATTCGCGATTACCTTCGAAGCGCAGGTTCAGGTCATAGAACTTCTGCGCGCGCAGGAAGCCCGGGCGGGTGCGCATGGCATTGACCTCGGCATCGCTGACCTGCGTGCGTGCCGGCAGCACGATGCGGTTGCCCAGTTCCTCGCTGGCCAGCTGGCCGTAGAAGTTGAACTGGCCGGCGATCGACTGGAACTGCTTCTCGGCCTCGGCGCCGCGGTTGTCCGCCTTGAGCGCGCGCCCGTACCAGTACGTCCAGGCCGGGTCCTTGGCGCGCAGCTCGGGGCGCATCAGCTCCACCGCCTGGCGCACCTGCTTCCAGTCGCCCTGGCGCAGCGCGGAGCGCACGCGCCACTCCTGCGTTTCGTCGGACAGCCACTGGTTGCCGCCCAGGTCCATCTGGCGGCGGTAGTAGCCGGCTGCCTCGGGTGCGAGCTTCTTGGCGGCGTACTGGCCAACCACGCCCCAGCCGGCGCCCTGCTCGTCGCGCGACAGGCTGCCGGCATTGGCGCTCAGGTAGGCCGCGGCCTGGGAGGGATCGTTGCGCGCCATCTTGACCACGGTGGCGAGCGTGTTGCTGTCGCCGCGCGCGTCCGGCGCGGTGGCGGCGATGCGCCCGGCCAGCGTCACATAGTTCTGCTCCAGCGCCTGGCGCGCCTGGAAGGCCACGTCGCTCGGCTCGATCTGCCTGCTTTGGGCCAGGTAGCCGATCAGGTCGACACAGCCTTCGCCGTAGTAGCGCGGATCGCTCAGCGCCGCGCGTGCATCCGCCGCCACGTTCTGGCCCTTGAGCGCGCGCGACAGCAACGCGTAGCACTCGACCTGCGTATCGTCCTTGAGCACGAACTGCGGGTATTCGGCGTCGAAATTGGCCCAGTCGCGCTTCTTGCCCAGCACCAGCAGCCAGTCATTGCGCATGCGGTCGGCAATGGCCTCGCCCTTGTAGCGCTGCAGGAACGCGCGCACCTGGTCGTCAGGGGCGTCGATGCGGGCCAGGCCACTGGCGTCGAACATCTGCGGCTTGATGCGGAAGTACTCGACGTAAGACGAGATCGGGTAATCCACCAGCGTGGCCGAGATGGCGTCGGTGCGCGCCACGTCGTTTTTGCGCGCGGCTTCGCGCAGCGCCACGAAAGCGTCGTCGGGGTTGCTCGGGATGGCGAGCGACTGCGATTGGGGTTGCGGCTGGGGCCGTTTCTGCGCAAATACCGGCGTGGCAAGCACTGCGCACGCGATCGCCGCCAGGGCGGCCTTGGCCACACGCTGCGGATATACTCCCTTCGGCATTCTTCTTCCTTGTTGTGACGGCCGGACAAGACCTTTCGAGGGCGCGCATCCGACCGTGCAATGTTGGGTCAACAACAGACATTATCCCACGCAGCCATGCCTAGCGACGACGTTCGCAGCCCCTCCGGCGAGCCCGGAAAGCCCGACTCCGGCGTGCCGCGAGCGGCACTGCGCCGACAGTTGCTGGCGCTGCGCGGCGCGTTGCCGCAGCGCCCCGCCGCCGACGCCGGCATCGAAGCCGCGCTGGCCGCCCTGCTGGAGCGCCTGCCCGTGCATCGCCTGGGCTTCTACTGGCCGATCCAGCAGGAATTCGACGCCCGTGGCGTGGTCTCGCGCTGGCTGGCCGGCGCTCCAGGACGGCAAGCGGCCCTGCCGGTGGTAAGCCGGCCAGGCGCGCCGCTGGATTTCCACCAGTGGGAACCGGCCACGCCAATGGTTGCCGGGCATTACGGCATTCCCGTGCCCGACGGCACGCCGCCCTTGCTGCCAGACGTCCTGCTCATTCCATGTGTCGGTTTCAGCGGGGATAAGTTCCGCCTGGGCTATGGCGGCGGGTTCTACGACCGCACGCTGGCGGCGCTGGCTGCCAGCGGGAACACGCCGGTGGCGATCGGCATCGGGCATGAGGCCTGCCGGATTGCGTTGGTGCCGCAGGAGCATGATTTGCCGATGGATTGGGTGGTTAGTGAGGGGGGGGTGTTTTGAGGGATATGGGCTTTATCCTGTTGGGGGGTGGTCGCTGTTTCTTTGTGCGGCGTTGGTTTTTGCACCCAAAGGCCATACGACATCCCCCTGCGGGGGCTGCCGGTCACTTTTCTTTGACCGGCAAAGAAAACTAACGAAAAGAAAGCCGCCCTGCCGGGAGCAGAGCAATCAGGCTTATGTGGGGCGGTGGTTGCGTCGTACGGCCCGGAGTGTTGGCTGGCCTTTGCCTTACCGGCTCACAGGTCATCGCAATTTCATTACCCAATGGTCACGTGGTGGTGCCCCTGATCGCTTTGCGCGGTGAGCATTCCCACATCTGCCGTTCGCGGTGCGTAGCGCCACGATCCTGCCTGCCCTGGTGGTTTCGTGGTTTTGTCTCTGACGGCGGGCGCCCGGCCATTTGATGCCCTGCCGTACCGGCGCGAGCGGCACCTTGCTTCACCCCCCTCTGGTTTCGTGGTGGGCACCGTGGCCCGTGCGCGAGGGCCGCGCTCACACCCGCGGCGCTCGTCCTCCGAGACAAAACCACGAAACCAGCCACGTCCGAAACGGCGCAGCACTTCGCACCGCGAACGGCAGATGTGGGAACTGGCACCGCACACGAGGTCAGGGGCGGCACCACGTAACCCATGGGTCATGCAATTGCGATACCCTTTGGGCCGGTAGGATCGGCTAGCCAACACTCCGGGCCGTACGACGAAATCATCGACACTCGAAAGCCTGATTGCTCTGCCCCCGGCAGGGCGGCTTTCTTTTCGTTAGTTTTCTTTGCCGGTCAAAGAAAAGTGACCGGCAGCCCCCGCAGGGGGATGTCGTATGGCCTTTGGGTGCAAAAACCAACGCCGCACAAAGAAACAGCGACCAACGCCAAAAACCCAAACTACAAACAACGCCCCACAGGCACCAACTCATCCACCAAACCCCGCATATGCCGCCAATGCGACCCCTCCCAAAACACTCGCTGGCAGCAATCGCAAGTCACGAACCGCTCCTGGCGCGCAAGCACGCCCGGCGGCACGCGGCCGTCGACCTCGGTTTTGTCGATCGCCCGCAGCGGCGCATTGCAATCCAGGCACAGCGAGAACGGCCGCGCGCTGCGGGCCAGGTCGAGCCGCGCGAAGATCTCCCGCAATTGCGGCGTGGCCTTGATGGCGCGCACGTAGCAGCCATGGGTGACCCCGCGCCGTTTGAGCAGCTCGCGGTCCCGCGTGAGCACGATGCGGCCCTCGCGCATGGCGATGGCTTCGATCTCGCTATCGGCGTAATGATTGTCGTAAAGCGTGTCGAAGCCGGTCAGGCGCAACAGGTGAGCCAGACCACCCAGGTGGGCGTCGGCGACAAAGCGGGTCGCGCGCAGCGGCTCGGCGCGCACGCGCAGCAGCGGTGTGACGTCGAAGGCTTCGAACTGGGGATAGACCGAGACGCGGTCGCCATCCTGCAGCAGGCGCTCGAAGCCGCATGACTCGCCGTTTACCAGGATCAGCTCCACCTCGGTGTGCGGCACGCCCAGCGCTTCGATCATGTGCTTGACGGTGGCGGCGCGCGCGCAGGCGCACACGCAATCCCGGCCGCGCTGCGCGCGCGGCAGGAAATCGTTCAGTTCCTCGTAGAAACGAAACGTGGCGGTGACGGTGGCAGGGTCGGTGGCCATGGGCCAAAGTATGCCACCGCCCGGCGGCGGCTCAGCCCGCCTGGTTGGCCAGCCGCAGCGTGGATTCCACGGAAAGACGCGCCCAGGCCGTCATGGCCTCGGCCGACTCCAGGCAGGCTGGCGGAGCGCTCAGGTAATGCTGCATCGAGATCTCGCGGCCGTTGCGGCTGTAGCGGAACGGCTCGCCGCCCTCGGCCTCGAAGCCAGCGCGCGTCTGGTCGTCCACTTTCAGGTAGCAGCGCCCGCCCAGCACCAGCGCGAACACGAGTCCGTCGTAGTACAGGGCGTGCCCGCCAAACATGCGGCGTGTGGTGATCGGGCCGATGCGCGCCGCCAGCGGCCCCAGCAGCTCGAGCAGATGGTCGATGAAGGGGTCGGGGCGGCGGGCTGGCATGTCGCTGGCGCGGGCGGAAGCCTTAGAGCTTCAGGCGCTGCCAGATGGCCTTGGTCGCGCTGGCCGTGTTGAGCGTATAGAAATGCAGCCCCGGCACGCCGGCCGCGAGCAGGCGCTCGCACAGCGCGGTGACCACATCCAGGCCAAAGGCGCGGATCGACTCGCGGTCATCGCCGAAGCCTTCCAGCCGCTTGGCCACCCAGCGCGGCACTTCGGCACCGCACATCTCGGAGAAGCGCATCAGCTGCGAGGAATTGGTGATCGGCATGATGCCCGGCACGATCGGCACGTCCACACCCATGGCGCGCACGTCGTCGACGAAACGGAAGTACGCATCGGCGTTGAAGAAATACTGGGTGATGGCCGAGTCGGCGCCGGCCTTGACCTTGCGCACGAAATTCTCGAGATCGTGGCGGGGCGACTTGGCCTGCGGGTGGTACTCGGGATAAGCCGCCACCTCGATGTTGAACCAGTCGCCGGTCTCGGCGCGGATGAACGCCACCAGTTCGTTGGCATAGCGGAACTCGCCGATCTCGCCCATGCCCGACGGCATGTCGCCGCGCAGCGCGACGATATGGCGGATGCCGCCGTCACGGTAGGTCTTGAGGATATTGCGGATGCTCTCGCGCGAGGAACCCACGCACGACAAGTGCGGCGCGGCCTCGATGCCTTCGCGCTGGATCTCCAGCACGGCGTCCAGCGTGCCCTGCTGGGTGGTGCCGCCGGCGCCGAAGGTCACCGAGATGAACTTGGGCTGCAGCGGAGCGAGCTGCGCACGCGTGTTGCGCAGCTTCTCGGCGCCCTCCGCCGTCTTGGGCGGGAAGAATTCAAAGCTGAAGTAGCGGTCTTGCATGATGGTGGCGCGCCGCCTATGGCGCGGCGCGCTGAAGAATTGGCATGGGACGCCGGACGGCGTCAGGCGCTGCGGCGTTCGCCGAGCAGCACGCTCGACAGGGCCCAGGAGATCACGCTGTAGAGGATCGAGCCGAGCAGGGCCGCGCCAAAGCCGGTGACCACGAAACCGGCCAGCAGCTTGCCCACGAACAGGAACAGCAGCGCGTTGATCACGAAGATGAACAGGCCAAGCGTGAGCAGCGTCACCGGCAAGGTCAGGATCACCAGGATCGGGCGGATCAAGGTATTCACCAGGCCAAGCACCAGCGCGGCGATCATGGCCGAGCCGAAGCCGCCAAGATGAATCCCATCGATCAGGCTGCCCACCAGGAACAGCGCGGCGGCGTTGATGATCCAGACGGCCAACAATCTCATGACGGCTCCTTCGCTTGGGTAAAACGGATTCGGGGCAGATTCGGGGCACGGCACCCGCGGCACGCGGGCGCCGCGGGTTGACGCACAGGCGGTCGATCAAACGCAGATCAGCCGCCGTTCACCGGCAGATCAATAACGGTAGTGATCGGCCTTGTACGGGCCTTGCTTGTTCACACCGATATAGGCGGCTTGCTGCTCGGTCAGCTCGGACAGCTGCGCGTTGAGCTTCTTGAGCTGCAGGCGCGCGACCTTTTCGTCCAGGTGCTTGGGCAGCGTGTAGACGCCGACCGGGTACTTGCCGCTTTCGCGTTCCTGCCACAGTTCGATCTGGGCGATGGTCTGGTTGGCAAACGAGCTGCTCATCACGTACGACGGGTGGCCCGTGCCGCAGCCCAGGTTCACCAGGCGGCCCTTGGCCAGGATGATGATCTTCTTGCTGGGTTGATCGCCAACGGCGGGGAACACAACGTGGTCGACCTGCGGCTTGATCTCGTCCCACTCGTACTTTTCCAGCGAGGCAATGTCGATCTCGTTGTCAAAGTGGCCGATGTTGCAGACGATGGCCTGGTCCTTCATCTTGACCATGTGGTCATGGGTGATGACGTGGTAGTTGCCGGTGCAGGTGACGAAGATGTCGGCCTTGTCGGCAGCGTATTCCATGGTCACCACGCGGTAGCCTTCCATCGCGGCCTGCAGTGCGCAGATCGGGTCGACTTCGGTCACCCACACCTGGGCCGACAGGGCACGCAGTGCCTGCGCGCTGCCCTTGCCCACGTCGCCGTAGCCGGCCACCAGCGCAACCTTGCCGGCGATCATCACGTCGGTGGCGCGCTTGATGCCGTCCACCAGCGATTCACGGCAGCCATACAGGTTGTCGAACTTGCTCTTGGTCACCGAGTCGTTGACGTTGATGGCGGGGAACTTGAGCTCGCCCTTTTGCGCCATCTGGTACAGGCGGTGCACGCCCGTGGTGGTTTCCTCGGTCACGCCCTTGATGGCGTCCAGGTTACGGCTGTACCAGGACGGGTCCTTGGCCAGCTTTTCCTTGATCGCGGCGAACAGGAAGGTCTCTTCCTCGCTGCCGGGGTTGGCGATCAGCGATGCGTCCTTCTCGGCGCGGGCGCCCAGGTGCAGCAGCAGCGTAGCATCGCCGCCGTCGTCCAGGATCATGTTGGGGGTGCCGCCATCCTTCCAGTCGAAGATGCGGTGGGTGAAGTCCCAGTATTCCTTCAGCGATTCGCCCTTGAAGGCGAACACCGGCGTGCCCGCAGCGGCGATGGCCGCGGCAGCGTGGTCCTGGGTCGAGAAGATGTTGCACGATGCCCAGCGCACGTCGGCGCCAAGCGCCACCAGCGTCTCGATCAGCACGGCGGTCTGGATGGTCATGTGCAGCGAGCCGGCGATGCGCGCGCCCTTCAGGGGCTGGGCGGCGGCGTACTCGTCGCGGATGGCCATCAGGCCGGGCATTTCGGTTTCGGCGATGGCGATTTCCTTGCGGCCCCAGCCGGCGAGGCCCAGGTCGGCCACGAGGTAATCGTTCTTCAGGTCAGTCACTGCGTTCATGTTTCACTCCGATGAAGAGTGGCGACGAAGGACGAGTGCGGGGAATACGGCCGCGCCATGCAAGGATGGTGAAAACCAGGGCCTTTGCATAACGGGCGGATAGGTCGACTCGCCTCCGTGTGGATGCCACGGATCAGCGAGCGCCGTTGAAGACAGTCCGAGCCTGGCGAATGGCACAATAAGGCCCATTCGTTGCAACGCTCCTCGGAGTGGCGGTATTGTAGCCTGCCCCGGCACGCTTGGCACCGCCACCGCCATGAATTTTTCTTGACCGCCGGCCCAGCACATGACCCTGACGACACACCGCCCCCCGCGCACCCTGACCATCGCCGGCTCCGACTCGGGCGGCGGCGCCGGCATCCAGGCCGATCTCAAGACCTTTGCCGCGCTGGGCTGCTTCGGCATGAGCGCCATCACCGCCATCACGGCGCAGAACACGCTCGGCGTGACCGGCGTGCATGCCATCCCGGCCGACATGGTAGCGGCCCAGATCGATGCGGTTGCCAGCGATATCGGCGTGGATGCGGCCAAGACGGGCATGCTGGGCACCGCCGCCATCGTCGAGGCGGTAGCCGCCGCGGTGGACCGGCATGGCATTCGCCAATTGGTGGTGGACCCGGTCATGATCTCCACCTCCGGCGCGACCCTGGCGGACGACGCCACTACCCAGGCGATGGTGCGCCTGCTGTTCCCGCGCGCCGTGCTGGTCACGCCCAACCTGCCCGAGGCATCCTACCTGCTGGGCCGCAAGATCACCCGGCGTGATGAAATGGAGCAGGCGGCACGCGACCTGGTCGCGCTGGGCTGCCCGGCAGTGCTGCTCAAGGGCGGGCACCTGGATCCGGCCGATGCCGGCCTGGACGACCTGCTGCTAAGTGCCGACGGCACCGTGCGCGTGTTCACGCATCAGCGGGTCGACACCCGCAACCTGCATGGCACCGGCTGCACACTGGCGGCGGCCATCGCGGCACAACTCGCGCGCGGCGATAGGCTGGTGGATGCAGTGGAAGTGGCGCTGGATTTCGTGGCCGATGCGATCGTGGCGGGCGCTGACTTTGCGCTTGGGACGGGCAACGGGCCGCTGAACCACGGCTTTGCGCCGCGGGTGCTGGGGTGAAGCAAGCCAGCGGCCCTGGACGAAGCCGTCGAACGGGCCAAAGCCGCGCGCCATGACGACGGCTGTTTCTCCCTCTCCCACAAGTGGGAGAGGGGAGCGAACCGGCGGTATGATTTGCGCCCCAGCCCGACATCCGCCACACCATGCCCACCCTCACCCACATCGACCTGCGCACCGACCCTGCCGCCGCCCCTTACCAAAAACACGAAGTCGTCCAGGTAGCCTTCGCCAAGGAACCCGGCGAACTCATCAGCCTAGAAGGGCCAAACCGCTACCGGCCCGGCGACGCCATCATCACCGGCTCCACCGGCGACCGCTGGGTTGTGTCCCGCGAACGCTTCGACCCCAAGTACGAACCGCTGCAAGCCGGCACCCACGGCCAGGATGGCGCCTACCGGAACATCCCGGGCGTGGTGCTGGCCAAACGCATGGACCAGGATTTCAGCATCGCCCGCTCAGCCGGCGGCGACGTGCTGCATGGCGCGGCCGGCGACTGGCTGATGCAATACGCGCCGAACGACTACGGCATCGTCCAGCAGGCGCGCTTCGCCCAGGTCTACCATGCGGCCAGCGGCAACGCCTGAAGCGTCAATCCCCGCCGCTGCTTAGCGGCACCAGCTTGAACGCCGCGCGTGCCACGCACACCACTTCGCCAGCGGCGTTCTTCACTTCGCCCTCGCAAAACGCGATGCGCGCGCCGCGCCGCATGCAGCGCGCTTCCAGGTGCAGTTCACCGCGCGCAGCAGCCAGGAAATGCGTGGACATATCGATGGTGATCACGCCGGTTTCCAGCGGCGCATGCGAGCGCGCGGCGCCGCTAAGCGTGAAATCCAGCGTGGCCATCAAGGTGCCGCCGTGCACGTCGCCCCGGCTGTTGACCAGGAACGGGCTGACCGGCAGGCGCGTGTGGCACAGGCCCTCTTCCATCCGCACGGGCTGCAGGCCAAGATGGCGCATCAGCGGCACGTCGATGCCGAAGTAGGGTTTCTCGGGCGTGCCCGGTGCTACCGGGACAATCTGAGCGGGACTTTCCAAAACAATGCTTCCTTATTCGCGTTATGCGAGTTCCACCACAGCCTGGCCCTCGGCGACGGCGTCGCCGGGCTGCACCAGGATGGCCTTGACCACGCCAGCATATTCGGATTCGAGCGGGATCTCCATTTTCATGGACTCGATCATCATCACGGCGTCGCCGGGCGCAATGGTAGCGCCAACTTCGATATGGATGGCGCAGACATGACCGCTTACCGCGGCTTCGATCTTGTTCATCAGGCAGAGCGTGGCGCGCGCGGCTGAGCGCAAGCGCTTGCCAGCGCCTACAGGATCTCCCGGACAAACCAGGCATTGAAGCGATAGAGCGCAATGGTCGGCATCACGGAAAACAAGAACAGGCTGACGACAGCGCGCCGGTTCCTGTACAGGTAGAGCGCCAGCAGATCCCGCAGCGTGTAGCTGGCAACCAGCACCACGAGCGGAATGTAGGCCAGGAAGCAAAACAGGAAGATCCAGACAAAGGCGCCGCCCTGCAACGCTCGGTCAAGCATGCCAACACCAGAGATCCAGTGCGCATCCCCGCCACTGAATGTGAGAAGCAGCATCATCAGCGAAACGATCAGCGTGGGATAGCGGAGCATCTAGACCGGCTCTGTCTCGCCGCCCGGCTCGTCGCCAAACAGCACGCGCAGCATGCGCTCGGGATTGGCCAGGAAATCGCGCGTCACGCGAAAGTGCTCGGTGTCCTGATAGTCGATCCGCGCCACGCCGTCCGGCGAGCAGGTGTAGATCCACGCATTGGGATAGGCCATCAGGATCGGCGAGTGCGTGGCGATGATGAACTGCGAGCCGTCTTCCGCCAGATCATGGATGCGCGACAGCACCGCCAGTTGCCGCTGCGGCGACAGCGCCGCCTCGGGCTCGTCGAGCAGGTAGAGCCCATTGCCGCCAAAGCGATGCATCATCAGCGCGAGAAACGATTCGCCATGCGATTGCTCGTGCAACGAACGCCCGCCGTAGGCGTTGATGACGGGGGGGCTGAAGGCCGGCTCCTGGTCCAGGCGCTCGATTTCCGTGGCCACGTTGAAGAAGCTCTCCGCGCGCAGGAAGAAGCCATCGCGCGGGCGCTTGAAGCCGCGCGCAACGCGCAGGTATTCGTGCAGCACCGAATGCGACCGGCGTGTGCCGAAGCTGAAATTGCGCGAGCCGCCCTCGGCGTTGTAACCCATGGCCACGGCGATGGCTTCCATCAGCGTGGACTTGCCCGAGCCGTTCTCGCCAACCAGGAAGGTCACCTTGGGGTGCATCTCCATCGCGTCCAGCGTGCGCACCGCGGGCAGGTTGAAGGGGTAGCGCTCGAAGCTGTCGACGATGTCGCGCCGCAGGGTGACACGGCTGACGAACTGGGACGAGATCATGGGGTTCGCCGGAGTGGATGGCACGGCGCTATCGTAACGCAGTGCGGCGCCGGCATGGCTCACAACGCCAGGCGCATGGCGATGCGTTGGCGCAAGCCGAGCGCCGCCTCGCGCGCCAGTGCGGCGCAAAGCGCCGGGCCGAGATCGGCTTCATCGAGGCGGCGAAAGCCGAGGCTTGCGTAGAACGGCGCGTTCCACGGCAGGTGGCTGAAGGTGGTGAGGTGGAGCGACTGCAGGCCTTGCCGGCGCAAACCATCGGCTACGGCGCGCACGAGTGCGCGGCCGAAGCCGCGGCGGGCATGGGCAGGGTGGACGTCCATCTCGTCAAGACAGGCATGCTGGCCAAGCACGCTGGCGAGCGCGAAGCCGGCTGGTGTGCCGTCGGGGGCGATGGCGACCCACAGGCGGCGCTCACGCTGCGCGTGTTGCAGGTCTTCGAGCGGCGTGACTTGCTGGCGCAGCGCGGGGGGCAGGTCGGATTCGGGGAATAGTTCAGCCGCTGCGCGTTCGATGGCAGGCAGGCCGGGTACGTCTTCGGGAGTTGCTAGGCGAATGACTGGCATCGGTATGCGGCGGAATGTGCAAGCTCGGCCTCCCGGAGTGAGAGCGATCAGACGCACGCATGCGTACCCTCGCTCCGGGCCAGGCGGCACATCACGCCGCCGGAAACATCCCGAGCAGATTCGTCACCGCCGCTGGCACGTCAGCCGCCTCGGTAATCGCGCGCACCACGGCCGCGCTGCCAACGCCAGCCGCCAGCACCTCCGGCAAGCGCGCCGCATCGACGCCGCCGATGCCCACCAGCGAGGGCACCACAGGCTGCATCAGCTTGACGTAGGCGTGGAAGCGGCCCAGGCCTTGCGGCGCGGTCGGCATGATCTTGGTGGTGGTCGGGAAGATCGCACCCAGCGCAAGGTAGCTCGGGCCGATGGTGGCCACGCGCAGCATCTCGGCGTAGCCGTGCGTGGACACGCCAAGGCGCAGCCCGGAGGCGCGCAGCGCATCGAGGTCGGCTTCGTCGAGGTCTTCCTGGCCGAGGTGGATGCCATAGATGCCGCTGTCGCCGCCCTGGCTGGCGTGGTAGTCGATGGCAGCCCGCCAGTGATCGTTGATGAACAGGCGCGAAGCGCTGCCGCGCGCGGCCTTGGCGGCGCGCTCGATCTCGCCGCGCACGGCCTGCGCGTCATCGGACTTGAAGCGCAGCTGCACGGTGGGCACCGCCAGCGGCACCAGCCGCTCGATCCATTCGGCGCTGGGCACCACCGCGTACAAACCCAGCCGCGGGCACGGTGCGAAGGGCTCGGCGCGCAGCTCCGGCGCGACCAGCGCGGCGTGACGCACGTGCGGGAAGCGCACGAAATCCACCGGCCAGTCCAACGAGCCTGGCTGCCAGGCGCGCGCCAGGCAGAGCGCATCGTGCGCGGGGAAATGCAGGGCCAGGCAAGCCAGCAGCACGGCGACGAAGGCCGGCGAATGCGCGGTGTCGTCGTCGGCATGGGCACTGAAGACCCAGGTGCCCATCGGCGAGCGCACGGTGTCGCTCCATTGCCCGCCCTCGCGGTCGCTCTCGATGGCGATGGCGCCGGCGCCGGCAATGCGCGCCAGCGTGGCCTCGTCGGCCTCGCCATCGAACAGCACCACGTCGGCATCGCCGAGCGCGGCGGGGGCGTTGCCCTGCACCCACGCGCGCCAGGCCTTGTCGCTGGTGCCGAAGGTGGCGCCATAGCGCGCCAGCAGCGTGTCGCGCAGCGCTGTGTCGATGCCGGCAGGGAGAAGATTGCGGGTCATGCGCGGTCCTCCGCGCCTTCGGCGTGCCAGAACGGCATGCCCACCACCGGCGTGCTGGCCTGCGCGATATCGCGCTCCGGCATGGGGCCGGCCAGGTAGGCCGTGCGGCCCGCGTCCACAGCCAGCGCGAAGGCGCGTGCCATGTTGACCGGATAGGCAGCCTGCGCCACGGCGGTGTTCAGCAGCACGCCATCGTAGCCCCACTCCAGCACCTGGGCCGCGTGCGACGGCAGCCCGAGGCCCGCGTCCACGATCAGCGGGGTATCCGGCAAGCGTTCGCGCAACAGGCGCATGGCGTGCGGATTGACGGCGCCCTTGCCGGTGCCGATGGGCGCGGCCCATGGCATCAGCGCCTGGCAGCCCACGTCCAGCAGGCGGCGGCACAGCACGAGGTCCTCCGTGCAATACGGCAGCACCTTGAAGCCTTCCTTGATCAGCGTCTCGGCCACGGCGGGCAGGTTGAGCGTATCGGGCTGCAGCGTGTAGTCGTCGCCCACCAGCTCAAGCTTGATCCAGTCGGTCTCGAACACTTCGCGCGCCATCATGGCGGTGGTGATGGCTTCCTGCGGCGCCATGCAGCCAGCGGTATTGGGCAGCACCGGCACGTTCAGCGAGCGCAGCATCTGCCAGAAAGCCTGGCCGCCCTCGCCATCGCCGACCGAGCCCTGGCGGCGCAGCGCCACCGTCAGCATGGCGGGCCGGGCCACCTCCACCGCGGCCTGCAGCGTGGCGGGAGACGGATAGCGCGCTGTACCCAGCAACAGGCGCGAGGCAAACGACTCGCCATAGAGCACGAAGGGGTCGGCGAACAGGTCGCGCCGGGGTTCTGCGGAATTGAAGGTCATTTGGGGTCAGCCTCCCGTCACGGGTTGCACGAGGTCGATACGATCGCCGGCGGCGAGCACGGTGGCCGCATGCGCGGCGCGTGGCACGAACTGGCCGTTGAGCGCGGCGGCAAATGGCGGCGCGATGCCCGCGCCCGCCACCGCATCGGCCAGCGTGGCGTTATCGGCAAGGGCGAGCGGACGGCCGTTGAGCAGGATATCCATGGTCATTGTCGTTCAGTGCAGCACCGGCGAGCCGGTGACGGTATCGAGCGCGGCCGCGATCATGCCCGGCCAGCGCGCCGAGGCCGGCACGGCATGCGCGGCAGGATCGTCGTCGAGCAAAGCCCGCACGACCTGGCAGGCGGCCTCGGTAACCGCCGGGGCGATCAGGAAGCCGTGCCGGTACAAGCCGTTGAGGCGCACGATGCGGGCGTGCTGGTCGACCCGGATGGCCGGCAGGTGGTCCGGGCGCGTCGGGCGGCGCTGCACGTTGAGTTCCAGCACGCGCGCCTCGCCAAAGGCGGGGTGCAGCGAATACGCCGCGGAAAGCAGCTCCAGCGCGGAGCGCACGCTCATCGGCGAATCATCTTCGCTTTCGAGCTCGGTGGCGCCGATCACGTAGAGGTCGTTGGGCTTGGGCGCGATATAGATCGGGTAACGCGGGTGCAGCAGGCGCACCGGGCGATGCAGCTTGACCTCGGGTGCGTGCACACGCACGACTTCACCGCGCAGGCCGCGCAATCCCGGCATGCTGCCGTGCGCGGCGGGCTGCCCCGGCCAGGCGGCGCGGGCGCCCAGGCCACGGCAATCCAGCACGGTGCGTGCGCAGATCCCCAGCGCGGGCAGGTCGCCCGCTTCGATTTCACCGGCCTCCCAGACGCAATGCAGCCCGCTTGCCACCGCGCAAGCCAGCAACGCGCGCAGCGTGCCGCGATTGTCCAGCTGGCCTTCGCCGGCCAGCAGCAGCCCCTGGGAGAAACGGCCCGCGAGCGCGGGCTCGAGCGCGGCCACGCCATTGCCGTCCAGCGCGCGCATGCGCTCGGCCACCAATTCCGGCGGCGCCACCGCGCGCACCCGGCTGGTAAACAGCGACATCTCGCTGCGGTCGCGGGTATGCCATACCACCAGCGTGCCGTCCTCCTGGAAGAACACCGGCTCCGGCAATTCGGCCACCCAGGTGCGCCACAAGTCGACGCTGGCGGTGCCAAGCTCGACGATGCGGCGCTCGGCAATGGCGGATTCCGCCAGGGGCGCGAGCATTGCCGCGGCGACGTGCGCGGCCGAGCCAACGCCGTCGGGGCCACCGCGCTCGACCAGCGCCACGCGCAGGCCGGCACGCACCAGTTGCCAGGCGGAAAGGCGCCCGGCCAGGCCGGCGCCGAGCACGGCCACATCAAACGACTGCGTTGTCATGGGGATGGTTGTGCCGGTGCGCGCCGCGATGGCGCGCACCGGCCTCCTTTAAGTCATGGCGTGCCCCTTCGCGAAAGGGGCACGGTACTTCGCGTGCGGCGCTGCACGGGCAGGCGCCGCACCATGGCCCTACGCCTTACGAGTAGATCTTGCTGCCGCTCTTGACGAACTCGATCGACTTTTCCTGCATGCCCTTCTCGGCTTCCGGCTTGAGCGAAGCGGCGTAGTCGCGCACTTCCTGCGTGATCTTCATCGAGCAGAACTTGGGACCGCACATCGAGCAGAAATGCGCGATCTTGGCGCCTTCGGCCGGCAGCGTGGCGTCGTGGTACGAACGCGCGCGTTCCGGGTCCAGGCCGAGGTTGAACTGGTCTTCCCAGCGGAACTCGAAACGTGCCTTGGACAATGCGTTGTCGCGCAGCTGCGCGCCCGGCCAGCCCTTGGCAAGGTCGGCCGCGTGAGCGGCGATCTTGTAGGTGATGATGCCTTCGCGCACGTCTTCCTTGTCCGGCAGGCCCAGGTGCTCCTTCGGCGTGACGTAGCACAGCATGGCGGTGCCCATCCAGCCGATGTTGGCCGCACCGATGCCGCTGGTGATGTGGTCATAGCCGGGGGCGATGTCCGTCACCAGCGGTCCGAGCGTGTAGAACGGGGCCTCATAGCAGTGCTTGAGCTCTTCATCCATATTGGCCTGGATGCGTTGCAGCGGCACGTGGCCCGGGCCTTCGATCATGACCTGCACATCGTGCTTCCAGGCCTTGTCGGTCAGCTCGCCGAGCGTGCGCAGCTCACCGAACTGTGCATCGTCGTTGGAGTCGGCGATGCAACCCGGACGCAGGCCATCACCGAGGCTGAACGACACGTCGTACGCCTTCATGATTTCGCAGATCTCGTCGAAGTGCGTGTACAGGAAGTTTTCCTTGTGATGCGCCAGGCACCACTTGGCCATGATCGAACCACCGCGCGAGACGATGCCCGTGACACGGTCCGCGGTCATCGGCACATAGCGCAGCAGCACGCCGGCGTGGATGGTGAAGTAGTCCACGCCCTGCTCGGCCTGCTCGATCAGCGTGTCGCGGAACATTTCCCAGGTCAGGTCCTCGGCGATGCCGCCGGTCTTGTCCAGCGCCTGGTAGATGGGCACCGTGCCAATGGGCACCGGCGAGTTGCGCAGGATCCACTCACGCGTTTCGTGGATGTGCTTGCCGGTGGACAGATCCATGATGGTGTCGGCACCCCAGCGGATCGACCACACCATCTTTTCCACTTCCTCGGCCAGCGACGACGTCACGGCGGAGTTGCCCAGGTTGCCGTTGATCTTGACGCGGAAATTGCGCCCGATCGCCATCGGCTCCAATTCGGTGTGGTTGATGTTGGCGGGAATGATGGCGCGGCCCGCGGCGATTTCGCGGCGCACGAATTCCGGCGTCATGTCTTCCGGGCGCAGCGGCAGCGCGGCACCCAGCGCATTGCCGGGGTGCTGGCGCAGCAGCGCCTTGTATTCGGGCTTGTCGTACAGCGCTTGCAGGTTCAGCGACTCGCGCAACGCCACGTATTCCATCTCGGGCGTGATGATGCCGCGGCGCGCATAGTGCATCTGCGACACGTTGGCGCCGGCCTTGGCGCGGCGCGGGTTGGTCAGCTGGGCAAAGCGCAGGTGGGCGGTGGCCGGATCGGCGGCGCGCGCCAGGCCGTATTCCGACGACAGGCCGGACAGCACTTCGGTGTCGCCGCGCTCCTCGATCCACTTGCCGCGTACCGAGGGCAGGCCGGCCTTCAGGTCGATATGGATGTCCGGATCGCTGTACGGGCCCGACGTGTCATACACGGGAATCGGCGGATTGGACATCTCGCCCTTGTCCGTGCGCGTGGACGTCTGCAGGATCGTGCGCAGCGGCACGCGGATATCGGGGCGGCTGCCGGTCAGGTAGGTCTTGCTGGATGCCGGATAAGCAAACTTTTTGTCGAGATCGGTTTCAAGCGACTCGAAAGATGCGGCGGGGGCGGTATTTGTGCGGGCCATGGGTGTCGTCCTCTCTCTTGCGGGGATGGACGAAACCAGGAGCCCTGTGAGCATGGCCGCGGCGGTGTGGCCGGGTCATGTGCCTTGGAGAAGGCAGGAGCTGTTCGGTAACCATGAAACTTCCCACGCCGGTACTAGCCGGATCGGGTTCGAAGGGACTCTCTCAGCCGCACGGCCCATCCGTACGGCACCCCTGTTTCATCCAACGGGGTGAATTTAAGCACAAGGCTCGGGGCTTGACCACCCCTGTTTCAATCTGGAGTGTCGTGCGTCGTGGTATCGCTGGCGAACACACAGCCTCCGAGTCGTGGCGCACACACCTTACGCTGCGGCGCACCATGACTTATCGTACGCGTGCGCCACCGATCAATCCCACCGCTCCAGCACGATGCGCCGCATGAGCATATCCAGTGAGGCGGGCTCCCCCTGCGGACGCTTGTGATCGGGTTCGAATGCGGCATTGGCGAGCCGCGCCTCGATCAACGCGTGAATGCCGGCGCGGCGCGGGCCATACTCGCTCTCGCAAGTCTGCATCTTCAGCGCAAGCAGCGCGTTGATCTCATCCAGCAACGCCGGCTCATGAACGGTCCCGGCCACCAGGTCGGCAAAGCGCATCGGCGGCGCGCTGCCGCGCTCGTCGATCCATTGCACCGCCAGCAGCGGGCGCAGAACATAGAGATACTTCTTGTACCTGACCTCATCCCCCTGCAGGTAGCCACGGAAGTTCTTCTTCGCCATCGACAGGTAGTGATGCCGCCCGCGCACCGGGGAAAAAAAGTCGCGCGCGGCCGGCCGCAGCAGCGTCATGGCTTGCGTCGCCTCCCGGTAGACGATGGGCGAGTCCAGCCACTCAAGCAGCGTCGGATTGGACCGATGCAGCAATTGCAGCGCCTTGCGCAACTCCCAGCCGCTGACATCAAGCTCATCGTTGATCGGCAGCTCGATCACATCTCGCCCAGCTTCCACCTGCAGATACCAGTCGAGCCGGTGCACATAGAGAAAACGTACATCGTAATCGCTGTCCGGTGAGGCGAAGCCCCAGCCCCGGCTGCCGGATTCGCAGGCGTAGATGACTTGCACATCGTGACGACGCTCGATCGCCGCCAGTTCGTCGAGCACGCGTGCGCGAATATCGTCGGCAACAGGGTGTGCGCTCAGCACGCTCACGGGTTGTCTGACGTTCATCGTTTTTTCTCCCTTGGTTCGATTCGTCTTTTCACTTCAAGCCTTGAAGGTCACCCAAGGCTTCAACCGCGCCACCGCTACGATCAGCCCGGCCTCTTCCTGTGCCTGCAGCACCGGACCGATCGGCTTGTAGGCCTCGGGGGCTTCTTCCACCCTGCGCTCCTCGCGCAGCGTGACGCAGCGCCACCCGGCGTTGGCATGATCGCTTTTCAAGCGGCGCAGGGCCTGGCGCCGGACACTGCGGCCGGCACCGTGGCTGCATGACGAAAGCCAGCCGGTGTGACCCAAACCGCTCACTATATAGGAAGCATCCCCCATAGAGCCGGGGATCAGGGCCAAGTCGCCGTGATGCGCGGGTGTCGCGCCCTTGCGGTGGATATTGAGGCCGTTTTCGCGCAGCACCACGTTATGCGGCACGTCGACCACCAGCCGCGAAGCCGTCGCGCCGCACAATTCGGCCAGCTCCTTGCGCACGAGTTCTGCCAGCACCACCCGGTTGGCCCAGGCATAGCGTGCCGCCGTGCCCATGGCCACCAGGTACTCGTGCGCCAGGCTGCCCGCCAAGCCGTACAGCCCGCTCGTCGGATGCTTCAGGCCGGCAGGCCAGGCCTGGCGCGCCCGGTCCATCCAGCGCCGGCCCACGTAGAAGCCGACATCGCGCGAGCCGCTGTGGATCATCGCCACGACATCGCCGGGCGCCAGGCCAACGCGATACGCGGCATGCCTGTCGAAGATCTCGTCCACGACCTGCAGCTCGACAAAATGATTGCCCCCGCCCGGCGTGTCGAGGCAGGGATCGCGAAAGACCTCGCGATTGCCGACGTGCGCATCTGGCGCATAGCGGGCACTACCGCCAAACGCATCCAGTCCGACGCAAGCGGCAAGTTCGGCGTCCAGCCGGGCCCGATCGACCTGCGCCCACAAGCCTTGTGGCGCCACGCGATCGATGAACGCGGCGGGTCCCTCGTCGAACAAGGCACGGAATGCGGCGCTATGCACCGGCACGTCGCGGCCGTTATCGAGCAGCGCACGCGTCAGCCTGCTCACAAGGGCATCCTGCTGCGGCAGCAGGGCGGCTTGCTTCAGGCCAGTGGTGATCAGGCGCATGCCGCAATTGATGTCGGTACCGATCGCGGCGGGAATGACGAAATCCGCGTCGGTGGCAACGATCGATCCGACCGGCGCGATGCCGCCGGGATGAAAATCCGGCGTGGCGCAGGCTTTGCAAACGCCGTGGTGGCCGTTTGCAGAACGCACCGCGGCGAAGTCGAGCAACTGCCGTACGGCTTTCGCTTCCAGGGCAAGCTTGGCGGGCAACAGCACCGAGGCTTGGGCGTGTTCGTTACGCAGGTGATAGACACCCTGGCTGCGCTCGACATGGATGCCCTGGCGCTGCAGGGCTTTTTGAAGACGGGGAAGTGAAGACATGGCTGCCGGGAATACAAGGTACGGGGGTGCCTCCGGGAAACCGGGGCAAAAAGTACCTTCTGCGCAGCAGCGTCGAGAAAGGAGCGTGCAGTGTATCGCCGGGGAGCGGCGAACGGCAAGCGCCCGGCCCGCGCGCCCTGCCATGACGGCGCAAAGTGTTGGAGGCCGGACACAGTGCAAGCCCACGCACATAACGCGCCGCTTGCTCTACCATGCAATCAGATATGCCCATGCGCCGCGCGCGCAGAAGACTGCACAGGAGACCTCATGACCCAAGCTGCCACCCACCGCGTGTTCAACCAGGTCCCGGACCTGACCGGCTACAACCTGTTCACCGGCGACCCCGCGCTGCGCGCCGCGCTGGAGCGGCTTGGCGGCGGCTGGCACGCCGGTGCGCTCGATGTCTTCGGTGCACGGCTGGGCAAACCCGATGTGCAGCAGTGGGCGGCCGAGGCCAATCGCCACGCGCCCGAACTGCATTCGCATAGCCGCACCGGCGAGCGTATCGACGAAGTGGAATTTCCGCCGGCATGGCACGCCCTGCTGGCCCTGCTGCGCAGCCAGCAGCTGCAGGCGCTGCCGTTTGCACAGCCCAGGGAGGGCGCGTGGGTGGCGCGCGCCGCCGGCTATTTCCTGCAGGCGCAGGCCGAGTCCGGATCCCTGTGCCCGCCCACCATGACGTTCGCCAGCATCCCGGTGCTGCAGAAGGAAGCGGCGCTGTTCGCGGAACTGGGGCCGAAGCTGTTCGCCACCGAGCACGATCCGCGCGACCTGCCCTGGCGCGACAAGCAAGCCGTGATGATCGGCATGGGCATGACGGAAAAGCAGGGCGGCTCCGATGTGCGCAGCAACACCACCGTCGCGCGCGCCGTGCGCGGCGAGGGCCGCGGCGCGGAGTACGCGATCACCGGGCACAAGTGGTTTTTCTCCGCCCCGATGTGCGATGCCCACTTGGTGGTGGCGCGCATGGGCGCGGAGGATGGGCCGCTGTCGTGCTTCTTCGTGCCGCGCTTTCGCGACGACGGCAGCAAGAACCCGGTGCAGATCCAACGCCTCAAGGACAAGCTGGGCAACCGCTCCAATGCCAGCAGCGAAGTGGAATTCCGCGAGGCCACCGGCATCCTGATCGGCGAGGAGGGCCGTGGCATCCCGACCATCATCGAGATGGCCACCTATACCCGGCTGGATTGCGTGATCGGCAGCGCCGCCATCATCCGCGCGGCGCTGGTGCAGGCCATCCATCACGCGCGGCATCGCATGGCGTTCGGCCGCCTGCTGGCGGAGCAGCCGCTGATGCGCAATGTACTGGCCGACCTGGCGCTGGAGAGCCAGGCCGCCACCCTGCTCATGATGGAACTGGCGCACACCTTCGAGCGGGCCGATGCTGACCCGTTGGCGGCCGCCTGGAAGCGCATCGTCACGCCGGCGGCCAAGTTCTGGGTCTGCAAGCGGGCCATCGAGGTGACGGGCGAAGCCATGGAGGTGTGGGGCGGCAACGGCTACGTGGAGGAGGGCCCGATGGCGCGGCTGTACCGCGAGGCACCGGTCAACTCGATCTGGGAGGGTTCCGGCAACATCATGTGCCTGGACGTGCTGCGCGCGCTCCAGCGCAATCCCGAGGACGCCGGGCGGCTATTGCAGGATCTCGGCCGGCGCGCCGGCGGCCATCCGGCGGTGCGGGCCGAACTCGCCTCGCTGCAGGCGATGCTGCGCGACGCGCCGGATCACCTTGAAGCCGGCGCGCGGCGTTTTGCCCAGGGCCTCGTGCTGACCGCGCAGGCGGCGCTGATGCTCGCCCATGCCGACGCCGACGATGCCGAGCGCTTCGTGGCCAGCCGGCTCGGGCGCCAGCACGGCCGCGTGTTCGGCACGCTCGAGGGCGACGATGCCGCGCTGGCGCGGGTCATCGCCCGCGCCTGGCCGGCCTGAGGCACGCGGCCGCGCCGCACGCCTCGTCACGCTTTTTTTTCTGGCCAACGCGCTACAGGCGGCGCGTGTCCTGCCGTAAACCCCTTGGTATTAATGTCATGCACTTAATACATAAGTGCGTGTTGATCCCCTTTCAATGACCAAGCGGCGCGCCCGGCTACACGGCGGGTGCCGACATCCCGACATGAACATCAGCCAACGCCTGCTGCTATCTTTATCCCTGGCCCTGCTCGCCTTGCTCGTTGTGGGCCTCGGCGGCATCTGGCAACTCAGCGAGTCGGAACAGCGTTTCGAGTACTTCAACGACAACACGCTAGGTAGCGTACGCACCCTGGACACCCTCAAGGACAACGTCAACGCCATGCGTATCTCGCTTTACAGGCACGCCATGAGCGAAGACCCCAAGGCCAAGGCCGAAGCCGAAGCCGCCCTGGCACGCGCCGACGAGAAGTTCGACACCACCGCCGCAAAGTATGAGCGTGACGACATCAGCGACGATACCGACCGCAAGATGCTCGAAGTCGACCGCGCCGCGCTCAAGCGCTACCGCGCCGCGCGTGTCCCCATGCTGGAAAAATCGCGCGCCAACGATTTCGCCACGGCCCACACCATGCTGGTGAGCGGCGAACTGAACGACGCATCGATCGCCTTGCGCAAGGCAATCGACGATCACATCAACTATAACGGCGAGCTGGGCGAACTCGCCGTGAAACACAATAGCGAGCAGTACACCATGGCTGTTCGCGTGTTCTCGGCGGTCATCGTCGTGGCGATGCTGGTCACCGGCTTCCTGGCGGCAACCCTGTATCGCCGTATCCACGGCAGCCTGGCCGAAATCGAGGAGACCCTGGGGTACGTCAGCGACTCCCTGGACCTGGAACGCCGCGCACCGGTGGGCCGCCTGGACGAGATCGGCCGTACCGCGGCCGCCTTCAACCGCCTGCTGGAGCGGGTAGCCGTGGCGCTGCGCGAGGTACGCCATTCGACCGACTCCGTCAGCGTGGCGGCACGGCAGATCGCCGCGGGCAATACCGATTTGTCGGCACGGACCGAACAACAGGCTGCCTCGCTGGAGCAGACCGCATCGAGCATGGAAGAGCTGACCACCACCGTGCGCCAGAACGCCGAGAACGCGCGCCAGGCGAGCGGCCTGGCCGGCAATGCCGCCAGCGTGGCCGAACACGGCAGCACCGCCGTGCAGCAGATGGTGCAAACCATGGGCGCGATCAGCACCAGTTCCAACCGCATCGCGGAGATCACCAGCCTGATCGAGGGCATCGCCTTCCAGACCAACATCCTGGCGCTGAATGCCGCGGTGGAAGCCGCGCGCGCCGGCGAACAAGGCCGGGGCTTCGCGGTGGTGGCCGGCGAGGTGCGCAGCCTGGCGCAGCGCTCGTCCAGCGCCGCCAAGGAAATCAAGGACCTGATCGACAGCTCGGTCAACACCGTGCGCACGGGCTCGGCACAAGCCGAGGATGCCGGCAAGACCATGAGCGAAGTCCAGAACGCGGTGAAGCGCGTATCGGACATCATCGCCGAGATCGCCGCGGCCTCCGACGAGCAAAGCGCGGGCATCGAGCAGGTCAACCAGGCGGTGGGCCAGATGGACGAAGTCACGCAGCAAAATGCCGCGCTGGTGGAAGAAGCAGCCGCCGCCGCGCAATCGCTGGATGACCAGGCCGGCAAGCTGCGCGACACGGTATCGACCTTCCGCCTGGCTACGGCCTGAGCGCGGGTGCGAGGGGCGGCCCACCACCCCTCGCACCGCCCCTCACACGGCCTTCAAACGGCCCTCAAACGGCCAAGACCTCCGCCATGCGCAACACCACGCGCGGGCCGTGCCGGATCAGGTCATGCGCGCGCTCGCCGATCATGATGGCCGGCGCATTGGTGTTGCCGCCAATCAGCGTTGGCATGATCGAAGCATCCACCACGCGCAAGCCTTCCACGCCCCGCACGCGCAGTTGCGGATCGACCACCGCGTATTCGTCCATGCCCATGCGGCACGTCCCCACGGGATGGTAGATGGTATCGGCGTGGGCGCGGATCATCGCGCGGATCGCGCTGTCGTCGCCGCCATCGGCCGGCAAGTGTGCCGAATACAGCTCCTTGCCGCCGAACGCCGCCAGTTGCGGCTGCGCCAGGATCCGGCGCACGATCCGCACGCCGGCCACCAGGCCGTCAAGATCCCGCGGGTCCGACAGGAAGCACGGATCGATCATCGGCGCCTCGCGGATATCGGGCGAAGCCAGCCGTACCTCGCCCCGGCTTTTCGGGCGCAGCACGCAAACGTGGCAGGAATAGCCATGGCCCAGGCGGATGCGGCGCATATGGTCGTCAGCCATTCCGACCACGAAATGCAGCTGCAGGTCGGGCTCGTCCAGCCCGGCGTGGCTCTTCAGGAAGGCGCCTGCCTCGGCAAAGTTGGAAGTCAGCATGCCGGTGCGCTCGCGCCGGTAGCGCAGTATCTCGGCCAGCAGGCGAAACGCGCCGCCCACCGAGACCCCGAACAGCTCGGACGCCGCCACCCGCTTGTGCACGATGACGTCGAGGTGGTCCTGCAGGTTGGCGCCCACGCCCGGCAGGTCGTGCACCACGGGAATACCTAGCTCGCGCAGATGCGAGGCAGGGCCGACGCCCGACACCATCAGCAGTTGCGGCGAGCCGAACGCGCCGGCCGACACGATCACCTCGCGGCGTGCCCGCAACAGGGTCTCGCGGCCATCCTGCCGCACTACCACCCCCACCGCATGGCGGCCCTCGAACTCGATGCGCAGCACCTGCGCGCCCGTCATCACGGCGAGGTTTTCGCGCCCGCCATTGCTGGCGCGGTCGGCGGCGTCGCCGCGATGCAGGTAGGCGCGCGCGGCATTCCAGCGCTCGCCGCCATGCTGGGTCACCTGGTACCAGCCAGCGCCCTCCTGGTCCACGCCGTTGAAGTCGTCGTTGCGGCGATAGCCGGCCTGCTGGGCCGCCTCGATAAAGCGCTGGCCAAAGGGATTGGGCGTGCGCAGGTCCGACACATGGAGCGGGCCGCTGCCGCCGTGCCAGGGATCGTCATCGCGCCCGGCCACGCGCTCATTGCATTCGGCCCGGCGGAAATAGGGCAGCACATCGTCCCAGGCCCAGCCGTCGCAGCCGGCCGAGGCCCAGCGATCGTAGTCAGCCGGCGTGCCCCGCGTGTAGATCATGGCATTGAGCGAGGAACTGCCTCCCAGGCCGCGCCCGCGCGGCTGGTAGCCACGACGCCCGTTCAGCCCGGGCTGCGCAACGGTACGGTAGCCGTAATTATGGCTACCGGCACGCGGCAGCATAGCCGCGCAGCCCGCCGGCGTCGACACCAGCACATGGTGATCGTGGCCGCCGGTCTCGAGCACCGCCACGCTGTCGCTGCCGCTGTCGGCCAGCCGCCCGGCCAGGGCACACCCCGCCGAACCGCCGCCAACGACGAGATAGTCAAAGGTGGTTTCCATCCGTCTCCCCGCCTGGTCCGAGGTCAGTGTGCCGGGGTTGCGCCGAACGCTCCGGCAAGCCGCGCATGCCGGTCAACCCGGTCTGGCTGGCACGCCGAAAGCATGCCGCGAAATCAGTGTAGGGCTTTGCCAGGGCACTGGAAAGGGCGAAGGAGGATCGATGAATACGGTTGTTTGAAGCACGCGGCTAGTGGCCGGCCTCCATTGTCAGGGGGCACCGCCTGGCATATGGTGCGGGGATCTAAACGCCGCGCGCGCCAAGGGCGGCGCACGACCCCAAGGAGAGCGCGACATGAGAGAAGTGCCCGAGATGTCATCCGTATTCGACGCCATGCGCGCCGCCTCGCGCCGCGACCAGGCCCCGGCCTGGGCCGTGCGCGCCGACCGGCTGCGGCGCCTGCGCAAGCTGGTAACGGGGCACATGGACGAGATCTCGCAAGCCATCAGCGCCGATTTCGGCAACCGCCCCCGCCAGGAAACCGCGCTGCTCGAGGCCTTTCCCAGCGTGGCCGGGATCGACGGTGCACTGCGTCATGGCAAGCGCTGGATGCGGGTGCGCCGGGTGCGCACCGGGCTGTGGTTCAAGCCCGCCACGTCGCGGCTGATGCCGCAGCCGCTGGGCGTGATCGGCATCGTGGTGCCGTGGAATTACCCGCTCTACCTGACCGTGGGCCCGCTGGTGGGCGCGCTGGTCGCGGGCAACCGCGCCATGGTCAAGCTCTCCGAGTACACGCCGCGCTGTTCGCGCGGCTGGACGGCCTGGTGAGCGATGCCGCCCACGTCCGCTGGCGCTCTACCTGTTCGAGAAAGACGGCCGCACGATCGACCACGTCATGGCGCAAACCGTGGCGGGCGGCGTCAGCATCAACGAAACGCTGCTGCATATCGCCCAGGAAGACCTCCCCTTCGGCGGCGTGGGCCCCAGCGGCATGGGCGCCTATCAGGGCCAGGCGGGCTTTGAAACCTTCTCCAAGCTCAAGCCGATCTTCCGCCAATCCGGCATCAACGGCGCCGGGCTGCTGAAGCCACCCTATGGCAAGCGCTTTGAAACGATGATCAAGCTGTTGATGCGCTGAATGACGAGGAAAACCTGCGGCGTTGATCGAAGCCGCCGAACGGGCCAACGCGGCGCGCCCTGACGACGGCTGTCTCTCCCTCTCCCCTCAGGGGGAGAGGGCCGGGGAGAGGGGTGGCTTAGCTAGGAGCCACGCGAAGCGAAGCCCGTGGTGTTTTCCAGCCCGCTGGCGTAACGACCACCCAGCCTCAACCCACCACCATCGGCCGCCCCAGCATCCGCGCCAACACCGCTTCCGGCGAATGCGTATGGTCTGAAATCGCCTTCGGCGACAGGTAGTAAGTCTGCTCCATCATGGCCCGGCCCTTCATAGCCGCATGCAGCACCTGGTCGCTGAATACAATCCAGGTCGACCCGGGCGGGAACTGAAATTCCTGCTGCGGCACATTGGCCTGGTACTCCAGGTCGGCCTTTGCAAGATCGTGCAGCTGCAACATCCGATGGTCATACTCCGAGCGCCGGCGCTTGGTGATATGCAGCATCTCCATCACCCGCGCCTGCCCCGGCCACATGCCCTTGGTCTTCGGCACGAAACGCTTGGCGAAATCGCCAAACGGCTCGCCCACACGCCACACGCGCGGCGCCTGTGGGTCAATGTTGTGGAACACGCGCAGCAGCCGCTGGCCCAGCATCGGGTTGGACGGGAAGGAGTCCACATGCAGCCGCGTGTCGTCCTTGCGCCAGCTCACCGGCCGCCCGGCGATCTCGCTCGGGCGCAGCGAGGTGCCGGCGCGCACCATATGCGGGCCATATTCAGGGAACAGGCTGAGCACCAGCTTCTCGCTGTACTCGGCATAGCGGCGAATCAGCACGTACAGGTCTTTCAGGTCCTGCTCGCCACCCGTCGCACCGCGCACGGCCTGGTCGTTGGCGCGCAGGTTGATGTTCTTTGACTTGCCGTCCGACCAGCGGCTGTCCAGGAAACGCTCTTCGCCGGGCTCGAACTGGAAGCGCAGTTGGGGGAAGAACAGCACGGCGCCCTGCTCCAACTCGCGGCGCAACGCCGCCTTGGTGCCGGCATCGAGTTGCGGAGCCCACTCGGTATAGGGCTGGGGGCGGATCAGGTTGAACGCGGGCGCGGCCGCCCCGGGCGCAGTGGCGGGGGTGGGCGTGGAAGGGGTAAGGGTCGAATCAAGTGACATGGGCATCCTCGGTATGCGGGCTCCGGCGGTCTTGAGCGCGCATGCGCGCGCCGCGGCAGGCGAACAAAGCGCCACTCGCCGGGCCACCTTGCCATCCCGCGATTCTACCCTCGCGGCCATGGCGCGCCACGCCCAGCCATGCCGCGCTTGATCCAGGACAAGGCGGTGGCAAGCCAGGAACGCCACCGCAGGCGCGAAAAAAAACCGCCCGAAGGCGGTCTTTCCGATACAAGGTTCGAGCAGCCTTACAGGCCGGCCGCAGCGCGCAGCAGCGCGACCTTGTCGGTGGCTTCCCACGAGAATTCCGGCTCTTCGCGGCCAAAGTGGCCGTAGGCAGCGGTCTTCTCGTAGATCGGGCGCAGCAGGTCAAGCATCTGCACGATGCCCTTCGGGCGCAGGTCGAAATGCTCTTGCACCAGCGCGGCAATCGCCTCGTCGGAGATCTTGCCCGTGCCTTCGGTGTACACCGTCACATTGATCGGGCGGGCCACGCCGATGGCGTAGCTGACCTGCACCTGGCACTGGCGCGCCAGGCCGGCGGCGACCACGTTCTTGGCGACATAGCGGGCAGCGTAGGCTGCCGAGCGGTCGACCTTGGACGGATCCTTGCCCGAGAAAGCACCGCCACCGTGGGGCGAAGCGCCGCCGTAGGTGTCGACGATGATCTTGCGGCCGGTCAGGCCGCAATCGCCCTGCGGGCCGCCGATGACGAAGCGGCCGGTCGGGTTCACCAGGTACTTGGTGTCCTTGAGCATCTCGGCCGGCAGCACCGGCTTGATGATTTCCTCGATGACGGCTTCACGGATCTGCGCCTGGGTGATATCCGGCGAGTGCTGGGTCGACAGCACCACGGTATCCACGCTGTGCGGGCGGCCGTCGACGTAACGCACGGTCACCTGCGACTTGGCGTCGGGACGCAGCCAGGGCAGGCGGCCATCGCGGCGCAGTTGCGACTGGCGCTCGACCAGGCGGTGCGAATAATAGATCGGGAAAGGCATCAGCTCCGGCGTTTCATCGCAGGCGTAGCCAAACATCAGGCCCTGGTCGCCGGCGCCCTGGTTCAGGTAGTCGTCGGAGGCGCGGTCCACGCCCTGAGCGATGTCAGGCGATTGCTTGTCGTAAGCGACCAGCACTGCACAGCCCTTGTAGTCGATGCCGTATTCGGTATTGTCGTAGCCGATGCGCTTGATGGTGTCGCGCGCAACTTGGATGTAATCGACGTTGGCAGTCGTGGTGATTTCCCCGGCCAGGACAACCAGGCCGGTGTTGCACAGCGTTTCAGCGGCCACGCGCGCGTACTTGTCCTGGGCCAGGATGGCATCGAGGACAGCATCGGAAATTTGGTCGGCGACCTTATCGGGATGGCCTTCGGAGACGGATTCCGAAGTGAACAAGAAGTCGTTTGCCACGAACTTTTCTCCAGGTTTGGCTATTGCGCGCCAACCTCTAAGCCCGGGCGGCGACGCTTTAGCGGAATTTTCATGCCGTTCCGGTAGAACGGTATCGCCCCGCAAGTTGTCAGTTAACTCGGCGATACGCGCTATTATACGCGCCTGCAAGCTGCGCTGCAGCACCCCGGTTATCAGGCACACCTGCCAATACCGGACGCTGTCGCGGCCAGGCCGCGCCACCCGACAGGCGGCGCGTTTCCGGCCTGGCGCGAGCCTGCAGGCAGTGCAAGCCGTACGGTGGGCCCCGTAACAACACCAGATTCATTTTGATTGCCCCACTAACGGCAGCGCCCGGCAAAACATTAATGACCCACCCGGCCCGCCGGGCCGCTATCGCAATCCGATGACCTTTCTGTTCTGGCTGATCTCCCGCTTGCCGCTCTCCTGGCTGCACGCCATCGGCGGTGCGCTCGGGTTGCTGGCGGCACGCCTGCCGGGACGTTATGGCACGCGGCTCAGGGAAAACCTTCGCCATGCCTACCCCGACGCCAGCGACGCGATGGTGGCGCAGGCGGCCCGCTCGACCGGCCGCATGATCCTGGAAATGCCCTATTTCTGGAGCCGGCGCCATCCCGAGGCGCGCATGTACGGCTTTGCCGACCGGCTCTGGCCGGAACTCGACAAGCTGATGGCGCAGGGCCGCGGGCTGATCATCCTGGTGCCGCATCTTGGCTGCTTCGAAGTGCTCCCACAGGCATTTGCCCTGCGGCATCCGGTCACGGCCTTGTACAAGCCGCCGCACCAGGCCTGGCTACGCGACTGGATCGTCAAGATGCGCACGCGCCCTAACCTGGCCATGGCGCCGGCGCAGCCGCGCGGCGTGCGCATGCTGGTCAAGGCACTCAAGCGAGGCGAGGCCATCGGCATCCTGCCCGACCAGGTCCCGACCGGCGGCGAAGGCGCCTGGGCGCCGTTTTTTGGCAAGCCGGCTTACACCATGACGCTGGTGCAGCGCCTGCAGCAGCTCACGGGCGCGCCCATCGCGGTGATCTTCGCCGAGCGCCTGCCGCGTGGCGCGGGCTACATGGGCCATATGCAGGTCATCAAAGACCCGCTGCCCGACGACCAGGCAGAAGCCGTCGCGGTGATCAACGCGGCCGTCGAGAAGCTGGTGAAGGCATGCCCGACGCAGTACCTGTGGGGCTACAACCGCTACAAGCAGCCGGGCGGCGCCGAACCGCCACCCGCCCAGCCACCTCGCGCGCCCGCAGCCGACGCTTCGCGCAGCCCCCTGGAGGTGCCGGCACCGGCGCCTGTCCCCCACTCCAACGACCAACAATGAGCCGTATTTTTACCTGGCTCGGCATCGGCCTGCTGACCGTGCTGGGCAAGCTCCCCTATCCGCTCGTGGCACGCTTCGGCGAAGGCCTGGGCAGCTTGCTCTACCTCATTCCCAGCAGCCGGCGCCGCGTGGTGCAGACCAACCTGCGCCTGTGCTTCCCCGAGCGGACCGACGCCGAGATTGAAACGCTCTCGCGGCAGACCTTTCGCACCGTCTTTCGCAGCTTTGCCGAGCGCGGCATCTTCTGGACCGGCAGCGAGGCGCAGATGCGCCGCTGGGTCCAGATCGACGATCAGGCCGACCTGGTGGCGCTGGACGGCACGCCCCACATCCTCGTCACGCTGCATCTCTCGGGCGTCGAAGCTGGCGCGATCCGCCTCACCATCCACCTGCGCGAGCACGTCAAACGCTCCGGCGCGTCGCTCTACACCAAGCAGAAGAACGACCTGTTCGACGGGTTCCTCAAGCACGCGCGCGGCCGCTTCGGCGCCAAGATGATTGCCCGCAACGACAGCGCGCGCGACATCATCCGCTGCCTGCGCAAGGGCGAAGCGCTGCAGCTGATCGCCGACATGGACTTTGGCGAGCGCGACTCGGAGTACATCCCGTTCTTTGGCGTGGAGGCCCTGACCCTGACCTCGGTATCACGCCTGGCGCGGCTGACCGGGGCCAAGGTGGTGCCGATCTATACCGAGATGCTGCCCGACTACCAGGGCTATGTGCTACGCATCCTGCCGGCTTGGGAAAACTACCCTGGCGACAGCGTGACCGAGGACACCCGGCGCATGAATGCCTTCTTCGAAGACTGCATCCGCCCCCGCGTGACTGAGTATTACTGGGTGCACAAACGCTTCAAGCACCGCCCCGACGGCGAGCGCGAAAACTACTGACCACGTGGGCGCGGCGGCGGCATCGCCAGCCAGACATGCAGCCCGCGCCACCCTCGACACGCCGCCAGCAAGCGCCGGACGGCCCGACTACAATCGCACTATGAAACTCCAGTTCACCAAGATGCACGGCGCCGGCAACGACTTCGTCGTGCTTGACGGCATCCACCAGACCCTGAACCTGACCCCGGCGCAGTGGCGCGCGCTCGCCAGCCGGCATTTCGGCGTGGGCGCCGACCAGATCCTGGTGGTCGAGAAACCCACCCGGGACGACGTCGACTTCCGCTACCGCATCTTCAACGCCGACGGCGGCGAAGTGGAGCACTGCGGCAATGGCGCGCGCTGCTTTGTACGCTTCGTCACCGACCACGGCCTGACCGACAAGCGCTCGGTGCGCGTGCAAGTGATGAACGGCGTGATCACCTTGACGCTGCAGGACGACGGCCAGGTCACGGTCGACATGGGCGCGCCGGAACTCGAACCTGCCCGCGTACCGTTCCGCCCCGAAGGCCTGCCGACCAAGGCCGAAGGCCGCGACACGTTGTACGGACTGGAAGTCAACGGCCGCACCGGGTGGATTTCGGCAGTCTCGATGGGCAACCCCCACGCGGTGCAGGTGGTGGACAACACCGAGGCGTTCCCGGTGCTGCAGGACGGCCCCATCATCGAGCACCACGCGAGCTTCCCCAACCGCGTCAACGCCGGCTTCATGCAGGTGGTGGAGCGCCACACGATCCGCCTGCGCGTGTTCGAGCGCGGGGCCGGCGAGACCCTGGCCTGCGGCACGGGCGCATGCGCGGCGGTCGTCGCCGGCATTCGCCGCGGCCTGCTGGACTCGCCGGTGCTGGTGCACACCCATGGCGGCGACCTGACGATTGCCTGGGACGGCGAAGGCGAGTCGGTACGCATGACCGGCCCCGCCACCACGGTCTTCGAAGGCAGCATTGACCTGGACCGGCTGCCTGCCTGACCATAGGGGATTGCGGCCAGCCATGGCCGCGCCCTCTATGGAGTGCCAATGCCGCTCGCCGATTTCCGCATCACCTCGGGCAAGAACTTCAGCCTGGCCGACTTCAACCCCGACGCCAAGCCGTTCTCCAGCGGCGACAAGGTCGCCGACCAGGCCCGCCTCACCGAACTGAGCACGCAGCTCGACGCCCAGCAGGACATCTTCTATGCCGAGCACCAGCGCAAGCTGCTGATCGTGCTGCAAGGCATGGACACCAGCGGCAAGGATGGCACCGTGCGCGGCGTCTTTCGCAGCTTCGACCCGCTCGGCATCCGCGTCGTCAGCTTCAAATCCCCCACCGCCGAGGAACTCGCGCACGACTACCTGTGGCGCATCCATGCGCAGGTGCCGCGCGCCGGCGAGATCGTGGTCTTCAACCGCAGCCACTACGAAGACGTGCTGATCACGCGAGTGCACGAGTGGATCGACGAGGCCGAATGCGAGCGCCGCTACAAGCAGCTACGGGCATTCGAGACGATGCTGCTGGAAACCGGCACCACCATCGTCAAGTGCTTCCTGCATATTTCCAAGGACGAGCAGAAAGCCCGGCTGGAAGCACGGCTGGCGGATCCGCAGAAGCAGTGGAAGTTCGACCCGAAGGATCTGGAGGAGCGGCAGTACTGGAAGAACTACGAAACCGCCTACGAGGCCGCCATTGCCGCGACCAGCACGCCGGAAGCACCGTGGTATATCGTGCCCGCGAATTCGAAGACGCACCGGAACCTGATGGTGGCGGAGATCCTGATGGCGGTGTTCGAGAAACTGAAGCCGGCGTATCCGCCGGGAAAACCGGCGTTGGCGAAGCTGAAGGTGGTCTGAGGCACAAGCGCAACGCGAAGGGACCAGGCCAGGCCGGCCCCTTCGCTTTGGGTCAGGCGTGCCCGTTGCCGCGATGGATGTCGTGCGTGACAAACGGCTTCTCGTGCGTCGGCATGGCCAGCCACTCCGGATGCTTCAGCGTTTCCCGGATGTCGTCCAGCCCGCTGGTCCAGTGCTCGTTCATCGTCAGCAAGCCAAACTGATAATCCTTGGCGTTGCCCTCAAACGTCTTGTCGCGATAGATCAGCTGGATCACGTTGCGGCGCGCATCGCATGCATACTCCGCCGCCTTGCGGTACCAGTCGCTGTCACGCTGCCCCTGCGGCACCAGCGCCATCACCTCGCTCAGCATGCGGCGGTAGTTCTGCTGCTCGCTCATGTAATCCGTGATGGTGCGCGTGCGGCTGGAATACTGAATGTCTTTCTGCCGCTCGGCCACCTCCAGCAGGTTGTGCGGCAGCTTGCCCCGCGCGCTCCACAGGTCCACCTGGAAGATCAGCGCGTCGCGCCGGGGCTGGGCGGTCAGCACCTCCGAAAGCGGCGTGTTGGACACCAGGCCGCCATCCCAATAGAACTCACCATCGATCTCCACCGCGGGAAAGCCGGGCGGCAAGGCGCCGGAGGCCATGAAATGCTCGGCGCGCAGCTTGCGCCGGGTGTTGTCGAAATAGGCGAAATTGCCGGTCCGCACATTCACCGCGCCCACCGACACGCGCATCTCGTTATGCTGCGAGTTGATGCGGTCAAAATCGGCAAAGCGCTCCAGCGTGGCCTTGAGCGGGCTTGTATCGTAATAGCTGGCATTGGCTGGGCCGCACTGGCGCTCCACCAGGCTGGGCCACGGACGAGGCTGGAAGAAGCCCCGCTGCCCCTCGAAGATGGCACGCGCGGCCTCGATGCCGTCGAACCAGATGCGCAGCGGATCGGGCCAGTGCGCAGCGCCCTGTGCGGCCACCTCATAAGGCAGCAGGCTGGGCAGCCAGGGCTGCTGGCAAATGTAGTCCCAGAATGCACGCAACTGCTCGACCCTGCGCTCGGGTGCATTGCCCGCGATCACGGCTGCGTTCAGCGCGCCGATTGAAATCCCGGCCACCCAGTTAGGCTGGATGCCCGCCTCCGCCAGCCCCTGGTACACGCCCGCCTGATACGAGCCGAGCGCGCCACCGCCCTGCAGCACCAAAGCCCGGACCGTGTATTCATGGTGAACCGGCCGCGCGCGGCCGGCGCCCTCGGGCGCGAGGTCCGGCGGCGCGCAGCCGCCGGGAGGCAGGAGGTTGGGCTCCGGCTCTCGTAGCGCTTCGGGCTTTGGCGCCTCGCGTTTTAGCGTGGGCGCCGCCGGGTTCGCTACCACGGCAGCCGCGGCGCTTTCTACAGCCTGCTTCGGCGTGCCCTTTCCCTGTGCCACTGTGTTTTCCTGTGCCACTTTATCCAGCTTCTGCCGACGTCCACCTGCCACGACCCCTCCTTGATGACTTTGCTTTCCGATCTTGCACGCGGTCATGCCGGCCGGGCGGTGGTACCGCCACCCGGCCGCTTTTCCTGTCGCTTACTGCATGTACCAGCCGTGGCTCACGATAAATGACTGCCCGGTCAGCGCCGCCGACGGGAAGGCGCACAGGAACAGCGCGGTCTGCGCCACGTCGTCCACGGTGGTGAAGACGCCATCCACGGTACCACCCAGCATGACGCGGCGAATCACCTCTTCTTCGCTGATGCCAAGCTCCTTGGCTTGCTCCGGAATCTGCTTGTCGACCAGCGGCGTGCGCACGAAACCCGGACAGATCACATGCGAGCGCACGTTGTACTCCGCCCCTTCCTTGGCCAGCACGCGCGCCAGGCCAAGCAGCGCGTGCTTGGCCGCAACGTAGGCGGACTTCAGTGGCGAGGCCTCGTGCGAGTGCACCGAGCCCATGTAGATCACGGTGCCGCCGCGCTTGTCCTTGTACATGTGCTGGAGTGCGGCCTTGGTGGTGAGAAAGGCGCCATCGACGTGGATGGCCTGCATCTTCTTCCAGTCGGAGAAGGCGTAGTTCTGGATCGGGTTGACGATCTGGATGCCGGCGTTGGAGATCAGGATGTCGATGCCACCGAACGCCTTGGCCACCTCCTCGGTAGCGAGGTTGACCGCGTCCTCGTTGGTGACGTCCATCGCCACGGCGATGGCGCGCCCACCGGCAGCTTCGATATCGGCGGCAGCTTTCTGCGCAGCCTCGAGATTCAGGTCGGCAATGGCGACCGCCGCGCCTTCCTTGGCCAGCAGGTCAGCAATGGCGCGGCCGATGCCGCTGGCAGCGCCGGTCACGATGGCGGATTTTCCTTGGAGCTTCATGGACGTTTCTCCTGTCTGGATGATTCAGGTTAGCCGGGCCGGCCGGAGGGGCCGGAGCCGATGGAAACCGTTGGATATCGTTGAATGCGTGGCCGCTCAGGCCAGGTAGTCGAACACCACCTCGCCCAGCCCCAGGGTGAGGTCGGCAACGTAATGCTTGGCGCCGAGGACTTCCAGCACCGGAAGCCCAGCCACCGGCGCGAGCGCATGCGGTGACAACGACAGCGCCGCGGGCCCGGTCCACGCGCCCTTCATCTGCACGTCTTTCAGGAAGTAGCAGACCAGCTCGCAGATGCGCGCGGAGCCATCCACGTGCGGAATGATCTTGAGCAGGTAGTTGGGCGTGCTTGCAAGCGCCAGGCCCAGCGCGTCCTTGTCGAGCTCGCGGTGCTTGTAGCCCATGGTGCCGGTGGCGACGCGCACCGGGCCATAGTCGAGCGTACCGACCAGCGTATCGGTGTGGACCGCCAGTGCGGGGCTGGCCAGCTTCTTCGGAAAGCCCCATAGCTCGCGCCCGCCCGCCAGTGGCGGATGGTCGTCGAGGTACATGGCGTGGGTATAGTTGCCGGGCTTGCCCTGGTAGGTGACGGGAATCACCTGGCCCGATTCGGTGTAATCGCCAAACCCGGTGGAGTCCGGCATGCGGATGAATTCGTAGTTGACCACCGCGTCGGTGATCTCCAGGGGTTCCGGCACCACCGCGCGCAACAGCTCGGGATCCGTACGGTAGGAGATGATGAAGAATTCGCGATGGATGAAACGGTATGGCCCCATCGGATAGGCCGGATTGGTAAGCGGCATGGCAAATGCCTGCTCGCGGATCGTCTTGATGTCCATCGCCAGCCAACCTCCTGAAGAGATGCTGCGCCGCCTTGCCGGGCGGCAAGGCGAATCGCTGGCGTCCCCGGATCCCCGGGGGGCCGGCCAGCGAGATCAGTCAGACCGGCGATCTTCGTGCGCGGTTCCCTGTTATCTGCTGCATTGCGACAAAGCGTTGCAAGCAGCAGGCAACAGATTCCAGACTATACGCCGTAGCGCTGCCGATAGGCAGCCACTGCATCGCGCGAGCCGCCCAGCGCGGGATCCTGCGATGCGTCCAGGTAAGCCAGCAGGTCCTTCAGGCTGGCAATGGAGATCACCGGCACGCCATATTCGCGCTGCACATCCTGCACTGCAGAATGCGTCCCGACCTGATCGGCGGTGCCACTCTTTTCCATCCGGTCGAGCGCGATCAGCACCGCGGCCGGCTCCGCGCCAGCCGCGCGGATCATCGCCATCGACTCGCGCACCGAGGTGCCGGCCGAGATCACGTCGTCGATGATCACGACCTTGCCCTGCAGCTTGGCGCCCACCAGCGTGCCGCCCTCGCCGTGGTCCTTGGCTTCCTTGCGGTTGTAGGCGAAGCCGACGTCACGTCCGAGCCCGGCCAGCGCCACCGCGGTGGCGGACGCCAGCGTGATGCCTTTGTAGGCCGGCCCGAACAGCACGTCGAACTCCAATCCGGATGCCAGCAGGGTTTTCGCATAGAATTGCGCCACCTGGCCAAGCATCGCACCCTGGTTGAACAGGCCTGCATTGAAGAAGTACGGCGACTTGCGGCCCGCTTTGGTCACGAATTCGCCGAAGGACAGTACGCCAGCGTCGAGCGCGAAGCGGATGAAGGTCTGGCTCAGGTCGCCAGCGCCGGGCTGCGGCGTCGTCTGCTGCGTCATCTTTTCTCTCTGATTTCAAAATTTCCCGAGATGTTACGGATTATCAGCGCCAACCTCAACGGCATCCGCTCCGCGGCCAAGAAAGGCTTTTTCGAATGGATGGGCAAGCAGGACGCCGATATGGTCTGCGTCCAGGAGCTCAAGGCGCAGGCTGCCGACATGACGGAAGCGTTCCTGGCGCCACACGGCTACCACGGCTACTTCCATTATGCGGAGAAAAAAGGCTATAGCGGTGTCGGCCTTTACACGCGCCACAAGCCGGAGCGGGTGATCACCGGTTTCGGCGTCGACGAGTTCGATAACGAAGGCCGCTATGTCGAGGTGCAGTATCCGCACCTCGCCGTGATCTCGGTCTATGTGCCGTCCGGCTCCAGCGGGGAAGAACGCCAGCAGGCGAAGTTCCGTTTCATGGAAGCCTTCCTGCCCCACCTGCTGCAGCTCAAGGCCAGCGGGCGCGAGATCGTGCTGTGCGGCGACGTCAACATCGCCCACAAGGAAATCGATATCAAGAACTGGAAGGGCAACCTGAAGAACTCGGGTTTCCTGCCGGAGGAGCGCAGCTGGATCGGCGAGCTGTTCGACGTGCACGGCTATGTGGACGTGTTCCGCAAGCTGGACCCGCGCCCCGAGCAGTACACCTGGTGGAGCAACCGCGGCCAGGCCTATGCGAAGAACGTCGGGTGGCGCATCGATTACCACCTGGCCACGGCGAAGATCGCCGAGACCGCGCGCGCCACCTCGATCTACAAGGACGAGAAATTCAGCGATCACGCGCCGCTGTCGATCGACTACGACTTCCCCCTGTAAGGGGTATGGCCGAGGGCGCACCGGCTACGCTGAGCGCACCTCATCAAGCAGCTCCGGGTGCCGCTCCAGCACCTTGAGCAGCTTGACCAGCGCCAGCGGCGGCTTGGTCTTGCCGGTTTCGTAGCGCGAGAAGGCATTGACGCCGCCGCCGAATATCTCGGCGGCCTCGCGCTGGTCCAGGCTCAGCTTCTTGCGCACGGCCACGATGAAGGCGGGATCGACGATGGCGGCATTGACCTGCTTTTGGAAAGCCACCGCCGCTTCGCCGTACCGGTCCGCTTGATTCGGATCCAGCACGATTTCCCCGCACGCCGGACAAAAGCCGCCCGAGACCGCGGAAATGATGACAGTTTCGCCCTTGTACGTATAAGGCACGTCGCGCGTGTCCTGCACCAGTTCCGCACCCCCGCATTCTGGACATTTCATGGTTCCAGCTCCTTGAATGACACGACCAGCACCGCATCGGTGACCGTCAGTTTCAGATACAGTGCGCCGGCGGCGGTAATCGGCCGGTAAACGTCCTGCCATACCTTGTGATCCGCGTAGGTCGTCATGCTCTTGTAAAAGTCTGCCGACGTCGGCGAAGCAATGACGGCGATCACGTCGGCACTGTCGAATCCGAGCTTGCGACTGTGCACGGCAGCGGAGCTGGTCAGGCAAACCCGCCCTTCGATGGCCAAGGTCCTGATCACCGAGAGCCTGCAGTGAGGCGTATGTTTCTCCATCGAATTTAACCTACTAGGTTACAACTAACAAGGGAATTTGCGATGCGCCGCGGCATGCGCCCTGCGACGTCCCCCAACCTAGTTACAATGCTGCTTCCCATCCGATTCCGGCATGGGACCCTTCGTATTTCCGAGTGAGTCCGCCATGGTTTTCAAAGTGTTCGTAGATGGTCAGGAAGGCACCACCGGTCTCCGGTTGCTCGACTATCTCTCCGGCCGTTCCGACGTGGAGCTGCTGCGTATCGCCGACGACAAGCGCAAGGATCCGGCCGAACGAGCACGCTTTCTGAATGCTGCCGACGTCGCTTTCCTGTGCCTGCCCGACGTTGCCTCCCGCGAGGCCGTGGCGCTGGTGACCAACCCCAATACCTGCGTGATCGACGCCAGCACGGCGTTCCGCACCACCGACAGCTGGGCCTACGGCCTGCCGGAACTCACGCGCGGCCAGCGCGAGAAGATCCGCGCCAGCAAGCGCATCGCCGTGCCGGGCTGCCACGCCAGCGCCTTCCTGATGGCGGTGCGCCCGCTGGTGGAAGCCGGCGTGATGCAGGCCGACTACCCGATCTCGGCGTTCTCGCTGACCGGCTACAGCGGCGGCGGCAAGCAGATGATTGCCGAGTTCGAAGCCGGCGGTAACCCAAAGCTGGACAGCCCGCGCCCCTACTCGCTCGGCCTCGCGCACAAGCACCTGCCCGAGATGCGCGTGCAGGCCGGCCTGGCGCAGGCGCCGATCTTCAACCCCATCGTCGGCAACTTCCTCAAGGGCCTGGCCGTGACGGTGCCGGTGTACCCGGATCGCCTGGCGCGCAAGGTCACGCCGGAACAGATCGCCGATCTGTACCGCAAGCACTATGAAGGCGAGCAGTTCGTGCGCGTGATGCCGGTGGGCGACGAAGCCAACCTGGACGGCGGCTTCTTCGACGTGCAGGCCAGCAACGACACCAACCGCGTGGACCTGTTCGTGTTCGGCTCGGCCGAGCGCATCGTGCTGATGGCGCGCCTGGACAACCTGGGCAAGGGCGCTGCCGGCGCCGCGGTGCAATGCATGAACGTGCATGTCGGCGCGGACGAGGCGACTGGCCTGAGCGCCTGACACGCTTACGCGCTGATACGGCGGCACCAGCCGCGAATGAAAAAAAGCCGGCGAAACCATCGCCGGCTTTTTTTCGCCCCGGGAAATCCCTTCGGTCAGATCCCGGCCTTGACCACGACGCCCTTGAGCGCAACGCCAAGGTAGGCGCTGCCCTTGGCGCAGACGTAGGTGCTGTCGCTGGCGGTCTCGTCGTCCTTCCAGTTGCTGCGGATATTGACCACGGCGCTGCCGCCTTCCTTGGTCGCGCGCTGCTGCAACTCCTGCACCGCCTGCACGAAGAGGGTGGCGCACAACGCGTCGTCGGGCGGCGGCGGCGGTCCGCCGGTGGAGCTGCTGTTGTCGATAGGCCGGCGCATGCGCTTGACGGTCTTGAAAGACTGGCCGTCCTGCGCGCCCGGCAGCTTGTTGAAACCGAACAGCAGCCTGATCGACGGGTCCACGCGCTCCTTGGCCCCCGGTGTGGCCAGCGCCTTGTCGATCGGCATGCTCAGCAGTTGGTCGGCCGCCTGCGCACTGCCGCCCGCCAGCAACGCGCCGGCCATCAGACTGAATCGCACCCAACGCTTCATGGTCCTCTCCTCATTGCCCCTGTTCGATGTACTGATCGTACAGGATCTGCCATAAAGAGAGCCTCTCGGGTGTCTTTACTTTTTTAGTGGCTTTTGCCGGTCGTCGTCGCCGCTGTCGACCGGCGCGCCGCTCAGGTTGGCCATATTGGCCCGATAGGGCGGCAGCTTGCTAACGCTGGAATCGATCGCGCGCGCGTAGAGCGGCAACACCTCGGGCAGGTGCTTCTCCAGCTCGGCGATGCGGGTGCGGCCCGATGGATGGGTGGAGAGGAACTCCGAGCCCGACTGCGCCGACGATTGCGAGACCGCGCCCATCTTTTGCCATAGCGACACGGCGGCGCGCGGGTCGTAGCCGGCACGCGCGGCGATGTCCATGCCGACCAGGTCGGCCTCGGTCTCGTCCGAGCGCGAAAACCGCAGCGTGAGCAACTGCGCCCCGGTGCCCAGGGCCATATTGCCGAGGTTGCCGAAGCCGAACAGTTGCGAGATCACGTTGGCGCCCAGGTTGGTGATCTCGGACTTGGCCGCCCGCTCGCGCGCATGCTCCTGCAGCGCATGGGCGATTTCGTGCCCCATCACCATGGCGACTTCGTCATCGGTCAGCTTGAGCTGGTCGAGCAGGCCGGAGTAGAAGGCGATCTTGCCGCCGGGCATGCAGAACGCATTGACCTGCCTGGAGTTGATCAGGTTGACTTCCCACTTCCATTGCTTCGCGCGCTCGTTCCAGCGCGGGGTCTGCGGCAGGATGCGCTTGGCGATGGCGCGCAGGCGCACCAGTTGCGGGTTATTGTCGCCGACCAGGGTCTTCTTGGCCTGCGCCTCTTCCTTGAGTTGCTCGTACTCCTGCGAGGCCTGCTGCTCGATGACCTCGACCGGCACGATCTGGCGGATGGACGCGCCGCCGCGTTGCACGCGGATGCCATCTTCAGCGTCCTGCGGCTGGGCCTGGCCCTGGGCCTGGACCGCGCTCATGCTCAACGCGGCGCTGGCCGCCAGCGCCAGCGCGGCCAGTCGACGTGGCAACGCAAATCCGGCCCGCCGGTGGCGGTACTGACAACGCTGGCGATCGGACATGGACGATTCCTTGGATGCGGTTTTCGGCAAGCAGGGTGAGCAAGGTTTGATGCGGCCAGGACACGGTCCGGGCCCGGCGCGTCCCACGCGTCGGGGCGGCGCTGACGGTAATGCAATAATACACGGCGCCTTGCCCAGCCTGATTGCCCCGATTTGCTCCGATTGCCCCGCTTGCCATCCTGATTCATGACCTTTCAAGCCTATCTCGACATTTTCCGCAATCGCCGCATCGGTGCCATGCTCACACTGGGCTTCGCTTCCGGGCTGCCGCTGGCACTCACCTCCGGCACATTGCAGGCCTGGATGACGGTGGAAGGGCTGGATATCAAGACCATCGGCTTTTTCTCGCTGGTGGGCCAGGCCTATATCTTCAAGTTCCTGTGGGCCCCGCTGATGGACCGCTATACACCGCCGCTGCTGGGCCGGCGCCGCGGCTGGCTGCTGGTGACCCAGATCGGGCTGGTGCTGGGCATCGCGGGCATGGCCTTCTGCCCGCCGCACGAGGCGCTATGGACACTGGCGGCGCTGGCCACGCTGGTGGCCTTCCTGTCTGCCTCGCAGGACATCGTGTTCGACGCCTACAGCACCGACGTGCTGCGCGCGCCGGAGCGTGGCGTGGGAGCGGCGGTCAAGGTGCTGGGCTACCGGCTGGCGATGCTGGTGTCGGGCGGACTGGCACTGTGGCTGGCCGACCGCGTGCTGGGCTGGCAGCAGATGTACCTGCTGATGGCGGGATTGATGGGCATCGGCATCGTCAGCCTGCTGTGGGCGCCCGAGGCGGAATCGCCTGCGCGCACGCCGCGCTCCATGGAGGAAGCCATCCTGGGCCCGCTGCGCGACTTCTTCTCGCGCCCGGGCGCCTGGTGGCTGCTGCTGCTGATCGTGCTCTACAAGCTGGGCGATGCGTTTGCCGGCAGCCTGTCCACCACCTTCCTGATCCGCGGCGTGGGCTTTTCGGCCGGCGAAGTCGGCCTGGTCAACAAGACGCTAGGACTGGCCGCCACCATTGTGGGCGCGCTGTTCGGCGGCACGCTGATGGTGCGCCTGGGCCTGTACCGCTCACTGATGCTGTTCGGCATCTTGCAGGGGGTGTCCAACCTCGGCTACTGGATCCTGGCGGTGACGCCGCCGCACCTGTGGACCATGGGCGCCACCATCGCGGTGGAGAACCTCTGTGGCGGCATGGGCACGGCGGCCTTCGTGGCGCTGCTGATGACACTGTGCAACCGCTCGTTCTCGGCCACCCAGTACGCGCTGCTCTCGGCGCTGGCCTCGGTCGGGCGCGTCTATGTTGGCCCCAGCTCTGGCTACCTGGTGGAGGCCTTCGGCTGGTCGGCCTTTTACCTGAGCACCGTGGTGGTGGCGGTGCCCGGCGTAGTGCTGCTTTGGGCGATGCGCAACACCGTGCATCGCTATGAAGCCCGGGCCCGCGCTGCGGCCTAGCCCCCGGCACCCAGCAGCGCGAACGCTGACTCGCTCGGAGGCTGTTTCAAAATGGCCTCTTACTGCTTGTAATAGACGATCTGGTGCGAGGTCGCGAGCAGTTCTCCCTGCGGGCTCCAGATCTGCGCGCTCTGGTCGAAGAAGCCCTGGCGGAACACCTGCGCCTGGGCGCTGCCCAGCACGTGGCTGTCGCCCAGCGCGGCCAGGGTCGGGGCGTCGGCATGGAAATACGTGGTCAGCGACACCGTGCCGGCCGGCACGAAGCCGGCGCGCTTGAGGAAGATCCGCGGGTAGAAGGTGTCGCACCATGCCGCCATCGCGGCGAAGTCCGGCGTACGCGCCGGCGCGTCGCGCAGCCAGAACTGGGTCAAGCTGTCCGGGTTCTCGGTGCCGGCCTCGACATTCGGCTTGGCGCCGCGCACCGGCCGCAACTCATACGCATCCAGCCAGCGCACCGGGGCAAAACCGGCCATCGGGGCGACATCGCTTGCCGGCGGCACCTGCGGGAACACGGCCTCGCCGCAACTCCAGGTCTCGCGGCGCACGGCGAAGAAGGCGGTGGCCGTGGTGGCCACTTCATCGCCCTGGCGCAGCTCGATGGTCCAGTGCTGGGTGTTGCGGTTGGTGCGCACCGGACGCGCTTCGATCACGAACGGCCCTTCGACGATCGGTCCGGCAAAGTTGACGGTCAGCGCGGACGGATCGCCCAGCCGCTCGGGATGCTGCAGCACGGCTTGCAGCAAGGTGGCCGCCGTGATGCCACCGAAGGGGCCGATCATGTTCCAGTAGGCCGGCGTGGTGCGGCCGTGGAAGAGATTACCCCCCGCCGGCTCCAGCGCGATCGCGTGGTCGAAGGAATGGACGGTCTGGCTGGCTGGCGTGGCGGACATGTCGTGGACCAAAAAAGTACGATCGTTCGATAATACTGCAAACGGCGGACGGGCGCTGGCACCGCCTCCGTCGGGCGCACCCTCCAATCCGCCGCAGGGTCAGCCCCCCGCCCGCGCCCGCCGCAGCGGATTCCAGCCAAGCTGGTTGCCGATCACCGCCAACAGGATCAGCGCCATGCCAGCGAGCTGCAGTGGCGTGAGCACCACCCCGAACACCAGCACATCAATCACGATGGCCACCAGCGGATAGACAAACGAGAGCGTGGCGATCGATAGCACGTTGAGGCGCTGGAAGGCGCCATACAGCAGCGTGTACATCACGCCGGTATGGACAAGGCCCAGCGCCAGCAATGCCCCCCAGGTCCGCCCGCCGAACGTCTCGACCGCCGGATGCGCCAGGGGGAACAGCATGACCACCCCCATCGCCATCTGCAGGCCCGCGATCTGCCCCGCCGCAATCCCCTTGAGGCGGCGCGTGGCCATGGTGGTGATGGCATACAGCAAGGCCGCCAGCATTGCCAGCCCGACCCCGGCCAGCATGCCGCCGGTGGCACCGCCGTGCTCCAGCCCTGTGATCAGCACCACGCCGCCAAAGGCCAGCACCAGCCACGCAAGCCGCCCGGGCGCGATGGCCTCGCGCTGGAACAGCGCCGCCAGCAGCAGCAGGAAGAAGGGCTGGGTGTGATAAACGACCGTGGACACCGAAATGCCGCTGTACGAATAGGCAGAGAACAAGGCCAGCCAGTTGAGGATCAGCGTGACCCCGCCCAGCGCCAGCCAGCGCCAGTCGCGGGCGCGCATGGGCTGCCAGCCGCGCCGCAGGGCGAGCGTGCCCAGCAACGCGGCGCCGCCGAAAATGCAGCGGAAAAACACCACGTCCAGCGGCGACTGCCCGCTGGTCACCACGAACCAGCCGATGGTGCCCGACAGGGCCATGGCGGCCACCATGCGCCAGGCACCGCCACGCCGTGCGGGTTCCGTGGCCTGGGGGGCCGGGGTGGCGGCCGGGGAAGCCACGGCGGCGCCAGATCGATCGATATTCATGGATGTCTCCTACGGAGCTTCGTACGCTTGGACGTCATTGTTCCACCGTGCATTCAGGTCAACAATCCATCCTGCAAGCAATTATTATTTGATCTGTGATCACAAATATGAGAGCCAGCCCATGCCGGTCGCGCAACTCAACGCCATGGCCGTATTCGCCCGGGTGGTGGAATGCGGCAGTTTCTCCGCCGCCGCCCGCGAGCTGGGCATGACGCCCTCCGCCGTCAGCCGCCATGTGACGCGGCTGGAAGCGGCCATCGGCGGCAGCCTGCTGCAACGGACCACGCGCGCCTTCACCCTGACTGAGCTCGGACAGGCAGTGCACGCCGCGTGCGCCCGGATGGTGGCCGCGGCGCAGGAAGTCAGCACGCTGGCCAGCGACCACGGCGGCGCACCGCACGGCCTGCTGCGGGTCAGCGCACCGGTGGTGTTCGGGCAGGCCTGGCTGGCGCCACGGCTGCCGGCCCTGCTGGACCGCTTTCCCGCGCTGGACCTGCAATTGACGCTGGCGGACCGCCTGGTGGACCTGGTGGAAGAAGGCGTGGACGTAGCCATCCGCATTGCGCGCGAACTGGCGCCGGGGCTGGCAGCGCGGCCAATCCGCGCGGTACGTTACCGGCTGGTGGCGGCACCCGGCTGGCTGGCGCGGCATGGCACGCCAGCCGAGCCGGCGGCGTTAGCCGGGCATCGCTGCCTCTACCTGGGCTATGGCGCCTTTGGCGAGCGCTGGAGCCTGCGGCGCAGGCGCGACGGGCAGACCGTGGCACTGCGCATCCCGCCAAAGGTCACGCTCAACAACAGCGCGGCCATTGTCGCCATGGCGCAGGCCGGCGGGGGCATCGGGCTGGTGCCGGACTTCTCGGCCGCCGCGGCGCTGGCGTCGGGCAGCCTGGTGCCGGTGCTGGACGACTGGGAAATCCTCGAACCCTACGTGGGCACGGCCTTCGCGGTCTACACGCCAACCCGCCACCTGGCCCCCAAGGTGCGCGCCTTTATCGACTACCTGGTGGCGCAGGCCGCGCTGGAGACCAGCGGCTAGCGCGGCGGACCGCCAAGCGCAGCCCCCGCCCTCGCCGGTTCACGTGGCGCAAACCCGGTACACCGCCAGGCTGCCGCGCCAGTTCGAGCCCCAGTTGACCGTCACGCCCTCGTGCATCACCACGCGGTCAAGGATGCGCAGGCCGACCTTGGACGCCAGCGATTCAAAGTCGCTGATGGTCAGCACCCGTACGTTCGGCGTGTTGTACCACTGGTATGGCAGCGCCTCAGACACCGGCATGCGCCCTCGGAACACCGACAGCCGGTGCGGCCAGTAGCCAAAGTTGGGAAAGGACACGATGCATTCGCGCCCCACCCGCAGCGTCTCGCGCAGGACCTGCGCGGTGTTGTGGATGGTCTGCAGCGTCTGCGACAAGATCACCGTATCGAAGCTCTTGTCCTCGAACAGCGCCAGGCCGCCTTCCAGGTTCTGCTGGATCACGTGCACACCCTTCTGCACGCATGCCAGCACGCCTTCGTCCTGGATCTCGATGCCGTAGGCCTGCACGTCGAGCTCGTCCTGCAGCACGCGCAGCAGGCTGCCGTCGCCGCAGCCCAGGTCGAGCACGGTGGAATTGGGCTCGATCCAGCGCGCGATGGCGCGGAAGTCGGGGCGCAGCGCCAGGATATTGGGGTTGGCCGCGGCATTCATGCGCCTATCTCCTCGGCGATGCGTTCGTAGTAGGCGCGCATCAGGTTGTGGTAGCGCGGGTCGTCCAGCAGGAAGGCATCGTGCCCGTGCGGCGCATCGATCTCCGCATAGCTGACCGGGCGCTTGTTGTCGAGCAGGGCCTTGACCAGCTCGCGGCTGCGATTGGGCGCGAAGCGCCAGTCGGTGGTGAAGCTGGCCACCAGGAAACTGGCCTGCGTCTGCGACACCGCGCGCGTGAGATCGCCGCCGAAGGCCAGCGCCGGATCGAAGTAGTCGAGCGCGCGCGTGATCAGCAAGTAGGTGTTGGCATCGAAGTACTCGGCGAACTTGTCGCCCTGGTAGCGCAGGTAGCTCTCCACCTGGAACTCGACATCGAAGGAGAAGCGGATGTCATCGGTCTTGAGCTCGCGGCCGAATTTCTCCGCCATGTCCTCGTCGGACAGGTAGGTGATATGGCCGATCATGCGCGCCACGCGCAGGCCGCGCTTGGGCTTGACGCCATGCGCGTAGTAGTTGCCGCCGTGGAAATCGGGGTCCGACAGGATGGCGCTGCGCGCGACCTCGTTGAAGGCGATGTTCTGCGCCGACAGCTTGGGCGTGGAGGCCACCACGATGCAGTGGCGCAGCCGATCCGGGTACATCAGGCTCCAGGCCAGCGCTTGCATGCCGCCCAGGCTGCCGCCCATCACCGCCGCGAACTGGGTGATGCCGAAGCGGTCCGCCACGCGCGCCTGGGCATTGACCCAGTCTTCCACGGTGACCACCGGGAAGGTGGCGCCGTAGGGCTGGCCGGTGGCGGGGTTGGCACTCATCGGGCCAGTCGAGCCGAAGCAGGAGCCAAGGTTGTTGACGCCGATGACGAAGAAGCGGTCGGTGTCGAGCGGCTTGCCCGGGCCGACCATATTGTCCCACCAGCCGACATCGCGCAGGTCGTGCGCGTACACGCCGGCCACGTGGTGCGAGGCGTTAAGCGCGTGGCACACCAGCACGGCGTTGGAGCGGGCGGCGTTGAGCGTGCCGTAGGTCTCGACCATCAGGTCGTAGTCGGCGAGCGAGGTGCCGTTGCGCAGCTTCAATGGCTCGGTGAAATGCATGCACTGCGGCGCGACGATGCCGACCGAGTCGGTCGGCAGGGCAAGCGCGGCAGGAGGCGGAGCTACGTCTGTCATGGAATGAGCCCGTTGGCAAACAGGCGTAAAAAAACCCGACCGGCCTTGCTTGGACGTTGCCTGCGGATGACATCAAACCTGACATCAAGCACAGCATCAACGACGGCGCAGCCAAATCGGGTTTTGCACGGGCCTTGCGTCCCGCGTGCCGGTTGCCTTGCGTGGCAGGGAACCGACCCACCTCTTTAGCCGCATTTATATTGGCTGCCGGAACCCCCAAAACCAAACCTCCAGGGGTTACCATGCCGCCGCGCGCCCGCAAGCCAGTCTTCAAATCGGCGCGACCCGCTTATTATAGAGCAAACAAACGCGCCGGCGGCGGCGCGCCGCCAGACGCCAACCAAACGCAATCCAGCCTTGACGAAACCACCCAGCATCCTGGTCATCGAAGACGAATCCGCGATCGCGGACACCATCCTCTATGCGCTATCCACCGAAGGCATGACGGTCGAGCACTGCGCGCTCGGCAGCGCTGCGCTGGCGCGCCTGCGCGCGCAGGCGCCGGACCTGGTGATCCTGGACGTGGGCCTGCCCGACATCAATGGCTTCGAAGTCTGCCGCACGCTGCGCACCTTCTCCGATGTGCCGGTGATCTTCCTCACCGCGCGCAACGAGGAAATCGACCGCATCGTCGGCCTGGAAATCGGCGCCGACGACTATGTGGTGAAGCCCTTCTCGCCGCGCGAGCTGGCGGCGCGGGTGCGCGTGATCCTGCGGCGTGCCGGCAAGCGCGCAGCACCGCAGGTGCCGGTGCAAGCCCTGGCGCCGCCTGACGGCTTCACGCTCGATGCCGACGGCGCGCGCCTGGCCTGGCGTGGCCAGTGGCTCGACCTGACCCGCTACGAGTACCGGCTGCTGGCCTTGCTGCTGCAGCACCCCGGGCGCATCTATTCGCGCGCGCAGCTGATGGACCTGGTCTGGCACGACGCGGTCGACACCATCGACCGCACCGTCGACACGCATATCAAGACGGTACGCGCCAAGCTGCGCGCGCTCGACCCCGAGTGCGATTCGATCCGCACCCATCGCGGCATGGGGTATTCGCTCGAAAGCTGAGTCCCTCCTTCACCTCGCTCACAACGCACCCACGGCTACGCATGCATATCGGGCTTCGCATCTTCCTCGGCTTCTTCCTGATCGTCGGGCTGGCGGCTTTCCTCACGCTGCGGGTGTTCGTGCAGGAGGTCAAGCCCGGCGTGCGGCAGGCCATGGAAGACACGCTGGTCGACACCGCCCACGTGCTGGCGGTGCTGGCCGCCGACGACATGAAGAGCGGCCGCATTGCCAACGGCGCCTTCGCGCGCCGCCTGGCGCGGCTGCGCGAGGACAAGGTCGACGCCAATGTGTGGGGCATGCACAAGGATGCGGTGGGCTACCGCATCTACATCACGGACGCGCGTGGCATCGTGCGCTTCGATTCCGGCGAGGCCGCCGTGGGCGCGGATTACTCGCGCTGGAACGACGTCTACCGCACGCTGCGCGGCGAGTACGGCGCGCGCAGCACCCGCGCCAACCCTGACGACGACGCCAGCACGGTGATGCACGTGGCAGCCCCCATCCGCGACGGCAACAAGACCATCGGCGTGCTGACCGTGGCCAAGCCCAATGTGACCATGGCGCCGTTCATCGAGCGCAGCCAGCGCAAGATCCTGCTCAACGGCCTGCTGCTGATGGGTGGTGCGTTCGTGATCGGCCTGGCCTGCACGCTGTGGCTGGTGCACGGCCTGCGCCGCCTGCAGCGCTACGCGCGTGCGGTGGCATCGGGCGAGCGTGCCGAGATGCCGCTGCGCGGCGCCAGCGAGCTGGCCGAGCTGGGGCGCTCGGTGGAGAGCATGCGCCTGCGGCTGGAGGACAAACAGTACGTCGAGCACTATATCCACACGCTGACACACGAGATGAAGAGCCCGCTGGCGGCCATCGGCGGCGCCGCCGAGCTGCTGCAGGAAGACATGCCGGCCGCCGACCGCAACCGCTTCGTCGCCAATATCCGAAGGCAGGCGCAGCGGCTTGAGGAAATGATCCGCAAGCTGCTGGCGCTGGCGGCGCTGGAGCAACGCCAGAGCCTGGAGACCCACGCGCCGGTCGCACTGGAGCCGCTGATCGAGCAGTTGCTGCATGAGCTGGAGCCACGCGCCCGCCAGCGCGACCTGACGCTGCGCTTGCTGCCACCGGGCCAGCCCGCGGCGGTGGTGAGGGGCGATCCGTTCCTGCTGCACCAGGCGCTGGGCAACCTGCTGGAGAATGCCATCGACTTTGCGCCGGCGGCCAGCACGGTCGACGTGTCCGTAGCGCACGGCAACGAGCCCGCCCACATGATCGCCGTGCGCGTCACCGATCACGGCCCCGGCGTTCCCGACTATGCGCTGCCGCGCCTGTTCGAGCGTTTCTATTCGCTGCCGCGCCCCGGCGGACAAGACAAGAGCACCGGGCTGGGCCTGTGCTTCGTACGCGAGATCGCCACGCTGCATCACGGTGACATCAAGCTGGCCAACCGCGCCGAAGGTGGCGCGTGCGCGACGCTGACGCTGCCTGCGGCCTAGCGGCTTCACACTCAACACACAATCGCGCGCATCGCTTCACGCAGGCTTCCGCGGCGGCTCACATGGCAAGCCTAAGCTAGCGGCATCGTCACTCCCGCGCGCCTGCCGCCATGAACCGAATCCTGTTTTTCAAGTCCGCCATCACGGCGTTCCTGATCCTGCTGATCCTGATCCCGCTGCACCTCGTGGGCAACGCCGTGCAGGACCGCAAGCACTACCGCGAGGAAGCGGTGCGCAGCGTCTGGCAGAGCTACGCCGGCCCGCAAACCCTGACCGGCCCGGTGCTGGTGCTGCCGTACAAGGAGATCCTGCGCGTGACGGACAGCAGCGACCCCAAGCGGCCCAATGCCACCGTGCTGCAGGCGGAGGCCAGGCAACTGCTGGTCTTCCCCACCACGCTGCGCGTCAAGGGCGAGGTCACGCCAAGCGAGCGCTACCGCGGCATTCACAAGGTGCTGGTGTACGAGATGCAAAGCCGCTGGCAGGGCACCATCGCGCTGCCCGATCCGGCCGAGCTGCCGCGCTCGGCCGGCCACGTCGGCTTTGAGGTGGGCCAGCCGTACATCACGATCGGCATCAGCGACACGCGCGGCCTGATGGCGGCGCCTGCGTTCGAGCTGGACGGCAAGGCGCTGAAGCTGGAGCAAGGCGCGCTGCTCAAGAGCCTGTCCCAAGGCCTGCACGCCGAGATCGACCTGCCGCCCGCCAAGGCCGCAAAGCCCGGCCTGGATGGCAGGTCCGCGCAGGCACAGCGCGTGGTGCCGTTCTCGCTGACCTTGCCGCTGCTGGGCGCGCAGTCGCTGGCCTTCACCCCGGTGGGCGACCAGAACGATATCTCGCTCGATTCCGCCTGGCCGCATCCGAGTTTCGACGGTGACTTCCTGCCGCGCACCCGCAGCGTGACCGCGCAAGGCTTTCGCAGCAACTGGAGCGTGACCTCGTACAACACCAAGGCTCGCGGCCAGCTCGCTGGCCCGGGAGACGGCACGCTGGAAACGGTGTCGGTGACGCTGATCGATCCGGTCAACATCTACCTGCAGGCAGAGCGCGCGGTGAAGTACGGTGCCATGTTCGTGCTGCTGACCTTTGCCGGCTTCTTCATGTTCGAGCTCATCAAGCGCCTGCGCATCCACCCGATCCAGTACCTGCTGGTAGGCCTGGCGCTCGCGGTGTTCTTCCTGTTGCTGCTGAGCCTGTCCGAGCATATCTCGTTCGCGCTGGCCTACCTGGCGGCCAGCGGTGCCTGCATCGGGCTGCTGGGGTTCTACCTGTCGTTCGTGCTGCAGAGCTGGCGGCGCGGGCTGGCCTTTGCCACGCTGCTGACGGTGCTGTACGGCGCGCTCTATGGCCTGCTGCTGTCGGAGGACAATGCGCTGATGCTGGGCTCGCTGCTGATGTTCGTGATCCTGGCAGCCATCATGGTCATGACCCGGCGCATCGACTGGTACGCCGCGGGCGCCGCATGGCAACCGCTGCGCGACAAACCTGCCGCCCCGGCCGGCGAAGAAGACGCCGCCGCCGCCTCGGCATCTGCCTGATCGAAGGAGCGACGCCATGCCAACCTACCTTCATTGCGCCCCGCCACTCGCGCTGGCGGCCGTGCTGGGACGGCGGCGGGTGCCGGCCGGCCTGCTGCTGGCTGGTGTCGCGGCGAGCATCGTGCCGGATGTCGACATGCTCAACGTCTGGTACGCCGGGGTGCGCTACAACACCTTGCTGGGCCACCGCGGCCTGACCCACTCGATCGGCTTCGCGGTGGCGCTGGGCCTGCTGGCCGCGCTGGCGGCGCGGCGCTGCGGCTGGCGGCGCGGCATCGCGTTCGTGTTCATCGCGCTGAGCACCGTGTCGCATCCCTTGCTGGACCTGCTGACCGACCGCGGCATCGGCACGGCGCTGTTCTACCCACTGACGGCGCAACGCGTGACCTTGCCATGGCGGCCGCTGCCGCTGGCCGGCGCGGGCCTGTTTGGCGCTGCGCGCTTCTGGCTGGAGTGTGCGTGGATCGGCCTGCCGCTGCTGGCGTTTGCCGGCATCGGTGCTGCACTGCGCCGCTGGTTCGATCGCATCAGGCCTGGCGCAGGCTGGACGTGAATGTGGGCCATCACCCGCCGTACCGGATGGCGGGCTTGATGGCGGCGCTGGGCTGATCTACGCGAACCAACAAGAAAGGGCAGGCGCAAGCCTGCCCTTGTTCATGACCGCTGGCGCGGCCTAGCCGAGCAACACGCGCAACTGCGCGTCCGCGTTCTCGCTGGGCAGTTTGCGAAAGCCGCTCTTGGCATAGCGATGCCACAGGCCCTGCACGGTCGCCACGATCAGCGCGGCGCGCACCGGCACATCGGCGTCTGGCGGAAACGCACCCTGGCTGATGGCGATCTTCAGGCACTGCCGCAGCGAGGCCTCGATCCGGTCCACGACCTGGTTGATGCGCTCCTGCAGGCGATCATGCTCGCCCACCAGCGCCTCGCCGGTCAGCACGCGCGTCATGCCGGGATTTTTCTCGGCAAAGGACAGCAGCATGCGCACCACGGCGTGCGCCTGGCGCAAGCCATGCTCTTCCTGGGAGGTGATCTGGTTGATCAGTCCGAAGACGGTCTGCTCGATAAAGCCGATCAGGCCTTCGAACATCTGCGCCTTGCTGGCGAAATGGCGGTACAGCGCCGCCTCCGATACGCTGAGCTTGGCAGCCAGCGCCGCGGTGGTGACCTTTTCCCCGCGCGGCACTTCCAGCATCCCGGCCAGCGTCTGCAGGATCTGCACACGCCGCTCGCCAGGACGCGGGCGTTTGCGTGCCGGCGCCCCGTCCGCGCCTGCGCCCTGCCCGGCGGCGGCCTCAGCCGCACCCGATGGGTGCCCGTTACTGTGCATCATGACCCGATTCTCCGCATTCGTCGTTGGAGTTGATGCATGGATTGTACTTTTACGTCCACATAGCCGGGGCGATTTACGATCCGCGCCCGCACGCGCGGCGCCGATGCCGGCAGCGCCTGCGGCGCTGTCGTGCCAGTCGCCAGCGCGGGCGGATCCTGCGTCTCGGCCGCCACCAGCGTGACTGAATGTTCCTGCGCGGCGTGGCCGGTGTGCTGCCGGTCCTGCGCATCCAGCGTGCTGCGCAGCACGGCGTCACCGCTGACGCCCGCCACGGCGGAGTCCGCGGGCATCGGGACGTCGTGCGGACGCGATGGCGCCAGCGTGCGCAGGTAGCCCGTCACCCAGGCCGTGCGAATGCCCGTGCCCGCGTAGCGCTTGAGGTGAGACAACGTGTCTTCCACCAGCACCGCGCGGTGCGGCGCCACCCGCTGCTGCACCAGCAACCGGCGCAACATGCGCCGGTCCGGCTTGGGCCGCAGATGGCCGTGCACCCACATGTCCTCAATGGCGACCACCCGCTCGAAACACCGCTGGATGCCAGCCACCTTCATGACCGCGCGCGCGTATTGCTCCGGTGCGTTGGTCACCAGGATCTTGCGCCCGGGCAGGCGGCGCAGGTGGCCGACCAGGCCGCGCTGCACCCGCACCATCTCCGCCAGTTCGGGGAAATCATGCGCGGCGCGCAGGAAGTCGGCCGGGTCCACGTTGTGGTGGCGGATCATGCCCAGCAGCGTCGCGCCATAGCGCTGCCAGTACTTCACCCGAACCTCGCTGGCGGTGGCCTCGTCACTGCCCAGCACGCGCGCGACATACGCCGTCATCAACTGGTTGATGGCGGGAAAGATCGCATGCGACGCGTCGTGCAGCGTGTTGTCGAGGTCGAACAGCCAGACCGTGCGGCCGGAATTGTCGCCCGCGGGGCGGCGTCGGCGCGCACCGCGCAGGCTGCGGCGCAAGGGCGGGGAAATAGAGGGCACGCGGGAAGAAAAAGAAGTGAAGCGGCAGCGCGCGGCGCGCGCTGCCGTAGATGCGTTCTAGTGCGAACGGATCATGGTACCGAACGCTTGTTCGGTCAGGATTTCAAGCAGCAGCGAGTGTTCGATGCGGCCGTCGATGATGTGCACCGAATTCACGCCGCTCTTGGCCGCGTCCAGCGCCGACGAGATCTTGGGCAGCATGCCGCCGGAGATGGTGCCATCCGCGAACAGTTCCTCGATCTCGCGCGCCGACAGGTCGGTCAGCAGGTTGCCGGCCTTGTCCATCACGCCCGGGATGTTGGTCATCATGACCAGCTTCTCGGCCTTGAGGATCTCGGCCATCTTGCCCGCCACCACATCGGCGTTGATGTTGTAGGCCTGGCCGTCGTCGGAAAAGCCGATCGGCGAGATCACCGGGATGAAGGCGTCGTCCTGCAGGGCCTTGACCACCGCCGGGTTGATGGCTTCGATATCGCCCACGAAGCCGATGTCGATGAAGGCGCCGGGGCTTTCGCGGTCCGGCATCTTGAGGCGCTTGGCGCGGATCAGGCCGCCGTCCTTGCCGGTCAGCCCCACGGCCTGGCCGCCATATTGGTTGATCAGCATGACGATGTCCTGCTGCACTTCGCCGCCAAGCACCCATTCGACCACTTCCATGGTCTCTTCATCGGTCACGCGCATGCCCTGGATGAACGTGCCGACCTTGCCAACCTTCTTCAGGGCTTCGTCGATCTGCGGGCCACCGCCGTGAACCACGACCGGGTTCATGCCGACCAGCTTGAGCAGGATCACGTCGCGCGCAAAGCCGTGCTTGAGCTTTTCCTCCGTCATGGCGTTTCCGCCGTACTTGACCACAATGGTCTTGCCGTGGAACTTGCGGATATAGGGCAGCGCCTCGGCAAGGATTTCGGCCTTGAGGGCTGGGGCAATTGCGGCCACCGCGGTAGCGGCAGGCCCAGGGGTGTCGGCGTTCATGGCAAGGGACATCCGTGAGATTCAACAGGTATCATGGCAATTCTGACCGGCGGTGCACCATAGGTTAGGGGCTTTTTACCCCGAATAGGCCACCTCCGGCCGCGGCAGGCGCCGATTTTACAAGAAACCGCGGCGCACGCGTGCAGACGGTGGTGCAGCGGGGGTTCAAAACCGGTGCATGCGTACTGCGGCGCACCATGGCGTTCTATCCACGCAACAGTTGTCCAACCGTTGTCCAACAGTCGCATCGCCACCGAATAGCGGCAACACAATGAGCCTGCACCCCGACGATCTTAGCGCCCTGCGCCCCCATTTGCTGCGCTTCGCCCGCCTGCAACTACGCGACCAGGCACTGGCCGAGGATACCGTCTCCGACACCCTGGTAGCCGCGCTGGAACACCCGGAGCGCTTCAGCGGCCAGTCCGCGCTGAAGACCTACCTCATCGGCATCCTCAAGCACAAGATCATCGATACGCTGCGCAGCGGCCGGCGCGAAGTACGCCTGACGCTGGGCGGCGGCGACGAAGACGGCGAGGCGCAATCGGATATCGATGCCTTCGACGCCCTGTTCACCAAGAACGGCCACTACCATACGCCACCTTCGGACTGGGGCAACCCGGACCGCGCGCTGGAGCGCCGCGAGTTCTTCGAGATCCTCCAGCTGTGCGTGGACAAGCTGCCCGCCAAGATCGGCCGGATTTTCATGATGCGGGAATGGCTAGAGCTGGAAACCGAAGAAATCTGTCAGGAACTCGAGATCACGACGACTAATGCCTGGGTCATGCTGTACCGAGCCCGCATGCGCCTGCGCGAGTGCCTGGAACTGAACTGGTTTGGGCAGAAGGCGTGAGCGCCTGGCCGGGACCTTGTAACCGGGCCACCGCAGCCAGGCAAGCTGCTGCGGCCTGAAACCGCCTGTCGACCGAAGGAAGCCATGTCTGATACGCCACCCCGCCGCCGGCTGCTGCCAAACTGCCGCGAGATCCATCACCTGACCATGGAGGGCATGGACCGGCCGCTGAGCTGGTTCGAGCGCGTGCGCATGCGCGGGCACATGGCCATTTGCGACGCGTGCACCAATTTTTCGGGCCAGATGCGGCTGATGCGCTCCGCCATGTCCCGGCTGGGCCAGGAAGACAAGCTGCCCGGGGACAAGCCGTGAGCGATCCGGCCACGGTGCTGACGGGGCAATTGCGCCCCATCGAGCATTGCAGCGCCTGCGGCGCCGGCTTTGTCTGCGGCTATGCCGCCGGCCTGCCCAACTGCTGGTGCGCCACCCAGCCGCTGCTGCCCGCTCGCCAGATCGTACCGGGCCAGCACTGCCTGTGCCCCGCCTGCCTGGCGCGCCGCCGCGAGGATGCCGGCCAGGCGCAAGCCAAAGGCTGATCAGTTCGCCGCCTGCGCTGGCGTTGTGCTGGCCGCGCCCGCCGCGGCGAACTGCATCACCACCACCCCCAGTACCACCAGCGCGGCGCCGGCCATGCGCCCCGGTGTCACGGCGCGCGCCGCGAAGCCCGCCAGGCCAAACTGGTCCAGCAGCAGCGCGCCCACCATCTGCCCCGCCACCACCGCCGCGATAAAGCCGCCTGCGCCCAGGCGCGGGGCCAGCACCAGCGCCACGGTAATGTAGAACACGCCCGCCACGCCACCGGCCCACATCCAGCCCGGCCCGCCCACCGCCAGCGAGGGCAGCGGAACCTTCAGCAGCCACAGCAGCGGCACCACCACCGCCAGGCTGATCAGCAGCGACACCACAGTGGCCCATAGCGGATGGCCCAGGCTGCGCCCGAGCGCGGCGTTGGCGCCGGCCTGAAAGGGGATCACCGCCCCGGAAACAATGGCCACCAGCACGGGAACGAGGCCGGCAAGCGCCGGCGAAAAGTGATTGAGGCCAGGCATTTTGGCATCTCCTTCGCCATAAATTGGATGCCTCAGTGTGAAATATTGCGCCGCGAATTACCAATTCTCGTTTCATAGCGTTAATATGCGCCGCATGAATGATCTCCGCGGTATCGACCTGAACCTGCTGGTGGTGCTGGAAGCCCTGCTGGCCGAACGACATATCTCGCGCGCCGCGCTGCGCCTGCACCTCAGCCAGCCTGCGGTGAGCCACGCGCTGGGCCGCCTGCGCCAGTTGCTGGACGACCCGCTGCTGGTGCGCGGCCAGGGCGGCCTGGTGCCGAGCGCGCGCGCCCACGAACTGGCGGGCCCGCTGGCCGAGGCGCTGGCGCAGGTGCGCATCCTGCTGGGGCCGTCCGGCTTCCAGCCCGCCACGGCGCGCCGCAGCTTCCGCCTGGGCATGTCCGACTACGGCGCCATGGCGCTGCTGCCCGGCCTGCTGCGCGCGGTGCGCAAGATCGCCCCGGGCATCGACCTGGTGGTCAGCCAGGCCAGCCGCGAAGCCATGACAGCCAAGGTCGCGGACGGCGAGATCGACCTGGCGCTGGGCGTGTTCGGCCAGCCCCCGGAAGGCGTGCACTGCACGGAGCTGTTCGAGGAAACCTATGCCTGCATGGTGGATGCGGCCACGGTGCGCGGCCTGGGCAAGCTTGACCAGGTGGCATACCTGGCCCGCTCGCATGTGCTGGTGGCGGCCCACAGCGAGCGCGTGGATGCCATCGACGCTGCCGTGGCCAAGGTGGGCGGGCGGCGCAAGATTGCCTGCGTGCTGCCCCACTGGAGCGTGGCGCCAGCGCTGATTGCCGGCACCAACCTGGTCCTGACCACGGCGCGCCGCAGCCTGGCCGCGTTCGAGGGGGACCCGCGCTTCGCGGTGTTCGATCCGCCCTTTCCCCTGCCGGGCTTTGGCTTCAGCCTGATCTGGCACGACCGTACCGACGCCGATCCCGGCCATAGCTGGCTGCGCGACCGCGTGATCGCGGTGGCCGCCGGCGACGAGCCGGACGACGCGATCAGCCTGCGCAGCTAGGCAGCTAGGCTAGCTGCCTGTACGGCTTCAGTGCCGCAGTGCTTCAGTGCTTGTGGTCACCGTGCGCGCCGGCGGCCGGCGCCGTTGCGGTGAGGTCGCGCACTTCGGCGTCGACCTTCTGCTCGATCACCTTGCCGCCCTGCTCGATCTTGAGCGTCAGCGGCACGGTGTCGCCCTTCTTGAGCGGCGCCTTGAGGCCCATCAGCATCACGTGATAGCCGCCCGGCTTGAGCTCGACGTCCTGCATGCGGGGCAGGTCGAGCGCGCCGATGGCGCGCATGCGCATCACGTTGCCATCCATCTTCATCTCATGCACTTCGGCCGTGGCGGCCGCCGGCGTGCTGACGCCGATCAGCTTGGCGGGCTCGTGCGCATGCAGGGTCATGAAGACACCGGTGGCGGTCTGCGCCGGCACGGTGCCGCGCGCCCAGGCGTTGCTGACATCGACCTGGGCAAATGCTGCACTCGAGCACAGCGCGGCGAGCAGGGCGGCGGGCACCGCGGCGAGGAATCTGGCTTGCATCTGGACTATCTCCACTGAGATTCAAAGGACTGCATAAAAAGAACATTAGACCATGACGCCCCTGGCGACGTGAGCCAGGCTGCGCAAATCGAGGAACCGGCCGGTTGGCCACCCGGCAGCGAACCGTTCAGTCTGGCAGCGGCCCCGGCGCCAACCAATGCGGCACGGTGTCGCACGCGGCAGGCCGGGCGCCGGTCGTTGTTAAACTCGCGGCATGGATACCATCGCAGCCGTGCCGCCAGACACGGCCCCCTCCCGCCCCGGCTCCGCCACGAGCATCATCCCGGTCCGCCACAACCTGATGAGCCTGCGCCGCCTGTTCTGGCTGCGCTGGGCGCTGATGGGCGGCCAAGCGGTGCTGCTGGTTTCGTGCGAGGCCGTTGCCGGCGTGATCCTGCCGTACAGCCCCCTGCTGGCGATCCTTTCCCTGCAGGCGGTGTTCAACCTGCTCACCGGCCTGCGCCTGCGCATGCACACCAGCCGCGGCGGGATGCCGAGCGACGCCGAGCTGATGGGCCAGCTGATGGTCGACCTGACGGCGCTGTCGGCCAACCTGTTCTTCACCGGCGGCGCGACCAACCCCTTTGTCTCGTTCTACCTGCCGGGCCTGGCGATCGCCGCCGCCATCCTGCCGTGGCGCAACGTGATCGCGCTCGCCGTCTACGCGATGGCCTGCTACAGCCTGATGCTGATCGAGTATGTGCCGCTGAACCTGCACAACCCGGACAACGCCATCAACTATCACCTGGCCGGCATGTGGCTCAACTTTGTCGCCAGCGCAACCATGATCGCGGTCTTCGTGGCGCGCCTGTCCGGCGTACTGCGCCAGCGCGACGCGGAGCTGAACCTGGCGCGCGAACAGTTGCTGCGCGACGCGCGCATCGAAGCGCTGAACGACCAGGCCGCGGCGGTCGCCCACGAGATCGGCACGCCGCTGGCCACGCTGGCGGTCATCGCCGGCGAGCTGCGCGCCGATGCGGCGGACCCGCGCCTGGCCACCACGCAAGTGTGCGCCTACCTGCCGGACCTGCAGACCATGGAACAACAGCTCGATCTGTGCAAATCGATCCTGGCCCGCCTGCGCGACGACCACGAGACCGCGGCGCCACAGCGCATCGATGCGTGGCTGGACGGTTATGTGGAGCGCTGGCAATTGCGCCACCCCCATGCCAGGCTGGAAGCCAATGCCATTGGCGAAGCCGCGGCCCTGCCGGTGGAGGCCGCGCGCGTGGGGCAGATCCTGACGATCCTGCTGGACAACGCCGCACGCAGCCAGCTGGCCGCGGGGCACGAGCAGATTCCGCTGCGCCTGGCCATCGCGCTGGAGGACAACCGCGCGCTGCCGACGCTGATCTTCCGCGTCACCGACCGCGGCCTGGGCATCCCGAAATCCCAGCGCGCGCGCCTGGGCGAAGCACCGATGACCAGCATGCATGGCGGCCAGGGCATTGGCGTGTACCTGGCGCAAAGCGCGGCCCAGCAGATGGGCGGCCGGCTGGCCTGGCATGACCACCACGAGGGCGGCACCGTGGCCGAGCTGCGCCTGCCCGCACCCTCCCTGGCAGCCTTACCGGCCGCCTCACCGTTTGCCTCACCCCTGACAACGAGCCCGCGATGACCGACGCACGACACGATCCCGCCGCCGATGGCGCACAGCCCGGCGCCAGCGATGCCGCTCCTTTCCTGATCGTCGACGACGATGCCGTGTTCGCGGGCGCCCTGGCACGCGCGCTGACGCGCCGCGGCTACGCGGTGCAGATCGCCCATAACCGCCAGCAGGCGCTGGCGCTGGCCGCGCAAACGCCGTTTGACTACATCACGCTGGACCTGCACCTGAGCGCGCCGCCGGAAGCCGGCAGCACCGCGCCAGCCGAGTCTGGCCTGCAACTGGTCGCGCCGCTGCGCGCGGCGTTGCCCGATGCGCGCATCCTGGTGCTGACGGGCTATGCGAGCATTGCCACTGCGGTGGCCGCGGTCAAGCATGGTGCCGATGAGTACCTGGCCAAGCCGGCCAATGTGGATTCGATCCTGACGGCGCTGATGGCCGGGGTATCGGAAGACGCGGCCGAAGCCGCCATGGAAGAGCCGGTGCCGCTATCGGTGGCCCGGCTGGAGTGGGAGCACATCCAGCGCGTCCTGTCCGAACACGAGGGCAACATCTCGGCCACCGCGCGCGCGCTCAATATGCATCGGCGCACGCTGCAGCGCAAACTGGGCAAGCGGCCGGTATCGCGCTAGGCGTTCGCCGCGAATCCGCAAGTTCAGAGGCGCAACTGCACGTAGTCCCAGTCCAGGTCCTCTTCCCGCCCGGGGGCTTGCTCGGCAATGCGCAGCGCGTCGCTGGCATGACGGTCGGCACGCGAGCCGAGATCGCCGGCCTGCACGGCCAGCTCCACCGCGGCTTGCGGCGTGGTGCCGGCCAGGACGGCGGGCTTCGCCACCACCGGCGCAATCGCCTGGCGATGTACGGGCGCGGCCTCCGGGCGCACACAGAGAAAGACAGTGGCCGCGGCAAGGCCGCACAGTACGCCGAACGAGGACAGTAGCTCGCGTTTCATTTCGTTTCTCCTGCCAGGTTGGTGGTTGGGGATGCGGGCGCTAACCGGCCGGCTACGATCCTTCGATCGTGCCGGCCGCCACTTTGGCATTGCATCGCAACACGCACCAGCGTGCTTACGAATGCTTACCTGTCTTACGCTTCTCTTTACCAGCGTGAATCACGCTCCCACGCTTTCATTTCCTCTTCCACGCGCTCCTTGGTGTAGCCATAGCGCTCCTGGATCCGGCCGGCAAGCTGATCGCGCTTGCCCTGGATCTGGGTAAGGTCGTCGTCGGTGAGCTGGCCCCACTTTTCCTTGACCTTGCCCTTGGCCTGGTCCCACTTGCCTGCGATCTGATCCCAATTCATGGTCGTTTCCTCTATCGTGGATGGGTGACGTGCCGACTCGGCGTGCTGGCTCAACCTGCTGAGCCAGCGCACAGGCAAGTTACTTGGCGTACTTGGTCTTCACTTCAGCCTGGCACTTGTCCTTGGCGTCGCCGGACAGTGCGTCGCACTTTTGCTTGTCAGCCTTGTAGGCGGCGTCCATGGTGTCCTTCTTGGCGTCGGCGCGCGCTTCGGCGACGTCGGTGCTGGTGCCGGTGGCGGCAGCTTTCTCGACCTTGGCCGAACCCAAGGCCCGCTCGTGGGCAAGCTTGGCTTCCTTCACGCACACATCCTTGTCATTGCCCTTAGCGTCGTCACATTTTTCCTTGGCCACGCTGTAGTCGGCATCGGCCTTGACCTTGTCCGCCTTAGCGCGCGCCTTGGCCGTGCCATCGCGGGTCGCTTCGGCGTTAGCCTTGGCCACGTCCTCGTCGCGCTTGGCTTCCTTCACGCACACGTCCTTGGCGTTGTCCTTGAGGCTGTCGCACTGGGCGCGCGCGGCCTTGTAGTTGGCGCTGGCAGCCTTCACGGCCGCGTCGTAGTCCGCTTTGGAACCCGCGGGTGCCGCATGCGCCAGCGTGAAGGCGGCAGGGCCGGCAAACATCATCGAACACACTGCTGCGCTCAGCCATTTCTTCATCATGTCGTGCTCCTTTTTCAGTGGCGGATATTGTGGAGGGCGGTCTCGCTCCTGGCCTATGCCGGGTGCGATCCGCGTTTGCCCACACCGTATGTACAGAGTACGCATGCGCGCCGCCTGCAATCAGGCGTGACGCTCCGAAAGCCGCGTAAGACAATTCCGACATGACTTCCCGGGGCACACAATGCCTGCGGCCCTGCGCCGCAGGGCCGCGGGCGTCCTTCGGCGCTAGACTGACGCGCTTCCCAGGAGAATCCACATGACCGCATCCCGCCTGCTGCCCGCAGTGACCATCGCGCTGGCCTCGCTTGGCGCAAGCTGGACGCCCGCCGCGTTCGCGCACATCGTGTTCGAGCAAAAGGCCGCGACGGCAGGCAGCTACTTCAAAGGCGCGCTGATGGTGGGCCATGGCTGCAACGGCAGCGCCACCCGCGCCATCACCGTGACCATCCCGGAAAGCGTGCAAGGCGCCCATCCGCAGCCCAAGGCAGGCTGGCAACTGGAAGTGAAACGCGCGCCGCTGGCCAAGCCCTACACCTCGCACGGCAAGACCGTGAGCGAGGACGTGCGCACGCTGCGCTGGTTTGCCGGCTCGCTGGCCGACGCGCATTTCGATGAGTTCGTGATGCTGATGAAGCTGCCCGAGCAGACCGGCAAGCTGTATTTCCCGGTGGTGCAGGAATGCGAGGACGGCCGCACCGAATGGACGCAGATCCCTGCGGATGGCCAGAGCCTGCGCGAGCTGAAGACGCCGGCGGCAGAGCTGGAGCTGACAGCGCCAATGCCGGCTGGGCATGCGCACGCGCACTGAGCGGGCGTATTGCAAAACGACAAAGGGCGCACCGAAGTGCGCCCTTTGTCGTTGGATGCCGCTGGATGCCGCTGAACCGGTCTAAGGCTTACAGCACGTAGCGCGACAGGTCTTCGTTGCCGGCCAGGTCGCCCAGGCGCTCATCCACATAGGCCGCGTCAATGGTGACCGTCTCGCCCGATGACTTGGTGGCATGGAAGGACAGGTCCTCCAGCAGCCGCTCCATCACCGTGTACAAGCGGCGCGCGCCGATGTTCTCGACCTTCTCGTTGACCGAAAAAGCGATCTCTGCCAGGCGGCGGATGCCATCCGGCGCGAACACCAGCTGCACCTGCTCGGTGTTCAGCAGCGCCTGGTATTGCTTGGTCAGGCTGGCGTCGGTCTGCGTCAGGATGGCCTCGAAGTCGGAGACCGACAGCGATTCCAGCTCGACGCGGATCGGGAAGCGGCCTTGCAGCTCGGGGATCAGGTCGCTCGGCTTGGACAGGTGGAAGGCGCCCGAGGCAATGAACAGGATGTGATCTGTCTTGATCATGCCGTACTTGGTATTCACCGTGGTGCCCTCGACCAGCGGCAGCAGGTCGCGCTGCACGCCCTGACGCGACACTTCCGCGCCGCCCACGTCGCTGCGGCTGGCGATCTTGTCGATCTCGTCCAGGAACACGATGCCGTTCTGCTCGACGTTGGCGACAGCCTTGTGCTTGACCTCTTCGTCATTGAGCAGCTTGGCGGCTTCTTCGTCGATCAGCAGCTTGAAGGCTTCGTGCACCTTCATCTTGCGGCGCGCCTTCTTGCCCTGGCCCAGGCCGGCGAACATGGTGCGGATCTGCTCGGTCATGTCTTCCATGCCCGGAGGACCCATGATGTCCATGTTCGGCGAGCCGGCGGCAACCTCAAGCTCGATCTCCTTGTCGTCGAGCTGGCCTTCGCGCAGCTTCTTGCGGAACACCTGGCGCGTATTGGAATCCTTTTCCTCGGGCTGATTGAAGCCGATATCGCGCGGCGGCGGCAGCAGCACGTCGAGCAGGCGGTCCTCGGCGGCTTCCTCGGCCTTGGCGCGCACCTTCTTCATTTCGGATTCGCGCGCCTGCTTGACCGCCATCTCCGCGAGGTCGCGCACGATGGTGTCCACGTCGCGGCCGACATAGCCCACCTCGGTGAACTTGGTGGCCTCGATCTTGATGAACGGCGCATCGGCCAGCTTGGCCAGGCGACGCGCGATCTCGGTCTTGCCGACGCCGGTCGGCCCGATCATCAGGATGTTCTTGGGCGTGATTTCCTGGCGCAGGGGTTCTTCCACCTGCTGGCGGCGCCAGCGATTGCGCAGCGCAACCGCTACCGCCTTCTTGGCCTTGTTCTGGCCGATGATGTGCTTGTCGAGTTCGGAAACAATTTCCGACGGGGTCATGGTATGCGACATGGTATCCGTTCAGAGGAAGACGACGGACCGGAGCGGTGCTGCATCCGGGCCCAGGCGGCCGCGCGTCAGGTCATTGCGCGGCCGGCCGACGCTCATTCCAGCGTCTCGATGACGAAATTGGTATTGGTGTAGATGCAGAGCTCGCCGGCAATGCCCAGCGACTTCTCGACGATGTCCTTGGGCGAAAGCTCGGTGTTCTCCACCAGCGCCTTGGCGGCCGACTGGGCATAAGCGCCGCCTGAGCCGATCGCGGCCACGCCGCCTTCGGGGTCGAGCACGTCGCCGTTGCCGGTGATCACCAGCGTGGTGTCGCGGTCGGCGGTGATCAGCATGGCCTCGAGCCGGCGCAGCGCGCGATCCGAGCGCCAGTCCTTGGCGAGGTCGACGGCGGCGCGGGTCAGGTTGCCCTGGTACTTCTCCAGCTTGGCCTCGAAACGGTCGAGCAGCGAGAAGGCATCGGCGGTGCTGCCGGCGAAGCCAACCAGTACCTTGCCGTTGTAGATGCGGCGGACCTTGCGGGCAGTGCCCTTCATCACAATATTGCCGAGTGTGACCTGGCCGTCACCGCCAACCGCAACCTGGTTGCCGCGCCGGACGCTGACGATGGTAGTGCCGTGATACTGTTCCATGATGGCTTCGCGAGAATATGTCAGGGAGGTAGGTGGCGACGGCTGCGGTGAATTCAAGGGCCGCCGCAAGCGGCTCTGCGTACGCATCCATTGCCGCACCGAAGGCAACCAGAACAATATAGACGAGGCGGCGTTGGCTGCGCGCGGCCAACGCCGCAGAAAGACAAAAGGCCACGCATTGCGCGTGGCCTTGATCACCATCCGCGGGCGGATGCCAGCGGAGAAGCCGGAGTTTGCGTCCGGTCAGTCTGCGTAGACGCCGGCCTTCTTGATCACCGGGGTCCACTTGCCGATTTCCCCGGCCAGGAAGACCTTCAGCGATTCCGGCGTGGCGCGCTGCGCGGGCACGGCTTCGGCGCCCAGCTCAGCCATCTTGGCGCGGAAGGTGGGGTCCGTCACAGCCTTTTGCAGCGCTGCCGAGAGCTTGTCCACCACCGGCTTGGGCGTGCCCTTGGGCGCGTACATGGCGTGCCAGATCTTCACTTCGACGCCCGGCAGGCCTTGCTCGGCGGCCGTCGGGATGTCCTTGAAGGCTTCCACGCGGCGGCTCTGCATGGCGGCGTACGGCTTGAGCGCGCCCGCCTTTAGCTGGCCAGCGATATTGGTGGTCTGGTCGCACATCAGGTTGACCTGGCCGCCCAGGATATCGGTCAGCGCCGGCGCCGTGCCCTTGTAGGGCACCGTGGTCAGGTCGGTCTGGATCGCGCTCAGGAAGAGCAGGCCGCACAGGTGCGAGGCCGAGCCGATGCCCGCATTGGCCAGCGACAGCTTGCTGGCATTGGCTTTGATATAGGGCAGCAGTTCCTTGAAGCTGGAGGGCGGCAGGTTCTTGTTGCCGACCATCACCATCGGCACGTCGGCGATCTCGCCCACGGTTTCGAAGTCCTTGAGCGGATCGAAGCCGAGGTTGCGGTACAGCGCCGGCGCGGTGGACATGCCGATATGGTGGACCAGGATGGTGTAGCCATCGCCCTTGGCCTGCGCGACCTTCTTGGCGCCGATGGTGCCGCCAGCGCCGCCCAGGTTCTCGATCACCATCGTGGTACCCAGGTGCTTGGACATGATCATGACCAGCTCGCGCGAGACCTTGTCGGTAGGGCCACCCGCGGCAAAAGGCACCACCACCGATACCGGCTTGCTGCCGGGGAATTCCTCTGCTTGCGCGCCCGCATGCACTCCCATCACGCCGACCGTCAGCGCGGCAGCCACAAACTTTGCAACTCGTTTCATGCTATCTCCTGGATACCCTTCTATTCCCGTCCCGACACTGCCCCGGCCGGAGTGGCGCGCCCTGTCGGACACTGCCATTCCTGCGCTGCCGGCCCGATCCGGGCGGCAGCGCCGACCATGACGCGGGCACAGCGCATATGGCCGCGGCGGCTTGGGCCGCGCGACCGGAGCGCAATGCTATCAATGTCGAAAAGTGGCAAATATCCGGAATAACCCGCTAAGACATTTCTTCGCAAAGGCACGCCAAATGTATCGAACTCGACGCAGCTTGCGGGAATCGGTGCTCAACAGGCGAACCCAAGGAGACCAACGGAAGCTCGGCAGAAGATCAACGGAAGAAGCCGAGCATTTCCTCCTGCAGCACCCGGGGCGCCTCCTCCGGGATGTAATGCCCGCAGGGCACCGCGCGGCCGCTGACCTCGCTCGCCACCTCCTGCCACAGCGCCAATGGCTCGAAACAACGCGCCACCACGCCATGCTCGCCCCACAGCACGCGCAGCGGGCAATCCAGCCGGCGGCCATCGGCGCGGTCCGCCCGGTCATGGTCCAGGTCGATGGTGGCTGCCGCGCGGTAGTCCTCGCACATGGCGTGCACGTGGGCCGGATCGCGCATGGCGGCGGTGTAGGCGGCCATCGCCTCGGGCGCGAACGGGCTCAATCCGGCGTGGCGCAGGCCCATCAGCTTGTTGAGGTAGAACTCGGGCTCCGCGTTGATCAGCGTCTCCGGGAACGGCGCCGGCTGGATCAGGAAGAACCAGTGCCAGTAGGCGGTGGCAAATGCCATGCTGGTGCGCTCGTACATGGCCAGCGTGGGAGCGATGTCCAGCAGCATGGCGCGCGTGACCCGGCCGGGATGGTCCGCGATGAGCCGGTGCGCCACGCGCGCGCCGCGGTCATGGGCGCATAGCGCGAAGCGGTCGAAACCCAGCTGCGCCATCACCGCCACCTGGTCCTGCGCCATCGCGCGCTTGCTGTAGGTCTCAAAGCCGGCCTTGCCCGGCGGCGCGCTGCTGCTCCCATAGCCGCGCAGGTCGGTAGCGATCACGGTGAAGTGGTCGGCCAGCGCGGGGGCCACCTTGTGCCAGATCAGGTGGCTTTGGGGATGCCCATGCAGCAGCAACAGCGGCGGCCCGGAGCCGCCGCGCACGCCGGCGATCTCCAGGTCGCCGATATGCAGGCGAAAGGGCTCGAAGTTGGGGAACAGCAGTGCGCTGGCGTCGTTCTGCATGTAGTGTCTCCTCGGGTCTCGGGGGCCTGCTGGCGATAATAGACGCAAACCGCTGGCGCGACGGGGTGCGGGCCGAGGATGGCCGCCAGGGCGCCGAGTCGACGCAACTGAATTGCATCACCCGGGGCGCTATGGTTAAATCGGTCCATGAGCAGCAGCCCCTCCCCCACCCAGGCCATGCCTGGATCCGCCATGCCCCCCGCGCCGGCCATCCTGGACGCCGCCCACGAACGCCTGCGCGAGCTGGGCGCCCGTGTGACCCAGCCGCGCCTTGGCATCCTGGCCTGCCTGATGGAAAGCCATGAGCCGCTGACCCACCAGGCCGTGATCGACCGCATGCCGGCCGATGGCGAAGCGATCGACCGCGTGACCGTGTACCGCGTGCTCGACTGGCTGGTCGAGCAAGGGCTGGCCCAGAAACGGGCCGGCCACGACCGGGTCTTCCGCTTCAGCCTGGTCGAGCATGAGGCCGCCCGCGCGCAGGTGCACCGGCAGCACAGCCACTTCCATTGCAACCGCTGCGACCGCACCTTCTGCCTGGACGGCGTCAGCGCCCCGGCGCAAGCCGCGCCCAAGGTGCCGAGCGGCTTTGCCGTGGAGCATGTGGAGCTGACCGTGAATGGCGTTTGCGCCGAATGCGGCGCACGCACCCCTGGCAAGCATGGCTGAGCGGCGTCACCGCCCGCTCGCCAGATGAACGAACAAGTTACCCAAACCCGACTTATCCCGCGCACGACAGGCCAAAGCGGTATCCCTTCCCGGAGAAAACAATGTCCAAACTGATCCCGGTCACGATCCTGACCGGCTTCCTCGGCAGCGGCAAGACCACCCTGCTCAAGCGCATCCTGAGCGAGCAGCACGGCATGAAGATCGCCGTGATCGAAAACGAGTTCGGCGAAGAGAACATCGACAACGAGATCCTGGTGCAGGATGGCCGCGAGCAGATCGTGCAGATGAGCAACGGCTGCATCTGCTGCACCATCCGCGGCGACCTGGTGGCGGCGCTGTCCCAGCTGATGACCCGCCGCGACGCCGGCGAGATCGATTTCGACCGCGTCGTGATCGAAACCACGGGCGTGGCCAATCCGGGCCCGGTGGCCCAGACCTTCTTCATGGACGACGAGATCGCCCAGCGCTACCTGCTGGACGCCGTGATCACCCTGGTGGACGCCAAGCACGCCAACCAGCAGCTCGACAAGCAGGAAGAAGCGCAGCGCCAGGTTGGCTTTGCCGACGCCATCTTCATCACCAAGGCCGACCTGGTGCCGCAAGGCGAGATCGCCGACCTGCGCCACCGCCTGCTGCACATGAACCCGCGCGCGCCCGTGCGCACAGCGCATTTCGGCGAAGCGCCGATCGACACAATCTTTGACCTTCGGGGCTTCAACCTGAACGAAAAGCTGGAAATCGACCCGGATTTCCTGCGTGCCGAGGCCGAAGAGCACGATCACGACCATGCGCACGAGCACGCTCATGGCGACCACTGCGCCGATGACTGCGGCCATGACCATCATGACCACCACGATCACGGCCATGATCACAAGCATGACCACCACCATCACCACCACCACACCGACCGCATCGGCTCGTTCGTCTTCCGCAGCGAAAAACCCTTCAATTACGCCAAGCTGGAGGAATTCCTGTCTGGCATCCTGTCGGTCTACGGAGAAAGCCTGCTGCGCTACAAAGGCGTACTCTATATGGATGCGGTGGACCGGAAAGTGGTCTTCCAGGGCGTGCATCAGCTGATGGGCAGCGATATCGGCGCAAAGTGGGGCGATGAAACCCCCGGCACCAAAATGGTCTTCATTGGCGTGGACCTCCCCAAGGACGCCATCCTGAAGGGCCTGGCCACCTGCCTGGCCTGAAGCCGACGGGCAGCGCCGCCCGCCCTGCCGCCCCCCCTCGTCGGAGGGGGGCCGGGATATCAGGGAAAACTCCCCGCTTTTCTCCCATATCTCCAAATTTTTTGTTCAAGTACAATAGGCTGGATTTAGTGCGGGTAACGTAGCCTTTTGTCTTTTGGCAATGGGCGATTGGCGATGGCGCCCGCAATGCAGGGCGGCGGTCGTCGTCAGCATGAGGCGGGCTGCCGGCAGGTGCGGTCGCAGTGCTTCATGCGGAGACCGCCCTCCGCTTGGGGCACCCGTCACGCGCCGTCATCGATCGACGCGAGGAGGTGTCCCATGGTAGCCGCAACGAAAACGAAACAAAGCCGCAGCAAAAGCAGCAGCGCTGCGGCCGAGACGCTGAAGGCGCAGTCCATGGAGGCTGCGCCTGCTCCCCGCGGCAGTACGGCGCACGCCGGTGCGGGCGAGGCCAAGGGAGGCACGCACAGCAGCCAGTCTGCAGCCAGCCAGAGCGAAACCTCCGCGCCGCGCAAGCGGCCGGACACTGCACCCGAGCGGACCAAGACGCCGCCGGTCGCACCAACAAGAGAATCAGCAGCAACCATGAGCAGCAATAAACTTCTGACTGAAGCTGAAATCCTGAAGATGGGCGACAAGGATTACATGAACGAAGCGCAGCTCGGCTTCTTCAAACATCGCCTTGAGCAGCTGCGCGACGATATCCTGAAGAACGCCGACCAGACCACCGAGCACCTGCGCGAAACGGTCATCGTGCCGGATCCGGCGGACCGTGCCACCATCGAGGAAGAGCACGCGCTGGAACTGCGCACGCGCGACCGCGAGCGCAAGCTGCTCAAGAAGGTCGAGCAATCGCTGGCCCGCATCGAGTCCGGCGACTACGGCTGGTGCGAGGAAACCGGCGAGCCGATCGGCGTGCCGCGCCTGCTGGCCCGGCCCACCGCCACGCTGTCGCTGGAAGCCCAGCAACGCCGCGAACTGCGCCAGAAGCTGTTCGGCGACTGATTCAGCGACTGCCCGGGGCTTGTCGCCCCGCGCGCCAGACGGCCCGGTTCTCCGGGCCGTTTTGTTTGAGCGGCACGACACCACCGGGCATCGCCTGCCATTCATCTTTCGCCTTTGTGGTGTCACAGGCACGGGCCTATCATTAGGAACGCCGGGATTCGTGCGGCCATCGCGCGCCCCGAATTGCCTGCTTTCCCTCCTGCTTTCTGATACAGTCGCAACTTTGTTGCAATAACGCGCGCCCCAACCCCGGCGCGACTCGATGCCATGGCCAATCGCCTGCCCGTCACCGTGCTGTCCGGATTCCTCGGTGCCGGCAAGACAACCCTGCTCAATCATGTTCTGGCCAACCGCGAAGGCAAGCGGGTGGCCGTGATCGTCAACGACCTGGCCGACGTCAACATCGACGCCCGCCTGCTTGGCGATGGCATGCTGGCGCAGGCTGGCGAGCGCCTGATCGAGCTGACCAATGGCTGCATCTGCTGCACGCTGCGCGAAGACCTGCTGACCGAGATCGGCAAGCTGGCGCGCGAGGGCCGCTTCGATTACCTGCTGGTCGAGTCGACCGGGGTCGCCGAGCCGCTGCCCATCGCGGAAACCTTCACCTTCGAGGATGAGCAAGGCGTGGCGCTGGACACCGTCGCCCGCCTGGATACCATGGTGACGGTAGTCGATGCCGCGCACTTCCTGCAAGACTTCAACGAAGCCGACTTCCTCCAGGACCGTGGCCAGGCGCGCGACGAGGACGACGACCGCACGGTGGTCGACCTGCTGATCGAGCAGGTCGAGTTCTGCGACGTGATCGTGCTCAACAAGCTCGACCTCGTTGGCGAGGCCGAGCGCGAACGCCTCGCCGGCATCCTGCATTCGCTCAACCCGCGCGCGGCCATCGTGCCGGCCAGCTTCGGCAAGGTACCGCTGGAGAGCATCCTCGACACCGGCCGCTTTGACTTCGACGCCGCCGCCGCCGCCCCGGGCTGGCTGGCGGAACTGCGCGGCGAACACGTGCCGGAGAGCGAGGCCTACGGCATCGGCAGCTTCGTCTACCGCCGCCGGCGCCCCTTCCATCCGCAGCGCTTCGCCGACCTGATCCACACCGAGTGGCTGCGCGAGCATGGCAACGTGCTGCGCTCCAAGGGCTTCTTCTGGCTGGCCACGCGCATGCATGCGGCCGGCACCTGGGGCCAGGCAGGCGGCGTATGCCGCCACGGTGGCGCCGGCGCCTGGTGGGCCGCGCTGGATTCGTCCGAATGGCCGCAAGACGAAGCAGGCCGCGCCGAGCTCGAAGCCGATATGACGGTGGATGGCAAACCCGCGCCCTTTGGCGACCGGCGCCAGGAGCTGGTGCTGATCGGCCAGGACCTTGACCGCCCCGCGCTCGAAGCGCTGCTGGACGCCTGCCTGCTGACCGACGCGGAAATGGCTGCCGGCCCGGATGCCTGGGCGCAGTACGCCGACCCGTTCCCGAGCTGGGACGACGGCCTGGACGATGACGGCCACGAGCATGGCGACGACTGTGGTTGCGATGACCACGGCCACGATCATGGCCACGATCACGGCGGGCATGGCCACTGACGCCGTTCGGCCCTGGCAGCGCCTGCAGCGCCGGCGCCAGCGCGGCCTCGGCCTGTGGCCGGCGCTCTGGCTGGCGCTGTGCCTGCTGCTGGCCCAGCATGCCGGGCTGACACACCGCATTCATCACGGCGGGCTGCTCAGCCCGCCGCTGCAGGCTGCCGCCGGCAATGGCGAGGCCGCCCTCGCGATTGCCGGCGCCAACACCAACGACGACGACGATGACGACGAGATCCCGCTCAGCGATAGCGCCCGGGCCGATCCCGACCTGCCGCTCTCGCTCAAGCTAGCGGGGCACTTCTGCGTCTTGTTCGACGGCGCCACGGTGGCCGCCAGCCATTGCGGCACGCCGGTTATGCCGGCGCTCACGCACCTGCAATCGCCGGTGCCGTTCAGCGTGGGCTGGCGCCGGCCCGACCTGCAACACCCCCAGCCTTTCCGCTCGCGCGCCCCTCCGGCCGTTCACGCTCTCGCCTGAACCCCGGGCCGCGGTTGCCATGCCGCCGCCCGCCGCCTGTCGCATCGCGCCACGCGCCCGAACCTTGCCGCCCGCCGCCGTCCCGCGCATTTAGCGCAGGAGGGCGCGCGGCCGGCATCCGGACGCTGGTGCCACGCGCTCGAAAGCATCCAATAACAATGCGAGCCATGTCTTTCCGCCTCCAACAAACCCATATCCTGCGGCGCACGCCGCTCGCCGCCGTGGCGGCCCTGATCGCCTCCGCCTCCGTTTCCACGGGCGTATTCGCGCAAAGCGCCCCGGCAGCATCGACGGCGCCGGCAGCTCCCACCGCCGCCCCCGCCACGCTGCGCGAGGTGGTCATCACGGCCAACCCGCTGGGCAGCGAGCTCACCGACCTGGTGGCGCCGGTCTCCACCCTCGGCGGCGATGCCCTTGTCGTGCGCCAGGGCAGCACGCTGGGCGACACCCTGGACAAGCTGCCCGGCGTGTCCTCCAGCTACTTCGGCCCGAACGCCAGCCGCCCGATCATCCGCGGCCTGGACGGCGACCGCATCAAGGTGCTGCAGAACGGCGGCACCACCGTCGATGCCTCCACGCTGTCCAACGACCACGCCGTGCCAATCGATCCGCTGGTGGCCGAGCGCATTGAAGTGGTGCGCGGCCCGGCCGCGCTGATGTACGGCGGCAACGCCATCGGCGGCGTGGTCAACGTCATCGACAACCGCATCCCGAAGGAGCCGATCCAGGGCATCGGCGGCGCGGTGGAAGCCAGCGCCACCGCCGGCGGCGACAGCGCGCGCAACGCCAGCGGCCTGCTCGAGGCCGGCAATGGCCAGATCGCCATCCATGCCGACGCCTTCGCCCGCAAGACCAGCGACCTGCGCATCCCCGGCTACGCGCGCAGCGCCAGCCTGCGCAACAGCCAGCCGCTGCCGGAAGGCGAAAGCGAGGCCTACGGCCGCCTGCCCAACAGCAACGCGCAGCAGTCGGGCGGCTCGCTGGGCGGCGCTTATACCTGGGCCGACGGCTTTGTCGGCGCCAACTACAGCGAGTACCACAACGAATACGGCACCCCCGCCGAAGACACCGTGCGGCTGCAGATGCGCCAGCAACGTTTCGCGCTCGAGGGCGAAGCGCGCAACCTGGCCGGCAATACCGGCGGCTTCATCGAATCGGTCAAGGGCAAGTTCAGCTACACCGACTACGAGCACAAGGAGATCGAGTCCGGGCAGACCGGCACCATCTTCAAGAACAACGGCTGGGACGCGCGCTTCGAGGCCAGGCACGCGCGCATCGGCAATATGACGGGCGTGATCGGCACCCAGTTTGGCTCGACCCGCTTCTCGGCGCTGGGCGAGGAAGCCTTCGTGCCGAGCACCGACACCGACAACGCCGCCCTGTTCGTCTTCGAGGAAATGCCCCTGAGCGCCGGCGGCGACCTCAAGCTCAACCTGGGCGGGCGCATCGACCACACCAGCGTGAAGGCGCAGGCCAACGGCAACGACCGCTTCTCCGACGCCAGCCGCAGCTTCAACGCCGCCAGCGCCTCCGCTGGCCTGCTCTACAAACTGGCGCCGGCCTGGTCGCTGACCAGCAACCTGGCCTACACGGAGCGCGCCCCGACCTTCTACGAGCTGTACGCCAATGGCCCCCACGTGGCTACCGGTTCGTGGGAGCAAGGCGACCCCAACGCCAACAAGGAACGCGCAACCTCGCTGGACCTGGGCGTCCGCTTCAAGTCGGGCCCGCACAGCGCCGGCCTGTCGGGCTATTACAGCCGCTTCGCGAACTACCTGGCGCTCACCAATACCGGCACCGCGCGCGATGCGGAAGGCGACTTTGTCACGCCCGGCAGCGCCGGCGCATTGCCCGTGATGCAATACATGGGCGTGCCCGCCACGCTGTACGGCTTCGAGGCAGAAGGCAAGGCGCGCGTCGCACAGAAGCTGCTGACCGGCAGCGACACGCTGGACCTGGAGGCCCGCGCGGACTACGTGCACGGCGAGAACCGCAACACCGGCCAGCCGCTGCCGCGCCTGTCCCCGCTGCGCCTGGGCGGCGCGGTGGTGTACGGCGCCGGCCCGTGGGGCGCGCGCGCGGACGTGACCTACGCCGCCCGCCAGACGCGCGTGCCATCCAATGACACGCCCACCGATGCCTACACCTTGCTTGGCGTGTCCATCACGTACAAGTTCAAGATGGCGGGCACCCAGACGCTGGTCTACCTGCGCGGCGACAACCTGACCAACCAGGACGCCCGCAGCGCCACCTCGATCCTGCGCGACATCGCGCCGCTGGCAGGGCGCAGCGTCAAGCTGGGCGTGCGCACGACGTTCTAAGCCGCTGCGCAACTGGCAAGAAACAAGAAACGGGGCGCGTGTTGCGCCCCGTTTCTTGCCTCAGGCAATGCCGTTGCACCCATGGCGCGCAAACCCTTCCCGCGCGCCGAGCCGCTTGAAGTAATCCGCCACCGCCGGATAGTCCGGATGCGGCAACGGCGTGGCGTACCACCGGTTTACCGACAAGCCGATCGGAATATCCGCGAGCGTGAAGCGCTCGCCCGCGACATAGCCGCCCGTCACCGCGAGCCGGCGCTCGAGGATGCCGATATGGCGTGACCAGCTGGCGACGGAGGCCGCGATCTCCCGCTCGTCCCGGTGCAACGGCGATTGCCTGACCAGCGCCATGAAGGCATAGCGCCACGCATTGTTCAGCTCCGTCGCCTGCCAGTCCATCCATTGGTCCACCCGCGCGCGCTCGCGCGCCGCAACCGGGTAGATGGCGCCATTGCCATACTGCGACGCCAGGTAGCGGATGATGGTGTTCGATTCCCAAAGCACAAAGCCGTCGTCGTCGAGCACCGGCACCATCGCGTTTGGATTCAGCGCGAGGAATTCCGCCGTATCGGTGGCGCGGTAGCCCGAGCCCCAGTCCTCGCGCACGAACGGCAAGCCGAGTTCGTCGCAGCACCAGAGCACCTTGCGGACATTGATGGAGGAGGCCTTTCCGAGGATCTTCAGCATGGGCGGGGAGGCGCGCGTGGCGCAAAGAGAATGGCTGCCAATATAAAGCCGGGCTGTCAGGCCGCACAGGCACAGTTGCGCCGGTTTGCGGCCTGACAGTTGATATCCGGCAATCGGACTGCCGGAAGTTTGTGCCACGCGGCAGGGCAAACACCCCGCAAAACCGCACGCCCGCTGTGCATGAGCGCCTCGCCCCGGTGCATCCGGCGCTGCGGGTCTGCCCGCCTTGACATGGATGTCTGCATCTCCTGACAATGCCTGCACAGCATCTTGCCTACCAGGGACCCATCGATGACGATCATCCGCCGCGCCCTTGGCGCCGCAGCACTTGCCACAAGCCTCGCCTGCGCCGCACTCTCTCCAGCCGCTGTTGCTGCCAGCCTCACCATCGGCATGTCGGGGGACATCACCTCGCTGGATCCGCACTATCACAACGTCACGCCCAACGCGAACGTGGCCGAGCATATGTTCGAGGCCCTGATCGCCAAGGACGAGAAGATGCGCTTCAAGCCCGCGCTGGCGCTCTCGTGGAAGCCGGTCGACGACACCACCTGGGAAATCAAGCTGCGCCCCGGCGTGAAGTTCCACGACGGCAGCGAGTTCACCTCGGCCGACGTGGTCTACTCGCTGAACCGCCCCGCCACGGTCAAGAACAGCCCGTCGCCGTACACCATCTACACCAAGGGCTTCAAGGACATCACCGCGGTCGACAAGCTGACCGTGCGCATCACCACCCACGGTCCCTACCCGCTGGTGCCCAATGACCTCTCCACCATCTATATGCTGTCGAAGAAGGTCGCGGAGAACGCCAGCGGCGACGACTTCAACAGCGGCCGCGCGATGGTCGGCACCGGCCCGTACAAGTTCGTCAGCTTCCGCAAGGGCGACCGCATCGAGCTGACGCGCAATGACAGCTACTGGGGCAACAAGCCGGAGTGGGACACCGTATCGCTGCGCATCCTCACCAACGACGCGCCGCGCGTGGCAGCGCTGCTCGCCGGCGACGTGCAGGTCATCGAGAACGTGCCCACCTCGGATATCCGCAAGCTCTCCGCCGATCCCGGCGTGAGCGTGTTCAAGGTGCCGACCTTCCGCATGATGTACCTGCACCTGGACAGCAACCGCGACGTCACCCCCTTCGTCACCGACAAAGCCGGCAAGCCGCTCGCCAGGAACCCGCTCAAGGATGCGCGCGTGCGCGCCGCCATCTCGCACGCCATCTCGCGCCAGGCCATCGTCGACCGCGTGATGGAAGGCGCTGCCGAACCCACCGGGCAGCTCGTGAACGCCACGTTGTTCGGCCATGTGCCGGGCCTCAAGCCCGACACCTTCGACGCCGCGGGCGCCAAGAAGCTGCTGGCGGACGCGGGCTATCCCGACGGCTTCGCGCTCACGCTGCACGCGCCCAACAACCGCTACGTCAACGACGAACAAGTCGCGCAGGCGATTGCCTCCATGCTCGCGCGCGTCGGCATCCAGACCCGGGTTGAAGCCATGCCGTCCGCCACCTTCTTCACGCGCGCCAACAAGCTGGAGTTCTCCTTCATGCTTGCCGGCTGGGGCGCGGACACGGGCGAGGCTGGCTCGTCGCTGAAGTCGCTGCTGGCCACCTACGATCCGGCCAAGGGCTGGGGCGCATCCAATCGCGGGCGCTACAGCAATCCTGCGCTGGATGCCAAGCTGGCCACGGCGCTGACCACCATCGACGATCGCGCGCGCGAGAAGCTGCTGCAGGACGCGACCGAGATCGGGATCAAGGATTACGGCGTGATCCCGCTGTATTTCCAGATCAACGTATGGGCGGCGAAGAAGGGGTACAAGGTGGTGCCGCGCCAGGATGAGCGCACCTACGCATTCGCCATCACCAAAGGCTCCTGAGCGTCAGCCCGTCACCCCGATGACCGGCGCGCCAGCGCGCCGGTCACGCCATCGTCGCGCACCATGCCTCACGCGAAGGTGATGAACTGAGCCGACGACCACACCTTGCCGTCGTCTCGTTCCCGGCCATGGAAGTACACCGGGCGGTGGCCATGGGGCCCGTTCACCGGCTCGACGTCGACCACGCCGCTCACATCCACCGGCAATGCCTTGTCGGTGAGCCGCTCCAGCGCGATAAACAGTTCCGTGCCGCCCAGCTCCAGGCGCAGGCCGTCATTGGCGAGTAGTTCGGCGCCACTGACCTCCCAGCGGAAATCCGGCGCGTGGGCGAAGGGATTGCGCTGCAGCGGATCTCCCACCTTGATGAAGCTGTCGATATGCCCTTCGATCACGATGCGCGCGGCAGCGAGGTTGCTCACGTCGATTTCCACGCTGTCCGCGTCGCCATAGGTATCGCTGCGAAAACCGATGTCGGTCGCGCCTTCGCGCCAGCAGGCTTCTTCCTGATGCTCGAAGCCGTGCCCGCCGAAGCGGTTGATCGTGCCATTGAGAATGCGGATGCGGCCTTGCCAGGCAGCCCAGCGATAGCGGTCGCGGATCCGCGCGCCGCCCCAGCGCACGCGGATCAGGCGCTCGGAGAAGCCCGCCTCCCGATGCAGGTTGCGCTCCCAGATCAAGCCATTGTGATCATAGGCCGCCAGGTACTCCCAGCCGGTCTGGCCGAGGAAGCGATAGTCGAGCCGGGCCGGGCCGCGATGCGAGGCCGGCAACGAGAACGCATCGCCCTGCACGAAGTCGCCGCAGCGCACCAGCAGCGCCGTGTGCTCGCCGGTGCTGGCCCAGGTGTGGCGCGCGCGCAGTGCGCGGCCGATCGCCTGCCGGTCCAGCCGCTCGGCCAGCACGCCGGTCAGCCCGCCGCGCACGCCGAACACCTGCACGCCGGGCGGGCCGCCGCCGGGGCGGCCGCGGTGTTCGTCGCCGCTGGCTGCCACGCCCAACTGGTAGCCGCGCGCCATCACATCGCGGTACAGCCAGTCGAAATGCCCCCAGCTGGAAGCGATTTCCACCAGCCGTTCCAGCTCGGGATGATGCCAGTCGGGGATGTAGCGCCGCCCACCCACGTGCGGCATGATCAGGTGCAGCTCGGGCGCGCCGACATAGGCGTCCCATAGCTCCTCGACTGGCCAGCGCCCCAGCTCGGCCGCGGTGCCCTTCATGTCCTCGTTCCAGACCAGCGTGCGATTGTGTTCGCCGCGGGCGTTGTAGGGAAAATCCGGCGTGCCGTCGCCGAGGAACACAACGTTGTGATCCCCGCCCGCCGTGGAGCTGCCGCACCACTCCTGCACCGGGTAAGCGACAAAGCGGCCGGGCTCATTGAAGGTTTCCACGGCTTCCAGCCCAAGCTGCCAGTTGGCATCGGTGATCTGGAAATCGTTCACGGTGTAGCCGAACACATCGATGCCGCCCACGTCGCGCGCATAGGCCACGTTGTAGGCCGGGCTATTGGTGCCGACCGTGTCGTGCGCATGCACATGCAAGTCGGCGTAGAAGGCGCGCGGCGCATCGGCTGCGTCGAAGACCGTCAGCCACGCCGAGCCCTTGGCAACGCGGGGCGCGTCCGTCAGGGTGGCTTCCAGGCGCAGCGTGCCAGCGCTGGCGGGCAGGTCGTCGATGCCCACCGATGCCCAGCCCGCCTGGGGCACGGGATATTCGCGCTGGTGGACAAGCTCAAAGCCTTGCCACGCGGCAAGGCGTATCGAGCCGCCCGCCGCGGCGCAGATATTGCCCCACCTGTCCATCAGCGAAGCCCTGAGCGGCAACGGCGTGCCCGGCCGGGCAAAGCGCGGCGCCTGCAGCAGGACCTGCGCCGGCTGCCCGGCGTGGATATCGATCACCGCATCGCCCGGCACCGCCACGAAGCGCGAAGTGCCTAGCGGGTCCACATAGAGCCGGAAGCGAAAGCTGTCTTCGATAAAGGTCTGCACGCGCGTGCCGGGCCCGCCGCGGCGCCGGTCGCCAAGGCGGATCAGGATGTGATCGCCGGCATTGAGGTAACCATCGACCACATCGACGATGATCGCTTTCTGGAACGGGCGCTCATGCCCCTTCTGCTCGAAGCGCACGTTGAGCGATTGCACGCTCGCGGGGCTCTGGCCAGGCACAAGCGGCGCGGCCTGGTATTCGGCGCTGATGTAATTGGCGCCGCCCGGGTCGGTGGTCTGGAACAGCGCCCAGTCCGAGTAGAACTTGAACGTCGCCTTGAGCCACGCGCCATCCGCCACGCCGGAGGCACCGACCTCGTAGTCGAGGATGATCTCGGCCCATTCGCCCGCTTCCAGCCGGCTCACGGAGCAGCTCACCCGGCCGGCGAACGGCAGCGCCTTGTTCTGCTCGTACAGGCCAGCGGGCGCGTGATGCGTGCCCAGGCGCTCGCGCAGCGCGGCGTAACGCGCGGCCAGTGTTGTCTTGTCGGTCATTGGGGGGAACTCCGATGTCAATGAAATGGCCACGGCGCGCTGGCATCCCACACCGGGATGCCCAGGTAGGCGTACCAGGGCGCCATGACCAGCAGGCCGTAGGCAATGCCGATCAGCACCGACACCACGCCCACGCGGGCATAGTCCGCCGTGGTGAAGGTGCCGCTGCTATAGGCCACCACGGCCGCGGTGATCTGCGTGGGCAAGATGTAGGCAAAGCTGTCGCTGTCGCACACCAGCAAGGTGAACGCGGCGGGATGCAGCCCGAGCTTGGGTGCCAGCGCCAGCATGATCGGCGCGATCATCGTCACGGCGGCCACGTTGGACAGCATGGCCAGGCGCGCCACGTGCGTGCCGAGCATGACGATCAGCAACGCCAGCCACCACGGATGGCCCGCCGCGAAGCGGTACAGCCAGTCGGCCACCCACGGCGCCAGGCCGGTCTCGCCAATCGCGGAGGACAGGCTCAGCGCGCCGGCCAGCAGGAACAACGTACCCCAGATCGTGCGTGCCTGGATGTCCCTCCAGCCCAGTCCCGTCACCCCGGGCACGAACAGCGCCGCCAGCCCGAGCAAGGCCACGATCTCGGAAGGCAGGCCATGCCACGACTCGGTCGCCCACAGCACGGCCACCACGGCAAACACCGCCAGGATCGATTTGGATTGCACACCTGCCGGCGCCAACGCGGCACGCTCGGCGGCAATCGCCGCCTGGCCGCCAGGCAGCCGCACCGCGCGCGACTTGAAGTAGAACTGCACCCACAGCTGGGTCAGCACGAACATGCCCAGGTACGGCCATTGCAGCTTGAACCAGTCGAGATAGGAGATGTGCAGGCCGAGGTTTTTCTGCAGCAGGCCGACGATCACCATATTGGGCAGGTGCGCGGTGAGAATGCACATGCCGCTGATCATCGAGCCATACACCAGCGACTGGATCACGATGGCCTTCTTTGCGCTGCGCTCACGCGGCGAGTCGCCGAACAGGCCCACGATGCCGTTGACGACCGGCAGCAACGTAGCCGCGCGCGCATTGGCCGCCGGCACCAGAAAGCCCAGCACGAAGTTGACCACGAACATCACCCAGATCACACCATTGGCGGTACGCGTCTTCAGCTTGTCGAGCAGGAACAAGGCGATCCGCCGGTCCAGCCCGGCCGCCTGCATGATGGCCGAGAAAATGAACGCCGCCAGGCACAGGAACACCACGGGCGTGGCAAAGCCGCTGGCCGCCTTGGAGAATGGCGTCACCGCATGCGCCAGCACCAGCAAAGCGGGGATCAGCATGCCGCTCACGCCAACCGGCACGGCCTCGCTCATCCAGACCAGGCTCGCCCAGGCCACCACCGCCAGCGTGGCCCGGCCCGCGGGCGGCAAGCCCTCCGGCTGCGGGAGCACGAACAGGATGGCGCAAAAGGCGATCCACGCGGCCACGAAGCCCAGTTGCGCCTTGCGCAAGGGACCCGGCCGGAACCAGGCCGGCGGCTTGTGCAGGTATGCTTGCCAACCGGCTCGCGAATGCGCCGATGGCGGATTGAGGGGAGAGTTCACTGCGGCTCCTTGGCGGTTTCCCGATACGCACGTAAGACGCCGCACTGGTCAGTCCGGCCTTGGAAGGCAATAATACGTTTTAATACAAGATGTCCAACGAAGGCATTGGCATATTGTTATGCTGTTTTTCACAAGCCTTTGATACAACAGGGTTTTACATGAGTGTTGCGCGTGAGAACGCCATTTCACTGTACGAGCAGATCGCAGATTTGTTGCGCGAAGAAATCCAGACGCGGCGCTTCGACCCGTCCGGAAAACTGCCCTCCGAGGCCGAACTGGGCGCGCGTTTCGGGGTGAGCCGGGTCACGGTGCGCCTCGCGGTCACGCGGCTGGTTGACGCTGGGCTGGTCGAGCGCAAGCAAGGCAAAGGCACCTTCGTGGTCGACAAGCGGCTGCGCCATGGCCTGGATACGCTGCGCGGCTTCTACGATTCGCTGGTGTTGCAGGGACACGCGCCAGAGATGCAACTGGTCGCGCTGGAGCGGATCGCCGTGCCGGCCCGGCTGCGCGGCATCTTTCCCGCCGCGCTCGGCCGCTGCATCGCCTTGCAGCGCCTGCATCGTCTCGATGGCGAGCCGATTGCGCTCGCCGAGACCCACATTGCCTGCGATGCCATGCCCGGCTGGGAAGATGCCGAGCGCAATCCGTCCTACACCTTGATCGGGCAGTTGCTGGGCATGCAGGTCGACCGGGCCGACCTCGTCATCCGCGCGCGCGCGGCCGGCCAGCACCTGGCGGCCGTGCTGCAGACCTCGCGCACGCATCCGCTGCTGGAACTGGAACGCACGTCGTTCACAGCGGATGGTGCGGTTTGCGAGCACACGCTGTTTTCCATACGGTCGGAGCGATATGAGTTCGCGCTCAATAGCGCGGGGGGCGTGCGGGTGCCGGCGTGAGTGGCGCCTTTTATCTCGCCGCCCCCTTGTCTTGATCCTTGTCGTTGTCCTTGTCGTTGTCCTTGTCCCTGGACGGGCCGGCATTGCCATACCACGGCGGCACCAACGAGTACATCGCCGCCGAGCACGGCACGCCGTGCAGCACCAGCCGGTTGCGGGCGATGCATTCGAACTGCGCGCCGATCTTCTGCGCCACGGCGCGGCTGACCATGTTGTGCTCGGCGGCGACCACCTCCAGGCGCGTCAGCCCGAGGCGGTGAAAGGCATAGCACGCCATCAGCTCTGCCGCGCGCGCGCCCAGTCCCTGCCGCTGCCGGCTCTGGCGGATCCAGTAGCCGAGGTTGCCGAAGTTGTAGTCGCGGTTGATCTGGTTGATGGAGACGCCGCCATACAGTTCCCTGCCGTCCGGGGCGAACACGCCTATGTCGTAGGCCTCGCCGATGGCCATGCTCTCCGTGCACAGGTCGACCCAGTTCTCGGCATCGCGCACGCTATAGCCCGCGTGGCACCACGGCAGCCATTTGCCCACGGTCTCGAGCGATTCGTGCACGGCGGCCACGAACTGGGGCACGTCGGGATAGCGGAAGGGGCGAAGGAGGAAGCCTTGGCCGTGAAGGGCTTGCATGGTGCATCCTTGGGACTCGGTCAGCGCGGGAACTTGCCGGCGCGCGCATCGTGGGGCATGACGCGCCCGGCCTGCATGCCAGTGCGGCGAGCGTCATGGCCAGGCCGCCGCCTCATCTCGGCCTCATGGCTTCGCCGATCAGCAGCCTGGCCTGCACGCGCGCATGCAGCAGCGCCATGTCGGCATGGCGCAGGCTCGGGTGGCGGCTCAGCGCGGCCATCACCTTGCCGGACTGCTGGATCGAGCCGACGCCGGCATCGGCGGCGGCGCGGTCGATCAGTGCGTCGATCTCCGCGTCGGATAGGGGTCGGGCGATGCGGGCGGCCAGGCTCAGTGCCGTGTCGTCGAAGCGGGCGCCGTCGTCAAAATGAATGCGGCCCTCGATCCTCACCGGCAAGCCGTGCGGGTCGAGCTTGCCGAAGCACAACTCGCGGATGTCGACCGCGTGGTGGCGGCCGTCGAAGTAGAGCGAGCCGTCGATATAGCCGGGCTCCGGGTTGAGCGGGAACACGAGGCGCCTGCCGGCCAGTTGTTCCAGGTTGTAGGTAGGCAGGTTCATGCCGTCGAGCCGGATCGCCGTGCGCACCGGCGCGCCGCCGAGCACGAACGGCGCGAGCTCGATCTCGAGGTCGGCGCCATGCGCGTGGATCGTGGAAGGAGAGAGATGCGCGACCAGGGGGTGAAGCAGTGCGACGGGAAAGGCAGGCATCGACGGTTTCCTCGCAAAGGGTCAGGGACTGGCGCCAGGACATGGTGGCGCCCGCGTTACCGGTGTTACCGCTCAATCCCGGTTGTACACCTCGCCGCCTTCCAGCGCCAGCGCGCCGGCGGCGGCCAGCGACGCCAGGATCCGTTCCAGGATGGCCCCCATGTCCTGCGCGGGCATGAAGCGCGCATGGATGCGCTGCATCAGCGGCGCCTGCGCCATCCACGCCAGCAGCGCGTCGCGCCGCATGCGCTGCTGCTCCAGCAGCTTGAACTTCACCAGCACCTTGATGGCATGCGTGGCGTTGCGCCCGGCATCGGCGCTGAGATAAGCCAGCCGCCCAGCAGCAACGTCAAGCGCGGCCGCCACGTTGGTGAAGGGCCGCCCGTGACCGGGAATCACCACGCGCACATCAAGCGTGGCGATGCGCGCCAGCACGGCTGCCTGCTCGGCGAAGCCGCTCTCGCCGTCGAGTTCCGGGAAGATCACGCCAAAGCCGTTTTCCCACAGGGCATCGCCCGAGATCAGGATGCCTTCCTGGGGCGCGAACAGCATCACGGCATGGGGATCGTGGCCGGGCGCGCCTACCACCTGCCAGTCGAGCCCGCCCAGGCGCAAGGTGTCGCCGTCCTGCACCACGCCATCGAAAGTGAAGCGGTCGCACTGCTGGCCGGTGGCGCGATAGCTCAGGGCGTCCACGTCCCACGCGCGCACCGCCTCGGCCTCCGCGGCGGGGATCAGCGTGCGCGGCTGCCAGCGGCGCTGCAGCGTGGCGTTGCCGCCGCAGTGGTCGGAGTGCAGGTGCGTGTTCACCACGCGCCGCAGCGCGCGCCCGCCAAGGCCGGCCTCGACCAGCGCCAGCGTCTGTGGCGCATGCGTGACGTAGCCGGAATCGACCAGCGCAGTGTCGTCGCCATCGACAAACAGGATGTTGTTGGCGGATAGCCAGCCGCGCTCGAAAACGCGCATGGTGCCGGGCAGGGTGGGAGACGTGTAGGTGGTTGGCATCGGTGTGTAGGCAGTCGGCTGATCAGCGGCCGGCGGCCGGCAAGGCCCGGGGCAAGCGCTCGAACGCCACGTAGGCGAACGGCGAGATCGGGTCAAAGTACCAGTCGATGGCGGTTGTCATGGCCGGGTCACGCTGTGTTGCGGGTGGGATGCATCATGGCGCCGCCCTTGCGGCCAACGCCGCGGCGCGCTGCGGCAGCAGCAGCCAGATCCTGCGCCGCGCGGCCTCGTCGCTGCCGGACCATGCGGCGATCTCGTCGATGGTGCGCAGGCAGCCTTCGCAATAGCCGCTCGCGGCGTCCATGCGGCACACATTGCGGCACGGCGACGCAACGGGCTGCGCGCGCTGTGCGGCTTGCGCGCCGCGCGTGAGCTCGGTAACGAGGCGGGTGGCTTGCGACATCGCCTCAGCCCTTGCCCGGGATGGCGCGCATGACGCGCATGACGCATACAAGCAGCGGCTTCATGCTGACTGGCGCTGCGCCACGTCGGCCACCTCGGCCCCGGTCATGCGCTGCAGCTCCTGGGGCGTGAGGTTGAACACGGCGTGCGGGTGGCCGGCGGCGGCCCACAGGCTGTCGTAGCGGAACAGGTCGCTGTCGAGCAGCATGACGGGCGCCACCGCGTGGCCGATCGGGCAGACGCCGCCGATGGCGTAGCCGGTTTTCTCGCGCACGAACCTGGCGTCGGCCTTGCCGAGCGGGCCCACCACGGCGGCGACCTTGGCTTCGTCGACGCGGTTGCTGCCGCTGGCGATCACCAGCACCGGCGCGTCGTCGGCGACGCGGCGAAAGATGATGGACTTGGCGATCTCGGCCACCGAACAGCCGAGGCCGGCCGCTGCCTCGGCCGAGGTCTTGCCGGTGGCAGGCAGCATGACCACGGGCTTGTCGTGGCCAAGGCCGGCCAGCAGGCCGGCCACGCGCTGCGCCGCTTCAGGCAGCGCGGCGGTGTCTTTGGCGTTGTCGGGAGAGTTCATGTCGATAGGGTTCGGATGAAAGGCCTTATACGCAGGCAGGCGCAGCGTCCGCGGCGGCGCCCCACTTGGTCAGCAGCGCGCGTCCCACGCGCGAGCTGTTGGCACGGCCGATCGACTGCGAGATGAAATCGCCCGCGCGCACCACCTGCTCCAGGTCCACGCCGGTGTGGATGCCCATGCCGTGCAGCATGTACAGCACGTCTTCGGTGGCCACGTTACCGGTGGCGCCCTTGGCGTAAGGACAGCCGCCAAGGCCCGCCACCGAGGCGTGGAAGATCGAGATGCCGACCTGCAGGCTGGCCAGGATATTGGACAGCGCCTGGCCGTAGGTATCGTGGAAATGGCCGGAGAGCCGGTCGATGGGGAATTCGGCGGCGACCGCGTGCATCACCTCCTGCACCCGGCCCGGCGTGCCCACGCCGATGGTGTCGGCGATGTCGATCTCGTCGCAGCCGAGATCGCGCATGCGGCGCACCACGTCCACCACCGCGTGCACCGGCACCTCGCCCTGGTAGGGGCAGCCCAGCGCGCAGGAGATGCTGGCGCGCAAGCGCAGGCCTTTTTCCTTGGCGGCGACGGCGACAGGCGCGAAGCGCTCGATGGATTCGGCGATGGAGCAGTTGATATTTTTTTGCGAGAACGCCTCGCTGGCGGCGCCGAAGATCACGACCTCGTCCGCGGACGCGGCCACCGCGCCTTCGAAGCCCTTCATATTGGGCGTGAGCACGGAGTACAGCGTGCCCGGCCGGCGCTGGATGCGCGCCATCACGTCGGCGCCATCGGCCATCTGCGGCACCCATTTGGGCGAGACAAAGGAAGCGGCTTCGATATTGACGAAGCCGGCGTCGCTGAGGCGGTTGATCAACTCGACCTTGACCTCGGTCGGCACCATGGCCTTCTCGTTTTGCAGGCCGTCGCGCGGGCCGACTTCTACGACTTTTACAAAGTGGGGCAGAGTCATGATGTCTCCTCGCTGTCTGGTAGCGGCGCGCGCGTCTTGCCGCGCGCGCCATTCAACTAATGTGCGGACATTGGGCCCGGGCTCCCGGCGCAAACGCTCCGCCCCGGCGCCCGGCTTGCTCAATAGCCGCGTTGCAGGTCGACCACGCCAGCGATCGGCTGGCCCGCGCCCAGCGCGCGGATCTTGGCCGCGATCTGGGCGACGCTGTCCTCGCGCAGCGTCAGTGCCGCGATATGCGGCGTGATGGTGATGCGCGGCTCGGCCCAGAACGGATGCTCGGCGGGCAGCGGCTCGGTGCGGAACACGTCGAGCGTGGCGCCGGCGATCTGGCCCGACTGCACGGCGGCCAGCAGGTCTTGCTCGACCAGGTGCGGGCCGCGCGCCACGTTGACCAGGTAGGCCCCCTTGGCGAGCTTGCCCAGCAGGCCGGCATCCAGGATGTTCTCGGTTTCCGGTGTGAGCGGCAGCACGTTGACCAGCACGCGCAGGCCATCGAGGAACGGCGCCTGGCCAGCCTCGCCGGCAAAGCCCTGCACCCCTTCGATCTCGCGCGCCGTGCGGCTCCAGCCGCGCACCGGGAAGCCGAAGCCGGCCAGCGCCTGCGCGATCTGCGCGCCGAGCGTGCCCACGCCCATCACGCCCACGGTGAAATCGGCGCGGCGATGCGGCTTGAGAAAGCGCCAGGTGCCGGCCTGCTGGGCCAGCGCGTACTCGTCCAGGCGGCGGAAATAGCGCAGCACCGCGTGTGTCACGTAATCGATCATCTGCGCGGCCATGCCGGCATCGTCCAGGCGCACGATGGGCACGCCGGCCGGCAGCGCGTCCGGGTCAGTGTCGCGCAGGCTCAGGATGCCGTCCACGCCGGCGCCCAGGTTGAACACGGCTTTCAGGTCGCTACGCCCGCGCAGCATCTCGAGCGGCGGGCGCCACACCACGGCGTAGTCGACCTGCTCGTTCTTGCTGTCTTCCCAGGTCAGGCATTGCGCTTCGGGCAGGGCCTCGGCAAAGCCGTCGATCCAGGGCTGGTAACGGCCGTCCGGTACATACAACTGCAACTTCATCTCATCTCCACTCTGGTCTTCTTTCTCTTCTATTTTCGCAGAGGCTGGGCGCGGCCTGCGGTTTTCTTGCGGCGGGCTCCGCCTGAAAGGGCGGCTCAGCCGTTGCCGGCATCGAAAGACAGCAGTTGCGCGCCCTCGCCGACCTGCTCGCCCACGCCATACAGCACCTCGCCCACCACGCCGTCGGCCGGCGCACTGATGGTGTGCTCCATCTTCATGGCCTCCATCACCAGCAGCGGCGCGCCGCGCGCGACCCGGCTGCCGGCCTGGACCATGACCGCGATGACCTTGCCGGGCATGGGCGCGGTGAGCTTGCCGCCCTCGCCTTCGCCCTCGGCGGCATGCGCGAGCGGGTCGATCCAGGTGAGGGCCACATGGCGGTAGCCGCTGAATACATGGAAGGTATCACCTTCCGCGTGGACCTGCCCACGGGCGCGCCGCGTGCCGAGATCGACACGAATATCGTCCGCCGCGCACTGCGCCCGGAACGGCGCGGCCTGGTCGGCGAAGAACAGCGTGCTGCCGCGCGCATCGGTGGCGAGCGTCACATCGGCGATGTGGCCGCCCGCCGGGCCGCCCACCGAGAAACGCAGGGCGCGCCGCTCCCCGCCATTCAACCGCCATGCGCCGGCATGCTGCCAGGGTGAGTGCGCATCGGCCGGGTCCACGCGGCGCGCGCGGGCTTGCGCATCCAGCAGCGCCGCCACCGCCAGCGCGATCACTTCCATGCCCACAGGCGCAGGCGGTGGGAACAATGCCGCCTGATTGCGCTCGATCAGGCCGGTGTCGAGATCCGCCGAGCGGAACGCCTGCGAGGTCACCAGCCGCCGCAGGAAAGCCACATTGGTGGACAGGCCCACCACACGGTATTCGGCCAGCGCCTGCGCCATGCGCGCCAGCGCCTCCTCGCGGTCGCGGCCCCACACGATCAGCTTGGCGATCATGGGGTCGTAATACGGGCTGATGGTGTCGCCCTCGCGCACGCCGGAGTCGATGCGCACGCCAGCCGGGCCGTTGCCGTCCTGGCCCAGCGCGAACGTGACCGCTGCCGGTGTGCGCAGGTAGCGCAGTGTGCCGGTGGAAGGCAGGAAGCCCTTGTCGGGGTTTTCGGCGTAGACGCGGGCTTCCAGTGCGTGGCCGTGGATTTGGAGCTGATCTTGCCTGAGCGGCAACGGCTCGCCCGAGGCCACACGCAGTTGCCACTCCACCAGGTCCTGCCCGGTGATCATCTCGGTGACCGGGTGCTCCACCTGCAGGCGGGTGTTCATCTCCATGAAGTAGAACGAGCCGTCCTGGTTGGCGATGAACTCCACCGTGCCGGCGCCGACGTAGCCCACGGCCTGAGCCGCGGCAACGGCGGCTTCGCCCATCGCGCGCCGGCGTTCCTCGCTCATGCCGGGGGCCGGCGCTTCTTCCAGCACCTTCTGGTGGCGGCGCTGCACCGAGCAGTCGCGCTCGAACAGGTAGACGCAGTTGCCGTGCGTGTCGGCAAAGACCTGGATTTCGATATGGCGGGGGCGGGTCAGGTATTTTTCGACCAGCACGCGGTCGTCGCCGAAGCTGGCGCTGGCCTCGCGCTGCACGGACGCCAGTGCGGCTTCGAAGCCTTCGCTGGCTTCCACCACGCGCATGCCTTTGCCGCCGCCGCCGGCGCTGGCCTTGAGCAGCACGGGGTAGCCGATGCGGTCGGCTTCGCGGCGCAGCAGGGCGGCATCCTGATTCTCGCCGTGGTAGCCGGGCACCAGCGGCACCGCGGCCGCCTCCATCAGGCGCTTGGCCGCGCTCTTGCTGCCCATGGCGCGGATGCTGGATGCCGGCGGCCCGATAAAGACGAGGCCGGCTTCGGCGCAAGCTTGCGCGAAGCCGTCGTTCTCGGAAAGGAAGCCGTAGCCGGGATGGATGGCCTGCGCGCCGGTGGCCTTGGCCATCTCGATGATGTGGTCGCCGCGCAGGTAGCTGTCGCGCGCTGCCGCGCCGCCAATATGCACGGCCTCGTCGCACAGCGCCACGTGGCGCGCGTTGGCGTCGGCGTCGGAGTAGACGGCTACCGTGCGGATGCCCAGGCGGCGGCAGGTGGCTGCCACGCGGCAGGCGATTTCGCCGCGATTGGCGATCAGGATCTTGTTGAACATGGCGCCCTCCCCTGATGAACCTCTGCCCGCAGCCAGTGTGGTTGCGGGGACGGCGGCCATTGACCATGGGCCCTTGGCCGCCGCCATTGCCGCCAGCTTACCCTGCGTAGCCCTCGGTGCGGATATCCAGCCGTGCCAGCAGCGCGCGATCGCGATCGGCCTGTGGGTTGGCGGTGGTCAGCAGGCGGTCGCCGTAGAAGATGGAATTGGCGCCAGCCATGAAGCACAGGGCCTGCAGCGCGTCGTCCATGGTCTCGCGGCCGGCGGACAGGCGCACCATGGCGCCGGGCATGGTGATGCGCGCCACCGCGATGGTGCGCACGAACTCGAACGGGTCGATCGGCGCGGTGTCGGCCAGCGGCGTGCCCTTGACCGCCACCAGGTTGTTGATGGGCACCGACTCGGGATACGGGTCGAGGTTGGCGAGCTGCGCGATCAGCCCGGCGCGCGCCTCGCGCGATTCGCCCATGCCGACGATGCCGCCGCTGCACACGTTGATGCCGGCCCCGCGCACATGGCCGATGGTGTCCAGGCGGTCCTGGTAGGTGCGGGTGCCGATGATCTCGCCGTAGAACTCGGGCGAGGTATCGAGGTTGTGGTTGTAGTAGTCCAGCCCCGCGTCCTTCAGGCGCTGCGCCTGCTCGGCCTCCAGCATGCCCAGCGTGACGCAGGTCTCCAGGCCCATGGCCTTGACCTCTTTCACCATTTCGATGACCGGCTCAAGGTGGCGGTCCTTCGGGCTGCGCCAGGCGGCGCCCATGCAGAAGCGGCCAGCGCCGCTGGCCTTGGCGGCGCGCGCGGCTTCCAGCACCTCGTCGAGCGCCATCAGCTTGCCCGCGGTGACGCCGGCATCATGGTGCGCGCTCTGCGGGCAATAGCCGCAATCCTCTTCGCAGCCGCCGGTCTTGATCGACAGCAGCGTCGAGAGCTGCACGGCGTTGGCATCGAAATGCTCGCGGTGCACCTGCTGGGCGCGGAACAGCAGATCGTTGAACGGCAGCGCATACAGCGCGGCGACCTCGGCGACGGTCCAATCGCCCGGCTTGGTGGCGGGGGCAGACTCGGTAAAGCGGCGGGCGGTCTGGCGCAGGGTGTCGGCGGAAATGGTGGCGACGGTTTCGCCGGCGTGGGTGGTTGCGGTCATGTTTGCGATCTGTTCCGGTAATTCGTTCAGTGTTTTCAGTCTTGGTCCGGTGCGCGCTCAGGCGGCGACACCATCGCCTGCGGCATGGCAAGCGGCAAGCAGCGGCGCCAGCGCGAGCTGGCAGGCGGCTTCGGCCGGCGCGACCTGCCACGGCAGCGTACCGAGCCAGGGCGCGCCCAGCGCCGCGCGCAGCGTGTCGATGTTCTCGTCGGCGAGCTGCATGCCGGGATCGATGCGGTTGGCGATCCAGCCGGCCAGGTGCAGCCCGCGCGCGCGCACGGCTTCGGCGGTGAGCAGGGCGTGGCTGATGCAGCCCAGGCGGATGCCGACCACCAGCACCACCGGCAGGCCGAGCATCACGGCGAGGTCGGCCGTGTCCCAGCCGCCTTGGTCGCGCGGCGCGCCGTCCAGCGGCACGCAAAAGCCGCCGACGCCTTCCACCACCACCGCGCCGGCCCGCGCCTGCAGCGCGTCAAACGCGGCGCGGATCGGCTCGCGCGTGATGCGCACGCCCTCGATGGCGGCGGCCAGGTGCGGCGAAGCCGGCGTGCGCAGCAAGAACGGGCACGTCTGCGCCTGCGCAACGGTCACGGCGCTGGCGGCGCGCAGCTGCGCCACGTCATCGTTGTGCCAATGGTCATCGCGCCATTCGCTGCCGCTTGCCACCGGCTTCATGCCAACGGCCAGGTGGCCGGCGGCGCGCAGCGCGTGCAGCAGGGTGGCGCTGGCGTGCGTCTTGCCGATGCCGGTGTCGGTGCCCGTGACAAAGCAGGCGATCATGACGCCTCCTTGCGCGGCACCACACTGGCCAGGCTGGCCAGCAGGCGCTCGACATCGGCCACGGTATGCGAGGCCGACAGCGTGATGCGCAGGCGCGCGGTACCCACGGGCACGGTGGGCGGGCGGATCGCGCCAACGCGGATGCCGTCAGCCTCCAACGCCGCGGACAGTGCCAGCGCCGCCACGTTGTCGCCCACGATCACGGGCTGGATCGCCGTCGCGCTCTCGCCCAGGCGCCAGCCAGCCGCCCGCGTCAGGCCAGCCAGGCCGCCGCGCAGCGTATGGATCAGCTTGTCCAGCTGCGCGCGGCGTTGCCGCCCTTCGTCACCGGCGATCAACGCCAGGCTGGCGGACAAGGCGTGCGCCACCGCCGGCGGCGAGGCCGTGGTGTAGATGTACTGCCGCGCGGTGTTGACGAGATGATCGATGATGGTCTCGTGCGCGGCCACGAACGCGCCCGCCACGCCGGCGGCCTTGCCCAGCGTGCCGATATAGATAAAGCGCGGCGACGTCAGCGCGAGGTGCTCCAGCACGCCGTGGCCTTGCTCGCCCAGCACGCCGAAGCCATGCGCGTCATCCAGGATGATCCAGGCATCGTGCCGCTCGGCCAGCGTCAGCAGCTCGGCCAGCGGCGCAAAGTCGCCGTCCATGCTGAACACGCTGTCGGTGACGATCAGCTTGAGCGGGCTGGTGCTGGCGGCCAGCAAACCCTCGAGCTCGGCCATGTTGCGATGCGCGTAGCGGCGGACCTCGGCCCGCGCCAGGCGCGCGCCGTCGATCAGCGAGGCATGGTTGAGCGCTTCGCAAAAGAGCGTGGCATCGGCGCTGCCCAGCGCGGTCAGCACAGCCATGTTGGCCATATAGCCGGTGCTGAAGTAGAGCGCGGCCGCGTGCGGAATGTTCGGCGCGAACCACGCCGCCAGTTCCCCTTCAAGCCGGTGGTGGGCCAGCGAATGGCCGCTCACCAGGTGGGAGGCCCCGCTGCCCGCGCCGAACTGGCGCGCGCCCTCGGCCATCGCCTCGATCAGCGCGGGATGGTTGGCCAGGCCCAGGTAGTCGTTGCTGCAGAACGTCAGCAACGAGTGCATCTCGCCGCCGCAGGCATCGCTCACGGCTTGCTGCGGCGCGCAGGCAGAGTACGCGGTGCGGCGGCGCCGCGTCAGTGCCTTTTCGTCGCGCTCGGCGGCGGCCAGGGTCAAGTGCTCAAGCAGCATCGCGTATCTCCGTGGGTGCGCCGGTACCGTTGCCAGCGCTATCGTTCTGGTCCATGCCGGCGAGTACCGTGTCGAGCGTGGCTTGCAGCTGGCCTGCCAGCCATTGCGCAAGCGCCGCGTCGAACACGAACGGGGGCATGATGTAAAGCGTGCGGCCGATCGGCCGGATCAGCACGCCGTGCTTGCGCGCGGCATGATGGAAGCGCGCGGCGAATTCGCCCGCGTCGGCCGCGTATTCCTCGCGCACATCGGCGGCCCAGATCAGGCCGCGCTGGCGTACGTGATGCAGCCGGGCATCCGCCGCCAACCCCGCCATGGCTTGCGTGAGCCACTGCGCGCGCTGGCGGTTCTGCACCACCACGTCTTGCTTGGCGAACAGGTCGAGCGTGGCCAGCGCGGCGCGGCAGGCCAGCGGGTTGCCGGTGTAGGAATGCGAGTGCAGGAAGCTGCGGGCGCGGTCCGGGTCGCGCGCTTCGGCCACGAAGGCCTGCTGGATCGCGCTGCGCGACAGCACCAGCGAGAGCGGCAGGTAGCCGCCGCTGATGCCCTTGGACAAGCACAGGAAATCCGGCCACAAGTGCGCCGGCAGCGGTGCGCCGGGCTCAGCCGCGCCACGTGCCTGCTCCCACGCGAAAAAGGTGCCGGTGCGCCCGCATCCCACCGCGATCTCGTCGGCGATCAGGTGCACGCGGTAGCGGTCGCACAGCGCGCGCACGCCTTCCAGGTATAGCGGATCATGCATGGCCATGCCCGCGGCACACTGCACCAGCGGCTCGATGATGAGCGCCGCAATCTGGCCGCCGCGCGCCTGCAGCAGCGCCTCCAGCGCATCCAGCGCGCGCTGCGCAACCTGCGCGGCGCTCTCGCCCGGCGCGGCCTGGCGCGCATCCGGCGCCATCACCACGTGCGAGCTCATCAGCATCGGATCGTAGGCATCGCGGAAGATCGCCACGTCGGTCACCGCCAGCGCGCCCACGGTCTCGCCGTGGTAGCCGTGGCGCAGGCAGACGAATTCGCGCTTGCCGCCCAGGCCGGTGTTGCGCCAGTAGTGGAAGCTCATCTTCAGCGCGATCTCCACGGCGGACGCGCCGTCGCTGGCATAGAACACATGGCCGAGCGCGCCGCCGGTCAGCGCGGACAAGCGCTCGGCAAGCTCCACCGCCGGCGCATGCGTGCAGCCGGCCAGCATCACGTGCTCAAGCGTGTCGAGCTGCTCGCGCAGCGCGGCGTTGATGTCCGGGTTGGCGTGGCCAAACAGATTGACCCACCAGGAGCTGGTGGCGTCGAAATAGCGCTGGCCGTCGGTGTCGTGCAGCCAGGGGCCCTCGCCGCGCGCGATGGCGAGCGGCGGCTCGCCGGCATCGGGCCGCAGCGGCGTGCACGGATGCCATACCGCGCGCAAGCTGCGCTCGCCGAGCGTGGGCTGGGCAAGATGCGCGCTCGGCGCCGGGGACGCGGAATTGGACTGGTCTTCCAAGGAAACCCTCCTTTGTTGACCGCGCGCTGGCCGGCCCAGGCAGGCGAAGCCTGGCGTGGCGGCACTTGCGTGCGGGTTGGGGAGAGTCATGGTAGGGAGCTACCTGGTGAGTTGGCAAACAGCACCGGATTTACACGTTGGCACCACGTTGAGCGACAAAGCACGAAGAAGTATCTAAGCACCTCTTATCCCGACGCTTGCGTGCGCCTATCTCCACCCTGCGCAGCCGGATGCGGCGCGCGATTCCATCCGTCTATCGAAAAAAATCACGCATCATGGCTGCGGATCGAACGAAAGCCCGATCTCCTTGAAGAACCGCTCGACCTCCGGCAGCCAGATCGGCACGCCCGCGCGCGCGCCGAACAGCGTATGGGAGTCGCCCGCGAATGTGCCGTAGTCCACCATACGGGCATTGGCGGCAGGGCCATGCGCCTGCGCGGTATAGGCCTCGAAGAATTTTGCCGGCAGGGGCTGCGGCCAGTAGCTGTCGTTATCGCCATACAGCCACAGCGAGGGATAGCGCGCCTTTTTGCCGTAGTCGCCGAACGCGTCCACCAGGTTGAATTCCCAGCGGCTGCAAGACTCATCGCGCAGGCCGCCGGCAAAATTGATCACGCCCAGCACGCCCGGATAGGCGATGGTGCTGAATGCCATGGTGGTCAGCCCGCCATGCGACTGGCCAATCACGACGATGCGCGATTTGTCCACATAAGGCTGCTTGACCATGTATTCGAGCGTGGCCACCACGTCCTCGGCCTGCACCAGGCCGTTGCTCTCGACATTGCAGCCGCCGCCGATATAGGCGCCGCCGGATTTGGAAAAGCCCTGACGCATCGGCAACGCCACAACGTAGCCGCGCTTGACGAATTCCGCGCTCTGCGCGAGGTAGCGTGCGCGCGACTGGAAGGCAGGCTTGCCCGGCGCCTTGCCGTGATTGATCACGACCAGCGGAAACGGGCCGTCTCCGGGTGGCTTGAAGATGGTGGTTTCCAGCTCCAGCGAGAACATGACGCCGGGCTTGGGAACCATGGCGACCTGCTCCGACGATCCGGGGATGATGGCAGTGATCGTCGTCTCTGGTGCCTGCGTGGCCTGATTCGCGGAGGGCGCCCGCGCCATCGCCCCGGCGATTGGCAGGGTCAGCAGCAGGGCCAGGGCCAGTCGTTGCATCCACCTCATGATTTGCCTGCTCCTTTGGTTGCCCCTGCCGCGCGAGGCGCCGCCTGCCTGCTGCCCGCCGCCTCAGGCCGTGCGCTTGGGCAACGGATGCCCCGGCAGCAGGTCGTACGGATGGCGCCAGCCCGGCAGCGCACGCAAGCGCTCGGTCCAGGCGTGGAGTTGCGGATACTCCTTGCGCCAGTGCACGCCGATCTCGTCGTCGTAGAACACGTAGCCGGCCAGCGAGAAATCCGCGATGGTCAGGCGCTCGCCCAGCACGTAGGCTCGCCCGGACAAATGCGCGTTGAGCACGTTCCACGCGCCCTCGCAGCGCTGCCTCAGGAACTGCAGCACTGCCGGGTCCGGTGCCTTGGTGAAGGTGCGCAGGAAGCGATAGGTTGCGGTGTACGACGTGAACTTGTGGTTGTCGAACAGCAGCCAGCGCAAGACCTCGGAGCGTTCGGCCTCGCTGGCAGGCCCGTAGATGTCGAGGCGCTGCGCGAGCAGGTCCAGGATGGCGCCCGATTGCGACAACCGCTGCCCATCGAACTCCAGTACCGGCGCCTCGCCCATTTCGTTGATGGCACGGTACTCGGGCGTATGCGTCTCGCCGTTGAAGTAGTCGACGAAGCGCGGCGTCCACAGCTTGCGGCCACGCTGCACGCCGACGGTTTCCAGCAGCAAGGCCACCTTGTAGGTGTTGCCGGATTGTGCGAAGCCATACAGCAGGTAATCCGTGTCCCGCGCAGCAGAAGAAGCAGCAGCAGCAGCCATCGATTCCGTCATGGTGTCTCCCCCAGCATTTCGCCATCGACATAGAGCCAGCGCGGCGCCTCGCCGGCGCTGCGCGGCTCGCGTACAAAGCGGCTGCGCTCGTGCAGCCGCCAGGCGCGCCCGCCCACCTTGTAGCGCGCCACGAACTCCACCTGGGCATGCGTCTCGTCCTGCTGCGCATGCGCCTTGACCGCGAGCCCGAGCCAGCGCGTGCCCGTGTCCGCGGCAAGGTCGTCCGGGCAGGTAGATGGATGCCAGGTATGGCGCAGCCAGTCCACGTCGCCCAGCACATAGGCGCTATAGCGCGAGCGCATCAATTGCTCGGCGTTGAACGGCAGCGCCTCGCCGCGATGAAAGCGCCCGCAGCAGGTGGCGTAGTCGCCCCCGCCGCATGGGCAGCCGCCGGTGCCGGCGCCGGACGCGCGCGCTTTCATCCGATCAGCCCCTGCAGCTCGCGCATATCGGTGAAGGTAGTGACCGCGCCCGCCGCCAGCAGAGTTTGCGCCGCGTTGCGCGCAGCGTAGCCGAGCACCGTCATGCCCGCGGCAACGCCTGCGGTCACGCCCGTCGGACTATCCTCGATCACCACGCAGCGCGCCGGCTCCACATCCATGGTGCGCGCCGCCAGCAGGTACACGTCGGGCGCCGGCTTGCTGCGCTCGACCTCGGTCGACGAGAAGATATGCTCGCGCTCGTCCTGCCGGAACAGCTCCACCAGGCCGGTGCGCGTCAGCTGCAGCTTGACCTTGATGCGATCCGCGCCCGAGGCCACGCAGACCGGCAAGCCAGTCGCGACAATCGCGCGCACCGCCTCACGCACATGCGGCACCGCCTGCACTTCCGCCTCAAGGACCGTGTTGCGACGCACGAACCATTCCGACAGCCAGTTTTCCGGCAGCGGCGCGCCACGCCGGCTGGCGATGTTGTCGAGCTCTTCGCGCACCGCGCGGCCGAGAAACCACTTGGTGGACTCCTCGATCGAGATGCGGATGCCAAGTTCGTTGAGCATCTCGTTGAGCACGCGGTTGACGATGGGCTCGCTGTCGACGAGCACGCCGTCGCAATCGAAAATCACGCAGTCGAAACGGGGATGGCGGATCGGCTTGATGCTGGCATTCATGCGGGTTTCTTTTCCTTGCTGCTGTCTGTGCTGTTATCTGCGCTGTTGTCGCTATGGCTTGTATTGCTGTCCGTGCCCGGCACGGCACGCAGCGCCATCGGGCGCTTGCTCTTGAGGTGTGCCTCGATCTGGTCGAAGCGGTCGAAGCCCCAGAACGGCTCGCCGTCGATGATCACAAAGGGCGAGCCGAACACGCCCTTGGCCATGGCCACGTCGATCTCGGCCTTGAGCTGGTCCTTGATCTGGAAGCTGCTGGCGCCTGCATCCATGGCATGCGCGTCGATGCCGAGCGGCTCGGCCAGCTTCACCAGTTCGGCCGGCTCGGCGATGTTGATGTCATCCACGAACAGGGCGTGATAGACCGACTTGGCAAACGCGGTGGCGATATCGTCGCCGTGATGGTTCTGCAGCCACAGCACGGCGCGGGCGGCCTGTGTGGTGGGCAGCGGGAAGTGCGTCGGACGCTTGTACTCGATATTGTGGAAGCGCGCGGTACGCTCGAAATCGCGCCAGGAGTAGTCGCCCTTGAGCGGCACCTGCGGCAGCGGCGAACTGCCGGTGGTCTTGAACACCACGCCGAGCAGGATCGGATGCCAGGCGACGATGCGCCCGTACTTCTGCGCCAGCTCGTCGATGCGCGTGCTGGCGAAATAGCCGTAGGGCGAGGAAAAATCGAAGTAGAAATCGATGGCAGCAGTCATTGTCGGGGGGCTCCTGGCTTCTGGCTTTTGGCGTCTGGCCGTTTGGGTTCAATGCTTCGGTGATTCGATAATGCGCAAACAGCTTGGTTCCGTGCTGCGCGCGAGCCGCCCTCAGGCCAGCGCCCGGGCGATCAGTATCTTCTGGATGTCGCTGGTGCCCTCATAGATCTGGCAGACGCGCACATCCCGGTAAATGCGCTCGACCGGGAAATCGCTGACATAGCCATAGCCCCCAAAGACCTGGATGGCGGCCGAGCAGACCTCCTCGGCCATCTCGCTGGCATACAGCTTGGCCATGGCGGCCTCTTTCAGGCAAGGCCGTCCCGCATCCTTGAGCGACGCGGCATGCCACACCATCTGCCGCGCCACCTCGATCTTGGTCGCCATGTCGGCCAGGCGGAACTGCACGGCCTGGTGCGCAAACAGCGGCTGGCCGAAGCTCTCGCGTTCCTTGGCATACGCCAGCGCCGCGTCGAACGCCGCGCGCGCCATGCCGATGCTTTGCGAGGCGATGCCGATGCGTCCGCCCTCCAGGCCGGATAACGCCATCTTGTAGCCTGCGCCCTCCTCGCCCAGCATATTGGCCGCCGGCACGCGGCAATCCTCGAACAGGATCTGCGCGGTGTCCGACGAATGCTGGCCGAGTTTCTCCTCCAGCCGCGCGACGATGTAGCCGGGCGTGGCGGTGGGCACCAGGAAGGCGCTGATGCCGCGCTTGCCCGCCGCCTTGTCGGTGACCGCGAGCACGATGGCCACGTCGGCGTTCTTGCCGCTGGTGATGAATTGCTTGACGCCGTTGAGCACGTAGTCGTCGCCATCCCTCACCGCGCTGGTGCGCAGCGCGGCGGCGTCCGAGCCCACGTGCGGCTCGGTCAGGCAGAACGCGCCGAGCATCTCGCCGCGCGCGAGAGGCACCAGCCACTGCTGCTTCTGCGCCTCGTTGGCGAACGCCATCAACATGCTGCACACCGGGCAATTGTTGACACTGATGACGGTCGAGGTGCCGCCGTCGCCGACGGCGATTTCTTCGAGGATCAGCGCCAGCGAGAGATAGTCGAGCCCGGCGCCGCCGTATTGCTCGGGCACGGCCACGCCGTACGCGCCGAGCGCGGCCAGCTCGCGGTGCACCGCCTGCGGGAAGGTCTTGTCGCGATCCCACGCGGCGGCGTGCGGCGCGATCTCCTGCTGCGCGAACTGGCGCACGGCATCGCGGATCATTTCCTGTTCTGGCGTGAGCAGCATGTCAATTCACCAAGGTGGTAGCAGAGTCGGGAACAACGAACGCCGTGCTCACCACGGGATCACGCTGCCATCGTAATTGCGAAAACTACCGTTATCCTGGCGCGTTGCGCCGGCGATCACGCCGCGCATGCCGGATACGCTTTGCTGCGGCGTGAGGTCGGCTTCCTTGCCGCCCATCTCGGTCTGCACCCAGCCCGGGTGGAAGGCCAGGCAGGTAGCGTGGCGCGCGTCGAGCGAGGCGGCCTTGAGCGCCGCATTGGCCGCCGCCTTGCTGACCCGGTAGAGCCAGCTGCGGTTGCTGTCCATGGTGCCGATGCTGCCCATGCGCGAGGCCAGCACCGCCAGCACACCGCCCTTGCCCGAACGCCCGGCCTCGACCAGCGGCAGCAGCAACGGCAGCGCCATCATCGGGCCCAGCACATTGACGTGCATCACCTTGTCGAAGTCCTCGCGGGTGACCGGCTGCGCGCCTTCGGTGCGCGGGCCGATCACGCCGGCGTTGTAGATCGCTACGTCGATGGACTCGCCGTCCAGCTTCCAACCCAGCCCGGCGACCTGGCCGGCGTCGGTCAGGTCGGCGCGCAACGCCTCCGCGCCCAGCGCTTCGATGGCCTTGATGCCGTCATCGCTGCGCGCAACGGCCAGCACCCGCCAGCCATCGGCACGGTACTGGCGCACAAATTCGAGACCGATGCCACGCGAGGCACCAAGGATGAGAGCGGTTGGCAAGGCAGTACTCCTTCTTGTATATGGATTGCGGCCTGGCTGCCGCGCGGTGGCGGCAGCGGCTCTGTTGCGGTCAATGCCGCGGGTTCAGACGATCTCCAGCCCCACCGCGGTGGCCTCACCGCCGCCGATGCACAGGCTGGCCACGCCGCGCTTGCCGCCGGTCTTGCGCAGCGCGCCGAGCAGCGTGGCCATGATGCGCGCGCCCGAGGCGCCGATCGGGTGGCCCAGCGCGCAGGCGCCGCCGTGGATGTTGACCTTGTCGCGCGGGATCTTGAGGTCGTGCATGGCGGCCATCGGCACCACGGCGAACGCTTCGTTGATCTCGAACAGGTCGACGCTGTCGGTCGTCCAGCCGAGCTTGCGGTAGAGCTTGCTTATCGCTTCCACCGGCGCGGTGGTGAACCATCCCGGCGCCTGCGCATGCGAGGTGTGGCCGAGCAGGCGGGCCAGCGGTTCCAGGCCGAGCCGCCTGGCGGTGGATTCGCGCATCATCACCAGCGCGGCCGCGCCGTCGTTGATCGATGACGACGAGGCGGCGGTGATGGTGCCGTCCTTGGCAAAAGCGGGCTTGAGCGATGGGATCTTGTCGACCTTGATGCGGCGCGGGCCTTCATCGGTGTCGATGATGGTGTCGCCACCGCGCCCCGGCACCGTCACCGGCGCGATCTCCCAGCGGAAGTCGCCTCGCTCGGTGGCCTGCTGGGCGCGCCGCACGCTCTCCATGGCGAACTCGTCCTGCGCCGCGCGGGTGAAATCGTACTTGGCCGCGCAGTCCTCGCCGAAGGTGCCCATCGAGCGCCCGCCGCCTTTTTCGTCCTTGATATAGGCGTCTTCCAGACCGTCCAGCATCATGTGGTCGAAGATCATGCCGTGGCCGATGCGGTAGCCGCCGCGGCCCTTGGGCACCAGGTAGGGCGCATTGGTCATGCTCTCCATGCCGCCGGCGATGCCGATCTCGAACGCGCCCGCGATCAGCGCGTCATGCACGTTCATGGCGGCGCGCATGCCGGAGCCGCACATCTTGTTGACCGTGGTGCAAGCCACGCCAAGCGGCAGGCCAGCGCCCAGCGCGGCCTGCCGGGCGGGCGCCTGGCCCAGGCCCGCGGGCAGCACGCAGCCGAACACCACTTCCTCGATCTGCTCGGGCGCGAGGCCCGCGCGCTCGACCGCCGCGCGGATGGCGGTGGCGCCAAGCTGCGGCGCCGTCAGCGTGGCGAACTCGCCCTGGAACGCCGCCATCGGGGTGCGGGCGGCGGATACGATGACTACGGGATCATGCATGGGGTGTCTCCAATGATTGGGGCGCTGGCTGGCGGCGATTGTTGGCTCTTCCGGGAATCTCTATGTACTTGGCCTAGCGGATCGACGCTTGCGGCGGATCGCCGAACTGGCGATAGGCGGCCTCAAGCTGTGCGTGCAGTTCGTCGTTGCTGCTGGCGGCCATGCCCAGGTCGCGCAGCAGGCCGTCTGACACGCCATAGACCCAGCCATGCACCGTGACCTGCTGCCCGCGGTCCCACGCGTCCTGCAACACCGTGGTCTGGCACACGTTGTTGACCTGCTCGATCACGTTGAGCTCGCACAGGCGCGTATGCGCGTCTTCCTCGCGGGTGATGGTGCCAAGGTAGGCGCCGTGCTTGTCGGCCACGTCGCGCACATGGCGCAGCCAGTTGTCGGCCAGGCCGATGCGCTGGCGCTTGAGCGCCACCTTGACGCCGCCGCAGCCATAGTGGCCCACCACGGTGATGTGGCGCACCTTGAGCACTTCCACCGCGAACTGGATCACGGCCAGTGCGTTGAGATCGCTATGGGCGACGACGTTGGCGATATTGCGGTGGACGAACACCTCGCCCGGTGCCAGCCCGAGGATCTGGTTGGCCGGCACACGCGAATCCGAGCAGCCGATCCACAGGTACTCTGGCGCCTGCTGGTTGGCCAGGCGCATGAAGAAGCTCGGGTCTTCCGCGTTGACGCGGTCCACCCACTCGCGGTTGTTGCGGAAAAGCTGGGCGATGGCGTCACTCATGCGACTCTCCTTGCGGGCGCGGGATCGTTGCCGTGCGCGCGCGCTTCGGCGTCGCCGCTACCGGCGCCGTAGCGATGGATAAAGCGTTCAGAAACATCATAGGCATAGAAATCATGGATTTGCCCGGCCAGCAGCCGGTCCTTGTGAGCCTGCCACATGGCAGGATCGAAAAAATCTTCGTGGTGCCGCAGGAAGGCAGCACGCACGCGCGCGTCGCCGAGCAAGAAGGTGCGATAGGTCTCGGGGAAAATGTCGTGCCGCCCGACGCTGTACCACACCTCGCCCGATAGCTCCTCCTCCTCATTGCGCGGCTGCGGCACGTGGCGGACATTGGTGTCCGTCATGTACTCGATCTCGTCGTAGTCGTAGAACACCACGCGCCCGTGGCGCGTCACGCCGAAGTTCTTGTAGAGCATGTCGCCGGGAAAGATATTGGCGGCGATCAGCTCCTTGATGGCGTTGCCGTACTCGATGATGCCGTGCTCGACCTGCGCATCCGAGCCTTCCTGCAGCCAGATGTTCAGCGGCGTCATGCGGCGCTCAATATACACGTGGCGCACGACAATTTCCTCGCCGCCATCCTTGGCGCGCTGGTATTCGATCATCGACGGCGCATGCAGCTCCAGCTCGCGCACAAGCCCATCGTCGAAGCGCGACAACGGGAAGGCCACGTCGGAGTACTCCAGCGTATCGGCCATGCGCCCGACGCGGTCATGCTGCTTGACCAGCTGGTACTTCGACTTGATCAGCTCGCGCGTGGTCTCCTTGGGCGCCGGGTAATAGTCCTTGATCACCTTGAACACGTAAGGGTACGACGGCAGCGTGAACACCAGCATCACCAGGCCCTTGATGCCGGGTGCGCTGATGAACTTGTCCGATGAATGCTGCAGGTGATGCAGGAAGTCCCGGTAGAACAGGTTCTTGCCCTGCTTCTGCAAGCCCAGCGAGGTGTAGATCTCCGCGCGCGGCTTGCGCGGCATGATGTCGCGCAGGAAGGTCACATACGCTGACGGGATCTCCATGTCGACCATGAAATACGAGTGCGTGAAGGAGAACAGGATCAGCAGTTGCACCTTCTTGAGCAGCACCGTATCGAGCGACAGCTTGCCATCGGGCGTGTGCACGATGGGAATCGCCAGCGGGAAGGTGCGGTCGGCATTGAGGATACGGCCGATGATGAACGCCGACTTGTTGCGGAAGAACAGCGACGACAGCACATGGATCTGGAAATTCGGCGCAGTGCGGAAGTCGCCGAAATACTCGGTGACGGCGCGCACCACATAGCCGATATCGCGCGTGAGATCGTCAAACGGCCGCTCGAGCTGGAAGTTATGGACGATGCGTTCGAAGCACGCCGCCATGCCCTTGCGGCTGCCCGGATAGTAGGCGCGAAAGGTCGGCCGGGTAGGCGACTCCTCGTTCTCGATGTACTCGGTCGAGATGGCCGGGCGCACGAAGATGAAGTCGTTGTTGAAGTACGAGCGGTGCAGGATGCGCGTGCACACCGAGTTGAAGAACGTCTCGGCCAGTTCGGGCTGGTGATGATTGGTCAGCAGCCCGATGTAGTGCAGCTTGATCTGCTGCCAGATCTCGTCCTCGATATTTTCCGCGTCGTATTCGTCTTCCAGGATCACGCTGGTTTCGCGCACCCGCTCGTTGTAGAAGTCGATGCGGTCGCGCTGCAGTTGCTGCAGGCCGAGCCAGTCGGCCGCTTCGAACTTCAGCTTGGCCAGGTGGCTGACTTCGCGGAACAGCCGGTAATGCTTGTCAAACCCGTCCAGCATGGTCCGGGCCACGTCGTAGGCGATCTGCGAGGACAGCAGCTTGGGGAAGTGGGACATGTCGCAGACCGGTGACTAAGGCTGGAGGGGTTTCCGGAGATTGTAAATTGGTTCGGCGGCCGGGCGAGTGCTCTTTCGGTCAATTCGGCGTGGGCGGCGGGGCACTTAGGCTGGCACTGCCGCCTGGCGGCACGGCGCCGGCATCACATGGTTTGCGAGAACCGTTCGCGCCGATCAGCATGCGGCGGATTTCCGACGTGCCGGCGCCGATCTCATACAGCTTGGCGTCGCGCCACAGGCGGCCCACCGGATGCTCGTTGAGTCTGCTTTGTCGTTTGTGGTCAGACGTGGTCCAGCGTGCGCACCACGCACAAGGTCATCAGCATGGTGGCCACCGCCTTGCGCACGCCGGCGGTCTCGCTATACACGTCGCCCTGCGCCACGATCAAGGTGCGGCCGGGCTTGAGCACGCGGCCCACCGCCACCAGCCGCTCGCCCTGTGCGGGTGAGAGCAGGTTGATCTTGTACTCGGCGGTCAGCCCGGCCTCGCCGTCCCCCACGACCGACAGGGCTGCGTAGCCGCAGGCGCTGTCGGCCAGCGCGCCGACGGCGCCACCGTGGAAAAAGCCGTGCTGCTGGGTCACGCCCTCGGACCACGGCATAGCGATCTCCACCTCGCCCCGCATGACCCGCGTCAGCGCCGCGCCGAAGGTGGTCATCAGGCCCTGGCGCGAGAAGCTGGTGGCAATGGCATCCGCGCGCTCGGCGGACAACGGCGTGGCATCGACAGCTTGGGGCATGGGCTTTCCTTGTTTGAGAAGCTATTCTATTGACGTTTACGTAAACGTCAATAGAATCAGATGGGCAAACTCAGGTAATGGCTCATCAGGCACTTTTCGCCACATCCGGCGGCACTTCGCACGCATGTGTCGCCAGCAACGCCCGGCACTGCCGCTCGTGCTGATCGATCTCGGCAAGCTGCGCCTGCAAGTCCTCGAGCTGGCGCTCCAGTGTGCCGCGGTGATGTGCCAGCGAATGCAGGAAGCGCTCCAGCTGCGGCGCGGTGTCTCGCGGCGACTCGTACAGATCAAGAATCTCGCGGATTTCGTTGAGCGTCAGTCCAAGCCGCTTGCCCCGCACGGTGAGCTTCAGGCGCGTGCGCTCGCGCCCGTTATAGACGCGCTTGCGCCCGGTCGGCCCTTCGCGCTCCGGCGACAGCAAGCCCTGGTCCTCATAGAAACGGATCGCACGCGGCGTCACGTCGAACTCGCGGGCGAGATCGGTGATGGTGTAGGTTGGCGTGGCTGGCGAGTCTGGCATGGTGGCCCGGTAAGAAAGTGAACGGTCGTTCGGTATGGAATGAAGTTTTCGCTTAAGATGGAAAAAGCCCGCCCCGATTGACGTTAACGTTAGCGTCAAGCAAGGCTACTGGCAACCGCGATATGCAACCGTGACAACGAGAAAGCCCGCCTGCACGCGGCACCGCGCGCACAGGGCTTCAGACCCGAGAGACTCCCCATGAACGCACTCGAACACGAACTCCAATACCCGTTTGGTGAAACCCTGCCCGAAGGCGGCGCGCGGCAACAGGTAGCGCCAGGCGTCTACTGGCTGCGCATGCCGCTGCCCTTCGCACTGGACCACATCAACCTGTGGCTGGTGCGCGACCGCCTTGAAGGCCGCGACGGCTGGACCATCATCGATTGCGGCGTCACCAGCGACACCATCAAGGCGCACTGGGAAACCGTGTTCGCCAACGAACTCGAAGGCCTGCCCGTGCTGCGCGTGCTGGCCACCCACTGCCACCCCGACCACATCGGGCTGGCGCACTGGCTGTGCAAGCGCTGGGACGCGCGCCTGTGGATGAGCCTGGGCGACTACATGAACGCCCGCGTGATGGGCGGCGGCAGCGGCATCGGCTCCAACGCCGGCGGCGACTTCGCGGCCAGCCACTTCGCCCGCCACGGCCTGACGGACCCCGACAGCCTGGAAAAGCTGCGCGCACGCAAGAGCTACTACCCGTCGCTGGTGCCCGACCTGCCCACCCAGTACCGCCGCATGATGGACGGCGATACCGTGCATATCGGCACCGACCCGGCCAGGTCCGGCTGGCGAGTGATCACTGGCTTCGGCCACGCGCCCGAGCACGTGGCGCTCTACAACGCCGCCTTGAATGTGCTGATTTCCGGCGACATGGTGCTCCCGCGCATCTCCACCAATGTCAGCGTGTTCGACATGGAACCGGAAGCCAATCCGCTCAAGCTATATCTGGATTCCCTCGGCAAGTACGAGCCGCTGCCCGAGGACGTGCTGATCCTGCCGTCGCATGGGCGGCCGTTCCGGAACCTGCATACCCGGATCCGCCAGTTGCGCGAACACCATGTGGAGCGGCTTGCCGAGACGCGGGCGGCCTGCGTGGAGAAGGCCTGCAATGCGCATGACATCGTTGGCGTGATTTTCAACCGGCAGTTTGATATTCACCAGATGACGTTTGCCATGGGCGAGGCGCTGGCGCACTTGCATGTGTTGTGGCATGCGGGGGAGGTGAGGCGGGAGATTGGGGAGGATGGGGTTGTTAGGTTTCGGGTTTAAGGGTTAAGGGGTACTGGTGGGGTTTTGCTGCTGCGCCGCTTGCTGAAACTGAAAAATTATCTTCAAATTCAAAGGCTTAACTGCAACATCAACTGCAGTTTCACCACGCCTGCGGCGCGGCGACCTACTTTCTTGTCTTGCCAAGAAAGTAGGCAAAGAAGGCGCGCCGGATGGGGCGACACCCCCTCGGGATTTCACGAAAAGAGCGGCCGGGACCCAAACTCGCATCGCCTTAAGGCGATACTCAGACATGGGTCCCTCTTCTCCGCTCTTTTCGTGAAATCCCGAGGCGCCCCATACGGCCTTGGCACACCTTCACGGCTCGCTTCGCATCGCGCTCCTGTGTTTCCCGCCCCCAGGCGGGAAACACGGCTGACCCAGCGCGAGAGCGATGTCGTCAAATCACCATGCGGTGTAGACGTGATTTCCGCCCCCAGGCGGCAATCACCTCCCCGCGATGCGCAGCGAGCCGTCTGGGTTTTCATCTCCCGTTATGGGGCGCCTCGTCGGCAGGCAAAAAGAGCGGAAAAGAGGGGGCCATGTCTGAGCATCGCCCTAAGGCGATGTGAGTTTGGCCCCCGGCCGCTCTTTTTGCCTGCCGACGAGGGGGGGTCGCCCCATCCGGGTCGCTTCTTTGCCTACTTTCTTGGCGAGACAAGAAAGTAGGTCGCCTCCCCGCAGGGGAGGTGAAACTGCCTTTGCCTTTGCCTTTGCCTTTGACGTTAAGCCGTTGCGGTTGTAGCTGAAGTCACAGTCACACCCCCTAAACCCCACCTGCAAACCTCGACAAATACCTCACCCCCTCCACAGCCCGGCTCCCGTACCAGGAAACCATCTCCCCATCGATCAGCAATACCTCCTTGCCAATCTGCCGCTCCAGCGCATCGACATGCGCCTCGGTAAACCGATAGGGCTCGCTGGAGAGCAGGACAAGGTCAATCTCCCGCACCAGCGCGTCGCTCCACCGGAAGCTCGGATACCGCGTCTGCGGCGTATTGGGCCGGCTGCACTCGCCGTCAACACAAGCCTGGGGCATGGCGTCAGCCGAAGGCCACGTCTGCCAGTTCACCAACGCCAGCATCTGGCTGATATAGGTTTCTCGCGACACCGTCATCCACGGGTCCTGCCAGATCGCATACAGGACCTTGCGCGCGGGCCACTGCCGGGCACTTACCTGCGCCAGTTCGGACGCCATGGCGGCGCAGAGCGATTCCGCTTCGGCAAGGCGGCCGAAGATGCCGCCAAGCAGCCGGTAGAGCGCCAGGTTGTCCGCGGGCGCACAGGGGTGGGTGACGATCACATGCGGCACAAACGCGCGGATCTCGTCCACCGTCTCGCGCCGGTTCTCGTCGATGTTGACCACTACGTGAGTGGGCGCCAACGCCCGCAGGCGCTCGAGATTGACGTCCTTGGTGCCGCCCACCTTGGCAACGGCACGCACGGCGGGTTCGGGATGGATGCAAAAGCCGGTGCGCGCCACCATCAGGGGCCCCAGCCCCAGGGCGAACAGCAGTTCGGTAACGGACGGCACCAGCGAGGCAATGCGCACCTCGCCCGTGGCGGGGCGGTGCAGGACGCCGGCTGCGTCCTGCCAGCTCATGGCTGCTTGTCCTGGCTACCTCCCTGCGCGCGCGGCTTGCGCGGCGCGCGGGAGAAGATGGCGTCGTAGAGCCAGCGCGGCATCAGGTGCAGGATGGATGCGACCACGCCCATCTGCCAGGGCACCACGGCAAAGCGGCGCCCTGCGGCAATGGCACGCACCGCCTTGCGGGCGAACACGTCGGCGTCCATCAGGAAGGGCATGCGATAGGGATTGTGCTCGGTCATCGGCGTGCGGATGTAGCCAGGCGCGATGGTGACCACGCGGATGCGCTCGCGACGCTGTTCCAGGCGCAGGCTCTCCAGCAGCTTGATCACGGCGGACTTGGAGGCGCTGTAGGCCCCTCCGCCCGGCAGGCCGCGCACGCCGGCCACGCTGGCAATGCCGACCAGCGTGCCGCGCCAGCCGCCGGCGCCGGGATCGCGTTCGCGCATGGGCTGCATGAAGGGCTGGAAGGTGGTGAGCACGCCGAACCAGTTGGTGTCCATCACCATGCGGAAGGCTTCGAGGTCCTCGCGCTCGCTGGCAACGGTGCCAACCGATACCCCCGCATTGGCGATCACCACATCGGGGCAACCGAAATGATCGAGGAAGTCCTGGGCGGCGCGCTGCATGGCCTCGGCATCGCGCACATCCGCGCCATAGACGCGCACCGCATTGGGATTGGGCAGGGTGAGCGCGAATTCACGCAGCGCCTCTTCACGCCGGCCAACCAGGCCGAGGATGGCGCCTTGCGAGGCGTACTCGCGCGCCAGGGCCTGGCCGAGTCCGCTCGACGCGCCGGTAAGGAAGACTTTCTGTGCTCGCATCGGGAGGGTCCAGGGGTAAGCGCAACATGGTTCATGCCGACCGACCCGCCCTGGCGCGCGCCGGACGCCGCTGCGCCTCGCCGGCGCCGGCGGTGCCGGTCGACCGCTGGTGGCCATCAGCCGGCTCGCGCGTGGCGAGCCCAAAGGCCGGCGGCCGCAGCCCGGGAATTACATCTTCTTGTCGCGCACCTGGCCGACCAGGTAATCCATGGTCTGGATGGCCGTGCCCTTGGTGCCGGCGATGGACGGCGAGGTCACGTACTTGCCCTGCACCACGATGGTCGGCACGCCGTCGATCTTGTAGGCGTCGGCGATCTTATTGGCGCGTTGCGAGTTGGTGGTCACCGAGAACGAGTTGTAAGCATCGAGGAAGGCCTTGCGGTCGATGCCGTTCTTGGCCATGAAGTCGGCGATTTCGTTGGGGTCCAGCATGCGCTTGCGGTCGACGTGGATGGCGTTGAAGACCTTGGTGTGCATGGCGTCCAGCTTGCCGATGGCTTCCAGCGCGTAGAAGATCTTGGTGTGCGGCAGCAGGTCGTCGCGGAAGGCAACCGGCACGCGCTTGAACACCACGTCCTTGCCCTGCTTGCCTACCCAGGCTTCCAGCTCAGGCTCGAAGTCAAAGCAGTGCGGGCAGCCGTACCAGAAGAACTCGGTGACTTCGATCTTGCCCGGTGCGACGGGCTGCGGCGCTTTCAGGACCTGGTATTCCTTGCCCGAGGTGGGCGCGGCTGCCTGGGCGGGCGCGGTCATCAGGAAACCGGTCACAGCGACCAGCGTGGCAAACAAGGTGGCGAGTTTCTTCATGTGGCGCGGCTTTCGAGAAGGGGCAATGAGCGTATGACAGCGGCGGGGCGATCCGGTTCAGCAGATCGCCCCGGGTTACCGTTACTGCTTGTTACTGCTTGGTAAAGCGGATGACCGAAGCCTCGAAGCCCGACGCCTGCAGCCTGTCGCGCGAACGGTTCATGTCGTCGATCTTGTTGAACGGCCCCAGGCGCACGCGATAGAGCTTGACGCCATTGACATCGCGCTCGGTCACCTTGGCTTCGAACCCCTGCATGGCCAGGTTGGCCTTCTGGCGGTCGGCGTCGTCCTGCGAGCGGAAGGCGCCTACCTGCAGCAGGTAGCCTACCTTGTTGGCATCGGCCTGGGCGATCTCGGCGATCGGGTCGGCGACTGGCTTCTCGGCCGGCTTTTCAGCAGGCTTTTCCGCCGGCTTCTGCGCAGTCTTGTCGGCCGGCTTCTCTGCGGCGGGCCGATCGGCAGGCTTGTCCGCGGGCTTCTCGGCGGCGGGCTTGTCGGCTGGCCGGGTGACGGCTACCGGCGGCTGGTGCTCGGGCGGCTTCACCGTGGTCGGCGCCGGGCCGGAAGGCTGCTCGGGCTCGGCGGCGGGCCCGACCGGCTTGGCCGGCGTCTTGCTCCACAGCGGCTTGTTCGGATCGCTTGGCGCTTCCTGCGCCGGAGCGGGCAGGTTGCTGACCACATTGCCGGGCTCGGACGGCTTTTGCGTGCCCTTTTGCTGGAATGGCGCCGGCGACTTGGTGATGTACAGGGCGACCACTACCGCGATCGCCAGGCCGACGATCAGGCCCAGCACCAGTCCCAGGAACGTACCTCCGCGCTGCGGGGCGCGGCTGGCATTGCGCGGGGTGCGCTTGCGTTGCTGTTGCATGAATTCCTCTAGCGTGATGGCGCGATTATAGAGCCTGCGCCGATCCCGGCATCACTGTCTGTGGTCAGGGCGATACGGATAAGGCGCGTCATGAACGGGGGGCTTGCCCCCCTTCATGGCGCCGGCCTGGCTTACATGCGCCGCGGCGCCGAGACGCCGATGACGGCCAGCCCGTTGCGCAGCACCTGGCGCGTGGCGGCCAGCATCGCCAGGCGCGCCAGCTTGACCGTCTCGTCGTCCACCAGCACGCGGTCGGAGTTGTAGAAGGCGTGGAAATCGCCCGCCAGGTCCCGCAGGTAGAAGGCGACCGCATGCGGCGCCAGTTCACCCGCCGCTGCCGCCAGCATGTCCGGGAAATCGGCCAGGCGCTGGCCCAGCGCAAGCGCCTGCGGGGTAGCGTCGGCGCCGGTCACGGGGGCCAGGTCGGTGCCGGCCAGGGCCGGCAGCTTGGCCTCCCAGTCCGCGCCGCCCCAGGATTCGAAGATCGAGCAGATGCGGGCATGGGCGTACTGCACGTAATACACCGGGTTCTCGTCGTTCTGCTTGAGGGCCAGGTCGACGTCGAAGATAAATTCCGTATCGGCCTTGCGCGACAGCAGGAAAAAGCGCACCGCGTCGCGCCCGCGGGTGAAGTGCTCGGGCCAGTCGGCCACGCCGGCTTCCAGGCAGCCGCGGATGGTCTCGCCGCCTTCCGCGCCATTACTCCACTCGATCAGGTCGCGCACGGTCACGTAGGAACCGGCGCGCTTGGAGATCTTGACCTCCTCGCCGTTCTTCATGACGGTGACCATCTTGTGCAGGATGTAGTCGGGGTAGCCTTTGGGGATGCCGATGTCCAGCCCCTGCAGGCCGGCGCGCACGCGGGCGATGGTGCCGTGGTGGTCGCTGCCCTGCACGTTGATGACCTTGGCGAAGCCGCGCTCCCACTTGCTGGTGTGGTAGGCCACGTCCGGCACGAAGTAGGTATAGGTGCCGTCGGTCTTGCGCATGACGCGGTCCTTGTCGTCGCCTTCGTCGGTGGTGCGCAGCCACAGGGCGCCTTCGTTCTCGTAGGTCTTGCCCTTGGCCACCAGCGACTGCACCGCAGCTTCGACACGGCCGTCGCTGTACAGCGAGGACTCCAGGTAGTAGCGGTCGAACTTGACGCCGAAGGCGCGCAGGTCGATGTCCTGCTCGTTGCGCAGGTAGGCCACGGCAAACTTGCGGATCGACTCGATGTCTTCGACGTTGCCGGAGGCCGTCACCGCGTCGCCGTCGGAAGCGCGCACGGTCTTGCCGGCCAGGAAATCGGCAGCGATGTCGGCGATGTAGTCGCCGTTGTAGGCCGACTCCGGCCACGCGGCATCGCCCGGCTTGAAGCCGCGGGCGCGTGCCTGCACCGATACGGCCAGGGTCTGGATCTGCACGCCGGCGTCGTTGTAGTAGAACTCGCGATGCACGGCAAAGCCCTGCCAGTCCAGCAGGTTGGCCAGCGCGTCGCCCAGTGCCGCCTGGCGGCCGTGGCCGACGTGCAGCGGGCCGGTCGGGTTGGCGGAGACAAACTCGACCAGCACCTTGCCGTGCACGCCCTGTGCCTTGGCGCCGTAGCGGTTGCCCTGCTCCAGCACCGCGCGCAGCACATCGGCCTTGGCGGCCGGCGTCAGGCGCAGGTTGATAAAGCCGGGGCCGGCGATTTCCAGGCCGGCCACCAGCCCGGCGGTACGCGCGTCGGCCTTGACCGCGTCGACGATCTGCTGGGCCAGTTCCCGCGGGTTGCGCTTGAGCGCGCGGGCAACCTGCATGGCGAGGTTGCAGGCCAGGTCGCCGTGGGCGGCGACCTTCGGACGCTCGAAGACGGCGTCGGGCAGGGCGGCGTCGGCCGGGGCGATTGCGCGCACCGCGTCATTGAACGCAGCGGCAAGATTGGTGGTCTGAACTGGCAGCATGGATGTCGTGGCCCTGAGGCGGTTGTCTGGTGCCGTCGCGGCGGTTCTGTCGCGGCGGCACCGTCACGGGCGGCATGTGGAGGCCGCGCCGCGTGGCAGGCAATGAATTGCAGAACGCAGAATTTTATCAGGTGCTATGCTGACATCATGCAGCAAGCCCAAAACCGGCCGTTGCGCCCCCCCTGCCCGGTCCCGGGACAAGCCGCGCGGCCATGGTTTTCGCCCATGTACTTCGCTGTACGCCAAGGAAAGGAAATATCATGCTGATCACCTTCAAATCCCACGCGTCGCAGGACCTCATCATGATGAGAGACCTCGCCGTGACACTGCTGGGGATTATCGGCAAGCACCTGGGGGAGCGCGGGGTGATCACCATCGAGGAACTGCCACGCTGCATCCATATACTGGAAGCCGCCGTGACGGACGCCAAGAAGGTGCACCCGGCCGTATCGTCGGTCCATCCCGGCAAGAATGACGATGACAACGAGGAAGAGCCCCTGCACCTGGGCCAGCGCGCCTACCCCTTCCTCGATATGCTGCGCGCATCCCAGCGCGAGAACACCGAGGTAATGTGGGGGGTGTAGGCAGTGCGCCAATTCCCTCACGGGCTTGGACGGACAACAAGGTAGCCGGCGCCAGCCGGCCACCTTGCCTGCTCTTGCTCTCGCCGCTTCTTTTCCCTGCTGTCCCTGCTTCCTGGCTCCCGCCTCCTGGCCCCACGCCCCGCCCCACCCGCTCTCCATTCTCGCGCTTGCTCACGCGCCCGGCAAAAAAAAGCCCAGCCGCTGATTTGGGCCGGGCGTGCCGGATCAGCAATGAGATCCGGAAGGGGGAAAGAACTGTGTTGGGAGAGCGCGCTCTACGCGGAAAATGAGGCGCATAAAGCACAGCCAGCCTGGCTGGCGCCTGAACGCTACCCCTTGTCCAGCATGTCCGCGAGTTCGTCTGCATGCTCTTCCTCGACCGCCAGGATTTCCTCCAGCATGCGGCGGGTGGTCGGGTCGCGCTCGCCCAGGTACTGCACCATCTCGCGGTAGCTCTCGATGGCTATCCGTTCGGCCACCAGGTTTTCCTTGATCATGTCGGTCAGCGATCCGGCCTCGACATACTCGGCATGGCTGCGCGAGGTCAGGGTGTCTGGCGAGAAGTCCGGCGCCCCGCCCAGTTGCACGATGCGTGCCGCAATGCGGTCGGCGTGCCCTTGCTCCTCGTCGGAGTGGACCTTGAACTCGGCAGCGACCGGTTCCGCGTGGATGCCCTTTGCCATGAAGAAATGGCGCCGGTAGCGCAGCACGCAAACCAGCTCCGTGGCCAAGGCCTCGTTGAGCAGCTTCAGCACGGTGGCCCTGTCCGCGTCGTAGTCCTGGGTGACGGCGCCGTCCTCGATGTGCTTGCGGGCGCGTTCGCGCAGCGTCTTGACGTCCGACAGGAAGCCCCCGCTCGCGCCTGTCTTATTCCCGGCCTGTTGATCCTTGCCCTTGCCGGCGGTGGGCTTCTCTTTTACGGGGGTGTCCATGACAGTCATGCTCCTGTGGGGATCTTGGGGGATGGCCGCTGAGAGGCCCGCTTCACGGCTTCACTGTCTCATCAGGCTGGCCGTAATGCCTCGGTCAGTCGTTGGCCTCGGTCAGCCGTTGCGGCTGCGGCTATTCGCTGCCATCAGCAAGCCGACGAAAGCGCCTACCGCCGCCGCCATACCGATCGCTTTCAACGGCGACGCCGCCACCCGCCGCTGCACGCCATCCACGGCATGGTCGACACGTTCGCGGGCACGGCTTGCGACGTGATCCCGCAAGGCGCGCGTACGATCCTGCAACCGGCGTGCGGCTTGCTGCGCCTCGGACGAGCCTTCGCGCCCCAGCACTTCCATGGTTTGCTCGAGCTGGGCGATCAGCCGGCTGACCTCGCCGGCCACGGGTCCCGCGGCTTCGCGGGCGGCGCCGCGCGTATCGCGCGCGGCATGCCGGATCTGGCGCACCGTGCTCTCGGCGCTGTCGGCCAGGTGATTCACTTCTTTGCGGATCTTCGGATTGTTGGTCAACATCGGCTTATCTCCGTTTGGTCTGATGACGCACCGTGATGCGGTTCGTGCTGCCTGCCAGGAAATCGGGAAGGTGGGATCTGCATGCGCAGTGCACCCCCTAGCGCCTGACCAGGCTGATCACAAACGTCACCAGCGCAACCACCAGGAAGATGAAGAACAGGATCTTGGCAATCTCGACCGCCCCAGCCGCGATGCCACCAAAGCCGAATACCGCGGCGATCAGGGCGATGACAAAAAATACGAGTGCGTAGTGCAACATGGTGATGGCTCCCTAAATGGATTGGGCTGCCGCGCCGGCAGGCGCGTGCTTGGCAAGTGACGGTGGCTGGCGCTTGCGGTTGGCTATTTCACCGCCTTGAACACGGTCACGCCCAGGACAAGGAACAGCACGAACAGCACCAGGAAGATGAAGAACAGGATCTTGGCAATGCCGGCCGCACCGGCAGCAATACCTGTGAACCCCAGCAAGCCGGCGACCACGGAAACCACTGCAAAAATCAGCGCCCATTTCAGCATTGACGTTCTCCCTCTCTTCCCAGGCTGGCTTGACGCAGGGTGCGCAAGCTCATGGAACCATGGTAGAAATCAGACCTCTGCGCTGACACCGCAGCCGCACCGATTCGCTTGTCAGCCAATTCCTACAGTCCAAGCGCCGGTGCGGCCTCGCGGGCAGCACCGGCGACGCGGCAGGTTGACCGCAGACCGTCGATGTGCTTCCATCGTCGCAGACAAGGTGCAGGCCAGGCGCGGCGCCGCATGGTGCGGAAGACGCCGCGCCGGCCAGGCGCCCGACATCGGGAAACGAACATGTTCAAGCAGTCACTGCTGCGCTCGACCTTGCTTCTGGCGGGCGGCATCGTGCTTACCGTGGTGGTGCTGATCGCCTCCGAGGCGGGCAACATCCGCTTGCGCCAGGGCTATACGCAAGTCATCCAGTCGCAGCAGGTACAGGGCCAGATCAACTCCCTGCTCGGCGAGCTGGTCACCGCCGAAGCCGGCCAGCGTGGCTTCCTGCTGACCGGCAAGGAAAGCTACCTCCAACCCTACGACCAGGCCGTGCCGCGCATCAATGCGCTGATGAGCGCGCTGCGCAACCGCTACGCGGACGACCCGGAGGCGCTCAAGATGTTCACCGAGGCCTCCACTGCCGTCAGCCGCAAGCTCACCGAGATGGACCTGACGCTGATCTACGGCAAGCGCGACGTGGAAGTGGCGCTCGACCTGGTGCGCACGGACTTCGGCAAGCAGACGATGGACAACGCGCGGCGCGGACTGGAGGCCTTGCTGCAACGCGAGGCCAGATCGGTGTCGCAGAGCCTGGAGTACGCCGACCGCGACCTTGCTCTGTCGCGCTACGGCATCGGCCTGCTGACCGCCATCAATATCGTGCTGCTGATCGTGGTGGGCTTGCAGCATTCGCGCCGCATGGCGGTATCGGAAGCCGAACGCAACGAGCTAGAGGAGGAAAGCGCGCGCCTGGACGGCATGGTGCGCTCGCGCACACGCCAGCTATCGGCGCTGGCATCCCACCTGCAACGCGTGACCGAGGACGAGAAGACGCGGCTGGCGCGCGAGTTGCACGACGAGCTGGGCGCCATCCTGACCGCCACCAAGCTTGATATGCACTGGGTGCGCCGCCGCGTCCAGGAAACCCACCCGGATGTGGCGGAAAAGCTCACCCGCGTGATGCTGCACGTGGACCAGGGGATCCAGATCAAACGGCGCCTGATCGAGGACCTGCGGCCCACCGTGCTGCTCAACCTGGGCCTGAAGGAAGCCGTCGGCCAGCTGGTGGAGGAAGTGGCGGCGCGCAACCAGTGGGAGGCGGATGTGCAACTGGCAGAGGCGGTGCCTGCGCTGCGCGACGACGCGGCCATCGCCCTTTACCGTATCGTGCAGGAGTCGCTCACCAACGCCAGCAAGTACGCGCAAGCGCAGCGCGTGTCCATCCAGCTCGATTGCGCCGGCGGCGTGCTCTCGCTGGCAATCAGCGACAACGGGCGCGGTCTGCCGGAGGACTTCGAATCGCGGCGCTCGGTGGGGCACCATGGCCTGCTGGGGATGGAGCAGCGCGTGATCGCGCTGGGCGGCACGCTGGAGCTCCAGTCGGAACCCGGTGCCGGCGTCACCATCCGGGTGGTGGTGCCGCTCACCGATGCCATCGTGGCGCCGCCGCGCGACGATGAGGACGAGCTCGACGGCCTGGGGGACCCCGGCGAGCAGCCACAGGACGAGCCCACCGGCACGCCGCCGGCCAACTTGCCAGCCAGGCGGTGAAAAATGGAAAAGGGGCTCCGCGGAGCCCCTTTTCCATTCCTCTTGTCCACCTGTTCACTTGCCCGGGTGCCATGCACATGGCACGGCGGCGGGCACCTTACATCTTCTGCTTGGTGCTCTCGGCGGCGCCTTGCACCTTCTCGCCGCCCTTCTCGATGTCCTTGCCGGCACCGGCCATCGTGTTGCAACCAGTTACCAGGACCACACCTGCCAGGGCACACAGCGCCATCAGCTTTCTCATGATTCTCTCCTTGCTCTAGGTTGACGCGGCATGGCCGCGATTGGAACTGCTGGTACTGACAATACGGTCGATATGTTCGATATGGTCAATATGGTCGATACGGATTCAGCCACCTGCCTGCGCGTACTCCTCGATCACCCGGAACACCTGCTCGAGCTCAAGCGACTTGTCAAAGAAATAGTCCGCGCCGGCCTCGGCGCACTGCCGCCGGTAGGTAGGCACCTGGGCATGATTGGTGTAAACGATGCGGATGCCTGACATCTCGGTCTTCTGCAAGGCGCGCAGCACGTTGATCCCGTTGCCCTGCCGCAACTGCAGGTCGACAATGACGACCTCATACCTGCCCGCCTCGTAGAGGCGCAGCGCTGCGCTTTCGGTATCCGCCCAATCCACGACTTCGATAAACGGAAACGCGTTCAGGTATTCAAGCAACATACCCCGCAGTACCGCTGAGTCCTCGATTAGCAAGACCCGCAGCGCGCGATACGAGGGGGCCGCAGCTTGATCCAACATGGTTCCATGGTAGCAACAGAGTATAGGGAGAGACCATCGGCGTCCGTCCTACAGCAGCGTCGGGCAAACGCGGCAGAGTGCCGTGGAATGCGCCTTGCCTTTGCGGCGCCTACTCCACCAGGCCGTTCTTGATCGCGTAGTAGGTCAGGTCGGCATTGGTCTTCATGCCCATCTTTTCCAAGATGCGCGAGCGATAGGTGCTGACCGTCTTGACGCTCAGGAACAGCTCCTCGGCGATCACCGAGACCGACTGCCCGCGCGAGAGCTTGCAGAAGATCTGGAACTCGCGCTTGGACAAGGTCTGGTGCAGCGGCTGGTTGGTGGGCTTGTCGAGCCCGCCGATAAGCAGGTCCGCCACGTTGGCGCTGACATAGCGCCGGCCCTGGGCCACGGTGCGGATGGCCTTGACGAGATCGTCGGGCGCGCTTTCCTTGGTCAGGTAGCCGGAAGCGCCCGCGCGGATCAGGTTGATGGCGTACTGGTCTTCCGGGTAGGTGGAGAGGATCAGCACCGGCAGGTCGGGATGGCGCTGGCGCAGCAGCTTGAGCACGTCGATGCCGTTGCGGTCGGGCATCGAGATATCGAGCACCACCACATCGAACTCGAGCTCACGCAGCCGTACCATGACTTCGTCGCCGCTGGCTGCCTCGCCCTCCACCCGGATATCGGGCTCGTCGGCAATAAACTGCCGCAGACCGGCGCGCACGATCTGGTGATCGTCGGCGATCAAAACGCGAATCATGATGTCTCCCTGGGCATGGATGCACCAGCGCTCAGGAGCGGCCGGGCTAATGCATTGTAGTGCTTACAAAACCACCCGACTGTCGGTGTAAGACTGACAGGCTCCCAGCTGGCCGCGCCAATGAAAAAGGGACGGGGTGAACCCGTCCCTGTGCTCCAGCATGCCAGGCTTACTGGGCCTTGGTCGCCGCGCCGGTGTCGGCGGCCGCGCTGGTTTCCGTTGCTGCCTCGCCCTTCTTGGTCTTGGCGTGGCTGCTGTGCTTCTTGGTCTTGGCGCTCGACTTGGCGTGCGTGCCGGCGGTGGCATCGGCGCCAGCCTTGGCGTCCACGCCCTTGTCGGCGCTGGCCGAAGCGCCCAGGCCAGCGTTCACACCTGCGCTGGCGGCTGCACCCTTGTCGGCGGGCGCGCTGATCGCGGGCGCCGCCTTGGCGCCGGTGGCGCCAGCCTTCGCATCAACGCCGGTTCCTTGTGCCATGGCCAGCGAGGAAGCGGCAGCGATCGAGAGAGCGGAAAGGGAGATCAGCAGTTTGTTCATGGAGTGGCTCCTAGCAGTTTGCGCCGCTGCGAAACATTCGCTGCGGTATTCACTTGATGTGAGCCCTCAGTCTAGGGACGCAGACCGGCGCGGTCTGTTAGGAGATGTAATGCCTTGTAAGGAGTAGTGAAGAACTTACAAAGGCACATGGATGCGCCTAAAGAGGCTTTTCCCTGCTGGCCCAATGGCTTGCGATGACGCGGCGGCGCAAAACGCCGCCGCGCCGGCACGCAAGTGGTTACAGGTTTGGCGCGAGCGCGCGCTCCAGCACGCTGCGATCTTCGCCGCGGCGCGCCACCATATCGTCCAGCTGGTCCTCGCCGATCTTGCCGACCGAGAAATACGTCGACTCCGGATGCGCCAGGTAGAAGCCGCTCACCGAAGCGGCCGGCGTCATCGCCAGCGAGTCGGTGATGCCCATGCCGATCTCGGCGGCGTTGAGGAACTCGAACATCGGCGCCTTGACCGTATGCTCCGGGCAGGCAGGATAGCCCGGCGCCGGACGGATGCCGCGATAGGTCTCGGCGATCAGTTGCCCGTTGGTCAGCACCTCGCCGGCGTCGTAGCCCCACAGATCCTTGCGCACGCGCTCGTGCAGGCATTCGGCAAAGGCTTCGGCCAGGCGGTCGGCCAGCGACTTCAGCATGATCGCGCTGTAATCGTCATGGTCGGCCTCGAACTGCGCTTCCTTCTTGTCCACGCCGATGCCGGCGGTGACGGCGAACACGCCGATATAGTCGGCAATGCCGCTGTCCTTGGGCGCGACGAAGTCGGCCAGGCAGCGGTTGGGGCGCATCACGCCATCGATCACCGGGCGCTCGCTTTGCTGGCGCAGGTTGTGCCAGGTCAGCGCGACCTGGCTGCGGGTCTCGTCGGTGTAGATCTCGATGTCGTCGTCGTTGACGGTGTTGGCCGGCAGCAGGGCCAGCACGCCGTTGGCCGTCAGCCAGCGGCCCTGGATCAGGCGCGACAGCATGGCCTTGCCGTCCGAGAACACGCGGCGGGCGGATTCGCCGACGATCTCGTCATTGAGGATGTCGGGGAATTTGCCCGCCAGGTCCCAGGTCTGGAAGAACGGGGCCCAGTCGATATAGTTGGCGAGTTCCGTCAGGTCGTAGTTGCGGAAGATGCGCCGGCCGATGAATTTCGGCTTGGGTGGCACGTAGGCGCTCCAGTCCACCGGCGTCTTGTTGGCGCGGGCCTTGGCCAGCGACACCATCGGCGTGGCCTTCTTGTTGGCGTGCTGGTGGCGGATGCGTTCGTAGTCGGTCTTCAGCTCGTCCAGGTACCTGGCCGCGCCATCGTCGGACAGCAGGCTGGACGCCACGCTGACCGAGCGCGAGGCGTCCGGCACGTAGACCACCGGGCCCTCGTAGTGCGGCGCGATCTTGACCGCGGTGTGCACGCGCGAGGTGGTGGCGCCACCGATCAGCAGCGGGATCTTCTTGATGCGGAAGTAGTCGTCGCGCTGCATCTCGGAGGCGACGTAGGCCATTTCCTCGAGCGACGGCGTGATCAGCCCGGACAGGCCGACGATGTCCGCGCCCTCGACCTTGGCGCGCGCCAGGATCTCGTTGCATGGGACCATCACGCCCATGTTGACCACTTCGAAGTTATTGCACTGGAGCACCACCGAGACAATGTTCTTGCCGATGTCGTGCACGTCGCCCTTGACGGTGGCGATGACGATCTTGCCGCGCGCCTTGACGTCGCCGCCGGCCTCGGCCAGCAGGCGCTTTTCTTCCTCGATGTAGGGCAACAGGTGAGCCACGGCCTGCTTCATTACGCGGGCGCTCTTGACCACCTGCGGCAGGAACATCTTGCCGGCGCCGAACAGGTCGCCCACGATATTCATGCCATCCATCAGCGGGCCCTCGATCACCTCGATCGTGCGGCCGCCGCGCGCTTCCACCTGCTGGCGCACTTCCTCGGTGTCTTCCACGATGAAGGTGGTCAGGCCATGCACCAGCGCGTGCGACAGGCGGTCGGCTACCGGCACCGGGTTCTCCGGGGTGCCGCGCCACAGCAGGTTTTCCTCTTTCTTCGCGCCACCGCCCTTGTAGCGGTCGGCGATCTCCAGCAGGCGGTCGGTGCTGTCCTCGCGGCGGTTGAGCACCACGTCTTCCACGCGCTCGCGCAGCTCGGCGTCGAGCTGGTCGTACACGCCGAGCTGGCCGGCGTTGACGATGCCCATGTCCATGCCCGCCTTGATGGCGTGGTACAGGAACACGGTGTGGATGGCTTCGCGCACCGCGTCGTTGCCGCGGAACGAGAACGATACGTTGGACACGCCGCCGCTGACCTTGGCGTACGGCAGGTTCTGCTTGATCCAGGCGGTGGCTTCGATGAAGTCCACCGCGTAGTTGTTGTGCTCTTCGATGCCGGTCGCCACCGCGAAGATGTTCGGGTCGAAGATGATGTCTTCGGGCGGGAAGCCGACTTCATTGACCAGGATGTCGTAGCTGCGCTTGCAGATCTCGGTCTTGCGGGCAAAGGTGTCGGCCTGGCCCTGCTCGTCGAAGGCCATCACCACGGACGCGGCGCCGTAGCGGCGGATCAGCTCGGCGTGATGGCGGAACTGTTCCTCGCCTTCCTTGAGCGAGATCGAGTTGACCACGGGCTTGCCCTGCACGCACTTCAGGCCGGCCTCGATCACTTCCCACTTGGACGAGTCCAGCATGATGGGCACGCGCGCGATATCGGGCTCGGAGGCGATCAGGTTGAGGAACCTCACCATGGCCGCCTTGGAGTCCAGCATGGCTTCGTCCATGTTGATGTCGATGATCTGCGCGCCGTTCTCGACCTGCTGGCGGGCGACCACCAGCGCATCGTCGAACTGGCCGTTCAGGATCATGCGGGCGAAGGCCTTGGAGCCGGTGACGTTGGTGCGCTCACCGACGTTGACGAAGAGCGTGTCTTCATCGATGGTGAAAGGCTCGAGGCCGGACAGGCGCATCGGACGCGGCGGCAGGGTATCGTTGGTCATGGCTTGATCTTGTTCTGTGGGCTCGCGATGCGAGTTCAGGCGGCGTCGCGGTACTGGCCGGGCCAGGTGCGCGGCTTCTTGCTGGCCACGCGCTTGGCAATGGCGGCGATGTGCTCGGGCGTGGTGCCGCAGCAGCCGCCCACCAGGTTCACCAGGCCGGACGCGGCAAACTCCTCTACCAGCGACGACGTGACCTCCGGGGTTTCGTCGAAGCCGGTATCGCTCATCGGGTTGGGCAGGCCGGCGTTCGGATAGCACGACACAGCCGCGTCGCAGATCTTGGCCAGCTCGGCAATGTAGGGGCGCATCAACGTGGCGCCGAGCGCGCAGTTCAGCCCGAAGGTGATCGGGCGGGCGTGGCGCAGGCTGTTCCAGAAGGCTTCCACCGTCTGGCCGGAGAGAATGCGCCCGGAGGCGTCGGTGACCGTGCCGGAGATCATCACGGGCAGGCGCTCGCCGGTGTCTTCGAACAACTGGTCGATGGCGAACAGCGCGGCCTTGGCATTGAGCGTATCGAAGATGGTTTCCACCAGGAACACGTCGGCACCGCCTTCCAGCAGGCCCTTGCCCTGCTCGTAGTACGAGTGGCGCAGCTCTTCGAAGGTCACGTTGCGCGCGCCCGGGTCGTTCACGTCCGGCGAGATGCTCGCGGTCTTGGGCGTGGGGCCGAAGGCGCCGGCCACAAAGCGCGGCTTGTCGGGCGTGCTGTACTTGTCGCAGGCCTCGCGCGCCAGCCGGGCGGCAACGACGTTCATCTCGTACGCCAGGTCCGCCATCTTGTAGTCTTCCTGGGCCACGCCCGTCGCACCAAATGTATTGGTTTCGATCAGGTCGGCGCCGGCGGCCAGGTATTGCTCGTGGATCTCGCTGATGACCTGCGGGCGGCTCAGCAGCAGCAGTTCGTTGTTGCCCTTGACGTCGACATGGTGCCCGGCAAAACGCTCGCCGCGGTAATCCGCCTCGGTCAGCTTGTAGCGCTGGATCATGGTGCCCATGGCACCATCCAGGATCAGGATGCGCTCGCGCAGCAGGGCCGGCAGGTTGGCCGCCCGGGTGTAGGGGCGCGCGGGAGAAAGCGAGGCGGAACGTGGGGCGGCGCTCATGTGGGGCTCGACAGCAAGAGAAAAGACTGCGATTTTATCAGTTACATCAATGGTTTGCGGAATAACGGCAGCATCCGGGCGGTGCAGCCAGCGGCGCTCGCGGGTTGCCGCGCGGCACCGCCCGGCCCTACACTGGGGCACATTCGCCCTCATTCCCATCAACGGAAAGCCTAGCCCATGCAACACCTCAGCCCCGGCGACGCGCAAACGCTCCTCAGCGAGTCGCCCGATGCGCTCTTCATCGATTGCCGCAGCGAAATGGAGTACCTCTTCGTCGGGCATCCCAAGGGGGCACACAACGTGCCCTGGAACGATGGCCCCGACTGGGAGGTGAACCCGCATTTCGTGCAGTCGGTGAAGAAGCTCGCCGGCCAGGCATCGGCGCGCCCGGTGCTGCTGATCTGCCGCAGCGGCAACCGCTCGACAGCCGCCGCGCGGGCCCTGGAGGGTGCCGGGTTTTCTACCGTCTACAACGTGCTGCATGGCTTCGAGGGCGACCTCGACGCCGAGCGCCACCGCAATACACTCAATGGCTGGCGCCATGCCGGGCTGCCCTGGGAACAGTATTAACGATATGGCATGACCGGAAGCTGGCCGGGAACGGAGGCAGGGAACAGAGCCTGAAAGCAAGAAGCCCGCGCTGTGCGCGGGCTTCTTGCTATTTCCTCCATGGCTTGGCTTGCCGGCCCGTCTCGCGACGCAAAGCTGGCAAAGGCAACCGCGGAGCCTAGTGCATCACTAGCGGGTGAATCATCACTGTATCGAACTTGCCAAGGAAATCATCCACCTCTTCCACCGACGGCTCGCTTTCGATCAGACGCGTCACGTCCGCGCGAAAGCTCTCGGCCATCCGGCCACCGAGGAAAATCTCGCGTTTCAGGTTCTTGTCCACGATTTCATAGCCGCCAGAGGCAAGAGGCGCATGCTCGACATCCGCACCAAACTCGACAATGCAGTAATTGTCGCTGTTGTAGATCATTTGCATGGCATACCTCCTGGCTGTCATGGGTCAAGCGGCGGGCGACTGATTATTTCGATAACCGGCACACTGGCCGGTTGCCCTCCGCGATTTCACCTCCTAGCTGAGGGTGTTTGCCGTGTTTTCAAGTTCTGTTTCGGCAAACCGCAGGTTATAAGCGTTCCCTCACTACATTGGGCAACGGCCATCCCAGCAAGTTCTTGAGTTTGGTGGGAAAGCTACCGCCCGCTGTTCTGCCTAGTTCTGCCTTGAGCGCCAAGGTTCGCCTCAGGGTACATCGCACTGTGCGCCGCAAGCCGCATTACCAAGGAAAGCATCCAGCACGGCATGAAAGCGGTCCGCCTGCTCGATATGGGCAAGATGCGCGGCGTGAGGCAGGATTTCGAGCCGGGCACCGGGAATGGCGGCGGCAATCTCGCGGGCCATCGCCGGCGGCGCCCCCAGGTCCTCCTCGCCGGCCACTACCAGAGTAGGACAATGAATCCGCGAAATCGCCCCGGCCAGGTCAAATGCCATGATGGCCTGGCAGGTTCCGACGTATCCGTGCACGGGCGTGGCCAGCAGCATCTCGCGCACGCGGGCCACCTCCTGCGGATGCGCGCCCCGGAATGCCGCGCTGAACCAGCGCTGCATGGTGCTGTCGGCAACGCCTGCCATGCCATGTGCTTCCACCTGGCCGATGCGCTCATGCCACATCGGGTGGACATCCAGCGGCGTGCGGTTGACGGTCGCGACCAGGGTCAGTGACAACAAACGCTCGGGATGGCGCACGGCCGCGGTCTGGCCAATCATGCCGCCGACCGAGACGCCGACGAAATGCGCAGCCGGCACCTCCAGCACATCCATCAGGCAGGCCACGTCGTCGGCCAGGCGGATCATCGAGTAGGCGCCGATCGGCGCATCGCTCTGGCCGTGCCCGCGCAGGTCGTAGCGCAGCACGCGATAACGCGGTGCCAGGTGGCGCGCCGTGGCATCCCACAAGGCGTGGTTGGCGCCCAGTGCATGCGCCAGGACCACCCAGGGGCCGTCGCCCCCGTCGATGCGCACGTGCAGGCTGATATCGCCCACGCGCACGCGGCGGGTCTCGGATGGTGGCAGGGTGGCGCTCATGACGGGTCTCCGGATGTTGGTGAAAACACGGTGAACCACAGCGGCGGCCGAGGCCGCAGCTTGCGGATGGCTTGAGTCGGCCTGAAAGCAGCTTGCAGGCTCAGCGCAGCGGTTCGCTATCGCGATAAACGAGTTCGATCTGCGTGCCGTCGGGCTCCGTCTGCTGCAGCTTCACTGGCATCCACTGCAGCGACTGCGCCAGCCACACTTCCACGCGCCGGCGATCATTGGCATGGCGCGGCAGCCGCACGAAGTGCTTGGCCCGCACCGAGCCATGGCCAGTATCCACCTCCTCGTCCCCCACATACTGCACCTGCATGGGCTCCAGGTCACGCGTATCCGCCACATCGAAGGTTTCCGTCACGCCCGGCGTGGCGTAGCGCTGCGGATTGCCCCGCACCAGCCCCACCAGTTGCAGGAACACGCTGAAACGGTCCTGGCCCGCGGCCGGCAGCGGCTCCTGCTTGCCGCGCCCCTCGAAGACGAGCGTGCCGGCAGCGCGATCGAAGCGTGCCGCCTCGACGCGGTTACGGCGGCTCTCCTCATAGCGCTCGGGCGCGAGGCCGCGCTCATTGAGCGCGCCGGTGCTGTGAAAGGCGAAGCGGAACCACAGCACCCGTGTCTCCACAGCGAGCTGGTAGTGCGCGCCGTCGTGCTGCCAGCGGATCAGGCCATCCGGGTTCTGCACGCCATTGACGAAGCTGGCGTAGTGCAGCAGCGTGGATGGGGGCGCCGCGTAGCGGACGTTGTCAGGGGGCGCCGCAGCCTGCGTGGCCGCCGGCGCGGACGCGGGCGCCGCACTGCTCCCGGCGCTGCCAGCGGCGCTCGCCATGGAAGGGCCGGCGCCAGGCGTGGCAAGCAGCGCTGGCGCCTCAGGGGCGGCGGGGGCTTCAACCGGGGGCGCAGGCGTGGGCGTGGGCGTGGGCTCCACGCGCGCCGCCGGAGGCCGCTTTGGTGCGGCCGGGGCCGGGCGTGGCGGCGCTGCGGGTGCCGGTGGCGCCGGCGGCGGCAGCAGGATGGCTTCGAGCGGCGGCGGCGCGGTCGGGTCCCGCGGCAGCCCGGGCATATGCAGCAGGCCCAGCACCGCCAGCAAGTGGGCAGCCAGCACCAGCGCAAGCGCCACCGCCCAGCGCAGGCGGCGCGAGGTCGGCTTACGGGTGAGGGCCGTTCGGCCCGCTCGTCGGGCTGCCACCAAGGTAACCAAGCTCCGAAGAAATCTGCCGGGCAATATCGCGCACATGACGGTCGACCGTCCCGCCCCATTCTGCATCGAATACGCTCTGCGCGCCCAGCACGATCAGCGCCATCGCCACGTGGCCATTGGCATCGAACACCGGCATCGAAAACGCATTGATGCCCGGCAGCACGCCGCCCTTCACACGCGCCGCGCCGTGGGCGCGAACGTCTTCGCAGACCACGTCATAGTCGGCCAGCGAGCGCGGCAGGTCGGGAATATCGTCATGGCCACGCTCCGCCAGTTCCCGTTCGACCAGCGGCCGCGTCTGTTGTTTCGGCAGGTAGGCGCCGTACAGCCTGCCGGTGGCGGAGTTGAGCATGGGCATCACGTCGCCCAGGCGCAGGCTGACCGTGACCGGGTGGCTGGATTCCTCCCAGTGCACGATGGTCGGGCCGTGGTTGCCCCAGACGGCGATGCCAATGGTCTGGTCCATCTCGTCGCGCAATTGCGACAGGATCGGGCGGGCCTTCTTGACCGGGTCGAGCCGATTGAGGCCGGCGAGGCCCAGTTGCAGCGCGAACGGCCCGAGATCGTAGCGCCCGCCAACCGGGTCCTGCACCACCACGCCGAGCCGCTGGAAGCTGACCAGGTAGCGATGCGCCTTGGCCGGATTCATGTCGGCGGCGGCGGCAAGGTCGCGCAGCATCATGGCGCGCGGCGATGCCGCCAGCGCCTGCAGCAGCTTGAAGCCAACCTCGATCGACTGGATGCCGGAACGCAGTTTGGAATCGTCTTCTTCAGGTTCGGTCATGCGGCAACGGGGGCAAGAAATCGAAAAAGAAATGCATCAGTCACACACACCGGCTGCGCGCATGCAAAGCAATCATGCCGCCCGGCCCATGAATTTACTATAGCGAAATCGATTTACCAATTTTTAAACCGTCGGTAGACTTTGAGCGCACCTTTGAGCGCACATACACAGGTCGGGGCGAATCGATATCTTCGGCACCGGCCAATACCGGCGCGGGCATGCCGCCATGCAATCCTGATGGCGCGGCGCGGCCGCTTTCTACAGGAGACGAAAATGACCCGCCTTTTCCCCTTCGGCCATCGCCCCGCCCTGCAAGCATGGCGCGCCTGCGCTGCGCCGCTGCTAGCCGCGCTGACGCTGGGCGCCGCCGCGTTCCAGCCTGCCTGTGCCGCCGACAACTGGCCCGCCCAGCCGATCCGCTGGGTCGTGCCCTATCCGGCGGGAGGCGGCACCGACGTCGTGGCGCGCACGCTGGGCCAGGCCATCACGCCGGCGCTAGGCCAGCAGGTGGTGATCGATAACCGCCCGGGCGCGGCCACCATTGTCGGCGCCGACGCCGTGGCGCATGGCAAGCCCGATGGCTACACGCTGCTGACCGCCGATACCGCCACCCTGGCGGCCAATCCGTCGCTGTACAAGAAGCTGCCTTACAACGCCGACAAGGACTTCGTGCACGTGGGGATGGTGGCGCGCTTTCCGCTGATCCTGGTGGCAACGCCGAACTTCCCGGCGCGCACGCTCAAGGAAGCCATTGAATATGTGCAGAAGAATCCCGGCAAGGTGAATTTCGCCTCGCCGGGCGCGGGCAGCCCGCACCACCTGGCCATGGAGCTGTTCATGGACCAGACCAAGACCAGGATGACCCACGTGCCCTACAAGGGCGCCGCGCCGGCGGTGCAGGACCTGCTCGCCGGCCAGGTCGAACTGATGTTCCTTGACCTCGCCTCCGGCCAGCAGAACGTGGCGGCCGGGAAGGTGCGCGCGCTGGGCGTGGCCACGCCCAAGCGCCTGACGGCGCTACCCGCGGTGCCGACGGTGGCCGAAGCCGGCGTGCCCGGCTTCGAAGCCTATGCCTGGCAAGGCGTGGTGGCGCCGGCCGGCACCCCCAAGCCGGTGGTGACCCGCCTGAACGCCGAGCTGGTGAAGGCGCTCAAGAGCGCCGACGTGCAGAAACGCTTCGAAGGCATCGGCGTGGAGCCGGTCTCCAGCACGCCCGAGGAATTCGCACAGTACGCGCATGCCGAGGCCGAGCGCTGGGGCAAGCTGATCAAGGCCAAGGGCATCACGGTAGACTAGCGGGCTGCTTATTCAGCTTTTCAGCTTTTCAGCTATTTCCGCGATTTCCGCTTGATCTGCTTTTTTCCTATCGCACCGCATACATGAAACTCGCCACCCTCAAGGACGGCTCGCGCGACGGCCAGCTCGTGGTTGTCTCGCGCGACCTGAAGACCGCCCACTACGTCAACGATGTCGCCGGCAAGCTCCAGACCGTGCTGGATGACTGGAATTTCTACGCACCGCAGCTGCAGGACGTCTACGATGCCCTGAACGCGGGCCGCGCGCGCCACCCCTTCGCCTTCGACCCCAGGGCATGCATGGCGCCGCTGCCGCGCGCCTACCAGTGGGCCGACGGCTCCGCCTACGTCAACCACGTGGAACTGGTGCGCCGCGCGCGCGGCGCCGAGATGCCGCCGGAGTTCTGGACCGATCCGCTCATGTACCAGGGCGGCTCCGACGACATGATCGGCCCGCATGACGATATCGTGTGCGCCAGCGAAGCCTTCGGCATCGACTTCGAGGCCGAGGTCGCCGTCATCACCGGCGACGTGAAGATGGGCGCCAAGCCCGAGCAGGCCGCCGACGCCATCCGGCTGATCATGCTGGCCAACGATGTCTCCCTGCGCAACCTGATCCCCGCCGAGCTGGGCAAGGGCTTCGGCTTCTTCCAGAGCAAGCCGGCCACCGCCTTCTCGCCGGTGGCGGTCACGCCCGACGAACTGGGCGAAGCCTGGCGCGAGCGTCGCGTGCACCTGCCGATGACCGTCCACTGGAACAGCAAGCAGGTGGGCGCGCCCGACTGCGGCACCGACATGGTGTTCGATTTCGGCCAGCTCATCGCCCATATCTGCAAGACGCGCAATGTGCGCGCCGGCAGCATCGTCGGCTCAGGCACCATCTCCAACGTCGACCGCAGCAAGGGCTACTGCTGCATCGCCGAGAAGCGCATGCTGGAGATCATCGACGGCGGCCAGCCGGTCACCGGCTTCATGAAGTTCGGCGACGCGGTCAAGATCGAGATGTTCGATGCGCAGGGCCGCTCGGTGTTCGGCGCGATCGACCAGCTGGTGTCGGCCAAGGGCTGAGGCTAAACGGGAGTGCCGCGGGCCAGGCTGTTCGCCGCTGGCCGCGCGGCGATGGGAGTGCTTATAATTGACCGACCGAACGGTTGGCTAATTGCCGTCGACTGCGCCAGGCAGCCACCGGCGGCGACCCGGGCCGTTTTCGCGGCCCGGCCCCCACGCGTCACCAAGGAATGGCCCCGGCCATCGCTGCCCCATGACCGCAATCCCTCCGCAAGCGCCCACGCTTTCTTCCACCCCGCTAGCGTCCGGCACGGACAACGTTGACGACGCGCCGTTGTCGCCACGCTACGACCGCTACCAGGCACTGACCCTGCGCCGGCATGGCCCCATCCTCGAGATCGTGATGGGTGCGCAACAGTCCGCCAACCGCAAGCTGGCCACAGCCGATGCCAATATGCACCGCGAGCTGGCGGAGATCTGGCGCGACGTGTCGGCCGATCCGGACGTGCGCGTGGCGCTGATCCGCGGCGAAGGCAAAGGCTTTTCGGCCGGCGGCGACCTGTCCCTGGTGGAAGACATGGCCAACGATTTCGCCACCCGCACCCGCGTGTGGCACGAGGCCCGGGACCTGGTCTACAACGTGATCAATTGCGACAAGCCGATCGTGTCCGCCATGCACGGCCCGGCGGTCGGCGCCGGGCTGGTGGCTGGCCTGCTGGCCGATATCTCGATCGCGGCCAGGACCGCGCGCATCGTCGATGGCCATACACGCCTGGGTGTGGCGGCCGGGGACCATGCCGCAATCGTGTGGCCTCTGCTGTGCGGGATGGCCAAGGCCAAGTACTATCTGATGCTGTGCGAGTCGGTGAGCGGCGAAGAGGCCGAGCGCATCGGGCTGGTGTCGCTGACCGTGGACGAAGAGGAACTGGTCGAGCGCGCCTTCGACGTGGCGCGCCGGCTGGCCGCCGGGTCGCAGACGGCGATCCGCTGGACCAAGTACGCGCTGAATAACTGGCTGCGCATGGCGGGCCCCTCGTTCGATGCCTCGCTGGCGCTGGAATTCATGGGCTTTGCCGGCCCCGATGTGCAGGAAGGCGTAGCCAGCCTGCGGCAAAAGCGGCCGCCGCAGTTCGAGTAACGCAGGTAGTTCCGATCAATGCAGTTCCGCAGCCGGCACCGCCGGCTGCCGACCCCCGGAGGCGAGACCATGTTCGGCCAGATTCCAGATTTCACCAACGGCTTCGAGTTCCTCCGCAAGATGTGGGGCAGTGCCGCCGGCATGCCGGGCGGGCTGATGCCCGGCCTGCAGGCCATGACCCCACCGATGAACCTGGAGGACGTCGACAAGCGCATCCATGACCTCAAGGCCGTGGAAGGCTGGCTGCAGCTCAATACCAACCTGCTGCGCACCACCATCCAGGGCCTGGAAGTGCAGCGCGCCACGCTGGTGGCGTTGCAGACCATCGGCACCGCGCTCTCGCCGGAGGCGATGCAAAGCGCGATGGAAAACGTGGCGCGCGCGGCCAACTCGCCCAGCGCGGCGCCCTACCAGCAACCCGCCGAGCCCCCTGCGGCCCGGCGCGTCTGGCCCGAGCCCACGGTCGAGGAAAACGAGGACGAGGAAGACAACGGCCCCGATGCGCCCGAAGCTGGCCAGGCGCCAGAGCCGGCCGCGGCATCTGGCCACACTGCCGGCCACGCTGGCGGCCCGGGTGACGCCACCCCGCCGGATGCCAGCCTGTGGTGGGATGTGCTGCAGCAGCAATTCAACCAGATCGCCAGCAGCGCCGCCACCGCCAGCATGTCGCCGTTTGGAAATCTCGGTAACCTGGGCGGCTTTGGCATGCCTGGCATGCCCGGCACGGCCACGCCCGAAACCGCCCCCGCGCCCACCGCCAGGCCGGAAGGCAAGGCGCCTGCCAGCAAGGCCAGGCCGGCGCACAAGCCAGCCAGCAAGGCAGCGGGCACCAAGGCCGGGGCCAAGCCGGCCGCCAAACCCGCGCCCAAGGCCACACGCCCGGCCAGCAAGAAATCCGCGGCGGCCAAGCCCGCCGAGCCACAAGGCAGTGCCAACGGCTCGGCCGATACTTCCGGCGAGCCCTCCTGAACCTCAGCCGCACCTGAGTCCCGCAACGCCAGGGGAACCCCGTGATCCAATTTCGGAGCGGACGCCAGCAGTGAAGACCACCTCGCTGATCATGATGGGCGGCGGCGCCCGCGCCGCCTACCAGGCCGGTGTGCTACGCGGCCTCGCGCGCATCGCCGCGCAGCACGGCCGCGCTAGCGGCCGCATTCCCTTCGACATCATTTGCGGCACCTCGGCCGGCGCCATCAACGGCGCCGGCATGGCGATCAACGCGGCCAACTTCCACGTCGCGGCCGATAGCCTGGCCGCGCTGTGGAGCGGCATCCATGCCGAGGATGTTTACCGCACCGGCATCGTCGGCGTGGGTGCGTCCGGCGCGCGGTGGCTCTCCGCGCTGGCTTTCGGCTGGGCCATCCGGCGCGCGCCGCGGGCGCTGTTCGACAACGCGCCGCTGGGCGGCCTGCTCAGCGAGCTGTTCGACCCCGAGCGGGTGCAGGCCAGCCTGGACGCCGGCGACCTCCAGGCCTTTGCCGTGACGGCGCTGTCCTATACCACCGGGCGCCACGTCACGTTCTACCAGTCGCACCGCCGCATCCATCCGTGGCGCCGCAGCCAGCGGCTGGCCGTGGAAGCCAGGATCGGCGTGGACCACCTCCTGGCGTCGTCCTCCATCCCCTTCCTGTTCCCCGCGCTGCCGCTGGAGCTCGAAGGCCACCATGAGTGGTTCGGCGACGGCACCATGCGCCAGATGTCGCCCCTGTCGCCGGCCATCCACCTGGGCGCGTCCCGCATCCTGGCCATCGGCGCGGCCTCCCGCCAGCGCCCGGGCTGGTTCGACACCGTGCCTGCCGGCGGCTACCCGTCACTGGCGCAGGTGGGCGGCCAGGCCCTGGCCAGCATCTTCCTCGACGGGCTAAGCGCTGACCTGGAACGGCTGCAGCACATCAACAGCCTGCTCTCGCGCGTGCCGGAGATCGCCAACGACCGCGAAGGCTGGCGCCCGGTGCAGGTGATGACGATCTCGCCCAGCGAGCCCATCGAATCCATTGCCGCGACGCATGTGCAGCAGCTGCCCCGCACCGTGCGCGCCCTGCTGACACCGTTGGGCGGCACCGAAGCGCGCGGCGCGGCCTTTGCCAGCTACCTGCTGTTCGAGCCCGAGTTCACCCAGGCCCTGATCGACCTGGGCGAGAAAGACGCCCTGGCGCAACAGCACGAACTCGCGGCGTTCCTCTATGATGTCATCCCGCCCGATGATGGCGACGACACGAACGCAACGCCCGCACGGACGGTTACACTTGATATCGAACCACCCGCCGGTGTGACGGCCTGACTTAAGGGCACAACGGGCTTGCCGCATCGTCGGACTTGGCGCAGAGCAACGCATACCGCTCTTTTTCGCACCAGTAAAAGCAAGAAAAGGCGCGATATTCGCCCATAAATTGGGCATCGAGCAGGTTCAGCCGCAAACACCCCCTTCCTTTGCGCTTAAAAAGGGCATTGGGAATAATTCGCATCTGGTAGAATCTGCCCGTAATTTCAAAGGCTTACCATGCTCTACCCCGAACTGTTCAAATCGCTGGAAGCGGTACGTTGGCACATGGACAAGGACATCCCCTGGGATTCCTTCGACCCGAGCCTGCTCACTGACGACCAGGCCAAGACGATCCGCATGAATGCCATCACGGAATGGTCGGCCCTGCCCGCCACCGAGATGTTCCTGCGCGACAACCGCCACGATTCCGACTTTTCGGCCTTCATGAGCATCTGGTTCTTTGAAGAGCAGAAGCATTCGCTGGTGTTGATGGAATACCTGCGCCGCTTCCGCCCGGACCTGGTGCCGACCGAAGAAGAGCTGCACGCCGTGCGCTTCGAGTTCGACCCGGCCCCGCCGCTGGAAACCCTGATGCTGCATTTCTGCGGCGAGATCCGCCTCAACCACTGGTACCGCCGTGCCGCCGAATGGCACACCGAGCCGGTGATCAAGCAGATCTACCGCACCCTGTCGCAGGATGAAGCCCGCCACGGCGGCGCCTACCTGCGCTACATGAAGAAATACCTGAACCAGTTCGGCGACAGCGCCCGCTCGGCCTTCGCCAAGATCGGCGTGCTGATGGCCTCCGCCCGCCGCACTGAAAAGCCGCTGCACCCGACCAACCTGCACGTCAACAAGGCGTTGTTCCCCAACGACACCATCCAGTCGCGCCTGCCGGACCCGGACTGGCTCGAGCACTGGCTCGACGAGCAGATCCGCTTCGACGAAGGCTGGGAGAAGAAGGTGATCGAGCGGATCCTGCACAATATGTCGCTGCTGTTCGAGCGCACTTTCGAGACCGTGCAGGATTTGAACCGGTATCGGAAGGAGTTGAATGTGCGGTTGCAGGCGGCGGGTGGTGCGCAGCCGGCGCAGGCATAAGGTTGGTTTTTTGGCTGGGGGTGTCGTTTTGGCGCCTTCGGCGGGACGGGCCCCATCGGTTGATGGGGTTTTGTTTTTTTGGGGTGTTGGGTTGTGGCTGCAACGGCTTAACTTCAACTGCAGTTTCACCACGCCTGCGGCGCGGCGACCTACTTTCTTGTCTTGCCAAGAAAGTAGGCAAAGAAGGCGCGCCGGATGGGGCGACACCCCCTCGGGATTTCACGAAAAGAGCGGCCGGGACCCAAACTCGCATCGCCTTAAGGCGATACTCAGACATGGGTCCCTCTTCTCCGCTCTTTTCGTGAAATCCCGAGGCGCCCCATACGGCCTTGGCACACCTTCACGGCTCGCTTCGCATCGCGCTCCTGTGTTTCCCGCCCCCAGGCGGGAAACACGGCTGACCCAGCGCGAGAGCGATGTCGTCAAATCACCATGCGGTGTAGACGTGATTTCCGCCCCCAGGCGGCAATCACCTCCCCGCGATGCGCAGCGAGCCGTCTGGGTTTTCATCTCCCGTTATGGGGCGCCTCGTCGGCAGGCAAAAAGAGCGGAAAAGAGGGGGCCATGTCTGAGCATCGCCCTAAGGCGATGTGAGTTTGGCCCCCGGCCGCTCTTTTTGCCTGCCGACGAGGGGGGGTCGCCCCATCCGGGTCGCTTCTTTGCCTACTTTCTTGGCGAGACAAGAAAGTAGGTCGCCTCCCCGCAGGGGAGGTGAAACTGCCTTTGACTTTCAGCCTTTGACGTTAAGCCGTTGCAGTTAAACAGTTGACATTGAAGTTGCGCCCTCACACGAAGACAATCGCAGAACCCACCGGCTACCCCAACACCTCCATCATGCCCCCCCCAACCTTCGAATCCAAACTAGTCCCCCCCGACAACCCAACCGCGCTAGCAGAAAAACTAGCCACCCTCCCCCGCCCGCTAGTCTTCACTAACGGCGTCTTCGACATCCTCCACCGCGGCCACGCCACCTACCTGGCGCAGGCCAAGGCCCTGGGCGCCAGCCTGGTAGTCGGTGTCAACAGCGACGCCTCAGTGCGCATGCTCGGCAAGGGTGACGACCGTCCCCTGAACCACGAATCGGATCGCATGGCGCTGATCGCGGCGCTGGCATCGGTGGATCTGGTCGTGATGTTCCGCGAGAAAACGCCGGTCGAGCTGATCCGGCTGGTGCGCCCGGACATCTATGTCAAGGGCGGCGACTACGACATCGATACGCTGGAAGAAACCCGCCTGGTGCGCAGCTGGGGCGGCCAGGCGCATGCCATCGCGTTCCTGCACGACCGCTCCACCACCAAGCTGCTGTCCAAGGTACGCCAGGGCAGCTGAGCGGAGCAGCAAGCGCTGACGCATGGCTCAGGTGCAGGTCAGCAAGTCCTGCGCGCCGTAGCGCTGGCGCATCTCGTCCAGCCGCGTGCGCAGTGCCGCGTCGGCGTTGTGCACGCGCAGCCACTGGCGCGTCAACGGATGTGGCGTATCGGTCAGCACCGCAGTGCGCACGCCGTGCTCGCGCAGGTTGTCGAGGAAATGCTCGGCATGCTCGCGCTCCTGGAACAAGCCCAGCGACACCGTATAGGTTTCCGGCGAGCCGGCGCTGACCACCGATACGTCGGTGATATTGCGCCGGCGCAACTCGCCGAGCTTGCGCTGCAGGTTCTCGCGCGAGGCCTGCGGCGGCAGGTGGACCCACCAGCGCGCCTGCTCCTGCCGCTCGAACTGTTCCACGCGCCAGGCGCCGGGCGGCGCGCCGGCCAGCTCATCGGCCACCTTGCGCACCAGTTCCCCGTTGAAACCACCGATCTCGACGCAAGCCATGGCTGGTGCGCCGGCTTCGGGCGTGGCTGCGGCTGTGGTTGTGGCTGCCGCAGTGGTGGGCTCCGATGCCGCCCGCCTGCCGCTTGCCTGCGGCATCTGGCGGAAGCGTTCGGCGCGCATCTGCTGGGCAGCGCGTTCGGGCTCTCGCGCGCTTTCCAGCCAGCCGGCCAGCGGTTGTGGGCCGAACGCGCCCAGCACGGCAGCCAGCAGCAGTGCATTGACCAGGACCAGCAGGATTAGGAGGCTTCGTTGGAGCATTGGGGGCGATGCAGGGGGTGGAGCGACGGGTGAAGAAGGCGATGCGGCGCAATGCGGTGTGATGCGGTTCAGCCCGCAGTGCCGACCGGGCTTTGCGAGGCCATCACATGCAGGCCGAGCAGCACGAGATTATCGTGCATCTCGAACGGCATGGAGAGCGCGTTTGCCAGCACATGGCGGGCGCCGCCGGAGAGCAGGCAGCGCACCGGCCCGCGCTCTTGCAGCGCGCGCCAGGTGCGCTCCACGGCACCGGCCTGGGCCGCCAGGCAGCCGGCGGCGATGGCGTCGCGGGTGTTGTCGGCCCAGGGCGTGGCCAACCCGGCATCGCTCACGTCCAGGGACGGCAATTGCGCTGTGTTGCGCGCCAGCGCGCCCAGCATCAGGTCCAGGCCAGGCAGGATCAGGCCGCCTTCGAAACGGTCCTGCGCGCTCACCACGTCGAGCGTGGTGGCGGTGCCGGCGGTGACGATCAGCAAAGCGCCCTCGGGGCGGTAGCAGCGCGCGCCGATGCTGCCGATCCAGCGGTCGACGCCGAGTTGCGTGGGCTCGCGGTAGCCGTTGACGAGGCCGCCGAAGCGCGAGCCCGAGCGTACCCAGTTCACGCCGATGCCAGGGCCGAACACGGTGTCGAGCGTGGCTTGCAGGCTGGCCGCGATGGCCGTGCCGGCCACGTTGCTGACCCACACCAGCGGCTGCGCGCCGGCCGCGCGCAGCGACGCCCATTGCGCCACCAGCGTGGCCAGTTCACCGTGGGCCACCGCGCCGCCGTGCGGCCAGGGCGTGGGCAACGGCGTCTCGTGCAGCACGGCGCCGGACCAGGCCTCGTCGCACCAGGCCCATTTCAGGCGGGTGTTGCCGATATCGATCAGCAGTTGCGGAACTCGCGGCATGCCGGCGCTGGTGCCGCTCATGCGCCCGCCCCTCTGTCCGCCGCTTTGTCCGCCGCTTTTTCCGCCAAGCGCAGCGACACTTCGCCGCTGGCAATGCGCTCCAGGCCCGAGGGCGTTTCCAGCAGCAAGTGGCCGTCGCCGTCAACGCCGCGCGCCAGGCCTTCGGCCTGCACGCGGCCGTCGTGCAGCAGGCGCACCGGCTGGTCGCGATAGGCGTCGCGCGCGGACCAGCGGGGCGCCATCGGTGCGAAGCCCTGCGCCAGGAAATCCTCGCGCATCACCGCGAGCCGGTTCAGCACCGCCGCCAGCAGCGCTGTGGGATCGCAGCCCGGCAGGAATTCGGTCACACCAGCCAGGCTGCGCCCGAGCGCGGCTTCCATCTGCGCATCGCGCACCAGGTTCAGGCCAATGCCGACCACCGCCCAGACTCGCTGTGGCCCCGCCGGCACCGACTCGATCAGGATGCCGGCCAGCTTGCGGCCGTCGATCTGCAGGTCGTTAGGCCACTTCAGGCCAACGGCGGCGCCAAGGCGCGCGTCGCAGTCGCCCAGCGCCTCGGCCAGCGCCAGCCCCACCGCCAGGCTCAGCCCGCTCAACTGCGAGGGCGCCAGCGGCAGGGGCAGCGCCACCGAAAACGTCAGCCCCGCCTGGCCTTGCCAGGGACGCCCCTGGCGGCCCCGCCCGGCGGTCTGCCGATAGGCCAGGCGCAGCGTGGCGGACTCGGTCCACGGCGCGCTGCGGCAGGCCAGCGTCAGGTCGGCGTTGGTGGAGCCGGTCTCGTCGACCACGCCGAGGGTCCAGCCGCGCGCGGGGCCGGTGAGCGCGGCGCGCAGGCGGTCGGGGTCGATGCGCCAGGCTTGCGCGGGAGCGGCGGGCCCAGGGAGCGGGTCTGGCGTGGGCAAGGATTTGTCAGCGGACATGCGTTTCGACGATGGACAACACAAAGGGCACAAGCAGCTACGCATTGTAGCCGTGCGAATCCACGGCCGAGGCGCTGCGCACGCCCGCTGACGCTGCGGGTGGCATAGAATCGGGACTTGCCCATCACTTCTCCCCCTCCTTTGGAAAGCCCTACCACGCCAGCCATAGAAGTGACGCGCGCGGACGGAGCGCAAACCGTGCAACTGCGCGGCGACTGGACAGCGCTTGCGCTGTCCGATTGCCACCGCGCCCGCGCGCTGCGCAACGAGCTGCACTCGATCGCCGCGGACGCGCACTGGTCGCTGGCAAGCCTCGCCCGGCTCGATCACATCGGCGCACAGCTGATGTGGCAGGCCTGGGGCGGCAAGCTGCCCGAGAAGCTGGAAGCCAACGAGGCCCAGCGCCGCGTCTTTACCCGCATCGCCGGGCTGCGCCGCGAGAACTGGAAGAAACATATGGTGGACCGGTTCAATCCGGTGACCCTGTTCGGTGCCTCGATCCTGTCGATGTTCTCGCAGCTCGGCAATGGCGTGTCCATGCTGGGCCAGCTGGCCTTCGACCTGCTGCGCCTGGCGCGCGCGCCGCAGCGCGGCCCCTGGCGCGAGATCTCCGCCAATATCTACAACGTCGGCTACAAGGCGCTCGGCATCACGGCGCTGGTTGGCTTTTTGATTGGCATCGTGTTGTCGTACCTGTCGGCCAACCAGCTACGCACCTTTGGCGCGAGCATCTTTATCGTCAACATCCTCGGCATGGCGGTGATCCGCGAGCTGGGCCCGGTGCTGGCGGCCATCCTGATTGCCGGGCGCTCCGGCTCGGCCATCACCGCGCAGATCGGCGTGATGCGGGTCACCGAGGAGCTCGACGCGATGCGCGTGATGGGCATCTCGCACGGCTTCCGGCTGATCATGCCGCGCGTGATCGCGCTGGCCATCGCCATGCCGCTGCTGGTAGCCTGGACCGACGTGCTGGCGCTTACCGGCGGCATGCTGGCCGCGCACTTCCAGCTGGATATCAGTGCGGCCTTCTTCCTGCGAGCGCTGCCCGATGCGGTGCCGGTGGCCAACCTGTGGATGGGCCTGGGCAAGGGCGTGGTGTTCGGCATCCTGATCGCACTTACCGCCTGCCATTTCGGCTTGCGCATCGAGCCCAACACCCGCAGCCTGGGCGAAGGCACCACCGCCTCGGTGGTGACCTCGATCACCGTCGTGATCGTGGCCGATGCCATCTTCGCCATCCTGTTCAAGGACATCGGCTTATGACTACCGCCACGACCGATATCGCAACGCCGCCTTCGGGCACCGTGCAGCACGCCCCGCGCACCACCGTGATCGAGGTACGCGACCTGGTCAAGCGCTTTGGCGAGGCGGTTGTGCACGACCACCTCAACCTCGATGTGTACCGGGGCGAAGTGCTGTCCATCGTCGGTGGCTCGGGCAGCGGCAAGACCGTGCTGCTGCGCCAGATCGTGGGGCTGGAGCGGCCCACCTCCGGCAGCATCCGTGTGTTCGGCGAGGACCTGACCAAGCTCGACGCGGCCCGGCTGCAAGCCCTGCGCAACCGCTGGGGCCTGCAGTTCCAGCGCGGCGCGCTGTTCTCCGCGCTGTCGGTGATCGACAACATCGCGCTGCCGCTGCGTGAACTTCGCACCCTGCCCGACGATCTCATCTGCGCGGCGTCGCTGCTCAAGCTGCAACTGGTGGGGCTATCGGCGCGGGACGCGGACAAGATGCCGTCCGACCTGTCCGGCGGCATGATCAAGCGCGTGGCGCTCGCGCGTGCCCTGGCCCTGGAACCGGAACTGGTGTTTCTGGACGAGCCCACCGCCGGGCTGGACCCAATGGCCTCGGACGACTACGTGGCGCTGATCCGCGAACTGCGCCGCGAGCTGGGCCTGACCGTGGTGATGGTGACCCACGACCTCGACACCCTGGTCGCGCTGTCCGACCGCGTCGCGGTACTGGCGGACCACAAGGTACTCGCCGCGCTGCCGATCCGGGAACTGGTGCATATTGACCACCCGTTCATCCACGAATATTTCCTGGGCGAGCGCGGGCAGCGCGCCATGCAGGCGCTCCCGGCCTTGCCGGACGCGGCACGCGCGGCAACGCATGCGGCCACCCCCGCAGGCCCGCAATCTGGAGAAGCATGATGGAAAACAAGTCACACGCCTTCCTGGCCGGCGTGTTCACGATCGGACTCGCCATCCTGGTGCTGTTCGCCATCTTCTGGTTCAGCAGCGACCACGCGGTGCGCGTGCCGTATGACCTGATCACCCGCTCCACCGTCAACGGGCTGGGGCCGCAGGCCGACGTCAAGTACCGCGGGCTGGACGTGGGCAAGGTGGTGTCGATTCGCTTCGATCCGACCGTGCCGGGCCAGATCATCGTGCGCATCAGCGTCAACCAGGACACCCCGATCACCCACACCACCTATGCCACGCTCGGCTTCCAGGGCGTGACCGGGATCGGCTACGTGCAGCTCGACGACACCACCGCGCAGGAAGGCGGCACGCCGTCGCCGCACCTGGCCACCTCCTCCAAGTCGGTGGCGCGCATCGTCATGCGGGCCGGCTTCTTCGAAGAGCTGGAAAAGCGTGGCGACAGCTTGCTCACGCAACTGGAAACGATCATGGGGTCGCTCAACGACATGTTCCAGGCCGACAACCGGCGTGACCTGATGGAGGCGATCCGCTCGGTGCACAAAACCGCCGACGACTACTCGCAACTGGCCAGCTCGATCGCGCCGGCCGTGCGCCAGCTGCCGCAGGTGACCGAGAACCTCAACGCCACGCTGGCCTCCACGCGGCGCCTCACCCAGGAGCTGGCCAGCCCCGACGGTACCGTGATGCGCACCGTCGACCGCGTCGGGCGCGACCTGCAGGGTGCCGCCGACTCCGTGCAGTCGGCCGCTGGCGGTGTCTCGCAAGACACGCTGCCGCAGATCAACGGGCTCGCGCGCGATGCGCGCCAGACCATGCGCAGCATCGACCGCGCCGCCAGCCAGTTCAACGACAGCCCGCGCAGCGTGCTGTTTGGCGGCCCCGCCGCCGTGCCGGGCCCGGGCGAGCCGGGCTTCCAGGCCCCCTGACGCGGACCGCAAGCCTCATGCCGCGCACCTACGCACTCGCCGCACGCACGCCACGCCTGGCCCGCCAGGCTGGCGCTGCGAATCCTTCGAGCAAACCAAGGCACATCATGATGCGCAATGCCCAAACCCGGCCGGACGGACGCGACACGCCCGGCACCTTCGCCCTGCCGCGCCGGCTGGCCGCCGGCGTCGCGCTGGCCTGCCTGCTGCTGGGCGGTTGTGCCCTGACGCCTTCCACGCCCACCATCACCTACGATCTGGGCCCGCCGGCGGGAGCCGCACCTGATGCCGCGCATCTGCCCAAGATGCGCGTGGCGCAGACCGATGGCCCCACCTGGCTGGACGGCAACTCGCTGTACTACCGGCTGCACTACGCCCAGGCGGAGCGCCTGCAGCCCTATGCCACGCAGCGCTGGGTGATGTCGCCGGTGCGCCTGTTCGACGACCGCCTGCGCGAAGCCGTGGCCTCGCGCGGCGCACTGACCTGGTTCGGCGACACAGCCGCGCCGGCGCTCAAGATCGACGTACTGGAGTTCGAGCAGGTGTTCGACAGCGCCAACGCCAGCCGCGGCGTGATCCGCGTGCGTGCCACGGTATTTCGCAGCGGGCTGATCGGGCAGAAGACCTTCGTCGTGGCGCAGCCCGCCGCCACGGCCGATGGCGCCGGCGGCGTCAAGGCACTTGCCACCGGCAGCGATGCCGCCATTGCGGCGATCCTGGACTGGGTGGCAACGCTGCCGCTGCAGTAAGCGGGACGCGCATGGCATCGGCTCCCGCGCCGCTCGTTCCCCCGCCAGCGCCACCGCGCCACTCGCCGCTGGCGCGGGTGGGGCTGCTGTGCTTCGCCCTGCTGGTGGTCTATGGCAGCTTGTACCCGTTCACGGGCTGGACCGACAACGGCATCTCCGCGCTGGCCTTCCTCACCGCACCCAAGCCCCGCTACCTGACCGGGTTCGATCTCATCACCAACGTGCTGGGCTACTGCCCGCTTGGCGCGCTGGTGGTGCTATCCCTGCACCCGCGCATCTCCGGCGTGCGCGCCGTACTGCTGGCGCTGGTGGCGGGCACGCTGCTGTCGGGCACCATGGAGGCGCTACAGACCTGGCTGCCCAACCGCGTCTCGTCCAATATCGACCTGATGACCAATGCGCTGGGCGCCCTGCTGGGCGGTGCCGCGGTGGCGCCCTTCTCGGCCGCGCTGATCGACCGCGGCTCGCTGCGCCAGTTGCGCTTGGCGTGGTTCGAGCCGCACGCCAGCTTCGCCATCATCCTGATCCTGCTGTGGCCGTTCGCGCAGATCTTCCCGCAGGATCACCTGTTCGGCATGGGCGCGATCGTGCGCGAGTGGCTGACCGACCCCGACTCATGGCCCGTGCAGTGGCTGCAAGGCGTATTCCCGGGGCTGCCCGACCTGATCGAGAACATCAGCCTGCTGCGGCCGGATGACGTGCAAGGCCAGCAGTTGCTGGAGTCACTCGTCACCGGATGCGGCTGGGTGGGCACCGGGCTGTTTGCCTCGATCGCCATGCGCAGGCAGGCGCCGATGCTGCGCATCCTGGCGGCCTTGCTGGCCAGCGCGCTGCTGCTCAAGGCGGTGGTGGCCGAGATGCAGTTCCCGGACGACAACGCCTTCAACTGGCTGTCCGAGGGCGGCCGCTTTGCCCTGTTGACGGGGTCGTTGATGCTGGTTTTGCTGCTGCGGCTGCCGCGCTGGCTGCGCGGCGCGCTGGCGCTCGCCACGCTGATGTTGCTGGTGATGCTGTCCAACCTGCTGCCCGCCAACCCGTATTCCTGGATCTCGGAGCAGGGCTGGCGGCTGGGCCGATTCATCCACTTCAACAGCCTGTCGCAATGGCTGGGGTGGATGTGGCCGTTCGTGGCGCTGTGCTACCTGATCTGGCGCTTCGAGCAATTCCAGCTGGATCGCCGCAGCCTGCGGCGTGCGCGCCGCAAGGCGAAGCGGCTGGCGGCGCGCGCAAGCGATGGCGGCGGCGATGGCAACAATCGGGAGGATGCCACGCCACCGGGCGCCTGAGCGGCGCCTCAGTGCGTCTGGCCGCCCTGCTCGCGGATATCGTTGGTGGTGGCAAGCGCCGTGGTCACCGCGCAGCGGATGCCTTCGATCATCAACGCCAGCGACAGGCTGGGCTGCCCAGGATGGCGCGCCGCCTGCTCAGGCAAATAGGGAATATGGATGAAGCCGCCACGGACCCCGGCCGGCACGCCTTGCGTGGCAAGCAGGTGCATCAAGCCGTAGAACACATGGTTGCAGACGAAGGTGCCTGCGGTCTGCGACACCGATGCGGGCACGCCCGCGGCGCGCATGTCGCGCACGATGGCCTTGATCGGCAAGCTGGAGAAATACGCCGCCGGGCCTTCCTCGGCGATGCGGGTGTCGACGGGTTGCGCGCCGGCGTTGTCGGCGATGCGCGCATCGTCGACATTGATCGCCACGCGCTCCACCGACATCTCGGGGCGCCCGCCCGCCTGCCCCACCGCGATCACCAGCACGGGATTGATTGCGTCGACGAGGTCAGCCAGCGCATCGTTGGCCGCGCCGAACACGCAGGGCAACTGGCGCGCGACGATGATCGCGGCGTCCAGGTCGTCGGGCCCGTTGCCGATGCGCACGCCATCAAGCGCGCGCACCGCTTCCCAGGAAGGATTGATGGGCTCGCTCTCGAACGGCTCGAAGCCGGTCAGCAGCACGGTACGCATGGCAGGGACTCCCGGCCGGAAGCCCGGTTGCCCGGGGCCTCTGGCCAATCATTCGCGGCGGGGCCGCGTTCTTACATCAGGAAATACAACAGCACGATATTGGCCACCAGGATCATCAACGCGGTCGGCACCTGCGCCCGGATCACGGCGTTCTTGTCATCGAGCTCCAGCAGCGCGGCCGGCACGATGTTGAAGTTGGCCGCCATCGGCGTCATCAGCGTGCCGCAGTAGCCGGAGAACATGCCGATAGCCGCCATCACCGCCGGGTTGCCGTGGAACATGTTCACCAGGATGGGCACGCCGATGCCGCCGGTCATCACCGGGAAGGCGGCAAAGCCATTGCCCATGATCACGGTAAAGAGCGCCATGCCCACGCAGTACACCACCACGGCCACGAGCTTGTAGTCCATGTTGATATAGGCCGTGGTCAGGTGCGCCACCGCCTTGCCCACGCCGGCATCGGCGAACACCAGGCCCAGCATGGCCAGCATCTGCGGCAGCACCAGCGCCCAGCCCAGCGACTCGGTCAGCCGGCGCGATTCGCGCACGCCCTGCACCACCGTGTCGCGGGTGAGCCAGCACGCCACGCCCAGCGCCGCCAGGCAACCGATGCCGAGCGAGACGAAGGTGACGTTCTTGGGATCGAGCAGCGCCAGGCCGGCGACCTTCACGTCCTTGAACAACAGCGTGCCGATCACGGTCACCACGGGAATCAGCAGCGCCGGGATGAACAGCTTGTTGCCCAGGCGCTTGGCCGAGGCGCGGCGCTCGGCCTCCGGCAGCGTGCCGTGCTTGCCGTGGCCCACGCCGCCAAAGCCCGCGATCAGCGCCATCACCACGGCGCCGATGCCGACGATGGCCGGCGGCAGCTTGTCGCCGATCAGGAAGACCAGCGCGTACAGCGCCCAGAACAAACCCGTGCTGAGCCGGCGCGGATGGTCGCGGTCGGCGAAGGTCATCAACGCCGTGATGGCCAGCACCAGTCCGGCGAGCCAGTAGAGATAGTCGATGGAAATGATCATGGCTTACTCCCCGCTCTTGGCTGCCGAGGCAGCGCCAGCCGTTGCGGCGGACTTGCCGCCCACTTCGCGCTCCAGCCACATATCCAGGCGCTTGAGGCGCACGGCGTGGATCAGGAAGGCGCAAATCGCGGTAGGGATGCCCCACACGGCGATATGCAGCGGTTCCACGTCGATGTTGGACGACAGCAGGAAGGTGTGCATCAGCGCGATGGCGCCGAAGGCCACGAAGATGTCTTCGCCGAAGAACAGGCCGACGTTATCGGTGGCCGCGCAGAAGGCCAGCACGCGCTGGCGGATCGGCTCGGGCAGCTTGCCGAAGCGGGTCTCAGCCGCGCCTTCGGCCATCGGGGCCAGCAGCGGGCGCACCATCTGCGGATGGCCGCCGAGGCTGGTCAGGCCCACCGCGGCGGTAAGCTCGCGCACGCCTAGGTAGACGATCAGCAGGCGTCCCACGGTGGCCGACGCGATGCGCGAGATCCACGCCTGCGCGTGCTCGCGCAGCCCGTGGCGCTCGAGCAGGCCGATCACCGCCAGCGGCAGCAGGATGATGAGCGGCAGGTTGCGCGTCTTGACGAAGGCGGTGCCGATCGCCGTGAAGATCTGCATGACCGGCATGGTTGCCGCCAGCCCGGTGGCGATGGCGGCAAGCGCCACCACCATCATGGGATTGAAGCGCAGCACGAAGCCAAGGATGATGATGCCGACCCCAACTAGGGGCCAGAGGTTGACTGCCTGTTCCATGAGAGACACCAATAGAGTGTGATGGAGGCGAGTGCCCCGCGTCGCGTCATGCTGCTCGACACCCGCGCGGGGCACAGTGAAAGCCGGAAGCCTGGGGGCGCATCCGTTAGGTGTGGCGTGCCCCTCAGACTCCGGCGCGGATTGCGATGCCTTCGGCGCCGAGCCGCTCGCGGATGCGGCGCGCAAAGGCAAGCGCGTGTGCGCCGTCGCCGTGCAGACACACGGTTTCGGCGCGAATCGCTACATAGGTGCCGTCGATGGCGCGCACGCGCTGCTCGCGCACCATGTCCAGCGTCTGGCCCAGTGCCACGTTCTCGTCTTCATGCAGCGCGCCGGGCGTGCCGCGCTTGACCAGCGAGCCGTCGGGGTTGTAGCCGCGGTCGGCGAAGACTTCTTCCTTGACCTTCAGGCCGGCTTCGCGCGCCACCTTCACCATGACGCTGCCGGCCAGGCCGAAGAAGACCAGGTCGGAGTCGAAGTCGCGCACCGCGCGCACGATGGCGTCGGCCAGCTTGGGATCCTTGGCGGCCTGGTTGTAGAGCGCGCCATGCGCCTTCACGTGGGCCAGCTGGCCGCCCTGCGCACGCACCAGCGCGGCCAGCGCGCCGATCTGGTAGAGCGTGTTCGCGTACACCACCTCGGGATCGAGCTGCATCTCGGTGCGGCCAAAGTTCTCGCGGTCGGGGTAGCTCGGATGCGCGCCGATGGCGACGCCCTGCTCCAGCGCCCACTTCACGGTCTGCAGCATGGTGGCGGCGTCGCCGGCGTGCCACCCGCAGGCCACGTTGGCCGAGCTGATCAGCCCTAGCAATTCGCGGTCGTTGCCGCAGCCTTCGCCGAGGTCGGCGTTCAGGTCGATATGCATTGCGTTGCTCCTCACCGGTCTTGCGGCTTGTGTTGAGGTTTTGGGGTTGCTGCCGTGCTGTCGTTGTTCGCTTGGCGGCTCAGGCCACGGCAGCGCGGGTGCGCGTGCGCCGCCGCGAGGCGATCGCCATGCCGTCGCCCTGCCACTGCAGCGCCTGGTCCAGTTGCTGCAGGTACCGGTCCAGCTCGGCCTGCGCGGCCGCGGCCTCATCCAGCGTGACGCGCACGAAGCGCACCGGCGCCCCCAGCGGCACCTGCGCCAGCCGCCACAGGTCGGCGCCGATCACCACGCCGATCTTGGGATAGCCGCCGGTGGTCTGCGCGTCGGCCATCAGCACGATGGGCTGGCCGGCCGGCGGCACCTGGACCACGCCCGGCAGCACGCCATGCGAGAGCAGGTCGGCCGCGCGCTCGGGCTGGCGCGCCAGGGCCGGGCCTTGCAGGCGCAAGCCCATGCGGTTGCTGTTGGGGGTGACGATCCAGTCGGACTGCCACAGCGCTTCGCGCGCGGCGGCGTCGAAATCCTCGTACTCGATGCCAGGCAACATGCGGATCGGCATCGCGTCGCCGAGCTTTTTCACCGGCAGCGCCCAGGATGGCGCCTGCACGCCCAGCCAGTCGCTGTCCTCGGCCACGCCGGGCCGGCCCGCGTCGAGACGGTCGCCTTCATGCAGCGCGCGGCCACCCAGGCCGCCAAAGCCGGCTTTGAGGTCGGTGCTGCGCGAGCCCATCACTGGCGCGACAGCGATGCCGCCCGCCACGCACAGATAGGTTCGGGTGCCGCCCTGCGCCGCCGACAGCGTCAGCGTTTCGCCGCGGCGCACGTCAAAAGCATGCCACGACCAGACCGGCACGCCGTCCAGGTTGGCCCGGCATTCGGCGCCGGTCAGCGCCACGCGCATGTCGGCGTGGAAACGCACGGCGGCGCGGCCCAGCGTGAATTCGATGGCGGCGTCGCCCGCGGGATTGCCCAGCACGCGGTTGCCGATGGTGAGCGCGACGGTATCGAGCGCGCCCGCGGTGCCCACGCCAAAGCGGCGAAAGCCGGGACGGCCAAGGTCCTGGACCGAGGCCAGCGCGCCGGGTCGGGTGATTTCGATCATGGCAGCAGCGCCTCGACGACAAAGCGCACGGTATCCCCGGGCGCAAACAGGGAAGGCGGATCGCGGTCTGCCAGGAAGAGTTGGCTGGTGGTTTGCCCGATCAATTGCCAGCCGCCGGGGGCGGCTGCCGGGTAGATGCCGGTCTGCTCGCCGCCGATGCCGACCGCGCCCGCGGGCACGGACAAACGCGGCTCGCGCCGGCGCGGCGTGGCCAGCGCCGGGTCCAGGCCGCCCATATAGGCAAAGCCGGGCTGGAAGCCGAGGAAGTAGACGACGTACTCGCCCGCGCTGTGGCGGCGTACCACTTCCTGCGCCGTGAGGCCCGTATGCGCCGCGACTTCGGCCAGGTCGGGGCCATGCTCGCCGCCGTAGCGCACCGGGATCTCGACCAGCTTGCCGGTGGCGGCACGTGCTTCGCCGGAAGCCCAGGCGAGCTTCAGGTTGCGTTCCAGCGCTTCGGGATCGGCTTCGCGGTCGAACACCACGGTGAGATTGTTCATGCCCGGCACCGCATCGACCACGCCGCGCCACTCGGCGGCGCGCTGGGCCATGGCCCAGATACGTCGCTGTACATCTAGCGAGGCCGGCGGCGGCACGCTGCACAGCAGTGCTTGCTCGGCCAGGCGGTGAACGGAACATCGGGTCATGGGCGGCACCAGCGGGGGGACCTGTCTTGCAGTGTAGGCGGACGCGCTGTACTAGTCAGGCACGGTGCCGGCTGCGACGGGTCCGGAAGTGAGATCGCTATTTCATCGACGATTTATCGATAAATTCATAATAACCAAACAAGAAGATGCTGTGGCTAGGTGTTGACCCTAGGCACGCGGCGCTACGTCTTCATGCGGGATAGCGTTGGCGCACCGCCTCGGTGCGGGTGCCGGACGCGGCGATTGGATCCGGTGCAGGAGCGCCCGGGGCGGCGCTTGCGTCGCATCGGCCCTGCTCGATATGGGTGCGCGAAGACACACCGACCCGGACTTGCGGGGGAGGAAAGATTTCAGGAAAACTTGGCTGGCCGTGGCGTGCATGCAACGCCAGGTGGGCCCGCAGCGGGGTGCCGCAGGCGAAAAAACGGCCGGATGGATGCCGGCCGATCTAACTGCTCACTGGGTCGACCTTGCGCTGGGTGGCCTCCCCTCTCCCGCTTGCGGGAGAGGGGGCGGGGGAGAGGGAGCGACTGCCGTCGTCATGGCGCGGGGTTTTGGCCCGTTCGGCCTCAGGCGAACCCGGCCTTATGCGCCTGCTCGTCCGCGTGGTAGGAGCTGCGCACCATGGCGCCCACAGCGGCATGGGTGAAGCCCATCTTGTAGGCCTCGGCCTCGAACATCTTGAAGGTGTCCGGATGCACGTAGCGCATCACCGGCAGGTGGTGGCCCGACGGCGCCAGGTACTGGCCGATGGTCAGCATGTCGATGTCGTGGGCGCGCATGTCGCGCATGACTTCGAGGATTTCCTCGTCGGTCTCGCCCAGGCCCACCATCAGGCCGGACTTGGTGGCCACGGCCGGGTTGCGGCGCTTGAACTCTTGCAGCAGCTTGAGCGAGTGCGCGTAGTCGGCGCCCGGGCGAGCCTGCTTGTACAGGCGGGGCACGGTTTCCATGTTGTGGTTCATCACGTCAGGCGGGCCGGCCTGCAGGATATCCAGCGCCTTGTCCAGGCGGCCGCGGAAGTCCGGCACCAGCACTTCGATGCGGGTGGCCGGCGACAGCTCGCGGGTCAGCGTGATGCAATCGACAAAATGCTGGGCGCCACCGTCGCGCAGGTCGTCGCGGTCAACGCTGGTGATCACCACATAGTTCAGCTTGAGCTGGGCGATGGTGCGGGCCAGGTTGCCCGGCTCATTGACATCCAGCGGATCGGGACGGCCGTGGCCCACGTCGCAGAACGGGCAGCGGCGGGTGCACTTGTCGCCCATGATCATGAACGTGGCGGTGCCCTTGCCGAAGCACTCGCCGATGTTCGGGCAGCTGGCTTCCTCACATACCGTCACCAGGTTGTTGGCGCGCAGGATGTCCTTGATCTCATAGAAGCGCGAGCTGCCGGTGGCCGCCTTGACGCGGATCCACTCGGGCTTCTTGAGCTTCTCGGCCGGCACGATCTTGATGGGGATGCGCGCGGTCTTGTCCGCCGACTTCTGCTTGCGGGTCGGGTCGTACTGCTCCGCCTGGGGTTGCGGGGCTTCGCTGGAAGTGGCGATCAGGGCGTCGCTCATAGTGTTCTCCGCACGCGCGGTGCGTGCATATTCGGCTGGATGACTAAGTGGCCAGGGCCGCGGCGGTATTCCGTTGGGCCGCCAGGGCGCGCTCTTGCGCCTCGGCCAGCACATCACACAGCGCCGCCGCAAGGCGCCGCGCGATATCGGCTTGTTGTGCCGCGGTCACGGGCAAGCGGGGCGCACCCACCGCATCGGCCACCGCGAAGGTGGCGCCCGCCGTTGCCATGTCGACCGTTTCCAGGCCGGCATAGCCGCAGGGGTTGATGCGCAGGAAGGGCGCGAGGTCCATCTGCACGTTGAGGCTGACGCCGTGATAGCTGCAGCCATTGCGGATCTTGAGTCCGAGCGCGGCGATCTTGGCGCCCTGGTGCTGGCCTTCGGAAAGGTAGATACCAGGCGCGCCGGGCTTGCGTTCGGCTGCGAGATTATACGCCGCGAGCGTATCCAGCACGGCCTGCTCGATCGCATGGACGAGCTCGCGCACCATCAGGTGGCGGCGGCGCAGGTCGAGCAACAGATAGGCCACGACCTGGCCGGGACCGTGATAAGTGACCTGACCGCCACGATCGATCCGCACGATGGGGATCGCATCGTCAGGGGCCAGCACATGCGCGGGATCTCCCGCCTGGCCGAGGGTATAGACCGGGGGATGCTCGACCAGCCAGATCTGGTCGGGAGTGTCGGGGGTGCGTGCGGCGGTAAAGGCGCGCATCGCGTCGAAACAGGGTTCGTACTCTTGCCGGCCCCGTTCGATGACTTGTATCGATTGCATCCCGGCAGTTTAGCGAAAAGGGGCGGATCTCACAGGAGGCCGCCCCTTTTCTCGCGTGTCTTTCGGTGTGTCTTTATGACGTTGGCGTTGCATCCCCGCTCGCCGGCCTGGAATGGACCAGCCGCAGATGGCCGCGCGCGCGGCCGGCCGCATCGGTATCCGCTGGCTCAGGAGGCCGTGACCTGGTCCTGGTTAGGCGTCCACTCGGTGCCTCGAACCAAACGCCGTGCCATGCGCGCCACCAGGTGCGACACGTTGGTTGCCGGCCGGCGGGCTTCGGCGATCAGGGCCAGGCGTACCGGCTCGGCCGCGCGCGGGTCCACGCTCAGCGTGATTTCGTCGCCGCTGTCGAGCAGCAGGCTGCCGCCGCAACGCAGCCAGTAATCTTCCGAATCGCCTTCGCGGGTGACCCACACGTCGGTCCCCGTGGCCTCTTCCACGCGCAGGCGCTGGGCGGCGTGGATGGAGAGGGAGGTAACTTCGCCCGGGCTCAGGGTGAACAGGGTCGTTGTGAGCAATGTTTTCATGTTGGGCATCCTTCGCTGACATCGCCGGCTGCCTCGCCCGCTTGCCCGGAATGGGCGGCCGCCGATCGGCTCAGCCCTGGCGGGCTTATGCTTGGTCTTGCCTGGTACTGGATCGGCACCGGTGCGGGTAGCGCCCCGATGCATTGCATTCTAGTGATTGCCGGTCCTCTTCCAAAACGATATATTTTCCTTGTTCTTGTTAGGTAAGCTCACATAAGACGAGGTGGATGATGGCGCTGAAGGGAGCATGGGAGAGAGATTTGCCACGTAGCTGGCACCGCGAGCTGCCGCGTCTGCCGGGGCTGACCGCGCTGCGCGCGTTCGAGGCGGCTGCCCGCCACGAGAGCTTTTCGCGCGCGGCCACCGAGTTGTTCGTCACCCACGGCGCGGTCAGCCACCAGATCCGCGCGCTGGAGGAAGAGCTGGGCCAGGCGCTGTTCGAACGCAACGGCAAGCGTGTGACCCTGACACCCGGTGGCCGGGCCTACGCCGGGCGCGTGCGCGAAGCCCTGCTGGAGATCGCCGATGCCACCCGTGCGCTGCAGGCCGGCAACCGCGACAAGCGCCTCACCATCAGCACCATGCCGTCGTTTGCCGCGCGCTGGCTCACACCCCGCATCGGCAGCTTTATCGAGCAGCACCCCGAGCTGGACGTGGAGCTGCTGTCGTCCAACACGCTGGTGGATTTCGGGCGCGAGGAAGTCGACATCGCGTTGCGCATGGGCAGCGGCGACTATCCCGGCCTGTATGTGGAAAAGCTGCTGGACGACGTGTTCTTCCCGGTCTGCAGCCCGGCCTTCAACGGCGGCAAGCTGCCGGCACGACCGCAGGACATGAAAGGCATGTCGCTGCTGCGCGGCGAGGGCGATCCGTGGAAGCCGTGGTTCGAAGCGGCCGGCCTGGACTGGCCGGAGCCACGCAAGGGCCTGCTGCTGGAGGACTCCTCGCTGCTGCTGCAGGCAGCAGCAGCGGGCCAGGGCATTGCGCTGATCCGCTCGTCGCTGGCCTATAACGACCTGCTGTCGGGGCGCGTGGTGCGGCTCTTCGATGTAAGCATTACCTGCCCGTGGCTGCTCTACTTCGTCTGCTCGGCCGGCATGCTGGAAGCACCCAAGGTGAAGGCCTTTCGCGCCTGGCTGCTGCCGGAGATGGAAGCCTTCCGGGGCATCCTGGCGCAGTGGGAAGGTTAGCCGTCCTTCCCGGATTCGGCATCTTCGGCAGCTTTGCCCTCATCCACGGCCTTCGGCGCGGCCACCGGAGCAACTACCGGGGCAACCGCCGGCGCCGGCCCTGCGTGCGCCCTGCCCGCGCGCGGGTGCGCCTTGTCGTAGACCTTGGCCAGGTGCTGGAAATCCAGCGCGGTATAGATCTGGGTGGTGGCCACGCTGGCGTGCCCGAGCATCTCCTGCACCGCGCGCAGGTCGCCCGAGGATTGCAGCACGTGGGTGGCGAAGGAGTGCCGCAGCATGTGCGGATGCACGTCGGTCGGCACGCCGGCCCGGATCGCCTGCTGCTTGATGCGCAACTGCACCGTACGTGCCGGCAAGCGCCGCCCGCGCGCGCTCAGGAACAGCGCATGCGCATCATCCGGCAGCGCGCCGGGGCGCAGCAGCTCCGGGCGCACCGCCAGCCACGCGCGCAGCGCTTCCATGGCCTTGCTGCCGACAGGCACGGTACGCCGCCGCGAGCCCTTGCCGATCACCGTGACCTCGGCGCCGTCCATGTCGATCCAGCCGGCGGAGCGGTATTCCCCATCCTCGGCATAGCGCGCGTCCAGCTGCACCAGCTCCGACACGCGCAGCCCGCTGGAATAGAACAACTCGTAGACAGCCTGGTCGCGCCGGCCCTCGGCGCCGTCGCCCGCGTTGTGCGAGACCAGCGCCACCGCGTGCTCCACCGACAAGGCCTTGGGCAGCCTGTGCCCGGATTTTGGCGCGCGCACGCCGTCCACCGGGTTGGCCTGCACGCCCAGGCCATGGCGCGCGGCCCACAGGAAGAAGCCGCGCCACGCCGACAGCGTGCGGGCAATGCTGGTGCCGGCCAGGCCGCCGCCGTGCATGCGCGCGGCAAAGGCGCGGATATGGTGGGTCTGCAGCGACAACAGCGCAATGCCCGGCGCATGGCGCGCGGCGTGCGCTTGCAGCACGGACAGGTCGCGGGCGTAGTTGGTCAGCGTATGGACAGCCAGCTTGCGGCTGCTGGCGAGCCACTCCAGATAGCGCACAACGACCGGGTCGGGCAGCGGCTTGTCGAGCGCCGCCTCGGCGGCTTGCTTGCGCGCGACCGGCTTCTTCGCCGAAGGCGAAGCGGCCTTGCGCGCGCGGCTCGGCTCCATCAGTCGCGCAGGCGGTTCAGCGCGGCACCGGCCACTTCGCCGATCTGCGCCAGATAGGCCGTGCCCATGCCCTCATGGAAGCGCCGCGGCTCGGGCGAGCCCAGCACCAGCAGGCCAAATGCCGCGCCGAGCGTGCCGGCGTCGCGCGTGGGCACGCGCAGCGTCACCATGGCCAGCGAGGCGATGTCGTCGCGCTCCAGCCAGGCCGCGGCCTCGAAGCCACTGTTGGCGCCGCAATACGGCGCGCGCAGGCCCTCGGCAAACAGGCGGACGTCTTCGCTCGCGCCCTGCGCCACTTCCATGTGCGCGTAGCTCTGCGCCACATTCCACAGCTTGAGGGCCACGCCAGGCACGTCGAACACCTGCTGCAAGCCGTCCTGCACCGCATACGGCAGCGCGTGCGAGTCCACCTCGGCCAGCAGGCGCAACTGCCAGGCGTGCATGCGCTGCTGGGTGCGGTCGTTGTCATGGCCGTGGCGAACCAGGTCCGCCAGCTTCAGCTCCAGGCCTTTGTTTTTCTCGCGCAGGATTTCCATCTGGCGCTCCTGCAGCGACACCGCGCGGTGGCTGTGCGGGCTGGTGAGTTGCACCGCGGCCAGCAGTTCGGCGTTGTCTTCGAAGAACTGGGGATTGGTCTGCAGGTAGGAGGCAACTTCTTGGGCGTTCATTGGCTTCAACCGGATTGTTTGGGGGGCAGTGTAGCAAATGGTTAAGGGGAAATTTTGGGGGAGTGGTTGGCGTTGGCTGCTTGGATGTGTGGGCTCGTTGGTTCGTTTCTATCGGCGTTGGCTTTTGCACCCAAAAGCCGTACGACATCCCCCTGCGGGGGCTGCCGGTCACTCTTCTTTGCGTCGGCAAAGAAGACTAACGAGAAGAAAGCCGACCCTGCCGGGAGCAGAGCAATAAGGCTCATGGGCCTCGGTGGTTGCGTCGTACGGCCCGGAGTGCCGGCGGGCTTCTGCCGGTACTGGCTTGACTGGCCACGAACCTGCCGGCTTCCGGGATTCGTGGTGAGGCCCCCGGTAGCGGACACCACTTGCTTCAAGCCGTCTGTCGCTCGCGGCGTGGCCGGCCACGAAGTTGCAAGCGCACCGGTTCCGTCGTGGGCGCGGTGGCACCGCCTTGATTAGCCCAAGACCTTCACCACCGCGCCCGCCCCACCACGAGACCATTGACGGGCGATGTGTCGTGATGGTCCGTGCCGGTAACGGCAGATGGTCGAACGCTCACCGCGCAAAGCGATCAGGGGCACCACCACGTGACCATTGGGTAATGCAGTAGCGATGCCCTATGGGCCAGTAGGATCCGCCAGCCAACACTCCGGGCCGTACCACGCAACCACCGCCCCACATAAGCCTGATTGCTCTGCTCCCGGCAGGGTCGGCTTTCTTCTCGTTAGTCTTCTTTGCCGACGCAAAGAAGAGTGACCGGCAGCCCCCGCAGGGGGATGTCGTATGGCTGTTGGGTGCAAGATGCCACCGCCGATGAAATAAACAGCGAAAGCCCCCCAAAAGCCCCTACACCCCCTACACGCTACGCCCCCAACTTCCTCTTCAACAACTCATTCACCTGAGCAGGATTCCCCTTACCCTTGGTGGCCTTCATGGCTTGGCCAACCAGCGCATTGAACGCCTTCTCCTTGCCAGCGCGGAACTCTTCCACCGACTTCGCATTGGCAGCCAGCACGTCGTCGATGATCTTTTCCAGCTCGCCCGAGTCGGACATCTGCTTGAGGCCCTTGGCCGCGATGATGGCGTCGGCGTCGGCGCCTTCCTCACCCGCCCACATGGCCGGGAAGACATCCTTCTTGGCCGTGTTGTTGGACACCGTGCCGTCGGCAATGCGCACCAGCAGCTTGGCCAGCTGTGCCGGCTTGACCGGGGCGGCTTCCAGCGCGATGCCTTCGCGGTTGAGCAGCGACGACACGTCGCCCATCAGCCAGTTGGCAGCTGGCTTGGCATTGGCCGCGCCGGCTTCGGCGACCACCGCCTCGAAATAGTTCGCGAGCGACTTGGAGGCGGTCAGCACGCTGGCGTCGTAGGCAGACAGGCCGTATTGCGACACCAGGCGCGCTTGCATCGCCACCGGCAGCTCCGGCAGCTCGGACTTCACGCGCGCGATCCAGGCGGCGTCGATCTCCAGCGGCAGCAGGTCGGGGTCGGGGAAGTAGCGGTAGTCGTGCGCGTCTTCCTTGGTGCGCATGGCGCGCGTCTCGCCGGTGTCCGGGTCGAACAGCACGGTGGCCTGCTGGATTTCGCGGCCATCCTCGATCTCGGCGATCTGCCACTGGACTTCGTAGTCGATGGCCTGCTGCAGGAAGCGGAACGAGTTCAGGTTCTTGATCTCGCGGCGCGTGCCCAGCTTGGGGCTGCCGTAGGGGCGCACCGACACGTTGGCGTCGCAGCGGAAGCTGCCTTCCTGCATGTTGCCGTCGCAGATGCCCAGCCACATCACCAGCGCGTGCAGGGCCTTGGCGTAGGCCACGGCCTCGGCCGAACTGCGCATGTCGGGCTCGGTGACGATCTCCAGCAGCGGCGTGCCGGCGCGGTTCAGGTCGATGCCGGTCATGCCGGCGAAATCTTCGTGCAGCGACTTGCCGGCGTCTTCCTCGAGGTGGGCGCGCGTGAGCTGCACGGTCTTTTCGTAGGTTTCGCCCTTCTTGCCTTCGACCTGGATGCTGATGCTGCCGCCCTGCACCACCGGCAGCTCGTACTGGCTGATCTGGTAGCCCTTGGGCAGGTCGGGGTAGAAGTAATTCTTGCGCGCGAAGATGCTGCGCGGCGCGATGGTGGCGCCGATCGCCAGGCCGAACTGGATGGCGCGCTCGACCGCGCCGCGGTTAAGCACCGGCAACACGCCGGGCAGCGCCAGGTCAACCGGCGAGGCTTGCGTGTTGGGCGCCGCGCCGAAGGCGGTGGAGGCACCGGAAAAAATCTTGGAGGCCGTCGACAACTGCGTGTGCGTCTCGAGGCCGATCACCACTTCCCATTGCATGGCGGTATTCCTGTTCGTGTGCTGTATGTGTTGCTACTTGTTTGCTACGTGTGCCTACGTGTGGCTATGTACTGCTACGTGTTCTGTCACGGATTCGGGCTGGCCAGCCATGAATCCAGTTGCGCCAGCGCCGCATCGCGCGAGATCGGGTCGCCGCCCACGGTCACGCCCTGGCCTTGACGCGCGCCGTTGGGCACATCGCGCCGCACCCGCAGCAGCTCGGTGCCGTCAAAGCCGTGATACGCGCCGGGGTAGATCTCCAGGCGAAAGCGCGCGTCCGGCTGGCGCGCCGCGACCGCCTCGCGCAGCATGGCGCAGCGGGTGGCGGGGGTCCAGTCGTCGGCGCCGCCGGTCAGCAGCAGCAGGGGCGTGCGCAGGCGGTACTCATGCCGCTGCACCGCGCTCTTGCAGCCCGGGTAAAAAGCCACGGCGCGCTCGATCGCCGGTGCGCCCGCCGGCCAGTCGCGGCTGGCGTCGATGGTGCTAAGCACCGCCTGCGCGCCGTTGGACCAGCCCAGCAGCACGATATGCGCTGTGTCCACGCCGGGCTGCCGCGCGAGCCACTGCAATGCGGCCAGCACATCGCCGCGCCGCGTGGCGTCGTCGATGTTGCGGCTGTCCAGGCGTTCGGTACAGATGCCGTCCGGCTTGCCGCGCGGGCCGAAACTGTCGGGCAGCAGCACCGCGTAGCCGCGCGCGGTCAGCCACTGCACGTACTCGCGGTAACGGCTCTGGAGCGCCGCGGCATCCGCGCCGCCACTGCGGTGCAGGCCGCCGCAGCCGTGCAGCGCAATCACCACGCGTACGGCCGGGACCGGGGCCGCGGCGCCGCGCTGCGGCACGAACCAGTAGCCGCTGAGCGGCTGGCCGCCGTCGGCGCCCGGGAAACGCACCGCCTGCGCCGCCGGCATGGCGCGCTCGCCGGCCGCTGGAACCACGGCCCGCACCAGCACGGCGTGGCTTGCCAGCAGCAAGGCGCACGCGCCCAGGCTGAAGGCCTTCAGGCGAGCGGCGATGCAACCGTGGGCGGTTCTGGACATGGCGTTGAGCGGGTTCATCGGGTCTGCGCGCAGCCACCGCCGCCAGGCTCGAACATCACCGGCCAGGCTTCTTCGTAGATGCCCGGCGAGCAACGTGCCTCGCAATTGGCATGCGCGAGCGTGACCCGGCGCGGATCCTGCCAGATCATCAGCTTGCAGGCGCTGCCGTCGTTGGCGCGCAGCTCGATATGCGGCTTCTTCTGGGTCTGGCGGAATTCGGCCAGGTTGAAGCTGCACGAGCCGCGCTTGCCCACCCACAGCTTCCACGACAACTGCTGCACGGTGTTGTCCGCCACGCGCACCTGCGCATCCTCGCGAAAGCCGTCTTCCTCGGTGCGGCGGCAATCGCCGGCGAGGTCGATGTCGCGGCTGGCAATGGGCGGGGGCTTGCCGCCAAAGCGCGGCAGCGGGATGCAGGCCGCCAATGCAGCGGCCAGCCCGATGCCGAGCACAATGCGCGACAGCCAGCGCGCTGCGATCATGCCTGCGCGGGCCGGCGCAGATGCCAGTCCGTTGCCTGCTGGAAGGCGTGCGCCGTTTGCAGCAGCTCGGCCTCGCCAAAGTAGTTGCCGATCAGCTGCAGGCCAACCGGCATGCCGCCCTCGCCCAGCCCGCAGGGCACGCTCATGCCGGGCAGGCCGGCCAGGCTGGTCGACAGCGTGAAGATGTCGGCCAGGTACATCTGCACCGGGTCCGCGCTCTTCTCGCCGAGCTTCCACGCCACCGTGGGCGCCACCGGGCCCATGATCACGTCGCACTGGGTGAAGGCGCGCTGGAAATCGTCAGCAATGATGCGGCGAATCTTTTGTGCCTGCAGGTAATAGGCGTCGTAGTAGCCGTGCGACAGCACATAGGCGCCCACCATGATGCGGCGCTTGACCTCCGGGCCGAAGCCTTCGGCGCGGGTCTTCTTGTACATGTCCATCAGGTCGCGGTACTCGGCGGCGCGATGGCCAAAGCGCACGCCGTCAAAGCGCGACAGGTTGGACGATGCCTCGGCCGGCGCGATCACGTAGTAAACGGGGATCGACAGCTCGGTCTTGGGCAGCGACACCTCGACCAGCGTGGCGCCCAGCTTTTCGTACTCGGCAAGCGCCACGCGCACGGCTTGCTCCACGTCCGCTGCCAGGCCCTTGCCGAAATACTCCTTGGGCAGGCCGATGCGCAGCCCTGACAGCGGCTTGCCGGCGCTGGCGCCCGCCCGCGCCTGGCCCAGCAGGCGGGTGTAGTCCTCGTCGACGCCGCCCAGGGCGGGCGCAACGCTGGTGGAGTCACGCTCGTCGAAGCCGGCCATGCCACCCAGCAGCATGGCGCAATCCTCGGCGGTATGCGCCATCGGGCCGCCCTGGTCGAGCGAGGAGGCGAAGGCGATCATGCCGTAGCGCGACACGCGGCCATAGGTAGGCTTGATGCCGGTGATGCCGGAGAACGAGGCCGGCTGGCGGATCGAGCCCCCGGTGTCGGTGCCGGTGGCGGCAGGCGCCAGGCCGGCGGCCACGGCGGCGGCGGAGCCGCCCGAGGAGCCACCCGGCACGCGGCTGGCGTCCCAGGGGTTCCTGACCGGGCCGAAGTGCGAGTTCTCGTTGGACGAGCCCATCGCGAACTCGTCCATATTGGTCTTGCCCAGCGTCACCATGCCGGCGGCGCCGAGGCGCTCGACCACGGCCGCGTCGAACGGGCTTTCGTAGTTGGCCAGCATGCGCGAGCCCGCCGTGGCGCGCCAGCCACGGGTGACGAACACATCCTTGTGGGCGATCGGCACGCCGGTCAGCGGGCCGGCTTCGCCGCGCGCACGCCGCGCGTCGGCGGCGCGGGCCTGCGCCAGGGTGAGTTCGGGGTTGACGTCGACAAAGGCGTTGAGCGCGCCAGCCTGCTCGATGCGGGCCAGGTAATCACGCGCCAGTTCTTCGGCGGAGACGGAGCGGGCCGCCAGCGCATCGGAAAGCTCGCGCAGGGAGGTCACGGAAGTTGCGGAAAAGGGCATGTCGGTCGGTTTGGCTTGGCAGGTGATGGCTGCCGGCGCAGCCTGTAGGCGGCGCGGCGCAGCCGCTGGGTCGAGGGCCGGGGTGCGTCTGACCTTTATTCGATGACCTTGGGCACCAGGTAGAGGCCGCCTTCGGTGGCCGGGGCGGGACGCTGGTAGTCCTCGCGGCGGCTGGGCTCGGTGACCACGTCGTCGCGCAGCCGCTGCGACATCTCGCGCACCGCGGACAGCGGGTGGGCCAGCGGCACGATGCCGGTGGTGTCGACCGCCTGCATCTGTTCGACCAGGGAGAAGAATTGATTGAGCTGCACAAGCGTCTGCCCAGCCTCGTCATCGTTGATTTCGATGCGGGCAAGGTGGGCGATGCGCTTGACGTCGGATAGGTCGAGAGCCATGGCTTGGGGTCGGTGCGAAAGGCGATGCGGGCGCGGCCGGGGCGGGCCGGGCAAGTGCTGCCGGGAGCGCCCGGGAATCGTCAAAGTTACAGGTTTTTTCGAGGAAGAAGCCCCCGAAACAGGGGGAATTATAAGGTATCATTGCGCGTTGCCATCCTTTGGCCGCGCCTTCGTCACATTGGTGCAAAACCGCCGCCTCCGGAGCTTTTTGGGACACTCCGGCGAGACACCCCGGCAGCGTAATCCGGCACCCGGGCCAGCCAGCACTGGCCATGTGGCCCGAGCGCCCCCGCCGGTGCGGGGTTGAAGGCACCCAAGGGATGACAGACAGGTTCCTCCGATTAGGCCGCCCCCGCCAGCAATTAATTTGTAATTGCAGCGCTGTTCCACCGAACTTTCGCGCGTGGTCTAATCAAAGGTTCCCGTAGAGGCTGCTTTCGCCACCTGGCAAAGCGGCCTTGGTTGGCGGCCCTGGCCCTGGCAGTTCGCAGCGTATGACAACGCGGACTGGCAACGGCGCCGGCCCCACCGGACGATCGGGGGCCTTAATACTACCCGTCGCTATGAATATCGTGGCTGGCCCCGCAGCGGCGCCGGCCACTTCGCATACTCGCGAACCACCAGAAAACAGGATTCCTGATGTTCGGATTTCTCCGCAGCTACTTCTCCAACGATCTCGCGATCGACCTCGGCACCGCCAACACCCTGATCTACATGCGTGACAAGGGCATCGTCCTTGATGAGCCGTCCGTGGTCGCCATCCGCCAGGAAGGCGGACCCAACGCCAAGAAGACGATCCAGGCGGTGGGCAAGGAAGCCAAGCAGATGCTGGGCAAGGTACCGGGCAACATCGAAGCGATCCGCCCGATGAAAGACGGCGTGATCGCCGACTTCACGGTCACAGAGCAGATGCTCAAGCAGTTCATCAAGATGGTGCACGACACCAAGCTGCTGCGCCCCTCGCCGCGCATCATCATCTGCGTGCCCTGCGGCTCGACCCAGGTCGAGCGCCGCGCCATCCGCGAATCGGCGCTGGGCGCCGGCGCCAGCCAGGTGTACCTGATCGAGGAGCCGATGTCGGCCGCGATCGGCGCCGGCTTGCCCGTGTCGGAGCCGTCGGGCTCGATGGTGGTGGATATCGGCGGCGGCACCACCGAGGTGGGCATCATCTCGCTGGGCGGCATGGTCTACAAGGGCTCGGTGCGCGTGGGTGGCGACAAGTTCGACGAAGCCATCGTCAACTACATCCGCCGCAACTACGGCATGCTGATCGGCGAGCAGACCGCCGAAGCCATCAAGAAGGCCATCGGTTCGGCGTTCCCCGGCTCCGAAGTCCGCGAAATGGAAGTCAAGGGCCGCAACCTGTCCGAAGGCATCCCGCGTGCCTTCACGGTGTCGTCCAACGAAATCCTGGAAGCCCTGACCGATCCGCTCAACCAGATCGTGTCGGCCGTCAAGATCGCGCTGGAACAAACCCCGCCGGAACTCGGCGCCGACATCGCCGAGCGCGGCATGATGCTGACCGGCGGCGGCGCGCTGCTGCGCGACCTGGATCGCCTGCTGGCCGAGGAAACCGGCCTGCCGGTGCTGGTCGCCGAAGACCCGCTGACCTGCGTGGTGCGCGGCTCCGGCATGGCGCTCGAGCGCATGGACAAGCTCGGCAGCATCTTCTCTTACGAATAAAGCGTAAGCAGAGGATTCGCACGTGGCGCGACGCGGCCTGCCGGACTACCTGGTCGGGGCAGCGCCTTGCCGCGCTACCCTCCCGACCCGGCCAGTCCCGGTGCACCACACCGCGCCGCGACGCCCCAGCCACTCCGGCTGGCGTGCCGCGGTGCAGTCGTGCCTGCGGCACCGGGGGACCTTTCTGCCAGCGCACGGGTAAATGGATTACACTCCGCCGCCGCTCTTCAAGCAGGGCACTTCCGCCGTTGCGCGCCTCGTCTTCTATGTGACGATCGCGCTGGCGCTGCTCATCGTTGATGCGCGCTTTGACGCCCTACGCGTGGTGCGCCAGGTTGCCGCCACCGTGCTGATGCCGGTGGAGCGCACGGTGCTGGTGCCGCGCGACGCGCTGCGCGCCACCTTCGACTACGCCCAGTCTTCCGCCGCCCTCGCCAGCGAGAACCGCGACCTCAAGCGCCGCATGGTGACCGAGGCCGAGGGGGCGGTGCGCCAGTCCCAGCTCGAGGCCGAGAACAACCAGCTGCGCAAGCTGCTTGGCCTGGTGCAGCAGTCGGCCACGCCGGTGACGGCGGCCGAGATCCTGTACGACGCCCGCGACCCCTATAGCCAACGCATCGTGATCGACCGCGGCAGCCAGCATGGCCTGCGCGCGGGCTACCCCGTGATCGACGAACGCGGCGTGATCGGCCAGATCACCCGGGTTTCGCCGTTCCAGTCGGAAGTCACGCTGCTGACCGACAAGGAGCAGGCCATTCCCGTGCAGGTAGTGCGCAACGGCTTGCGCAGCGTGGCCTTTGGCGGTGCCCGCGCCGGCCTGCTCGACCTGCGCTTCATGGCCGCCTCGGCCGACCTGCAGCAGGGCGACCTGCTGGTGACCTCCGGCCTGGACGGCACCTACCCGCCAGGCCTGCCGGTGGCCAAGATCGTCCAGATCGAGCGCAAGGCCGATACCGCCTTCTCGCGCGTGTACTGCGAACCGGTGGCCGGCGTGCGTTCGCACCGCCAGTTGCTGGTGATCCGCTACGAAGCGCAGTTGCCGCCGCGCGAGTCCATCGACGGCCCACGCGACGCCAAGGAAGCGCGCAGCGTCAGGGCGAACCGCCCGGGCGTGCGGGATGCCGAACGCTCAGGAGAGCGGCCGGCCGACAAGCCCGCCGACAAGCCCGCGGAGAAGCCTGCCGCAAAGCCTGCTGACAAGCCGGCGGAAAAGCCCGCAGACAAGCCCGCCGCGGCCAAGGAGCCCAAGCGTTGACCAATCCCCAATATCTGCTGCGCCCGGTCAACCCCGCGTTTATTGCGCTGAGTTTCGTGCTGGCCTTCCTGTTCAACCTGATGCCCTGGGGCACCACGCTGTGGGTGCCCGACATGGTGGCGCTGGTGCTGGTGTTCTGGAACATCCACCAGCCGCGCAAGGTCGGCATGGGTGTGGCCTTCGCGCTCGGCCTGCTGATGGACGTGCATGACGCGCGCCTGCTGGGCGAGCACGCCATGGCCTACTCGCTGCTGGCGTACTTCGCCATCACCATCCATCGCCGCGTGCTGTGGTTCACGGTCTATACCCAGGCGCTGCACGTGCTGCCGCTGCTGTTTATCGCCCACGCTGTGCCGGTGCTGATCCGCCTGGCCATGGGCGCGCCGCTGCCCGGCTGGCAATTGCTGCTGGCGCCGGGCATCGAAGCGCTGCTGTGGCCGCTGGCCACCGGCATGCTGCTGGCGCCGCAGCGCCGCAGCGCCGACGTGGACGAAACCCGGCCGATCTGACGCTTTACCCCAACCGAAGTCCCGCCGCGCCCCCTTGGGGGGCGCGGCAAACCGCAAGGCTGACGCAGTACCATGACCGAAATACGCAATGTCGAACAGGAGCTCGGCCGCTTCCGCATCCGCGTAGCGGCGGCGGGCCTGTTTGCCGTGATCTGCTTCGGCCTGCTGTTCAGCCGTTTCCTGTGGCTGCAGTGGTACAAGCATGACCAGTACTCGGCCAAGGCCGAGGACAACCGCATCTCGGTGGCGCCGATCGAGCCCAACCGCGGCATCATCATGGACCGCAACGGCGTGGTGCTGGCGCGCAACTATTCCGCCTACACGCTGGAAATCACCCCGTCCAAGCTGTCCGACACGCTCGACAACACCATCGAGGAACTGGCCCAGCTGATCGACATCCAGCCGCGCGACCGCCGCCGCTTCAAGCGCCTGATGGAGGAGTCGCGCAGCTTCGAGAGCCTGCCGATCCGCAGCCAGCTCACCGACGAGGAAGTGGCGCGCTTCTCCGCCCAGCGCTTCCGCTTTCCGGGTGTGGACGTGCGTGCCCGGCTGTTCCGCCAGTACCCGCTGGGCGAGTCCGCCTCGCACGTGATCGGCTACCTGGGCCGCATCTCCCAGCGCGACCAGGAACGCATCGAGGCCATGGACGAGGCCAACAGCGCCGAAGGCGCCAAATACGATCCGCGCAAGGACGCCGACAACTACAAGGGCTCCAACTACATCGGCAAGATCGGCATCGAGCAAAGCTACGAAACCGAGTTGCACGGCCTGACCGGGTTCGAGGAAGTGGAAGTGAGCGCGGGCGGACGCCCCATCCGCACGCTGTCCACCTCCCCCGCCACGCCCGGCAACAACCTGATCCTGTCGCTCGACATCCGCCTGCAGCAACTGGCCGAGGCGCTGTTTGGCGACAAGCGCGGCGCGCTGGTGGCGATCGAGCCGGCCACGGGCGACATCCTGGCCTTTGTCTCCAAGCCGACCTACGACCCCAACCTGTTCGTCGAAGGCATCGACACCAATACCTGGAACGAGCTCAACGGCTCGCCCGACAAGCCACTGCTGAACCGCCCGCTGCGCGGCACCTACCCGCCCGGCTCCACCTACAAGCCGTTCATGGCGCTGGCGGCACTCACCACCGGCAAGCGCACCGCAGCCTGGGGCTTCCACGATCCGGGCTCGTTCACGCTGGGCAACCACACCTTCCGCGACGACAAGCCAGGCGGCCACGGCTGGGTGGACATGAACGCCTCCATCGTGCAGTCGTGCGACACCTATTACTACATGCTGGCGCGCGACATGGGCGTCAACGCCATCCACGACTTCATGAAGCCGCTGGGCTTCGGCCAGATCACCGGCATCGACATCGAAGGCGAGAGCCGCGGCATCCTGCCCTCCACCGACTGGAAGCGCCGCGCCTACCGCAAGCCCGAGCAGCAGAAATGGTATGACGGCGAAACCATCTCGCTGGGGATCGGCCAGGGCTACAACAGCTTCACCATCCTGCAGCTGGCCAACGCCACCTCCATCCTGGTCAACAACGGCATCGCGATGAAGCCCCACCTGGTCAAAGCGGTGGAGGATTCGGTCAGCCGCGAGCGCGAGCTCACCGTGCCCAAGGAAAGCTATCGCCTGCCGCTCAAGCAGTCGGATATCGACGTGATCAAGCGCGCCATGGTCGGTGTGACGCACTCGGGCACCGCCGCCCGCGCGTTCGCCGGCGCCGCCTATGAGTCCGCCGGCAAGACCGGGACGGCGCAGACCTTCACCATGGGCAAGAACGAGAAGTACAACCACCACGCGCTGGACGAGCGCAAGCGCGACCACGCGCTCTATACCGCATTCGCTCCCGCCGACAACCCGAAGATCGCGCTGGCGATGATCGTGGAAAACGCCGGCTTCGGCGGTGCCGTGGCCGCGCCGATCGCACGCAAGGTGATGGATTACTATCTGACGGGCAAGTGGCCGGAAGAGCTGGCGAACATCGCCCCGCCCGCGTCCGAACGCGCCGGCGGCAAGCCGCCCGTGGATACGCCCAGCGTGTTTACCACCGGCCACACCGCCAGCATCGCCAGCGCCACCGTCATGGGCGCGAGCGAAGCCGCCGCCACCAGCGAAGGCGCCAGCGTGCCGGCGGCGCGGGTGGCAGCCCGCGCCGGCGCCTCCGCCACGGCCGCCTCTGCCGTGATGGCGCCGGTGATCGACCCCGCCGCCATCCCGCCCGCCTCGGCAGTGCAGACGCTGGACCAGCGCATGGCGCAGGCCCTCGGCCACAGCCGCCCGGCGCCGCCCCCCGCGCCGGCCGCGTCGCCCGTCATGGCGCCCGCCAGTTCGAAACCCCGCGCCAAGCCGGCAACCGCGCCCGCCGCGGCCGGCGGCAACGCTTCACGCTGAAGGAGACGCGCCATGGATCGCCGCCGCGTCCTATCGTTCATCAAGACGGCCCTGACCGGCTTTGACAAGCCACTCGCGCTTATCGTCTTCCTGCTGTTCGCCACCGGCATCGTGGCGCTCTACTCCGCCGCCATCGACATGCCCGGCCGGGTCGAGGACCAGTTGCGCAACATCCTGCTGTCCTACCTGGTGATGTGGGTCATCGCTTACCTGCCAACCCAGACGCTGATGCGGGTGGCGGTGCCGCTCTATACGGTCGGCGTGGCCCTGCTGGTGGCGGTGGCCATGTTCGGCCTGATCCGCAAGGGCGCGCGGCGCTGGCTCTACGTCGGCATGGTGATCCAGCCCTCGGAGATCATGAAGATTGCCATGCCGCTGATGCTGGCGTGGTACTTCCAGAAACGGGAGGGCTCGGTCAGGTGGTTCGACTTTGTGCTGGCGCTGGTGCTGCTCGGCGTGCCCGTGGGCCTGATCGCCAAGCAGCCCGACCTCGGCACCGGCCTGCTGGTGATGGCCGCCGGCCTATATGTGATCTATTTCGCCGGCCTGTCGTGGAAGATCATCCTGCCGCTGCTTGCCATCGCGGTGGTCGCCATCACCGCGCTGGTCAGCTTCGAGCACGATATCTGCGCCCCCGGCGTGAACTGGCCGATCCTGCACGACTACCAGCAACACCGCATCTGCACGCTGCTGGACCCCACCACCGACCCGCTCGGCAAGGGCTTCCACACCATCCAGTCCATCATCGCCATCGGCTCCGGCGGCGTGTTCGGCAAAGGCTGGCTCAAGGGCACGCAGACGCACCTCGAGTTCATCCCCGAGAAGCACACCGACTTCATCTTCGCCGTGTTCTCCGAAGAGTTCGGACTGATCGGCAACGCCGTGCTGCTGGTGCTCTACCTGCTGCTGATCTTCCGCGGGCTATACATCGCGGCCAACGCGCCGACACTGTTCTCGCGGCTGCTGGCGGGGTCGATCACGCTGATCTTCTTCACCTATGCCTTTGTGAACATGGGCATGGTGAGCGGCATCCTGCCCGTGGTGGGCGTGCCGTTGCCGCTGTTGAGCTATGGGGGAACGGCGCTGGTGACGCTGGGCATGGGCATCGGGATCCTGATGAGTATCTCGCGGCAAAAGCGGCTGATACAAACATAGCCTGGCATGCGATTTGGCCGCTGAAATGACACCTGGCTAAGGTATCCTCTGTCCTTTGGAACGTTCACCTCCAAGGGCTCAAATGCGGCGCGTCGTATTTAATCAGAAGGGCGGAGTCGGCAAGTCGACCATCGTCTGCAACCTGGCGGCCATCAGTGCCAGCGAAGGCCTGCGCACCCTGGTCATCGACCTCGATGCGCAAGGCAACTCCAGCCAGTACCTGCTCGGCGCGCACGCCGCCGAGGCCACCCCGACGGTGGCCGACTTCTTCGAGACCGCGCTCACATACAGCTTCAAGCCGCTGGATGTCACCGCGTTCATCCACGCCACGCCGTTCGAAAACCTCGACGTGATGCCCGCCCATCCCGAGCTCGATACGCTGCACGGCAAGCTCGAATCCCGCTACAAGATCTACAAGCTGCGCGACGCGCTGATCGAGCTGGAAGACGCGTACGACGCCATCTATATCGACACCCCGCCCGCGCTGAACTTCTACACCCGCTCCGCGCTGATTGCGGTCCAGCGCTGCCTGATTCCCTTCGACTGCGACGACTTCTCCCGCCGCGCGCTCTACACGCTGCTCGACAACGTGAAAGAGATCCAGCACGACCACAACGCGGACCTGGAAGTCGAAGGGATCGTGATCAACCAGTTCCAGCCGCGCGCCACCTTGCCGTTGCAACTGGTGGAGGAACTGGTCGGCGAAGGGTTGCCGGTGTTGAATTCACGGTTGTCGTCGTCGGTGAAGATCCGGGAGTCGCATCAGCATGCGATGCCGATGATTCACCTGGATCCGAGGCATAAGTTGGCGTTGGAGTATTTGGCGTTGCATCGGGAGTTGGTGGGATAGGGGTTGGGTAGCGGCCATGAGGTGTTGGTCGCTGTTTCTTTGAGCGGCGATGGCCTTTGCCCCCAACAGCCGTACGGCATCCCCCTGCGGGGGCGGTCGCTGTTTATTTCGTCGGCGGTGGCATCTTGCACCCAACAGCCATACGACATCCCCCTGCGGGGGCTGCCGGTCACTCTTCTTTGCGTCGGTGTATAGACCGGGGACATGGGTGACACATGTGCGAGGACATGGTTGACACATTTTAAGCGGCATTCGGGTCGTTTAGGTCGATGCTTCCGAAGCGATGATGTGCAAAGTAAAGGGCGTATTTGCCGCTGTGTCTGGCGTCAGGGCGCAGCGCCACGTGCAGCTTGGCTAGGGCATTCGAAACCTTGAAGCGACGTCCCTGGAAACAGAGCTCGCCGTGCCATTTGACCTGCACTACGGTGTCGTCAGGGCCGTATTCGATGGGCGGCAACTGCTCCGGATATGGCCTCGGGCTGGGCCGATACCGCGTGACGGGCGTCGCCAGGCCAAGGGCTTCGTGAGGTCGCTGCTGGTTGTAGACATCGCGCCAGCGATCGAATGCGCGCTGCGCATAACGGCAGGAAGCAAAGTCGTTGCCGGTGAGCACCTCGGCCTTAAAGGTGCGGTGGAACCGCTCATCCTTGCCATTGGTTTGTGGGTGCGCGGGGCGGCTATGGCTCAAGCGCACGCCCAGGCGAATCAACCAGATCGCCAGAGCCGTGAGCTGGCCGGGTTGGGAAGGGCTGCCCCAGGGCGCACCGTTGTCGGCGTTGATGCGCAGCGGCAGCCCATAACGACGGAAAGCCTCGCGCAGATGGCGCTGCACCACTGCAGTCTGGGTCCTGGTGCAGGCCGTGAGCAGGATATTGAAGCGGGAATGGTCGTCCAGCACCGTCAGTGGGTAACACGGCATGCCGTCTCGGGTGGCAAACCAGCCCTTGTAGTCCATCTGCCAGAGATGGTTGGGCTCGGGATGCTCGAAACGCTGCCATGCCACCGATTTGGCCGAGGCCTCCGGCGTAATTAGCCCGTGGCGATGCAGGATCGAGGTGACAGTGCTGGGAGCCGGCGCCTCGGTATGCCCCAGGTCCTGCAAGCGGCGGCTGATCTTGCGCCCGCCCCAGGCAGGATGCTGCTGGCGAAGCGCGATCACGGCCTGTTCAAGGTCGGCGTGGGTCTGTTCCGGGCTGCGACTGGGCCGCCGAGAGCGGTCGACCAGACCGGCCTCGCCTTGCTCGGCATAGCGCGCGAGCCATTTGTAGGCAGTCTGGGGACTGATGCTGAAGCGCCGGCATAACTCGCGGCGATTGCTGCCCTCTTGCTGGGCCAGAAGGATGAATTCTTGACGAAGGCTCATGGTGTCGCGCGTGCTCCAAGGCATGGTCGGATTCCGGGCAGATTCATTGCCCGAAAGTGTCAACCATGTCCTCGCACACCCGTCACCTATGTCCCCGGTCTATACACGTCGGCAAAGAAGACTAACGAGAAGAAAGCCGACCCTGCCGGGGGCAGAGCAATAAGGCTTTCGAATATTGGTGGTTTCGTCGTACGGCCCGGAGTGTTAGCTGGCCTTTGCCTTACCGGCGCAAAGGCCATCGTAACTGCATTACCCAATGGTCACGTGGTGGTGCCCCTGATCGCTTTGCCCGGTGAGCGTTCGACCATCTGCCGTTACCGGCGCGGACCATCACGACACATCGTCTGCCAATGGTTTCGTGGTGGGGCGGGCGCGGTGGTCAGGGTCTCGGGCTAATCAAGGCGGTGCCACCGCGCCCACGACGGAACCGGTGCGCCTGCAACTTCGTGGCCGGCCGCGCCGCGAGCGACAGACGGCTTGAAGCAAGTGGTGTCTGCTACCGGGGGCCTCACCACGAATCCCGGAGGCTGGCAGATTCGTGGCCGGTCAAACCGGTACCGGCAGAAGCGAGCAGAACCGCTGGCCCTACGACGAAACCAGCGCCCCTAGCACCCGCGATTGCTCTGCCCCCGGCAGGGTCGGCTTTCTTCTCGTTAGTCTTCTTTGCCGACGCAAAGAAGAGTGACCGGCAGCCCCCGCAGGGGGATGTCGTATGGCTCTTGGGTGCAAAAACCAACGCCGACGAAATAAACAGCGAAAGCCCCCCAAAAGCCCCTACACCCTACCCCCTCCCCCCCTACCCCCCCACCCCCTTCATCAAAAAATCCCGACTAACCCCACCCCCAAGCTCATGGATCCTGCGAAGAAAATCGCTAAGCCACCCATGAATCCCGACAGAAAAAATATCCTCGATCCGAGTGAATTTAAGCTCGGCATGCAGTTTCCCCGCCCGTCGCTCCGTCTCCACTGAGCGCGCATTGCGCACCTGCGCCAGCAACGAAACCACCTCCCGCAAACTGGCTGCCAGCGACCGCGGCATATCCGGATGGACGATCAGCAACTCGGCCACGCGCTCCGGCGTGACCACCGAGCGATAGACCTTGCGATACATCTCCAGCCCCGACACGGAGCGCAATACCGCGGCCCATTGGTAGAAGTCGTCTTGCTGCAGGCTGAGGTCGGTGGCCTGGAACTTGACGTCGAGAATGCGGGCGGTATTGTCGGCGCGCTCCAGGAAGGTGCCCAGCCGCATGAAGCAGTAGGCTTCGTCCTTGAGCATGGTGCCGGCTTCCACGCCACGCGTTAAGTGGGAGCGGAACTTGACCCACTCGAAGAACTGCGCCGGATCGTGGCGCAGGATGCCGTCGGCCACCATCTGCTGGACATCGAGCCAGGTGGTGTTGATGGTCTCCCACAGCGGCGTGGTGAGTGCGCCGCGCACGGCGCGGGCGTTTTCGCGGGCGGCGCGCAGGCAGGACATGATCGACGCCGGGTGGCTCAGGTCGCGCACCATGAAATCGATCACTTCCTCGTGCACGACCGCGCCGTGGTGCGCGGCGAATACCGGCGTGAGCTCCGTCACGTCGAGCATCGCCAGCCAGCCTTGCTGCGCCACGTCGGGCGATTGCGGCAGCATCGAAGCCTGGTAGTTGACGTCGAGCATGCGGGCGGTGTTTTCCGCGCGCTCGGTGTAGCGGGCCATCCAGAACAGGTGGTCGGCGGTGCGGCTTAGCATGGTGATTCCCCCTTTTCTCGGCAAACCCAGGCTACTGGCAAGCAATTGGCTTGCCAGCCGCTGACCGCGGCGCGGTGCCTACTCGACCGGCAGCACGCTGACCTCCACTTCCACATCGTGCGCGCCGCCGCCCACGATGACGCCGCGCAGCAGCGAGACATCGCTATAGTCGCGCCCGAACGCCAGCGTGACGTGGCTGGTGTCGGCCAGCACGTCGTTGGTGGGATCAAGGTCGACCCAGCCGGCCAGCGGGCAGTACACCGACAGCCAGGCATGCGAGGCGTCGGCACCGATCAGCCTGGGCTGGCCGGGTGGCGGCTCGGTGCACAGGTAGCCGCTGACGTAGCGCGCCGCGAGGCCGAGCGAGCGCAGGCAGCCAATCATGACCTGGGCGAAATCCTGGCACACGCCGCTGCGCAGGCCGAAGGCTTGCAGCGCCGGGGTATCGACCTCGGTGGCGGTGGTCTGGTATTCGAAGTCGGCGTGCACGCGATGCATCAGGTCGATGGCGCCGGCCACCACGGGCACGCCGGGCGCGAAGCTGGCGAGCGCGTAGGCCTTGAGATCGGGATGCAGCGCCACGTTGGGCGAGGCGAAGCAGAACTCGCTTTCCGGCAGGAAGGGCTGCCCGGCGCGAAAGCGCAGCGCGGCGACGGCCGTCTCCCACGGCATGCTGGCGGCGGGGTCGAGCGACGCCCAGCGCGGCGTGACGCTGACTGTGCTCTCGCAGGCGAGCTGCATGTAGTCGTGCGGCACGTCGATGGTGAAGTACAGCACGTTGTTGCCGAAGGCGTCGATGTCCGCATGCTGGTGCGACGGCGGCGGCTCGATCTGCGTGCTGTGCGCATGCACCGCCTGCCACGGGCAGGTCACCGGAAACACCACGGCGCGCTGCTGGGCATTCTCCACCGGCGCGGAGTAATCGTAGATGGTTTTGTGATGAATCGTCAGCACGGAGGCCACGCGCCCTGGCGCGGGCTCGGCAACGCCTTGCGCCTGGCTCATCGTCACATTCATCGTCACATTCATCGTCGCATTCATGGTTGCGCTCATGGCTGCGCCCCGACGCGGGTGCCGGCCATGCCGGCATGGCTGAAGTAGCGCGCACTGATTTCGTCTGAGAGCTGCACCATCATGTCAGTCAGTTGCTCGCACAGTTGCACCAGATTGGTGTATTTCCCGTCGGCGCCGCGCTGGCATAGCGCTTCCCAGCCGGGCAGCGTCTCCACGGTGGGCAGCCATTGCGGCAGCGGCACGCGCCCGGTGCCGGCCGGGCTGGCCGGCGGCGAGATCTGGCCGAGCTTGACGCGCAGCCGCGCCAGCAAGCCGTAGAGCCCGCGCGGGTTGGTGGGCTCGATCACCAACTGGTCGACCAGCGCGGGCACATCGGAGCGGCCCGGGTACAGCGCGCGGAAGGTCAGCGTGCTGTCGAACAGGTGCAGCAGCAAATCGAAGCAGGTCCGGTGCAGCAACGCGCCGTTGTGCGCAAACACCCGCAGGAAGGTCGAGAGCGTGGCCACGCGCTCGATATGGCGGCCGATAAACAGCAGGCGCCAGGCTTCGTCGCGGGTCATGCGGTCGCCCTGCGCGCCGCTGATGGCGGCGAGCTGCATGGACAGGTGATCCAGCGCCGCCAGCACGCGCGGGCGGTCGTAGATGCCCGCATCGCCGGCACCGCCGGGGCTCCCCGCGCAGGCCGCCTCCATGGCGTCGCCGAAATCGTTGCGCGCGGCCAGGATGGTGCGCCAGTGATCGTTGGACAGCCGGTTGCGAATCTCGGTGGCGGCGTGCACGTGGCTGGCCAGGTTCTGGCCCACGCTGGTCCAGCCGGCGCTTTCCGCCAGCGCGGACACCAGGCTGCGCTCAAACACGCGCAGCGAGGTGCGCGGCTGCGGCGCGCCGGTCGGCAGCAGGCCGCAGGCGAGCGCCAGTTCGCCGATCACGTCGAGCGCGCTGTCGTCGCGGTCGTCGCTGCTTTCGATCGAGCCCAGCACCAGGCGGCACAGACGTACGTTGTTTTCCGCACGCTCGGCATAGCGGCCGGCCCAGAACAGGTTCTCGGCGGCGCGGCTGGATACCGCCAGCGGCTTGGCCGCCGGCCCGCGCGCCGCGCCGGCCATGGGGAACTGCAGCGGCGAGCCAACCGGCTGCGCCGGCTGGCTCGACAGCACCCAGGTGTCGACGCTGGAGCCGCCGAGCTGCATCGATACCGCCGGCTGCCCCTCGCCGGCGAGCCGGGTGAAGCCGCCGGGCATCACCTGCCAGCCGCCCCGTCCGTCGGCAATGGCGTAGACCCGCAGCATGGCGGCGCGCGAGCCGATATGCGGCCCTTCCCAGCGTGGTGCGTGCGACAGCGGCAGGTCGGCCTGGATCGTGAACAGATCCGGCACCTGCTCGATGCGCTCGCGCCAGTCCGCCAGGCGCTGCAGCCCGCGCTCCATGCCCAGGCGCGGGCCTTCCCACGGCTGCGCCATGCCGCGCGGGTAGGTTGGCATCAGGAAGGCTTCGGTGAATTCGCCGAGCGCCTCCTCGCGCGCCGTGGCCTCGCCGCACCACCAGCTGGGCACGCCCGGCAGCAGTAGTTCCTCGCCCAGCAGCGCGCGGGAAATGGCCGGCAGGAAGCCATGGATGGCCGGCGTCTCCAGGAAGCCCGAGCCGGGCGCGTTGGACACCAGCACGTTGCCCGCGCGCATCGCCTGCAGCAGCCCGGGCACACCGAGCGTGGAATCCTGGCGCAGCTCGACCGGGTCGCAATAGGCGTCGTCCAGGCGGCGCAGCACCACGTCGACACGTTCCAGCCCGGCCAGCGTCTTCAGGTACACCACGTCGTTGCGCACCGTCAGGTCCTTGCCCTCGACCAGCGTGATGCCGAGGTAGCGGGCCAGGAAGGTGTGCTCGAAATAGGTTTCGTTATAGGGCCCCGGGGTGAGCAGCACGATGTGCTTGCTGACCGAGGCGGCGGCGCTGCCCGAGGATTCCGGCGCGGGTGGCTGCGCCGCGGGCTGCTGCGCCAGCGTGGCCACCAGTTGCGAGAACGCGGCGGGCAGGCGCCGCACGCGCAGCTCGCGAAAGGCATCGGCGAACAGGCTGGAGATGATGAGGCGGTTCTCCAGCGCGTAGCCCATGCCGGAAGGCGTCTCCGTGCGGTGGGCCATCACCGTCCAGCCGCCCTCCAAGGTATGCGCGAGGTCCACCGCGACGATATGCAGGAAGTTGCCGCCCAGCGGCTGGTAGCCCTTGAGCGGGCGCAGGTAGCCGGGATGGCCAAAGACCAGGCCGGCCGGCAGCAAGCCCTTGGACAGCAAAGCCTGCGGCCCGTAGATGTCGGCCACCATGGCGTTGGCCAGCTCAGCGCGCTGCGCCACGCCGCGCTCGATCCGCTGCCAGTCCTCCTCGCTCACCAGGAAGGGCAGCAGGTCCAGCGCCCAGGCGCGCGCACCGGCCTTGTCCGTGTTGTCGGCGTAGACGTTGTAGGTCACGCCGTTGTCGCGGATCTGGCGCGCCATGGCGGCGGCCTGCTGGTCAAGGCCGTCGATCCCTTCCTCGCCCAGTATCTGGAAAAAGCGCGCCCAGGGCTCGCGCAGCCCGTCCCCGCATGCCCCCAGTTCATCGAGGTGCCCGGGCGGCACCGGCCGCGCGCGGTGCATCACCGCGTCGACGGCAGGGGCGGTTTCATCAAAAGGCAGGGACGGCTGAAGAGACACGGGGCGCGGCTTTGGGGGCTGCCGGATCAGCGTTGGCGCAAATCCAGCGTGAACGGAAACTCGAGGCTGCGCCGGGGCGGTTCCACGCGCATCACGCCCGGCGTGTGGCCAAGCGTGAAGAAGCGTGTCAGGCGCCGGCTCTCAGCCTCGTACGCATTAACCGGGAAGGTCTCATAGCTACGCCCGCCCGGATGCGAAACATGATACTGGCATCCACCGATGCTGCGCCCCATCCATGTGTCGACAACGTCGAAAGTCAGCGGCGCATGCGAGGCGATGGTGGGGTGCAGCGCAGACGGCGGCGCCCAGGCGCGGTAGCGCACCCCGGCCACGAACTCGCCGGCGCGCCCGGTGGGCTGCAGCGGTACCGCGCGGCCATTGACGGTGACCACATGGCGGCTGTCGTTCATGCCCAGCACGCGCACCTCGATGCGCTCGAGCGACGAATCCACGTAGCGCACGGTGCCGCCGGCACTGCCCTCCTCGCCCATTACATGCCAGGGTTCGAGCGCGGTGCGCAGCGTCAGTGACAGGCCACCGGCCGCGAGCTCGCCCACGCGCGGGAAGCGGAACTCGAAGTGCGGCGCGAACCAGGCGTTGTCGAACGCGAAGCCGGCTTCGCGCATCTCGGTGAGCACGTCCTCGAAATCCATCTGCACGAAGGTGCCGAGCAGGAAACGGTCATGCAGCTCCGTGCCCCAGCGCGTGAGCCGCCCGCGATAGGGCTCGCGCCAGAAGCGGGCCACCAGCGCGCGCAGCAGCAACTGCTGCACCAGGCTCATGCGCGCATGCGGCGGCATCTCGAACGCGCGCAGCTCCAGCAGGCCTAGGCGGCCGGTGGGGCCGTCGGGCGAGTAGAGCTTGTCGATGCAGAACTCGCTGCGGTGGGTGTTGCCGGTGACGTCGATCAGGATATTGCGCAGCGCACGGTCGACCAGCCACGGCGGCATGTGCGCACCGACCCCGCCCTCGGCGCCCGAGAGCCGGTCGAGCTGGTGCTGCAGTTCGGCAAAGGCGATCTCGAGCTCGTAGAGCTGGTCGTTGCGCGCCTCGTCCACGCGCGGCGCCTGGCTGGTCGGGCCGATGAACATGCCCGAGAACAGGTAGGACAGCGAGGGATGGTTGTGCCAGTACGCAATCAGGCTGGACAGCACATCGGGGCGCCGCAGGAAGGGGCTGTCGGCCGGCGTGGCGCCGCCCAGCACGAAGTGGTTGCCACCGCCGGTGCCGGTGTGGCGCCCGTCGAGCATGAACTTCTCGGTGCTGAGGTAGGTTTCGTGGGCGGCCTGGTAGAGGAATTCCGTATGGTCGACCAGTTCGTCCCAGTTGGCGGCCGGATGGATGTTGACCTCGATCACGCCGGGATCGGGCGTGACCTGCAGCAGCTTGAGGCGCACGTCGCGCGGCGGTGGGTAGCCTTCGAGCACGATCTTCACGCCCAGCCCGGCGGCGGTGGCTTCCACCGCCGCGAGCAGCTCCAGGTAGTCCTCCAGCACGGTCAGCGGCGGCATGAAGACGTAGAGCATGCCGCGCTTGTCGCCCGCAGCCGCCCGCTCGGCCTTGGGGCCGGCGGCGCGGCTGGGATGGCGCACTTCCACGCACAGCGCCGTACGCGTGATCCAGCCCGCGGATTCGCCGCGCTCGGGCACGCGCGCCAGGTCCGCCGCCAGGGCGGCGGGCGCGGCCGTGCCGCCGGTCGTGCCCGCCCCTGGCCTGGCCCCGGCAAGCTTGCCGGCACGCGCTGCCGCAGCCGAGCCGGGCGCGGGATAGGCCGCGGTGCTGGCACGGAACTCCGCCGCCTGGCCAGGCTCGGCGCCTTGGCCGGCAAGCCCGGGCAACTGCGCGCGCAGCTGCGCCCCGGTGGGCAGCGGCGAACGCGCCGCGAACGGGTCCTGGTCGAACTGCCACGGGTAGTCGGCCTCGCTGACCCAGGGCAGGGCATCCAGCGGCAGGCGGTAGCCCATCGGCGAATCGCCGGGCAGCAGGTACATGCGGTCGTCGCGGAAGAACCACGGCCCGCTGATCCAGCGGTGGGCGGCCAGCGCCGGGCCATCTTCCAGGCCGGTGCGGCGCAGCGGCAGCACATAGCCGGTGGGCCGCGCCAGGCCACCATCGAACACGCGGCGCAGGCGCATGCGCTCCATCTCATCGTCGAGCCGCGCCTCCAGCGGGTCGACATTGACCGGCAGGCGGCGCTCGCGCCAGAGGTAGTACCAGGTGTCCTCATAGCCTGGCTGCACAAAGCCGGGGTTGAGCCCGAGGCGCTTGGCCAGGCTATCGAGGAAGCGCTGCGCGTCGGCCTCGGTATAGTCTGCCGGCTCGCGCTCATCGGCGAACAGCGACGGGTCCTGCCAGCAGGGCTGGCCGTCGGCGCGCCAGCAGATCGACAAGGCCCAGCGCGGCAATTGCTCGCCCGGGTACCACTTGCCTTGGCCAAAGTGCAGGAAGCCGCCCTTGCCATAGCGCTCGCGCAGTTTATGCACCAGTTCGGTGGCATAGGCGCGCTTGGTGGTGCCGAGCGCGTCGGTGTTCCATTCCGCGCCATCGCGATCCTTGACCGCGACAAAGGTCGGCTCGCCGCCCATGGTCAGGCGCACATCCTGCGCGTTGAGCTGGAGATCGACCTCGGCGCCCACCGCCGCCACCGCCTGCCACTGCGCCTCCGTATAGGGCTTGGTCACGCGCGGTGATTCATAGATGCGGGTGATCGACATCTCGTGGTGGAAGGTCACCTCGCTCTTGTCGACCGCGCCGCTGACCGGCGCCGCGCTGCCCGGCTCGGGCGTGCATGCCACCGGGATATGGCCCTCGCCGGCCAGCAGGCCGGAGGTGGGGTCGAGCCCGATCCAGCCCGCGCCCGGCAGGTAGACCTCGCACCATGCGTGCAGGTCGGTGAAGTCCACGTCGGTGCCGCTGGGGCCGTCGATGGATTTCACGTCGGGCGCCAGCTGCAGCAGGTAGCCGGACACGAAGCGCGCGGCCAGCCCCAGGTGGCGCAGCGTCTGCACCAGCAGCCAGCCCGAATCCCGGCACGAGCCGGCACCGGTCTCCAGCGTCTGCTCCGGCGTCTGCACGCCGGGCTCCATGCGGATCAGGTAGCGGATGTCCTTTTGCAGGCGCTGGTTCAGGGCCACCAGGAAATCGCTCGTGGTCTGCTTGTTGCGCGGAATGCTCTCCACGAAGGCGGCAAAGCGCGGCGTCAGCTCACCCTTGACCATATAGGGCGCCAGCTCGTAAGCCAGGCCGGGCTCATAGGTGAAGGGATAGTTCTCCGCGTAGGGCTCGAGGAAGAAGTCGAACGGGTTGTAGACCGCCATCTCGACCACCAGGTCGACGGTGATCTTGAACTCGGTGGTCGGCTCGGGGATCACCAGCCGGGCGAGGTAGTTGGCGAACGGGTCCTGCTGCCAGTTCACGAAATGCTGCTCGGGCTCGATGCGCAGCGAATACGAAAGGATCGGCGTGCGGCAGTGCGGGGCAGGACGGAGCCTGACCACCTGCGGCGAAAGCTTCACGGGCCGGTCGTACCGGTAGTGGGTGACATGGTTCAGTGCGACGTGTGTTGCCACTAGTGCCTCCCATTGGCGCAGGTTTCGTGTGGTTCTCTCAAGCAAGAGTTGTACCGCCCCCGGCGGCGCACCCCAGATAGCGGCCGGCGGTGGCCGCCCTTGCATGGCAACATGCCCAGACTACCGCAGCATTACATGGCGCCAGCCTGTTTTGCCTTCAGTCCCTGCTCGATCAGCGAGCGCAGCTTGGCCAACGCCCCGGGGTCGCCGTGCGCGGCGGCGCGGGCGTACCAGATCTTGGCCTGCTCGATGTCCTTCTCGACCACGCCGGGCTCGCCACGCTCGTAATAGCTGGCAACGATGTACTGGGCACCACCGTCGCCCGCCGTGGCGGCGCGCGTGTACCACTCGAAGGCCTTGCCGTAGTCCCGCGCGAGGCCCCGTCCGGTGAAGTAATTGGTCGCCAGCTCCACCTGGGCCTGCACATGGCCGCCTTCAGCCGCGCGGCGGTACCACTGGTTGGCGGACTCCAGCGAGCGCGGCACCAGTTCGCCGTGTTCGTACATCTCGCCAAAGGTGAACTGGGCCTGCGTCATGTCGTTCTCGGCCGCGCGGTGCAGCCAGATCAGCGCCTCCTCCTGGCGCACCGGCGTGCCCTCGCCGCGCAGCAGCATCATGGCGTAGTTGTACTGCGCGAGCCGGTTGCCTTGCTGGGCCGCCTTGGCGAAGTCCCGCAAGGCCGAGTCGAAGGCGCCGGCGTCATAGGCGGTCACCGCCTGGCGCGTCAGTTCCTGCGCCGGCGCCGGGGGCTGGCGCGCGGCCTGGGCGTGCTGGACGGCAAGCAGGCAGAGGGGAAGCAGCGCAGCAATGGCGGCGGCGCGCAATCGCGAAGGCAATCGCGAAGGCAATCGGGCAGCAAGGTCGGCAGGACAGCGAACAGGAAAGCGACGGACAAGCGGCATGGCAGGCTCCAGGCAGGGCACGCGCTGACTCCAAGTCTACAAGTGTAGGACTCCGAAGTCGCCAGGTGCAGTCGGAAGCGGCCGGCCAAACCTTACGGTTGGCGCCACCAGTTCTGCGCCGGTTCCGCAGGCGCGGGTACGCTGCTGGGCAGCGCTTGCGCCTGCGCCAGCAGGGCCTCAGCCTCCGCGTGCAGCCTGGACAGGCAACGTGCCAGCACCCGCGCCTCCTCCGGATCCAGGCAGGCGGCCAGGCGGGCGTTGAAGGCCTGGGCCTGCGCAAAGGCAAGCTGGTAGACCGCCTCGCCCTGCTCGCTCAGGGCAAACGCCGCCGCCCGCTTGTCCTGCTCGCGCGTGGCGCGCTGCACCAGCCCGCGCGCCATCAGGGCGTGCACGGCGCGGCTTGCCAATACCTTGTCCAACCCGGCGCTTTGCGCCAGCTCCGTCAGGCGCGTGCCCGGCTGCTCGCCGAGAAAGGCCAGCATGCGCCATTCGCGCCGGCTCACCCCGGCCGCGGCGCGCAGGTGATGCCCGCTGGCTTGCAGGGCCACGCGGGTCAGGTGATAGAGGCGGTAATTGAGGAAGTCCGCCAGGCGGGCGGGATGCTGCAGCGTTTCGCCGGCGTCCCGCTCCCGGCCCTCGTGTGCCACTGCCTCTGCCTGCGCCTGCTCGCCCGCCTGGCTGCCGTTCATGCCGCACCCGCAAATTTAGTTGATTTTGTCAATTATATGGCTGGGTGTTAGCGTCTGTGCCGCTGCCTAAGAACTGGCGGGCCGCGTGCCAAACGCATCCGCCGGGGTACGGCCGGGCAGCCATGCGCCCAGGAACGAAACGCGCACATCGATGCGCGAAATCCTTCTTTGGCGCCCGCAGGCCGTATCGATAAATTGGCCGGCTTCCCGCCGATGCCGAACCAACAGGAGAACCCGTGAAACCCGCCAAACTGCTGCGCGCGCTAGTCCCCACCCTCGCCACCATGACCGCACTGGCCGCCGTGTGCCTGGCCAGCGCGCCGGCCAGCGCCCAGAACGACCGCCCGCTGCGCATCCTGGTGGGCTACCCCGCCGGCGGCACCGCCGACCTGGCCGCCCGCCTGATCGGCGACAAGCTGCGCGAGGAACTCAAGCAAACCGTGGTCATCGAGAACAAGCCCGGCGCGGGCGGCCGCCTGGTCATGGACTATGCGCGCACCCTGCCCGCCGACGGCAACACGCTGGTGGTCGCCAACTCCGCGGTGATGACCATCGCCCCGCTGACCTACCGCAAGCTGAACTACGACATCCAGCGCGATTTCGTGCCGGTGGCGCAAACCGCCAACTTCCAGCTGGCCCTGGCCACCGGCCCCGGCGCGCCGGCCAAGACGCTGAAGGAGTACGTCGAGTGGCTCAAGGCCAGCCCGGCCAAGAACAATTCCTACGCCTCACCGGCACTAGGCAGCATTCCTCACTTCTTTGGCTTGCTGATCGGCAAGCAGGTGGGCGTGGAGATGTTGCACGTGCCATTCAACGGCTCGGCACCGTTGATGAATGCGCTGGTGGGCGGGCAGGTGCCGGCCTCGGTCGATACGCTGGCCGATCTCACCGAGATGCATCGCGCGGGCAAGATCCGCGTCCTGGCGAGCTCAGGGACGCAGCGCTCGGTGGCATTGCCGGATGTGCCCACATTTACCGAGCTTGGCTACAAGGACATCGAAGGGCTTGGCCGCTACGGGTTCCTGGCGCCGGCCGGCGTACCGAAGGCAACGATCGACCGGCTGAATGCGGCGATCGTGCACGCGGTGCAGTCGGCAGATCTGAAAGAGCGGTTCCTGAAGCTGGGGCTGGAGCCGCAAACCGGGAGCGCGGAGCAGTTCGGCAAGGTGCTGGCAGCAGATGCCGGGCGGTGGGGACCGGTGGTCAAGGCCTCTGGCTATACCGGGGATTAAAAAATACCACATCACATACCGTTAAGTTTATTCATCTGATGAATGTTATTTCTCGTACGGATTGAATAAGCCAAAAATTACACAACGTTATTTACTGAAGTGATACTGGTCAGGTCAGCGGCCCGACCGGTATCGACAAAGCCATGCCCACCAGAAACACCCTCTTCATCATGTGCGACCAGCTGCGCCAGGACCACCTGGCGTGCTACGGCCACCCCACCCTGCGCACAAAGCACATCGACGCCCTGGCCGCGCGCGGCGTGCGCTTCACCAAGGCGTTCGTCACCTCTGGCGTTTGCGGCCCGAGCCGCATGAGCTTCTATACCGGGCGCTACCCGAGCAGCCACGGCGCCACCTGGAACCGCGTGCCGCTGTCCGTTGGCGAAGTCACGCTGGGCGAATACCTGAAGGAAAGCCACCGAGCGCTGGCGCTGGCCGGCAAGACCCACGTGATGCCCGACAACGCCAACATGAAGCGCCTGCATCTCGACGGCGGCAGCGAGCTGGAAACGCTGCTGCGCAGCGGGCACTTTGTCGAAGTCGACCGCCATGACGGCCACCACGCCGAGCCGCACAGCGCGTATGCCGAGTGGCTGCGCAAGCAAGGCTACGACAGCGCCGACCCGTGGACGGACTACGTGATCAGCGCCGAGAACGCGCAGGGCGAGATCGTGTCGGGCTGGCAGATGCGCAATGCCGGCCTGCCCGCACGCGTGGCGCAAGCGCATTCGGAGACGGCTTATACGGTGGGCCAGGCAATGCAGTACATCGCCGCGCGCGGCGACGACCCGTGGGTGCTGCACCTGTCGCTGGTCAAGCCGCACTGGCCTTATATGGCGCCCGCGCCCTACCACGCGGCCTACTCGCTGGACGACTGCCTGCCGCTCAGGCGCCACCAGGCGGAGCTGGACAACCCGCATCCGGTGCTCGACGCGTACCGCACGCAGGAAGAATGCGCCAACTTCATGCGCAGCGAAGTCTCGGACACGGTGCGTCCCACCTATCAAGGCCTGGTGCAACAGATCGACGATCGCCTGGGCGAGCTGTGGGACCAACTGGAGCGTCTGGGCCGCTGGGAAGACACGCTGATCGTGTTCACGGCTGACCATGGCGACTTCCTGGGCGACCACTGGCTCGGCGAGAAGGAGCAGTTCTACGACACCGTGCAGAACATCCCGCTGATTGTCTACGACCCCTCGGCCGAAGCCGACGCCACCCGCGGCAGCGCGGATGCGCGCATGGTCTCGGCCGTGGACGTGGTGCCGACCGTGCTGGACGCGCTGGGCCTGCCGCCGGCCGACCATCGCGTGGAAGGCCGCTCGCTGCTGGACCTCACGCGCGAGCGCGGCAATGGCCAGTGGCGGGATTTCGTGGTGTCGGAGCTGGACTACGCGTATCGCGGCGCGCGGATCGCGCTGGGCCGGCAGCCGGGCGAGTGCCGGGCGTGGATGGTGCGCAATGCGCGCTGGAAGTATGTGCACTGGCAGGGTTTCCGCCCGCAGCTGTTCGACCTGGAACGCGACCCGGACGAGTTCTTCGACCTGGGCGAGGATGCCGGCCACGAAGCCATCCGCTCGACGATGCGGCTGCACCTGCTGGAATGGTTCTGCACCCTCAAGCCGCGCACTACGGTGAGCAACGACGAAGTAGCGGCCAAGACCAATGTCTACAAGCAGGCGGGCGTGTTTTTTGGCGTTTGGTGAGGTGGCTTGCATCGTGGCATGACGCGCCGGGATTGCGCCCGGGATAGCGCCCGGGCCTAAAGGTTCCTGCCGGTCTGGCCGTAATACCGCCTAAGCCACCCTGGGCACAGATGCCAGGGCAACGGCCAGGAGTGGTGGAGCCCGGCAGACGCCGTCGAATCTTGTCAGGCAAGCATGGAGGTTCCTCGCCACGATCATGGAACGCAACCGCTGCAAGGTTTTGGAATGGGCAATCTGGTCCTGCTCGAGGATGAGGTCGAACTGCGCGAGGAAATAGCGGCTTTCCTGCAAAAGCGAGGCTGGAAGGTCAGCCAGGCCGGCAGCCTGGCGCAATTCCGGCCGCTGGCCGCACAGGCGGACATTGCCGTCATCGACGTCATGCTCCCCGACGGCACGGGTTTCGATGCGGCCAGCCGCCTGCGCCGCGAGCGCCCCGGCTGCGGCATCGTCATGCTCACGGCCCGTGGCGAAACGCAGGACAAGCTGCACGGCCTGAACGGCGGGGCGGACCACTATCTCGTCAAGCCGATCAAGCTGCTCGAATTTGACGCCATCCTGCGCGCCTTGAGCCGCCGCGTCGTCTCCAACTGGTGGCTCGACCGGCAGGCCAGCACGCTGGTGGCGCCTGCGGGAGCCCGCCTGACCGTGTCGTCCAACGAGAGCAAGCTGCTCGAAATGCTGGCGCTCCATCCCACCCAGCCCGTCGATCGCCGCCAGATCGCCGAAGGCTTCGGCTTTGACTGGCTGAGCTACGACGAGCGCCGGCTGGAGACCATGGTCAGCCGCCTGCGGCAACGCTGGCGCAGCGAATCGGGCAGCGAATTGCCGCTCAAGACCGCCCACCGCAAGGGCTATACGTTCGCCGCGCCCATCGCGCTGGCCTGAGCCTGCACCCCCGGCGGCGCCGACGGCAGAAAAATCGTGGCGCGGCAGCCCTGCCCCGGCGCACTGTCCAGGGTCAAGGTGCCACCCTGCATTTCTACCATGCGCCGGGCCAGCGACAAGCCAAGCCCGGTTCCCGGTTTCTGGCCGGCATTCTGGCCGCGATAAAAGCGCTCGAATACGCGCGGCAGGTCCGCCGCCTCGATGCCGGGACCGTTGTCCTGCACTTCCAGCACCACGCCATCGGCCACCTCCCGCCCCCGCAAGACCACCCGGCAGCCCGCGGGCGTGTACTTCACCGCGTTGTCGGCCAGCGTGCGCAATGCCAGCCGCAGCAGGCTGGCGTCGCACAGGAAGGCTTCTGGCAAGCCCTCCCCATCTACCTCCAGCCGGTGCCCCTCTGACAGCAGTTGCGCTGCGGCGGCGGCGTCCTCCAGCAAGTCCGCCAGCCTGGTGGGTGACGGCCGCGAGCCATGCCGCAGCAATTCGAAGCCATCTTCATGCAGGGAGTCATTGAGCAGCATGGTCAGGCGTTGCGTGGCGCGCAGGATCTTCTGGTACCGGGCCGAGGTCTGCGGGTCATCATGGGCATCGTCCAGGTCCAGGTTCTGCGCCGTGGCATCGATCACCGCCAGCGGCGTGCGCAGCTCATGCGAGACGGTGGACAGGAACTGCCGCTGCTCCTCCTGCGCGCGCCGCTCCAGCGACAGCGACGCTTCCACCTGCGCCATGGCGCTCCTGAGCGCCTGGGTGCGCAAGGCAACCTTGACCTCCAGGTCGCGCTCGGCCTGGCGTGCCACGCGCAAGGCTTCGGCCTGGGCGGCCTCCTTTTCGGCGCGCATGTCGGTGTAGCGCCAGCTGATGGCCGAATTCATGATGAGCACGAACGCCATCATGCCCAGGTAGTTGGCGTTGTCGACGAACGGGCCGGGGTCGATCACGCCGACGTTGCGCGCCAGGCGCAGCACGGTGCCGCCGAAAAGCAGAACCAGGACGAACAAAAGCACACGCGCGGCCTTTTGGCCGCGCCATGTCATCGCCGCAGAGACGAGCAGCAGTATCCCCATGGTAACGAGGCCCCAGAGCAGCGCCAGTGGGCGTATCCACCAGACGTCGCCCAGCAGCAAGCAGGGGGTCATGACCAGCGCCACCCCCCAGGCCAGCAGCGAAAAGCCGATCGCCCAACGCCGCCACGGCGACTCATACAGGCCCAGGTAGTGCGCCGTGAACAAGGTGCCAAGCGGCGTCGCGAAAAACCAGCTCACCACGTAGACGGCATCGCTAGTCAGCGGCCATCCAGGCAGGAGGTACTGATACGTGAAGCCCTCGGCGGACAGCGAGGTGAACAGATTGGCCAGTACCGTCAGGCTGAACAGGCCAAAGGAGAGATTGCGCGTGACCCAGTAAAACCAGACGCTGGTAATCAGCAAGACCAGGTGCGCTGCGTAGAACAAGCCAAACAGAAACAGCTCGGTGCCGATAAAGGAAATGAACGCTTCCGGCGACCACGCCACCAGGGGAAAGCTCATCGTGCTGGTACTGCGCACGCGCAAATACACGGTGACCGGCTTGTCCACCGGCAAGTCGAGCTGAAACACCGGATTGCGGTAATCCACGTCGCGCCCCGCCACCGGCCGTCTGTCGCCGGACACCCGCTGCACGTAACCACCCGCCGTTAGCGGCTCGAACAGCGTAACGTCGTCCAGCAGCGCCGAGCGCAGCTCCAGCAACCATACGGGCGCGGCTTGCGCGGGCCGCGTCAGGGTGATGCGCAGCCAGACGGCCCCCTTCACGTAGCCAAGGGCGGGAGGGGAGTACTGGGGCTGGAAGGCCGCCGCGAACTCGGGCCGCGTTAGCTGCTCGATGGTCAGCACATCCTGCGGATCGCGCAGCAGCTCCCAATGCTCGCCGAGAGAGACCTCCCCCGACGCCGGCAGGCGCATGTCCGCCCATGCGGCGGAGTGGCCGAGCCAGCACAAGAGAACGATCCAGAATAGCCGAAGCATTGTCCCTTCAAATCGTGTTTCGCGTAAAAAGGCCATGACTATATCCCAGCAAGGATCGGCCTTTTTCACTTTCCCAGGCAATGTCAGGATTTGTCAGTTTTACGGTGATTCCATTGGATAGGATCGGCGCAGATAACAGATAACAGATCACAGCACTCGACATCTATCCGCCATGCGCAATCAAGCCAGTCGCACTCACTGCGATATCCAACATGGCGTCACCGAGGGGAACCAGTCAGTGACGACACCGCAAGACAAAGCGCTACGGCCCCGCTCAGCCACCCACGGCGCCGTCGCCGCCGTTGGCCTGGCCGCCTTCCTGCTTGCCGTCACCATCGTGCGCACCGACCGGCCCTTCGGCGAGAACATGGTCCATTCAGCCTTGTTCATCGTCGGGGTGACGGCGGCGGCCATCTTCCTGCTCGACCTGATCTGGCGCAAGGTGCACTTGCGCGCCTCCACCGGCCTGGATTTTTCCCGGGACAATCCGTCGTGGCACCGCAGCCTGACCAAATTTGCGGGCCTGCTTGGCAGCATGGGCTTTGTCGGCCTGCTGTACTGGCTGTTCCCCGAATATCATGCGGACTTCTACGCGCGCTATTTCTCCATGCTGGCAATCGTGCTGCCGGCCTGGGTCTCACTGGCGCTGCCCTATTTCTTCTTCGTCGACCGCAAGATGGCCCGGCCCCTGGATGGCTACTGGCACATGGGCAAGCTGGTCACGCTGCAGTGGGACAAGATGGATGGCAAGGTGGTGGGGCAGCAGCTGCTAGCGTGGTTGATCAAGGGCTTCTTCCTGCCCCTGATGTTCACCTATATGTGCAATGACCTGGCGCGCTTCATCGCCGCCGACTTTGCGCTGCTGACGAGCTTCAAGGCCTGGTTCGACCTGCTCTACGGCTTCCTGTATTTCATCGATGTCGGCCTGGTGGTGATGGGCTACCTGATGGCGCTGCGCATCACCGACACGCACGTGCGCTCGGCTGAGCCGTCCATGCTGGGCTGGGCAGTGGCGCTGATATGCTACGAGCCGTTCTGGTCGCTGATCGGGCGGCAGTACCTGCATTACGAGACCGGCCTTCAGTGGGGCGCATGGCTTTGGAACACACCGCTGCTCTATGGCATCTGGGGCAGCGCGATCCTGGCGCTGACGGCGATCTACGTCTGGGCAACGGTGATCTTCGGCGCGCGGTTCTCGAACCTGACCCACCGGGGCATCATCACCAACGGGCCTTACCGGTGGACCAAGCATCCCGCCTATGTGGCCAAGAACCTGTCCTGGTGGATGATCTCCATCCCCTTCATGGCCCAGGGCTCGGCGGATGAAACACTACGCCACTGCCTGCTGCTGCTGGCCTTGAATGGCATCTATGCAATGCGGGCCATGACGGAAGAGCGGCACCTGTCCCAGGATCCGGACTATGTGGCTTACGCCAGATGGATCGACCACCACGGCATGTTCCGTTTCCTGCGGCATCTGCCCGTGCTGGGCAACCTGCGCTACAGGCCACCGGCGCCACTTGAGCCGGCCGCCTGATTACCTGACTACCCATCGGCCGGCACCCTGTTGCCGGCCGATGGCATCACCCAACGAACCGATATCCCACCCCCACCTCCGTCATCAGGTGCGCGGGTTGCGCGGGATCGGCTTCCAGCTTGTGGCGCAGGTGCCCCATGTACACCCGCAGGTAGTGGCTGCTCTCCGAGTGCGCCGGCCCCCAGACTTCACGCAGCAGTTCGCGATGCGTCATGACCTTGCCGCGATGCGCGATCAGCACGGCGAGCAGGCGATACTCGATCGGCGTCAGGTGCACATCCTGCCCGGCGCGGGTGACCACGCGGTTGGCCAGGTCGATCTGCACCTCGCCAAAGCCGACCTGCGGCGTGCCTTGCGGATTGGTCTTGGCGTGGCGGCGCAGCAGCACACGCACGCGCGCGATCAGCTCGCCCACGCCGAAGGGCTTGGTCAGGTAGTCGTCCGCGCCAGCGTCCAGCGCGGCGATCTTGTCGTCCTCGCCAGAGCGCGCCGACAGCACCAGCACCGGCACTTCGGTCCAGGTACGCATCTCGCGGATCAGCGTCATGCCGTCGCCATCGGGCAGGCCCAGGTCGAGGATCACCACGTCGGGCTGGCGCGTGCCGGCATCGATCAGGCCGCGCTTGAGCGTCTCGGCCTCATGCACGGCGCAGCCTTCTGCCTGCAGCGCCTCGCGCACGAAGCGCCGGATATGCGGCTCGTCTTCGACCAGCAAGACAGTTGGCGAAAATTCAAATGCCATTTTAGTTGGACTCCTTGTGTGCTGCATCGTGCGCAACCAGCCCGGCGCCGTTGCCGTGCGTGGCAAGCTGCGCCGATTCAAGTGCCTCGGGCGGCTCGGCCTCGATCGCAGGCGGATTGCCGCGCGGCAGCGCCACGACAAAGCGCGCGCCGGTGTGGTCCGCGTTCACGCTCTCCACCCAGATGCGCCCGCCGTGCACCTGCACGATGGCCTCGCACACGGCCAGGCCGAGGCCAACGCCCGCGGTCGCGGATTCGCGCTCGCCGCGCGTGAATTTCTGGAAGATCGAGAGTTCTTGCCCGCGCGGCACGCCGGGGCCGTCATCCTCCACCGCGAGCCGCACCTCCGCTTCGACCACTTCGCCGGAGATGCGGATGCCGGTGCCCGGCGGCGTGTACTTGGCAGCGTTCTCCAGCAGGTTGCACAGCACCCGCTCCATCAGCACCGCATCGCACTCCACCAGCGGCAGCGCCGACAGATCCGCGACCGACACATGGTGCCGCGACAACGCATCACGCATGCCGGCAAGCGCCGCGCCGACCAGCTCTTCGAGCGACTGCCACTCCTTTTGCATGCGCACGTCGCGGCTTTGCAGCCGCGCCATGTCGAGCAGATTGACCACCATGGTGCGCATGCGCAACGCTTGCTCGCGCATGGCGGCGACGGTTTCCGACAGCGGCGCAGGCAGCGGCGGCTCGGTGCGCTGCATGGTCTCGGCCATGCCGATCAGGCTGGTCAGCGGCGTGCGCAGATCATGCGAGACGGCGGCCAGCAGCGAGCTGCGCAGCCGCTCCGACTCCATCGACACCAGCGCCTGCTGCGCGACCTCCACGTAATGCAGCCGCTCGATGGCGATCGCGATCAGCGTGGCGAACACGTCGATCTGGCGGCGCCGCTCGGGCCGCGCAAAGGCACGCCACTCCTGCGGCTCCACCGCCAGCACACCGCGCGTCTGCATCGGCGCCTTGAGCGGCAGGTAGAGCACGGTGCTGCCCGGCAGCGTATGCGTGCCGGTGCCGGCGGGCTGGCCGTGATCAAACACCCATTGCGCCAGCACGGGATCGATCGCGTCATTGCCTCGCTGCGTGGGATCGATCACCGGCGGCATCAGCCGCCCCTTGGGCGAGACGAGGAAGAACGCCGAGCGCGCACCAAGCGCGGCTTGCAGGAAGCGGCTGCTGATGTCGATGATCTGCTCTGGCATCAAGGCAGCGGACAACTCGCGCGCCAGCTCGTACAGGGTGCGCGCATCGGTCTCGCGCTCCACCGACACCTGGGCCTGCTCGCGCAGCCCGGCGGTAAGCTGGCCGATCACCAGGCCCACCGTCAGCAACACCGCGAACGTCACGAGGTACTGCACGTCGCTCACCGCGAAGGACATGCGCGGCGGCACGAAGAAAAAGTCGAAGGCCGCCACCGACAGCACCGAAGCCAGCGCGGCGGGGCCGCGGCCGTGGCGCAGCGCCACGCCGACCACGGCCGCGAGGAACAACATCGCGATATTGACCAGGTCGAACCATGGCCGCGTCAGCGCCGACAACAAGCTGGCGCCCCCGCACCATGCAACCGCCCACAGGTAGTCGATGCGGTGCGCCACCACGCTGCTGTCGTCGTTGCGCGCCGGATCCTCGCGCACGTCGGCGCGCCCGCCCGCCGGCTGAGCGCGGCCGCGCGTATCGGCGCCCATGGCGTCGGCGGCCACGCGGATCACGTCGATCTCCGGGCAACCGAGCGCCAGCGAATCGGCAAAGCTATGGCGCCCGAACAGCCAGGCACGCGTGCCCAGGAACGGCGACAAGCCGAGCGCCAGCAGCGCCCGGCCGCGTGCCAGGAGGCTGCCGCCGCTGCGGCGCCAGTTGCCGGGGGCCCGCCCGACAACAACCTTGGTGAGGTTGTGGCGCCGCACATAACCCGCCACCGCCTGCACGATATCGCTGCCGGCCAGCGTCTCGGTGCGCGCGCCCAGCTCTTCGGCCAGCCGCATCGCCTCCTCGATATTCGCGCGCTCGTGCCCGGCGAGCGGCGCCAGGCGCGGCGTGGCCACCGTGACCACATGCCAGTCGCAATCGAGCTGCCCGGCCAGCCGGCGCGCGCTCTTGACCACCTGCGCGGCATCGTCGCCGGTGCCGATGCACGCGAGCACTGCCTCGCGCGTGCGCCACACCGGACGGATGGATTCGGCATGGCGGTATGCGCGCACGTCGTCGTCGACGCGGTCGGCGGTGCGGCGCAGCGCGAGCTCGCGCAACGCGATCAGGTTGCCCTTGCGGAAAAAATTGGTGGCCGCGGTGCGCGCCTGCTCCGGCAGGTAGACCTTGCCGTCGCGCAGCCGCCGCAGCAATTCGTCGGCGGGCAGGTCCACCAGGATGACTTCGTCGGCGTCATCGAAGACCGTGTCGGGTACCGTCTCCCACACACGGATGCCGGTGATGCCGCCCACCGCCTCGTTAAGGCTGTCCAGGTGCTGCACGTTGACGGTGGTCCATACATCGATGCCGGCCGAGAGCAGCTCCTCGATGTCCTGCCAACGCTTGGGGTGGCGGCTGCCGGACGCGTTGGAGTGCGCCAGCTCGTCGACCAGGATCAGCGCCGGGCGCCGGGCCAGCGCGCCGTCCAGGTCGAACTCCTGCAGCACGCGGTCGTCGAGCTTGTGATGCGGCATGGCCTTCATTGGCAGCCGCTCCAGCCCCGCGACCAACGCCTCGGTCTCCGCGCGGCCATGGGTCTCCACCACGCCGATCACGACATCGCTGCCCTGCTCGCGCAGCGCTCGCGCCGCGGTCAGCATGGCAAAGGTCTTGCCCACGCCCGCGGAGGCGCCGAAATACACCCGCAGCTTGCCGCGCGCGGCGCGCTCGCCCTCCTGCTGCATGCGTTGCAGCAAGGCATCGGGATCGGGCCGGCCGGGGGCGTCGCGCTGGGCGGTGTCAGGCATGGTGGGGGTCATTGCCCGGGAGGAGGATGGATGAAAACGATTGTGCCACGCCTGAGGTCAAACCCCGCGCGAATAGCGCGCCGGCGGCGCATGCCGAAGCCGCCGAACGGGCCAAGACCACGCGCCATGACGACGGCTGTCTCTCCCTCTCCCCTCATGGGGAGAGGGCCGGGGAGAGGGGCGGTTCGGCTAGGAGCCACTGGAAGCGGAGCCAACGGTTTTATCCGGCCCGCCCTTCTCCCGCCCCTCCCGCCCTTCTCCCGCCATGCGGGAGAGGGGAGCAAACCCGTGGATGCATGGCGAGGCAATCGCGTGCGCCCTTACCGCTTCTCGGCATCCAGCGCCAGGTTCAACTGGAGCACATTCACCACCGGATCCCCCATCACCGCAAGCAGCGGCTTTTCCGTGTTGGCCGCAACCAGCGCCTCTACGCGCTCCAGCGGCAGGCCGCGCAAGCGGGCCACGCGCACCGCCTGGTACTGCGCCGCGGCCGGGCTGATCTGCGGATCGAGGCCACTGCCCGAAGCCGTGACCAGATCCACCGGCACGGGCGCCTTGTTGCCGGGGTCCGCCTCGCGCAGCGCGTCGATACGGGCGCGCGCGGCATCGGTCAGGGCCGGGTTGCTCGGGCCAAGGTTGGAGCCGCCGGAAGCCGCGGCGTTGTAAGGCATGGGCGCGGTGGCCGACAAGCGGCCCCAGAAGTACTTCGGATCCGAGAACGGCTGGCCGATCAGTTCCGAGCCGATGGCGCGGCCGTCCTTGACGATCAGCGAGCCGGCCGCTTCATGCGGGAACACGACGCGCGAGATGCCGGTGATCACGCCGGGGTACAGCAGGCCGGTAACGGCCGACAGCACGACGAAGATCGTCAGCATGGGGCGCAGCAGGCCACCCTGGATGGGCGTGGCGGGCTGGGCGGGTTGGACTTGCGTATTCATGGATGGCTCCGTTTATGTTCAGCGCGTTCGATGCGTTCGATGCTGCGCTCAGACCCAGCCGAACAGGGTCAGGATCATGTCGATCACCTTGATGCCGACAAAGGGCACCAGGATGCCGCCGAGGCCGTACACCAGCAGGTTGCGCCGCAGCAAGATGGCCGCGCCGAGCGGCCGGTACACCACGCCGCGCAGCGCCAGCGGGATCAGCACCACGATGATCAGCGCGTTGAAGATCACCGCCGACAAGATGGCCGAGGCCGGCGTGGACAAGCCCATCACGTTGAGCTGGTTGAGCTGCGGATACGTGGTGGCGAACGCTGCCGGGATGATGGCGAAGTACTTCGCCACATCATTGGCCACGCTGAAGGTGGTGAGCGAGCCGCGCGTCATCAGCATCTGCTTGCCGATCTCGACGATCTCGATCAGCTTGGTCGGATTGCTGTCGAGGTCGACCATGTTGCCGGCTTCTTTTGCCGCCTGCGTGCCGCTGTTCATCGCCACCGCCACGTCGGCCTGCGCCAGCGCCGGTGCGTCGTTGGTGCCGTCGCCGGTCATCGCCACCAGGCGGCCTTCGGCCTGGTAGTCGCGGATCAGCTTGAGCTTGGCTTCGGGCGTGGCTTCGGCAAGGAAGTCATCGACGCCGGCCTCCGCTGCGATCGACGCGGCGGTGAGGCGGTTGTCACCGGTGATCATCACCGTCTTGATGCCCATCTTGCGCAGCTCGCCGAAACGCTCGCGAATGCCAGCCTTGACGATGTCCTTGAGCTCCACCACGCCGAGCACGCGTACATGCTCGCCATCGGTGCTGGACTCCGCCACCACCAGCGGCGTGCTGCCGGCGCGGGCCACGTCGTCCACCGCCTGCATCACGGCCTCGGGGAACTTGCCGGCGCGCTCGGTCACGTACTTGCGCACGGCATCGGCGGCGCCCTTGCGCACGCTGCGCCCGCCGGCATCCACGCCGCTCATGCGGGTCTGCGCGGTGAACGGCACGAAGATCGGGCGCAGCGCGCTGATATCGGGCGTGGCGGCGCCGGCCTGCTGGCGCGCCAGCGTGACGATGCTGCGGCCTTCCGGCGTCTCATCGGCCAGCGATGACAGCCAGGCGGCTTCGGCCAGTTGCTGCGCCGACACGCCGGGCGCGGCGATAAAGCGCGAAGCCTGGCGGTTGCCGTGCGTGATGGTGCCGGTCTTGTCGAGCAGCAGCACGTCCACGTCGCCGGCGGCTTCCACCGCGCGGCCCGAGGTGGCGATCACGTTGGCTTCCATCATGCGGCTCATGCCGGCCACGCCGATGGCCGACAGCAGGCCGCCGATGGTGGTCGGGATCAGGCACACCAGCAGCGCGATCAGCACGGTGATGGTGACGGGCATGCCGGCCTTGGCGACCAGCACGCTGTACACCGAGAACGGCTGCAGCGTGGCGGTGGCCAGCAGCAGCACGATGGTCAGGCCCACCAGCAGGATGGTCAGCGCCAGTTCGTTCGGCGTCTTCTGCCGCTTGGCGCCTTCCACCATGGTGATCATGCGGTCGATGAAGCTCTCGCCCGGATTGGTGGTGATGCGCACCACGATCCAGTCGGACAGCACGCGCGTGCCGCCGGTGACCGAAGAAAAGTCGCCGCCGGACTCGCGGATCACGGGAGCCGATTCGCCGGTAATGGCGCTCTCGTCGACCGAGGCCACGCCTTCGATCACGTCCCCGTCGCCGGGCACCATGTCGCCCGCCTCGACCAGCACCACGTCGCCACGGCGCAGCGCGGCAGCGCCGCGCGCCTCGGTGGCGCCGGCGGCGCGGTAGTCGCGCCGGCCCTCCTTGACCAGCTTGGCGGTGACGGTGGTCTTGAGCCCGCGCAGCGCTTCGGCTTGCTGCTTGCTGCGGCCCTCGGCCAGCGCTTCGGCAAAGTTGGCGAACAGCACGGTGAACCACAGCCACACCGACACGGCCAGGATAAACCCGGCGCTCTCGCCGCCCGCCGTGGCGGGCGAGAACAGCGCGCGGAAGAACAGGATCGTGGTCAGGATGCTGCCCGCATAAACCACGAACATCACCGGGTTGCGCAACTGATCGCGCGGCGAGAGCTTCTTCACCGAATCGAGCAGGGCCGGCTTGACGAGCTCGGGCGCGAACATGCCGCCGCGCGGGCGATGATGGCCGCCGCTCTTTTGCGCGGCCAGGGCCGGCGTGACCACGCTGGTGGCCGGGGTAGTGTTTGCCGGTGCCGCGCCGGCGTTCTTGCTGCGCGTCACCATGGATTCTTGTTGCATGCGTTTCTCCATTACTTGCTAGCCGCCGAGACCACCGGCGCCTGCAGCTGCTCCGCCACCGGGCCCAGCGCCAGCGCCGGGATATAGGTGAGCGCGCCCACCATCAGCACCGATCCGACCAGCAGCACCACGAACAGCGGGCCGTGCGTGGGCATGGTGCCGCCCGTCACCGGCAGCCTGCGCTTGGCCGCCAGCGAGCCCGCCATGGCCAGGATCGGCACGATGATCCAGAAGCGGCCGAACCACATCGCCGCAGCCAGCGCCACGTTGTAGAAGGGCGTGTTGGCAGACAAGCCGCCGAAGGCGCTGCCGTTGTTGTTGGCAGCCGACGAGAACGCATAGAGGATTTCCGAGAAGCCGTGCGTGCCGGGGTTGAACACACCGGCGCGGCCCGGCTCCACCATCACCGCCACCGCCGTGCCCAGGAGCACCAGCAGCGGCGTGACGAGGATCGCCACCGCGGTCATCTTCATCTCATAGGTCTCGATCTTCTTGCCCAGGTACTCCGGCGTGCGGCCGATCATCAGGCCCGCGATGAACACGGCGAGCACCGCATACACCAGCATGCCGTACAGGCCCGAGCCCACGCCGCCGAACACCACTTCGCCAAGCTGCATCAGCAGCATCGGCACCAGCCCGCCGATGGCGGTGAAGGAGTCGTGCATGGCGTTGACCGCGCCGCACGACGCCGCCGTGGTGATGGTGGCGAACAGCGCGGTGGCGGCGATGCCAAAGCGCGTTTCCTTGCCTTCCATGTTGCCGCCCGCCTGCAGCGCGCTGGCCGCGTGGTCGATCGGCAATCCCGCCAGCGCGGCGTTGGCCTGCTGCTCGGAGAGCGCCGCCACGCACGCCATGACGATAAAGATCACCGCCATCGAGGCCAGGATCGCCACGCCCTGGCGGCGGTCCTTGACCATCTCGCCGAAGGTGAAGCACAAGGCCGCCGGAATCAGGAAGATGGCCAGCATCTGGATCAGGTTGGCGAGCTCCGTCGGGTTCTCGTAGGGATGGGCCGAATTAGCGTTGAAGAAGCCGCCGCCGTTGGTGCCGAGCATCTTGATGGCTTCCTGCGAAGCCACCGGGCCCATTGCCAGTGTCTGCTTGTCGGTCTTCATGGCCTCCATCACCGGCGCGCCCTTGGCGTCGAGCACGGGCTGGCCGGCTGCGTCCACCTTGGGCTGGCTGTATTCGACCGGCGTGACCAGGCTGACTTCCTTGTAGCTGTCGAAATTCTGGATCACGCCCTGGCTGACCAGCGCCAGCGCGATCGCGGCGGCAATCGGCACCAGCACGTAAAGCGTGCAGCGCGTCATGTCGACCCAGAAGTTGCCGATGGTGGCCGCGCTCTGGCGCGCAAAGCCGCGGATCAGCGCGAACACCACTGCGATGCCGGTAGCCGCCGAGAAGAAGTTCTGCACCGTGAGCGCCAGCATCTGCGTGAGATAGCTCATGGTGGACTCGCCCGCATAGCCCTGCCAGTTCGTGTTGGAGACGAAACTGACGGCGGTGTTGAAGGCGGAGTCCGGCGCAACGGCGCCAAAGCCTTGCGGGTTGAGCGGCAGCCAGACCTGCACACGCTGCAGCACGTAGACGGCCACCACGCCCAGCATGTTGAAGGCGATGACCGCGATGGCATATTGCTTCCAGCCCATCTCGGCATTGGCGCGCACGCCCGCCACGCGGTACAGCACGCGCTCAAGCGGGCGGCCCCAGGCGGTGGCGAGGTAGCGGTCGTCTTCCATCGCGCGGCGGATATAACGCCCCACGAAGGGCGCGAGCGCCAGCAGGATGGCTAGGTAGAGGACCAGTAGTCCCAGGAATTCGGTGGACATCAGAATTTCTCCGGCCGGAACAGGGCGATCAGGAGGTAGATAAAGACAGCAACGGCGAGCACGCCGCCCAGCAGGTCAGCCCAATCCATCACAGCCTCCTGTCGGTGGCGCTGTCCTTGCGGCGCGCGTCGGCGGCTTCTGCGCCCGGCCCCTCGGCCGCTCCCGGCGGTTTGCCTGCGAGCGCGGCGCACAAGAGCAGCAGTGCGCCGGTCAGCGCACCAAACAGCAACAAACCAATGAAATAGATCCCGTCCATGGCAAACACCGTGAGTGATTCACAGATGGCAGATTAGGGATCGAGCGGTAAAAACGGGGTAGAGAGGGGAGGCGGGGGTGTAAAGAAGATATAAAAATCGCGTAAAAACGGTGCGAATGCCCGTGGCGGCGCGCGTCCCGCTTGCCGGGCATCGGCGCTAGTGAAAAAAAAAGCCCCGCAGGCTGTTGGCCTTGCGGGGCTATGCAGGTCGCCGAAGCCGGCTGTGGCGCCGGCTGCGTCAGGAGCGCCTGATCCGTTACGTCAGTTGCACGGTCAGTTGTAGGTAAAGACCGCTGACTTGTTGCTGTTATCCAGCATGCGGTACCCGAACAGCAGCCCGCGGCTGGTGGTGGCCGTGAAGGCCGGCACCGCCGCGTTGACCACGATCGAGGTCGCGCCCTTGGGCGCCGGCGTGGCGGTGCTCCAGGTGCCGCTGTTGTCGACCGTGGCGGCAACGCTGCCGATCTGCTGGGCGGCGACGTTCTGCACCCAGTCCGCCGTCAGCGACGTCTGCGCACCGGCCAGGCTCGAGTTGGACGGGTCCAGTGCGGCCAGCGACTTGCTGCCCAGCGTGTTCCACGGCAGGTTCGCCCCTTGGGTGGCCGGCACGAGATCGCTCAGCAGGGTCTTGTTGTAGCTGTAGGTCGGCGTGGTGTTGGTGCCATGGAACAGCTCGATGCGGTACTTCGCGCCCTTGACCACCTTGGAGGCATCCGCGTTGTCCGCCGCTTGCGCCCATACCAGGCTGGCAGGATTGCCCGCCAGGGTGCTGGCCGCGCTACCGCTGAGGCCCGCGGTCCGCGAGAACCAGAAGTTCGGGCAGTTGTACGACGGCGCGGGCGGGCTGAGCTCGTTGCCGCACTGGGCGGTGACGGGCACCGTGCCGGTCTTGTTGCTCACATCCATATAGGTCTGGCCCACCTCGGCCGGGACCGGCGCGATATAGACGATGCCATTGCTCGGCAAGCCGGGCCCGGTCACGCGCGCATAGCTCAGGGGGGCGTTGTTGACCACGCTGCCCGGGCCCTTGGCGTTGATCATGAACTGGATGCCGCTCTGGAAGTGGCTGTAGTTGTTGTTGCCCTTGTTGAAGCCCGGGTTCATCTGCTCGACGCGCCGGATCTGGGGCTTGAGCGTGACGTCGACCGGCTGCTGGTTGCCGACCAGCCACCAGGTCGACGGATGCGCGCTGGACGCGCCGCCCGCGATATCGCGGGCCGTGGTGATGATGTTGCCGGGGTTGCCGCTGGCGTCCAGGTACCGGATGTTGAAGATGGCTTCGTCACGCCCCGAGGCCGTCGATGCGGCGGGATAGAACGCCATGATTTCCGGCACGCTGAACTGCGCGCCCGTCATGGTATCGCTGGTCAGGATGCCATAGAGCAATTGCCCGAAGTCGTAGCCGTTGTGCAGGAAGCCGATGCCGGCCGCGTTGCTCAAGTCAGCAGCGATGTTCTGGCATGCGGACGCCACCCCATCGACCTCCGGGCCGCCCTGCGACGCGCTCAGGCTGGCATTGGAGGACGTCACGCGCTGCGCGACGGGCAGCGCGAAGCAGGCCGAGAGCCCCTTGGCGACCGCCTGCGCTGCCTGCGGCAAGGCCGCGACGCCGGCGGGCGGCGCAGCGAGCGTGCCACCCGTGCTGGTGGCAGTGGCGATGGCCACGGGCGTCGGGTTGTCGACGGTGGCCAGCGCCAGCTTGCCGGTGGCGGGATCCGTGACCACCTTGACGATATCGAGCACCTGGTCGGCGGTATTGCCCACGCCGGTGGCGGTGGCGGCGGTAATCGCGGTCGAGAACGGATCGTAATTGGCGGGCGCGCCGATGGCGGCGAGCACGCTGGCGAGCTGCGCGACCACATTGGCGGTGACCTTTTGCAAGGCGGCGGCGTCCACCGTCTTGCCACTGACAAAAGTCAGCGGATTGCCGTCGGCGGCGAGTTGCGCCACGATGGCCGTGGTCAGCGGCGTGGCGTTGATGGTCAGTTGGGCGCCGGCAGCCGGCGTGACCGTGCTCACGCTGACCAGCGGGGCGGTGTTGCCCGTGGGGTCGGTGACGACCACGAAGAACGGCGCCACTTCGCCCGTCTTCAGGGTACAGGTGTAGGTGCCCAGCGCGCTGGTGGTGATAGCGGCTTCCTGGCAGGGGGACGCGCCCGCGCTGTCGGTAATGGCCACATTGGCGTTGGCCAGCGCCGCGCCGGTGGCGGCCGTGCCGGTCACCGCGGCTGCGGTGACCGGCTTGTCGCCGGCGGCGCCGCTGCTTGTGCTATCGCTGCCGCCGCCACCGCAGGCGGCCAGCGCCAGCAGCGCCGCGCCGCTCAGCGCGACCCCGAATGTCTGACGTTGAAGCTTCATTGGATTTCCCCCTGAGAATGGATTCCGGTGTTTCTTCCGCTTTTCTTTTTTTGCCGGCGCCGTGCTGGCAACATGATTTACGGCAGGACCCTGTTATTCATTAGCCGGCCGATGGCGGCGGTCTTGCGCCCCCCGGCACGGGCAAGACTAAGCAGCCGGCCGGCAGGTGGGAATCCCATAAACATGGCATGGCGCCCTACCCCGGCCTGCGCGGGGAGGCGCGGGGGGGAGGCGCGGGGAGGAGGCGTGAGGGAAGGCGGGCGGGGAAAGAAGGGGGGCGCCGTGGGGCGCCAGGCGTGGCAACCGGGTTGCCGCGCCGCTCAGATCCAGCCGGATTTATGCAGCTTGCGCCAGAGCCCGCCGCAGGCCAGCACGGTCACCCCGATCACGGTCGGATATGCATAGTGGAATTTCAGCTCCGGCATGAAGTTGAAGTTCATGCCGTACAAGCTGAACACCACGGTGGGAATCGCCAGGATGGCGCCCCAGCCGGCCAGGCGCTTGACCACTTCGTTCTGGCCCACCGTGACCAGGGCCAGGTTCACCTGCACCGCGGTGGTCAGCATCTCGCGCACCACGTCCAGGGTGCGCACCAGGCGGCTGGCATGGTCCTCGATGTCGCGGAAGTACGCGCGCAGCTCCTTGGGCACCAGGTCCTCGTGCAGCCGGATCAGTTGTCCGCAGATCTCCTCGATCGGGTAGACCGCATTGCGCAGGCGCAGCACCTGGCGCTTGATGTGGTACAGGTGCTCGATCGCGGCACGGTCGAACTCGTCGCGGAAGATACCTTGCTCAAGCTGCTCGAAGCCATCCTCGAGCCGGGTGACGATGGGCATGTAGTGGTCGACCACGAAATCCATCAGCGCGTAGAGCACGTAACCCGGGCCGTTGGCCAGCGCGCGCGCGTCGCTCTCGCAGCGCTCGCGCACCGGGGCGTAGCTGCTGCTCACGCCGTGGCGGACCGACACCACATAGTTAGGGCCGACAAACAGGTGGGTCTCGCCCACCACCACTTCGTCGTCTACCAGCTGTGCGGTGTTCAGCACGATGAAGATGGAGTCGCCGTAGGTCTCCAGCTTGGGGCGCTGGTGGGCATCAAGGGCATCCTCCACCGCCAGGTCGTGCAGGCCAAACTCCTGCTGCACCTTGCGCAGCAGCGCCAGGTCCGGTTCATGCAAGCCCAGCCAGACAAAGGTGCCCGGGACCGAGATTGCGTCACTGATCTGGTCCAGCGCGACATCACCCACGCGCTTGCCGCTGCGGTAGGCCACACTGTTGACGATCGCGCCCATGACTGCTCCCTTATTCAGATGGCGCAATCGTAACAAGAGCGCCGTCAACGCGCCGCATCCGGCACTGGTCTCGGGTCATCCGGCATTTGTTACAGTTCTGCACCCAGACGAAGTTAGAATGTCCCATTTCCACGGTCACCGACTATGTCCCAGAAGAAATCGCCACGCTTCGAGCTGCGCAGTGGCAATGTCGACGCCCTCCTCCTCGCTCTCAAGACCACCGACATCGCAGCGCTGCGTGACGATCTCCTGTCCCGCTTCGAATCGACCCCCGATTTCTTCTCCAACGATGTGGTGGCCCTGGACCTGCGCCGGCTGGAAAACGACGACCAGGTGGCCCTGGACACGGTGATCGAGACCCTGGCCCTGCTCAAGGCCCGCGCTATCGGCGTGGTGGCCCGCGAGGCGCAGCGTGGCTGGGCCGAGTCGTTTGGCCTGCCGCTGCTCGACAGCCAGAGCCGGCGCGGTGGCCGGGACGAAACCCCGCCGGCCGAGCCGGCAGGCCCCTCCCCGGCCGAAGCGCTGGCCGACGCCCAGGCTGCGGCCCAGGCCGAGGCAAAGGCGGCGGCCGCCGAAGTGGAAGCCGCCGCCGCGGCCGCCATTGCCGAAGCCGCCGCGCGCAGCGTGCCCACCATGCTGATCGACAAGCCGCTGCGCTCCGGCCAGCAGATCTACGCCGCCGGCGACGTGGTGATCCTCGACCTGGTCAGCTACGGCGCCGAGGTCATCGCCGAAGGCAACATCCATATCTATGCCCCGCTGCGCGGCCGCGCGCTGGCGGGGGTCAAGGGCTACGCGCAGGCGCGCATCTTCTGCACCTGCCTGGAGCCCGAACTGCTCTCCATCGCCGGCATCTACCGCACCGCCGAACTGCCGCTGCCCGCCGATGTGCTGGGCAAATCGGCCCAGGTGCGGCTGTCGGGGGAGAAACTGATTCTCGAACCGCTCCGGATGAAGTAACACCCGCCGCAGAGCCCAAACCACAGCAGCGCAAGCTTCAACCATTACTGGATCCAAGAGCCATGGCAAAAATCATCGTTGTGACCTCCGGCAAGGGAGGCGTAGGCAAGACCACCACCAGCGCCAGCTTTTCCGCCGGCCTGGCCCTGCGTGGCCACAAGACTGCCGTGATCGACTTCGACGTCGGCCTGCGCAACCTCGACCTGATCATGGGTTGCGAGCGCCGCGTGGTGTACGACCTGGTCAACGTAGTACAGGGCGAAGCCAACCTGAACCAGGCCCTGATCAAGGACAAGAAGTGCGAAAACCTGTTCATCCTGCCGGCCTCCCAGACGCGCGATAAAGACGCGCTCACCAAGGAGGGCGTGGAGAAGGTCATCAATGGCCTGGTCGACATGGGCTTCGAGTACATCGTCTGCGACTCGCCCGCGGGCATCGAGTCCGGCGCCCTGCTGGCCATGTACTTCGCCGACGAGGCGCTGGTCGTGACCAACCCCGAGGTGTCCTCGGTGCGCGACTCGGACCGCATCCTGGGTATCCTGTCGTCCAAGACCAAGCGCGCTGCCGAAGGCGGCGACCCGATCAAGGAACACCTGCTGATCACGCGCTACAACCCGAAGCGCGTGCACGGCGGCGAAATGCTGTCGCTCACCGATATCCAGGAAATCCTGCGCATCAAGCTGATCGGCGTGGTGCCGGAATCCGAAGCCGTGCTGCACGCGTCCAACCAGGGCACACCGGCCATCCACCTGGAAGGCTCCGACGTGGCAGACGCCTATGGCGACCTGGTGGACCGCTTCCTCGGCAAGGACAAGCCGATGCGTTTCACCGACTACCAGAAGCCGGGGCTGCTTTCGCGCATCTTCGGCAACAAGTAAGGGGGGTCTACCATCATGTCGATTCTGTCCTTCCTGCTCGGCGAGAAGAAGAAGTCCGCCTCGGTTGCCAAGGAGCGGCTGCAGATCATCCTCGCCCATGAACGCACCGGCCATTCCGCGCCGGCCGATTACCTTCCCGCCTTGCAGCGCGAGCTGGTCGCGGTGATTTCCAAATACGTAAAGATCAGCGACCAGGATCTGCGCGTGAGCCTGGAACGCCAGGACAATCTCGAAGTGCTCGAGGTCAAGATCGAGATCCCACAGGGATAACCCTGAGCCGGGCCAGCATTCTCCGGCCCGCGCTTCCAGCGGCGGCGCTTCACCGTGAAACGCCCGCCTGGCCTGCCTTGGTGGCCTGCGCGCACTCGCGCCGCCGGCACCATCCCCACGGCGTGGGGTACACGAGTAACGCGGGCTTCATCTCGCGATGCACCATTGTGTAGATTTGTCGCGGCGTCACAACGCTTTTGCACCAATTGCCAGCTTAGAGACTGCCAACGGCGTGCATTAGTGTCTAAATCTTTTCTGTTTTGTTAAATTTTCGCGGGCGTTTACACGAAACGTAAACTCGTCAGCCGTCGCGATCCGACCGCTGACACTACAGAATAGAAAAGGAGCCACATGAAGAAATCAGCCCTGACCCTCGCACTTGGTACGCTGCTGGCCGGCAGCGCCTACGCACAGACGTCCGTGACCCTGTACGGCATTGCAGACGTGAGCATTCGCTACACGAACAATTCCAACCAGGCCAACAACAGCCAGTACCAGATGACCGACGGTGCTGTGACGCAAAGCCGTTGGGGCCTGAAGGGCAGCGAAGCCCTCGGCAACAACCTGAAGGCGATCTTCCAGCTGGAAAGCGGCTACAGCCTCGACAACGGTTCGATGAATTCGTCGGGCGTGCTGTTCAATCGTCAGGCTTATGTGGGTCTGGCAGGCGATTTCGGCACCATCAAGCTGGGCCGTCAGTACACCGAAGGGTTTAACTTCTTCGGCGACTTCGATCCGCTGACCATCGGTAACTACCAAGCCAATGCCTGGCCGTTCTTCCTGACCCAGTTCCGCGCCAACAACGTCGTGAGCTACGGCGGCAAGTTCAGCGGCCTGGACGTGGGTGCCAGCTATGGCTTCGGCGAGCAGCCGGGCAGCCTGACCAAAGCCAGCTCCACCGGCAAGCCGTACTTCGGCGCTCGTGCAGCCTATACGGTTGGTCCGTTCGCCTTCGGCGGCGTGTACCAGGAAATCCGCGACACCTTCGGCAACAAGCAGCAAATGTGGGGCGCGGCTGGTAAGTACTCCATCGGCCCGGCGAAGGTATTCCTGGGTTATGTCGGCGGCCAGGACAAGACCGGCCAGATCGACACCAACTTCATGAACGTTGCCGGCAATCCGGTTCCGGTCGGTGGCAACGCTGTGAACAACCCCCGCAAGGACGCCCTCGGCTACCTGGGCCTGACCTATCAGGCAACCCCGGCCCTGGCGCTGACCGGCGTGTTCTACGGCGACCACATCCAGAACAAGAATGGCCTGTCCAACAACGCTGGCAATCGCTACACCGGCGTGCTGCTGGCCGAGTACTCGCTGTCCAAGCGCACCCAGGTCTACGGCACCGTGGACTACAACAAGGTGACTGGCGGCGTGACGACCGAACTGCCGGGCAAGAACAACCAGACCGGTGCGGCAGTCGGTATTCGCCACATTTTCTGATTGTCCTTGTCGGCATGCCCCGCGCTCGCGCGGGGTAACGCCTGACTGCAAGAAAGCACCTTCGGGTGCTTTTTTGTTTTTCAGCGCATTTTTCAGCGCAGCATGGGCAAGCGCAGATGCCAGGTGACACTGCCATCGGCTTCAGTGCCAGCTTCAGTTCCGGCTTTGGCATCCGCATCGAGCGCGCCGCCATGGCGCAACAGCACGCGGCGGCAAAACTGCAGCGCCGGCGTCCCGGCACGCGCGGCACGCCACGCATCGGCATCGGCATCGGGCACGAAGACAACGGAAATCCGGCAGAGGCGGCCGTCGAGCCGCTGCCGCACCCGCGGCGGCGTGCTCCCGGCTGCGGACATCATGGCCAGCGCCATCAGCACGCGCAGGGCTTCGGCCAGCATGGCGGCATCGCCCCGTATCCAGGCCTTGCGGCCAGCCAGGTCGAGTTCGGGCGTGGGCCCGGCATGCAGGCAGAGCGTGTCGGCGGACTCGCGCAGCAGCGCGGTCAGCTCCAGTATCTCCATGCGGTAGCCGTGGGCAAGCTCGCGCAACAGACGCGCGATGTCGTCGGTGAGCCGCAGCGACGCCTGCGCATAGCCCGCTGTCTGCGCCACGAATGCCGCGTGCGCGCATGCCGACGGCACATCCTGGTGCAATTGCACCAGTGCCAGGATGGCACTCTGCGGCGAGCGCAGATCGTGCGACAACGCCCGCATGGCGGTTTGCCAGGATGCCAGCGCCGCGCTGTCGCACGCCGCCGCATCGACGGCGCCACCAGCAGGTAGCATCGCGCGGATGGCGGCCATGCCCGCGGGCCTGTCTTGCCCGCCCTCTGCCATGCCCGCCCCCATCCTGTGGGCTAGACGCTCCAGGCAACGCGCGACAGCACGCAGGCCCGCTGCCCAGCGCAGGATTTCACAACACAGCCACGCCGTCATGGCGCCGCGCCGGTGAGTTCGAGACGGTAGCCATGCGTGTAGACGGGCAGCAGCCGCAGCCCGTGTTCCGGGTTCAGGGCTAGCTTGCTGCGCACACGCGACATATGCGTATCGATGGTGCGCGACAGCGGCGAGATCTCGCGCCCCCAGACCGCCGCCACGATATGGTCGCGCGACACGATGCGCCCTTCGTTGCGAAACAGCAGCACGGCCAGGTCGAACTCCTTGGGCGTCAGCCTGAGCGGCTGGGCGCGATGCGCCACCGTGCGCGCGGCGCAATCGATGACGTAGTCGGCCAGCGCCACCTGCGCGCCGCCGCTGCCCGGGTCCGGATAGGCACGGCGCAGCAGCGAACGGGTGCGCGCCAGCAGCTCGCCGCGACGCACCGGCTTGAGCATGTAGTCGTCGGCGCCCGTGGCGAAGCCATCGACGATGTCTTCTTCCTGCGTGCGGCAGGTCAGGAACATCACGGGCACGCGCCGGTCCAGGTTGGCGCGCACCCAGGTCAGCACCTCCTTGCCGGAAAGATCCGGCATCTGCCAGTCGAGCAGCAGCAGGTCGAAGTTCTCCTCGCGCAGTTGCCGCAGCAGGTCGCGGCTGCGCGTGAAGGTGGTGCAGGCATGCCCGGCCTCGCCGAGAATCTGCCGGATCAGGGCCGCCTCGGCGGGTTCATCTTCCAGTGATGCGATCTTCATACCCATGCAATTTGGCCGGAAAGGCTTGGGCGCCTGCCGGTCTCGCGGTAATTGGCGCCGCCGGCGCCAGGGATTGACCCGACGATGCGGGGCTATCCGTCATTAGAAGCCGCGAGAGAAGCCTGTCGGATGAGAAATTTCGCAATCTGCGGCGGGAGCTTCCATTAGCGCTCCGCCACGCGGGCCGCGACGCTAAGATGCCCTGGCAATGCCGAGCACGAGGAGAGCGTTCATGCGAGTCGCAGTACTGGAGGACAACCCGGCGCGAGCCATCCTGCTGGAGCAGACGCTCAGGCTCAGCGGCCATGAGACAGTGCGCTTTCGCGAAGGGGGCGCGCTGATGCAGGCGCTGCGCAGCGAGCCCTACGCGCTGCTGCTGATGGCCTGGGAGGTTCCCGGCATCCCGGCGCGCGACGTCTTGCTGTGGATACGCCGCACCCTCGGCGATGCGTTGCCGGTGATGCTGCTGAGCCAGCACAACGACGACGACCATATCGCCCGGTGCTTCGCCCATGGCGCGGACGCCTTCCTGCCGCCGCCGGTGCGCCATGCCGAGCTGGCCGCGCGCGTCGATGCGCTGCTGCGGCGCATGGCGCCGGTAGCGCAGGCCTGCGGCGATCTTGAGCTGGGCGCTTACCGCTTTGTGCTGGCCGAGCGGCGCGCCTTCGTCAACGGCCGCCTGGTCAAGCTGGCGCCCAAGGAGTACGAGCTGGCGGTCTTGCTGTTTCGCCATGCCGGCCAGTTGCTGCTGCGCCAGACCATCGAGGAAGCGGTCTGGCACCGCAGCATGCCGTGTGCGTCGCGCACGGTGGACAGCCACCTGTCGCGCGTGCGCACCAAGCTGGCGCTGGAGCCGCGCAATGGCGTACGCCTGTCGGCGGTGTATGCCACCGGCTGCCGGCTGGACCTGGTCGAGCAGCCGTGACGCGGCTGCCCGGCCCGTCAGTCCGCCTTGATGCCCGCTTCCTTCACGATGCGGGCGTTGTCGTCGTATTCCGCATGGATGGCCTTGGCGAACTGCGCGGCGGTACCGCCGGTGGGGACTTCGCCGCCCTTGAGCAGGCGCTCGCGCACCTCGGGCTCCTGCAGGGCCTTGTTCAGTTCGGCATTCAGCCTGGTGATGATGGCCACGGGCGTGTGCGCTGGCGCGAAAATGCCGAAGGTGGAGGTGAGGTTGGCCTTGGGGTAGCCCAGCTCGGCAAAGGTCGGCACATTGGGCAGCGACTCGATGCGCTTGGGTGCGCCCACCGCCAGCGCGCGCAGCCGGCCGGCCTGCATGTGCTGGGTCAGCATGGGGCTGGCGTTGGTGCTCATCACCTCGAACTGCCCGCCGAGGGCGTCGTTCATCTGCTGGCCCGCGCCCTTGTAGGGAATCAGGGTGAGGTCGGCCTTGGCCTTCGACTTGACCTGTTCCAGCATGACATGGCCCACCGTGCCCAGTCCGGACGTGGCCCAGCGCACCGAGCCCGGCTTGGCCTTGGCTTGCGCCAGCAGGTCCTGGAACGACTTGCCGCCAAAGCTGGACGTGGCGATCACCAGCACGGGCGAGTACATCACGCTCATGACCGGCGCGATGTCACGCTGCGGATCGTAGTTGACGCGGCCCACGTGCGGGTTGAGCGTGAGCGGGCTGGTCGAGGCAAAGCCGAGCGTGTAGCCGTCCGGCGCGGCCTTGGCCACGGCGTCGATGCCGATGCTGCCACCCGCGCCCGCCTTGTTTTCCACCACCACCGAGGCACCCATCTGGGCCGACAGGCGCTCGCCGAGCGCGCGCGCCACGGTATCGCTGATGCCGCCGGTGGGATAGGCCACGATCAGCCGGATCGGGCGCGCGGGATATGCACCAGCGGCACCGGCGGCACCGGCTGCATCAGCAGCGTTGGCGAGCGGGCACATCAGGGCCGCAGACACGGAGGCAGCAGCCAGCAGGGGAATTCGGTGGGAAGCGGACATGGCGGGGGACGACGAGGACAACGGTTGGAAGACGGCACAACGGAACGACGGAACAACGGAACTGGCCGTGCTGGCGCCGCCGGGCGGCCCGGAACCGGGCGCTGGACCGTCAGCACGCGTGCAGGAAACAGGCACTATTTTATCCGATCGGCGCCGCGGCCCAGCGCGCGGTCCGGCACCCACGAGACAAAGAGCTCGTTGGCGCGGTCATAGAGCCGCCATACGGTACCGCACTCGCGGCACGTGAACGTGAGCATGCTGAACGGCACGCCGGCGGCGCTCTGGCTGACCAGCGGCGCGGTGTGCTTGAGCACAAGCCGCTCATGCGGCTCGCGCCGGCGGGAATCCGCCGCTAGCGCCAGACAGTGATCGCAAGCGGGCCGGGAGGAGGTGGGGGAAGGTACGGCGGACGTCATGCCCGCCATGATGCCGCAAAAACGGCGCGCCATTCACCCTGGTCGTTCACCTTTGCTTCACCGTTGCGTTCCCCCTTGCCGCGGTGCCAACGGCGCATGCGCCTTATCTGAAGCCCCGGAGCCTGCGGCAGCAGCCTGCGCCGCCTTCGGCGCGCGCTGCCCGAGCCACACGCTGGCCAGCACCAGCAGCGCGCCGGCCATCTGCGCCGGGTTCAGGGTCTGGCCAAGTACCAGGAAGCCCAGCACGGTGGCGCTAACGGGGCTGAGCAGGCCCAGCGCGGACACCGCCGCGGTCGGCAAGCGGCCAATGCCACGGAACCAGAACGCATAGCTCACGCCGGCACCGGCCACGCACAGCCACAGGTAGCCGAGCACGTTGGGCAGCGTCAGCCGCGCCGGCAGTGTCTCGAAGGTCAGCGCGAAGGGCAGCAGGAACAAGGCGCCCGCGGTGAGCTGCCACGCGGTGAGCACCAGCGGCGAGACCGGAGGCCGCCAGCGTTTGGCGAGCACCGTGCCCAGCGCCATCGACACCGCGCCGGCCGCCGCGGCAGCCACGCCCACGCCGTCCAGCCGCGCGGCGGGCCCCAGCACCAGCAAGGCCACGCCGCCGATGCCGCCCAGCCCGGCCAGCCACGTCGCCAGATGCGGCCGCGCGCCCAGCAGCAGCCACGCCAGCAGCACCACCAGCAACGGCTGGATCGCACCCACGGTCGCTGCCACGCCGCCCGGCAGCCGGTAGGCGGCGATAAACAGCATGGCCTGGAACAGGCCAATATTGAGCACGCCCAGCACCGCCGCCTTCCACCACCAGCCGCCGCGCGGCAGTTGCCGGCCCCACGCCAGCATCGCCAGGCCGGCCGGCAGCGCGCGGATCACGCCCGACAGCAACGGCTGCCCCGGCGGCAGCCACTGGCTGGTGACCAGGTAGGTGCTGCCCCAGATCAGGGGCGCCGAAGCGGTCAGCAGGACATCCGCCGTGCGTACCTGAACCTGCGGGGCAGGCGTGGAAGACGGCGCGGATGGGCGCGCCGCGCGCAGCGTTGGCGAGACGAGTTGGGGGGCGGGTTGGGGGGCGGGCTGAGGGTCGGCTTTCATGTCGTCATGGCTCCATTTTTCTTCACGACAATATTCTTGATATCAAGATATAAAATCCACTTTACGAACTGAAAGCCTTGATGTCAAGATTCTCGTCAACCAACATCAACAGCAGCCCACCATGGCCACCCGCGGCAAACCCAAGCCACGCAGCGCGACAGCGCCCTCCCCGAAAGCCGGCAGCGACGAGGCCCCCCAAGACGGGGGCGATCGCGTCGACCATATCCTGGCCCAGTGGGCGCGCGAGCGCCCTGACCTGGATGCCGCGCCGATGGGCATCATCGGCCGGGTCTGGCGCCTGGCGCGCCACACCGACCGCGCGGTGGAGGCCGCGCTGGCGCCGACCGGCCTGAACGCCTGGGAGTTCGACGTGCTGGCCACGCTGCGCCGCTCCGGCCCGCCTTATGCGCTGTCGCCGGGCGCGCTGATCGATTCGCTGATGATCACCTCGGGCACCATGACCAACCGCATCGACCATCTGGAGCGTGCCGGGCTGGTGCGTCGCAGCCCCAACCCGGATGACCGGCGCGGGCTGCTGATCGAGCTGACCCAGCCGGGCCGCGAGCGCATCGACCACGCGCTGGAAGTGCACGTGGCCAATGAGCACCGTTTGCTGGAGCGGCTATCGGCCGCGGAGCGCAAGCAACTGGCAAGCCTGTTGCGGCGCTGGCTGCAGGGCTTCGAGACGGCCGGCGAATGACGCGGCAGGCGGGCGCGTCGCAGCAACGCATGCGCCACGCGTGGCACGAACCCTGCAATCCTCCCAGCCTTTTTTCTGTTTCCCCCCCAACGCGTTTTTCCTCACTGCATCACGGAGCCCCCACATGCGCTTGAACCTTAGCCCGCGCGCCAGCGCGCTTGCCCACCGCCGCCGTCCGTCCTTGAAAACGGCGGCCGCGCTTGCCGCCCTGCTCTGCGCCGCTGCCGCGCAAGCGGCGCCGGTGGAGCCCGCCTACCAGTTGTCACAGCAAGAAAAGCCGGCGCTGATCGCCACCCTCAAGGACCTGGTCTCGATCGAATCCGGCAGCAAGGACATCGAAGGGCTGGACCGCATCGCCACGCTGATCCGCGACCGCCTGGCCGCGATGGGCGGCGACGCGCAGCTGATCGAGCCCACCGAGGTCTACCGCATGGAAGACACGCCCAAGCAAGTGGGCAAGATGGTGATGGCGCAGTTCAAGGGCACGGGCAAGCGCAACATCATGCTGATCGGCCATATGGATACGGTCTACCTGCGCGGCATGCTGGCGCAGCAGCCGTTTCGCGTCGACGGCGAGCGCGCCTACGGCCTGGGCATCGCCGACGACAAGAACGGCGTGGCCGTGATCCTGCATACGGTAGCCATCCTGCAGAAAATGGGCTTCAAGGACTACGGCACGCTGACCGTGCTGATCAACGGCGACGAGGAAATCAGCTCGCCGGGCGCGCGCGCCATGCTGACCAAGATGGGCAGCCAGCAAGACGCGGTGTTCTCCTGCGAAGCCACGCGCGTGACCGGCGACCGCCTGTCGCTGGCCACCAGCGGCATCGGCGCCATCTCGCTGACTGTGCACGGCAAGGCCTCGCACGCCGGCAGCTCGCCCGAGAATGGCCGCAACGCGCTGTATGAACTCTCGCACCAGATCCTGCAGATGCGCGACCTGTCCAACCACGAGACCGGGCTCAAGGTGAACTGGACGATCTCCTCGGCCGGCACCAACCGCAACGTGATCCCGGCCACCGCCACGGCCCAGGCCGACGTGCGCGTGCTGCGCACCGCCGACTACGACAACCTGGAGCGCACGCTGCAGGAACGCATAAAGAAGCAGCTGATTCCCGATACCAAGGTCGAGGTCAAGTTCGAACGTCGCCGGCCGCCGCTGGAAGTCACCGACGCCGCGCGCAAGCTGGCCGCGCACGCGCAAGACGTGTATGCGGAGATCGGCGAGAAGCTGGCCGTGTACGACACCGCCGAAGGCGGCGGCACCGATGCGGCCTTTGCCGCGGCCGCCACCAAGGCGCCCGTGATCGAGCGCTTCGGCCTGCGCGGCTTTGGCGCGCACTCCAACGATGCGGAATACGTCGACCTCAACTCGGTCACGCCGCGCCTGTACCTGCTCACGCGCATGATCATGGACGTGTCGCAGGACAAGACCGGCCGCTGATCGGCTCGCCCAGCCTGTCGCGCGTGCCGGCCCGATGCCGGGCTGGCACGCTTCTCACCTATGGAGTACGACAGGAGCGCGGCAGCACGCGCCGGCGATGCGGGCCGCGGCTTCAGCGTCGTGGCGAATCAGGTCAAGCCGGTCTCCGAGCTCACCCAGCTCGGTATGGCCACAAGCCGCCGCGCGCGGACTCAGGCCAGCTTTTTTCGCCCGCCCAGGTCTGGCAGGAAAATGGCCAGCAGCCCCAGCAACGGCAGGAAGGCGCACAGCTGGTAGACCGATTGGATGCCGTGCGCATCGGCCAGCTTGCCCAGCACCGCGGCGCCGATGCCGCCCATGCCGAAGGCAAAGCCGAAGAACAAGCCCGACACCATGCCCACCTTGCCCGGGATCAGCTCCTGGGCGAACACCAGGATGGCCGAGAACGCCGAGGCCAGGATAAAGCCGATGATGAACGACAGCACGCCAGTCCAGAACAGGTTGGCATGCGGCAGCATCAGCGTGAACGGCGCCACGCCCAGGATCGACGCCCAGATCACGCGCTTGCGGCCGATGCGGTCACCGATCGGGCCGCCCAGGATGGTGCCGGCCGCCACCGCGAACAGGAACACGAACAGGTAGAGCTGCGAGCTCTGCCGCGTCAGGCCAAAGCGCTCCATCAGGTAGAAGGTGTAATACGTGTTCAAGCTCGCCATGTAGAAATACTTGGAGAACACCAGCGCCATCAGCACCACCATGGCCCGCACCACGGTACTGCGCGGCAGCGGCGCGGCGGCGGCGACCGCCTTGCGCTTGCGCGTGGTGTGCGCCAGTTCACGGCCATACCAGCCGCCGATCTGCCACAGCACGGCAATCGCCAGCAACGCCGCCAGCGAGAACCACGCCACGCTGCTCTGCTGATGCACGATCCACGCCGCCAGCAGCGGCCCGGTTGCGCTGCCCGCGTTGCCGCCAACCTGGAAGATCGACTGTGCCAGCCCGTGCTGCCCGCCCGACGCCATGCGCGCCACGCGCGACGACTCCGGATGGAAGATCGACGACCCGGTGCCCACCAGCGCGGCCGCCACCAGCAGCACGCCATAGGTCGGCGCCACCGACAGCAGCAGCAAGCCGCACAACGTGAACCCCATGCCGATCGACAGCGACTGCGGCTTGGGATGCTTGTCGGTGTACAGGCCCACCACCGGCTGCAGCAGCGAGGCGGTGATCTGGTAGGTCAGGGTCAGCAGCCCGATCTGGGTAAAGCTGAGGTTGAAGCCGCCCTTGAGCATCGGATAGATGGCCAGGATCAGCGACTGGATCATGTCGTTGAGGAAGTGCGAAAAACTGATCGCCCCCAGCACCCGGAAACCGGTCCGCTCGGTGGCCTGCGCGGTAGTGGAAGTCTGGGCCAGGCCTTGTGGCGAGGCATTCGCGCCGCCGGGCGCGGTTTCGATGTGGCTGCTCATGATGGATACGGGGCCGAAAAGGCAATGGGGGAATCCTGGCGCTCATCCTAAATGGCACGATCCAGTCTGTCCTGCGAGAATAGGGCCAGAACCTTGGAGAAAAGGACATGCCCCGCCTCCCCCGCCCGATCACACAGCGAAGCGCCAAAAAAGCCGAACGCGCCGAAAACGCCGCGCCCACGACACCCGCCTCCCCCCGCGCCGACACCTACTCCGAGTCGCCCGACTACCTGCGGTACGACCGCAGCGCCATGCCGGTCACCGCCATGGCCGCCGACTACGTGCCCGGCCACGTTACCAAGCCACACCAGCACCCCAATGCGCAACTGGTGCACGCGGTGCATGGCGTGATGGTGGTCGCCACCGCCGAAGGGCAATGGATCGTGCCCCCCACGCGCGGCATGTGGATGCCTGGAGGCATGTTGCACTGGATCCGCATGGTCGGGCACGTGCGCATGCGCACCGCCTATATCCGGCCGGACGCCGCTGACAACCTGCCCACCCGTTGCACCGTGCTGGGCATCACGCCACTGCTGCGCGAGCTTATCCTCGCCGCGATCGATATCCCTTCGCCCTACACGGAAGCGTCCCGGAACGGGCGGCTGATGCGGTTGTTGCTGGACGAAGTCATGCTGGTGCCGACGTTGCCGTTGCACTTACCGCGTCCTGCCGATGCGGGATTGCGGGAGATTTGCGATGCGATTGTCGGAGCGCCGGATACAGCGCTGACTTTGGCGCAATGGGGCGAGCGGCTGGGAGTGGATCCCAAGACCATTCAGCGGCGCTTTGCGCGGGAGACCGGGATGACATTTGGGCAGTGGCGGCAGCAGGCTCGGCTGCTGTCGGCGTTGGAGGGGCTGGCCGCCGGGGCTAAGGTGGTGGATGTGGCGCTGGATCTGGGGTATGAGAGTCCTAGTGCGTTTTCTACTATGTTCAGGAGGCAGTTTGGGGTGCCGCCTAGTGGGTTTTTTCGGTGATTTTTGGGGGGGGCGAGGGGGGAACCGTTGGCTCTTGGTGTTTGATTTGGCTTGGATTTGGTACGGCGTTGGCTTTTGCACCCAAGGGCCATACGACATCCCCCTGCGGGGGCTGCCGGTCACTTTTCTTTGACCGGCAAAGAAAACTAACGAAAAGAAAGCCGCCCTGCCGGGAGCAGAGCAATCGGGCTTATGTGGGGCGGTGGTTGCGTCGTACGGCCCGGAGTGTTGGCTGGCAGATCCTACCGACCCAAAGGACATCGCACTTGCATGACCTACGGGTTGCGTGGTGCGGCCCCTGACCTCGTGTGCGGTGACCATTCCCACATCTGCCGTTCGCGGGGCGAAGTGCTGCGCCGTTTCGGGTGTGGCTGGTTTCGTGGTTTTGTCTCGGAGGGCGAGCGTCGTGGGTGGGGTCTGAGCACGGCCCTCACGGGCGGGCCACGGTGCCCACCACGAAACCAGGGGAGTTGATAGCAAGGCGTCGGCTGCGCCGGTACGGCAGGACATCAAATGGCCGGGCGCCCGCCGCCAGAGACAAAACCACGAAACCACCAGGGCAGGCAGGATCGTGGTGCTGCGCACCGCGAACGGCAGATGTGGGAATGCTCACCGCGCAAAGCGATCAGGGGCACCGCCACGTGACCATTGGGTCATGAAGTTGCGATGACCTGTGAGCCGGTAAGGCAAAGGCCAGCCAACACTCCGGGCCGTACGACGCAACCACCGCCCCACATAAGCCCGATTGCTCTGCTCCCGGCAGGGCGGCTTTCTTTTCGTTAGTTTTCTTTGCCGGTCAAAGAAAAGTGACCGGCAGCCCCCGCAGGGGGATGTCGTATGGCCCTTGGGTGCAAAAGCCAACGCCGCTGAAAAAACACCAGCCAACACAGCAAAAGCCAACTGGTCACCCCCCTTTCAATTCTCCAAATACCTCTCCACCAACCTAGCCCAATAAGCCGCCCCAACCGTCAAATTCTCATCATTAAAATCATACCCAGCGTTATGCAGCAAAGGCTGCCCCGCCCCATTCCCCATCCGCACAAAACACCCCGGCCGCTGCTGCAGGAAGTAAGCAAAATCCTCGCTCCCGGCGATCAGCGGGAAATTCGCCACCACCTTGTCAGGCCCCACCAGTTCCTCGGCCACCTGGCGGGCGAACTCCGTCTCGCGCTCACTGTTGATCAGCACCGGGTAGCCCCGGATGTAATCAATCTCCACCGTAGCGCCATAGCCCTCCACATGTGAGGTCACCAGCCGCCGGATACGATCCTCCAGGGTGCGCCGCACATCGGGGCTGAACGAGCGCACGCTCAACTCCAGCTTGGCGCTCTCGGGGATCACATTGGGCACATGCCCTGCATGCAATGTGCCGATGGTGACCACGGCGGTTTCGTTCGGGTCGATATTGCGCGACACGATGCTCTGCAGCGCCATCACCAGGCTGCCGGCAACCAGGATCGGGTCGATCGACTGGTGCGGGCGGGCCGCGTGGCCGCCCTTGCCGCGGATAGTGATGGCGACCGTATCGCAGGCCGCCATGAAGGGGCCGGCGCGGAACATGAAGGTGCCGGCTTCCACGCCGGGATGGTTGTGCAGGCCGAAGATCGCGTCGCAGGGAAACCGCTCGAACAGGCCGTCGGCAAGCATGCGCTCGGCGCCGCCGCCGGCGCCGATTTCCTCGGCGGGCTGGAAGATCAGGTTGACGGTGCCGTTGAAGTTGCGTGTGCGGGCCAGCTGGCGCGCCGCGCCGAGCAGCACGGTGGTGTGGCCGTCGTGGCCGCAGGCGTGCATCTTGCCGGCATGGATGCTGGCGTATGCCAGGCCGGTGCGCTCATGAATGGGCAGCGCGTCCATGTCGGCGCGCACGCCGATGCTGCGCGGACTGTCGCCCTGGCGCAGCGTGCCGACCACGCCGGTGCCGCCAACGCTGCGCGTCACCGCGTAGCCCCAGCCTTCGAGCTGGGTGGCGACCAGCTCGGCGGTGCGCACTTCGTCGAAGGCGAGCTCGGGATGCTGGTGGATGCTGTGGCGAATGGCTTCCAGCTCGGCGCGGCTGTCGACGGTGTCGGCCAGTTCACAGAATCGGGAAGCGCGGGAAGTGGAGGTAGCGCAGGCGGCGGGTCGGGTCGCGTGCGAGTCGGCAAGAAGTGACTCGATCAGTTCGGGGGCGTGTTCTGACATGGCAGTACTCTTTTTCTCGATGCCCTTTGCGAGGCGCAGGGCGTATAGAAAACAGTATTTCACGCTGGGCGCAGAGCGCAAACGGTTTAACCCTTTGTAGCGAAATCAGCGTAACAACTGTTGCGAACGGGGAACGTTCTCGCGTTCATTGGGATCATGGGGAGATTTGCGGCCGTGGGGGCAGGTGCCGATAGCGGTACAGGCGGGCCGACCAGCAGGCCAACAAGCGGCACCACAAAGCAAGAAGGGCGGCCATCGCTGGCCGCCCTTCTTCACGTCTTTCGGACAATCCGCTCTACGCGTAGGCCACCACCGTCTGGCCCTGCTCGCCCAGGCCGTCGATGCCCAGGCGCATGGTGTCGCCCGCCTTGAGGAAGCGCGGCGGCTTGAAGCCCATGCCCACGCCCGGCGGCGTGCCGGTGCAGATCAGGTCGCCGGGGTGCAGCGTCATGAAGCGGCTGACGTAGCTCACCAGCGTGGCCACGTCGAACACCATGGTGGCGGTGCTGCCCTTCTGCACGCGCTGGCCGTTGACATCCAGCCACAGGCCCAGCGCCTGCGGGTCGGGCACTTCGTCGCGCGTGACCAGCCAGGGGCCGACCGGGCAGAAGGTGTCGCAACCCTTGCCCTTGTCCCAGGTGCCGCCGCGCTCGATCTGGAATTCGCGCTCGGAGACGTCGTTGACCACGCAGTAGCCGGCCACGTGCGAGAGCGCATCGGCGAGCGAGACGTCGCGTGCCACTTTGCCGATCACCACGCCGAGCTCCACTTCCCAGTCGGTCTTCTCGGAGCCGCGCGGCAGCATCACCGGGTCATTGGGCCCGTTGAGCGCGCTGTTGGCCTTCAGGAAGACGATGGGCTCGGCCGGCAGCGCCATGCCCGCCTCGGCGGCGTGATCGGCGTAGTTCAGGCCGATCGCCACGATCTTGCCGATGCCGGTCCAGGGCACGCCGAAGCGCTCGGCCTGCACCACCGGCAGCGTGGCCGGGTCCAGCTTGGCCAGGCGCGCCAGCGCTTCGGCCGACAACGCCTGCGGCCCGAGGCCGTCCAGCACGCCGGACAGGTCGCGCACGCGGCCTTCAGCATCGATCAGACCCGGGCGTTCCGCGCCCGGCTTACCCACACGTACTAGTTTCATCGTTTCCCCTTGGCTTCGGTGGCGATGTGGCCGGCGGGCTCGGAAAGGGTCCGCGCGACCACGGTCAGGACTTCTTTTGCAGTGTTCTCGGAATGCTGGCGCAGCACCTGCGCCAGCCGCGGCCGGCCCGGTTCGCGCAGCGCGGCCATGATGGCCTCGTGTTCCTCGTGCGACTCCTGCCAGCGCAGCATATCCGCATTGGCGGCACCGCGCGCGCGGTGGACCTTGCTCATCAGCATGGCGTAGATGCCGGCCAGCACGGGGTTGGCCGCGCCGTCGATGATGAGCTGGTGGATTTCCTGGTTGGTGCGGAAGTACTCGGTGCGCCGCCCGGCGGCGTGAGCCTCCAGCATCGTCTGGTGCTTGCGCTCCAGCCGCGCCATGGCCACCTCGGACAGGCGCGCCGCCGCGAGTTCGCCGGCGGTGGCCTCCAGCCCGTGCAGCGTCTCGAAGGTGGAGCGCAGCTCATCCAGATCGAGCGGGGCCACGCGGTAGCCGATGTACTGCCGATGCAGCACCAGGCCTTCGGACACCAGCACCTTGAGCGCCTCGCGCAGCGGCGTCTTGGAGACGTCGAACATCTCGCAGAAGGCGCGCTCGTCGATGCGCGCGCCGGGGGGCAGTTCGCCCTCCTCGATCATGGTACGCAGCCGCGCGGCGATTTCGGCCGACATGCCGAGGGTGCGCAGGCGGGTGGATTTAGGAAGCGTTTGAGTCACAGACATCACCGAGATGGGGAACATGCACCACAAGAAGGCTAACACATCCCAAAATTGTGCGTTCGCATAACAATAAAATCAATGACTTACGAGAGTTGTAATTACAGATTACGTATCCTATACTCCGTCCCAGTTGCGCGACACACAACACAAACCGCCTAACATTCCCCCAAAGGAGACAAGCGTCATGCAAACGACAAGCCGGGCTGCAGCGCTAACGGAGACGAAGAGCTCCGTGCGCTGGAAGATTTTCCTGATGATGTTGTTCCTCATCGCCATCAACTACATCGACCGGGCCTCGCTCTCGGTCGCGATGCCGCTGATCGCCAAGGAATTCGATCTCAGCCCCACCATGCAAGGGCTGATCCTCAGCTCTTTCTTCTGGACCTACGCGGTCATGCAGATTCCCGGCGGCATGCTGGCGGACAAGTACAAGCCGCGCATCGTGATCGCCACCGCCACCGTTTTCTGGGGCGCGTTCCAGGCCCTGGCGGCCGTGTGCACCAGTGCCGGCGCGCTGTTGCTGACCCGCCTCGGGCTGGGCGCGGCCGAGGCGCCGATCTACCCGGCCGGTGGCAAGCTCAATGCGATCTGGATGACGCAGAACGAACGCGGCCGCGGCGCCACCCTGCTGGACGGCGGCGCGCCGCTGGGCGCGGCGCTCGGCGCCATCATCATCACCTGGCTGATCACCGCGCTGGGTTCCTGGCGCCTGGCCTTCGTGGTCGCTGGCGTGGGCACCGTGCTGGCCGGCATGCTGGCGTGGTACTACGTGCGCAACTCGCCGCGCGAACACCGTGGCGTCAATGAGCTGGAAGCGAGCTATATCGAAGCCGCGCAAGCCAGCGAGCACCGCGCCGAGCCGGCCAACCTGTCGGGCCGCTCGCTCGACTTCCTCAAGTACCGCTCCGTGTGGTGCATGGCGACCGGCTGGATGTGCTTCAACAGCGTCTTCTACGGCCTGCTGACGTGGATGCCCAACTACCTGAACAAGGTGCATGGCTTCGACATCAAGCAGATGGGCGGCGCCAGCTTCATCATCTTCTTCTCCGGCTTTATCGGTGAACTCATCGGCGGCTGGATCGCCGACAAGTGGAAGGCCGCCGGCGGCGCGCCCAACCTGGTGATGCGCACCCTGTTCGGCATCGCCGCCGTGGTGGCTACCGTGTCGATCTTCTCGGTGGCGTACGTGAAGGATCCGGTGGTGGTGGTTGCCCTGCTCTCCTCCACGCTGTTCTTCCTGCGCTGGTGCGGCCTGTACTGGTGCATCCCGTCCATCCTCGGCACCCGCAACAAGGTGGGCGTGCTGGGCGGCATCATGAACCTGGGCGGCAATATCGGCGGCATCACCGTGCCCATCATCGTCGGCATGATCGTGCAGATCACCGGCTCGTACTTCCTGGCGCTGATGTTCTTTGCCGCCGCCGGCGTGGGCCTGCTGATCTCCTCGACCGCGATCGACTACGAGAAGAAGCTGCCGGTCTGAGCGCAGCGCGACCTCCACAGCTAGCCATACAGTCGCACGCGCCGCGCCGGCACACGCCGGCAGCGGCGCGGCATCTCCTAAAGAGCATTACCCCATGACCAAACGCACCCTCCTCGGCATGCTCACGCCGTCGTCCAATACCGCGCTGGAACCCATCACCAGCGCCATGGTGAGCGGCCTGCCCAATGTCAGCGCGCATTTCTCGCGCTTCACCGTCACCGAGATCTCGCTGCGCGACCAGGCCCTTGGCCAGTTCGACCTCGACAAGATCATTGGCGCGGCCAAATTGCTGGCCGATGCGCGCGTGGACGTGATCGCATGGAACGGCACCTCCTCCGGCTGGCTCGGCTTCGAGAAAGACCAGGCGCTGTGCCGCCAGATCACCGAGGCAACCGGCATTCCCGCCACCACCTCGGTGCTGGCGCTGAACGAAATCCTGGAAAAGACCGGCGCGCACGACTTCGGCCTGGTCACGCCCTATCTCGACGATGTGCAGCAACGCATCGTGCAGAACTACAAGCGCAACGGCTTTAGCTGCACGGCCGAGCGTCACCTCGACCTGCATGTGAACTACAGCTTCGCCGAGGTGGAAGAAGACACCATCCGCCGCATGGTGCGCGAAGTGGCGCAGCACAAGCCGTCAGCCATCACCACGTTCTGCACCAACCTGCGCGCGGCGCACCTGGTGCAAGCGCTGGAAGCCGAGACCGGCATCCCCGTCTACGACACCATCGCCACCGTGGTGTGGAAATCGCTGCGCCTGGCCGGCGTGGACACGCGCGCGCTGCGCGGCTGGGGCCGCTTGTTTGCCGAAGTGGAATGAAGGAGCAGGGCGCATGAACACCGAACTTGATCTTGTCATCCGCAACGCCGAAGTGGTCACCGCCTCTGACCGCTTCACCTGCGACATCGGCGTGCGCGACGGCCGCATCGCCATGCTGGGCAATGGCCTGCCGCGTGCCGCGCGCGAGATGGATGCCACCGGCCTGCTGGCGCTGCCGGGCGGCGTGGATGGCCACGTCCACCTGGACCAGCCCATGCCCGACGGCATGCGCATGGCGGATGATTTTTTCACCGGCACGCGCGCTGCCGTGTGCGGTGGCACCACCACGGTGATCCCGTTCGCGGCGCAGGAAAAGGGCGGCTCGCTCAAGGCCGCGGTGGCGGACTACCATCGCCGCGCCGAAGGCCGCGCGGTGGCGGATTACGGCTTCCACCTGATCGTGGCGGACCCCACGCCGGAAGTCTTGCAGAATGAATTGCCCGAGCTGATTCGCAAGGGCTACACCTCGTTCAAGGTCTACATGACCTACGACGACCTGAAGCTGTCAGACCGCGAGATGCTGGACGTGCTCGACGTAGCCAAGCGCAACGATGCGCTGGTGATGGTGCATGCCGAGAACGCGGATTGCATCTCTTGGCTCACTGAAAAGCTGGTCGGGGAAGGGCGCATCTCGCCGCGTTTCCACGGCATGGCCCGGCCTGCGCTGGTGGAACGCGAAGCCACGCATCGCGCGATCACCTTTGCCGAGCTGGTCGACGTGCCGATCCTGATCGTGCATGTTTCCGGCAAGGAGGCGATCGAGCAGATTCGCTGGGCACAGGGCAGGGGCCTGCCGATCCTGGCCGAGACCTGCCCGCAGTACCTGTACCTGACTGCCGAGGATATGGGCTTGCCTGGCGATGATGGTTACGAAGGCGCCAAGTGCGTGTGCAGCCCGCCGCCGCGCGATCCGGAGAATCAGGAGGCTGTCTGGCGTGCGCTGACCAATGGCGTGTTCAGCGTGTTTTCCTCGGACCACGCGCCGTTCAACTATGACGATCCGCAGGGCAAGAAGCTGGGCGGCACGGCGCAGCCGTTTGACCACATTCCCAATGGCGTGCCCGGCATCGAGACGCGGCTGCCGCTGTTGTTTGATGGGATTGCGAAGGGCAAGCTTTCGCTGCATCAGTTTGTTGAACTGACTTCCTACCGGCCGGCACGGCTGTATGGCTTGTACCCGCGCAAGGGGACCATCGCTGTTGGCGCGGATGCCGATATTGCGTTGTGGGATCCTTCGCGGAAGGTGCGGATTGCTAATAGCGATTTGCATCATGCGGTGGATTACACGCCTTATGAGGGGATTGAAGTGACCGGGTGGCCGGTGCATTGCTTCTCGCGGGGGGAGTTGCTGGTGGAGGATGGGAGGTATCTGGAGCCGGCGCCGGGGAGGGGGAGGTTCTTGCCGGCGGGGGCGCCTTCGTTGGTTTGAGACTGTTGTTGAGTTGACGTGAGTGGCTTAACTTCAAATTCAAAAGCCTAAAGTCAAAGGCAGTTTCACCACCCCTGCGGGGCGGCGACCTACTTTCTTGTCTTGCCAAGAAAGTAGGCAATGAAGGCGCGCCGGATGGGGCGACACCCCCTCGTCGTCAGGCAAAAAGAGCGGCCGGGGGCCAAACTCACATCGCCTTAAGGCGATGCTCAGACATGGCCCCCTCTTTTCCGCTCTTTTTGCCTGACGACGAGGCGCCCCATACGGCCTGGTACACCTTCACGGCTCGCTTCGCATCGCGTGGGGGGGCTCGCTTCGCATCGCCTGGTGGGCAGCCACTCGGGGCCGGTTTGCTGGGCAATTTTTTCCGGACATGATCATGCGTATTCTTGTTGTTAATCCTAATATTTCCGAGAGCGTTACCGAGCTGATTCGCGCGGAGGCTTTGCGTACGGCTTCGCCGGGGACTTCGCTGGCGATGGCGACGGCGCAGTTTGGCGTGGCTTATATCGAGACGCGTTTCGAGGCGCTGGTGGGGGGCTACGCTACGGCTTGCGTGGCGGCGGAGCATCAGGGGCAGTTCGATGGCCTGGTGGTGGCTGCGTTTGGCGATCCTGGGCTGGCGGGGTTGAAGGAACTGTTCAACGTACCGGTGGTGGGGATGACAGAGGCGGCGCTGGCCAGCGCCTGCCTGCTTGGGCAGCGTTTTTCCATCATTGCGATTTCGCATCGGATCGAGGCCTGGTATCGCGAGTGCGTGGCGGCTAACGGGCTGACCTCGCGGCTGGCCAGCGTACGTTCGCTGCAGCAGCCGCTGCGCGATATCGGCAGCGTGCAGGAGGATCATGCGGCGCGGCTGGAGGAACTGAGCCTGAAGGCAGTGCGCGAGGATGGCGCGGACGTGATCATCGTGGCCGGCGCGCCGCTGGCCGGGCTGGCGCGTACGCTCACGGACCGGATTCCGGTGCCGGTGGTGGATGGTGTATCCAGCGCGATCCGGCATTGCGAGAGCTTGATTGCGCTGGCGCCCACTGGCGCGGCAGAGGGCAGCTTCGCGCGGCCGCCACACAAGCCGAATCGCGGGTTGCCGCCGACGCTGGCGGCGATGCTGGACTAAGTGGCGCCGCCGGGCGCAGGCCGTCTCTTATAATCTCCCGGCTTGGCATTTCGATGCGATCTCCGGAGAGAATACCTTGCGACAAGCCCTGTTGATCGTCGACGTTCAGCCCACCTTCTCGCCGCCACAATGGCTGATCGATGGCCTGTTGCCACTGATCGGCCAGATGCCATCGGTAGCAACCGTGGAGCACCATGACGAAGCGCGCACGCCGTTCATGCGCCAGCTCGGCTGGGCGCCCGGCACGGGCGACCAGTCCCTCATACCGGCGGATCGCGTGTTCGTGAAGCATGGCTACCTGCCGTGCGCCGAGGCAATTGCGTATCTGCGTGAGCTGGCGCCGGAACGTGTGCTTGTTGCCGGCATCCAGACCGAGACCTGCGTGCTGGCAGCGGGCTTCGCGCTGTTCGATGCGGGCCTGCAGCCCACGCTGATCTCCGATCTCACCGTCGGGTCGTCTCTCGATCCTTCCGGTGCGCTGGGCGAGACGCTGTGGCGGCATCATTTCGGCAGCGTGGTGACGCGCGCTGACATCATTGGGCAGGCCTGACGCCGCACTCAGGCGGCCACCCGCAAACCCAGTTCGCCCAGGCTTGCGCGCAGCGCTTGCTTGAGCGGCGTGCGGGGCAGCTCGCCCACCAGGGCCTCCAGCGCCGTGCCATCGAGCGCGTGCGGCACCTTCCACAAGTAAGCCATCTCGGCCAGCTCGCGCCACATGGGCACCACCGCGCCGCCTGCGCGGATCAGCCACCATGGCATGCCGGCCACGCGCGGTGCGTGCGCCATGCCGCTGGCTTCGGCCAGCGCGCTCACCAGTTCATCGCCCGTTAGCGTATGCCCCGCGAAATGCAGCACGGCATGGCCGCGCAGATCCGCGTGGCGCCGTGCCACCGCAACAAAGGCCTGCGCCAGGTCGGGCAGGTAGGCCCAGGCATGCGCGCGGTCACGCGGGCCGGGATAGACCACCTTGCCTTGATCGAGCGACTTGGCGATCGCCAGGTCCATCCATGCACCGCGCCCCGGGCCGCCGAAGAAATCGCCCGCGCGCAGGATTACGCTGCGCAGCCCCGGTGCTCGCTCGCGCAGGCCGGCCTCGATGGCGCGGCGGATCTCGCCCTTGCGCGCGCTGGGCTGCTCGGCGGTATCGGGGCGCAGCAGCGGCGGCATCGACTCGCCGAAGTTGTAGACGTTGCCGGGATAGAGCAGCAGGGCATCCAGCGCCTGCGCCACCGCCATGCCACAGCGCGCCAGTGCTTCGGCGTGCTGCTCCCATTCGGTATAGACCGGGTTGAGCGCGTTCACCACCACGCTGGCGCCGCGCGCGGCGGCGAGCAGCTTCGTGGTGTCCGCCACATCGATAGCCATGCCGCGCACGTTGTGCGCCGCCGTGCCCGCCAGCGGCCTGCGTGCCTGCGCCAGCACCGTCCAGCCGGCCGCGGCAAAGGCATCCACCAGGGTGCGGCCAAGCCGGCCGTTGGCGCCGAGTATCAACACGGTGTCGCGCACCATGTTCTCCTGCATCGCGTTGTCCAGCATCGCGTTGTCCAGCATTGCGTTCTCCTTGCGGCATCGCCTGAAGACCATTGTGGGCAATCCTTCGCTACGCCACAATTGCATAAACATGCAACGCACGAATGCATTTTTGAATAATGCGCCAGGCAAGGAGCGATGGAGAAAATGGCCGAAGCATTCGACTGGGCGCTGATGCGCTCCTTCCTGGCCGTGATGGAGGCCGGCAGCCTGCTGGGCGCGGCGCGCCAGCTTTCCAGCAGCCAGCCCACGCTGGGGCGCCACGTGGCGCAGCTGGAGGCGCAGCTCGGCGTGCCGCTGTTCGAGCGCACCGGCCACGGCCTGCAGCCCACAGAGGCTGCGCGCGCCATCGCCGGGCATGCGCGGGTGATGCAGCAGGGCGCGGACGCGGTCGCGCGCACGCTCGCGCGCGACCAGGCGGGCATTGCGGGGACGGTGCGCATCTCCGCGAGCCGCGCGGTGGCCAGCTACCTGCTGCCGCCGCTGCTGGCGGACCTGCGCCTGCGCGAGCCGCAACTCGCCATCGAAGTGGTGTCGTCCAACGCCGTCAGCAACCTGCTGCGGCGCGAGGCCGATATCGCCATCCGCATGGTGCGGCCGGTGCAGGCATCGCTGATCGCGCGCAAGGTGGCGTCCGTGGCGCTATGTGCCTGCGCCCACGAGGACTACCTGCGGCGCAAGGGCGTGCCGCGCACGGCGCAGGACCTGCCGCGCTTCGACCTGATCGGCTATGACCACGACGACACGATCCTGCGCGGCTTTCGCGCCATGGGCGTGGAGATCACGCGCGAGGCGTTTGCCGTGCGCAGCGATGACGACATCGTGCTGTGGCAGTCGATCCGCGCCGGCCTGGGCGTGGGCTTTGCGGCGCGCTATATTGCCGCCGGCGATGCGCGCGTGCGCACGGTGCTGCCCGAGCTATCCATTCCGCCGCTGCCGGTCTGGCTCACCGTGCACCGGGAAATCCGCGGCAGCGCGCGCATCCGCGCGGTCTACGACTTCCTGGCCAGCGCCATTCCCGCCGCGCTGGCGGCGCCGTGAGCGCACGCTCTCACCGCCCTACGCATCCAGCCTGACATGCTCCGCCAGGTGGCTGACCACGGTGGCGATGCGCCGCAGATGCCGTGACTCGGGATGCGTCAGCAGCCACAGGTCGGTGTCGCACTCGTCCAGCGTGCCGGTGAGCGCCACCAGCTTGCCGCTGCGCCGCCCGATCATCAGCGAAACAATGCCGGCGCCGAGCCCCGCCTCGACGCCTTCCAGCACGCCGGCGATGCTGTTGACGCGGTACTGCGGCACCACGCGCGGCAGGTGCTTGCGGCGCCAGCGCACCGACGGGTGATCGGGCATGGCCTCGTCCGGCGCGATCCAGGGCAGCGTGGCCAGCGCGGCAAGGTCGACGGCGCCGCCGTGCCCGGGAATCGCGATGCCGGCCGCCTCCACCAGCTCCCGCGCCGCGAACACCGCCACGCGCAAGGGGCCGAGGCACTTGCCGATCAGGTGATCGGGCGGACGGCGCGTGGCGCGCACCGCGATGTCGGCGTCGCGCCGGGTCAGGCTGACCAGCTCGTTGGTGGCGATCAGCTCGAAGCTCAGCCCGGGATGCTGGCGCCCGAGCGGCGCCAGTGCCGGCAGCACCATGCCATGCAACACGGTATCGGTGGTGGTGATACGCACCAGGCCCGACACCGTGCCGGCCGACACCGAGGCATGCGCGCGCGCCGCCTCCAGCTCGGCCTCGATGCGTTCGGCATGCTGTGCGAACTGCTGGGCGAGTTCGGTCGGCAGGTAACCCGCGCGGCTGCGCTCGAACAGGCGCCGCCCCAGCCCTTTCTCGATGCGCTGCAGCGCGCGGAACACGGTGGAGGCATCAAGCCCGAGCCGGCGCCCGGCTTCGGCCAGCGTGGCGCCGCGCACCAGTGCCAGCACCACGTCGAGATCGGGGGAAGAGAGTTGGTAGGGTATGTTCATTGCAGATTTGCAGTCATGACTTGCGCCAGCGCGCATTGTGATTGCACTTTCGCAATCCTAGACTGCCTGCACTGTCACCACAAGGCGTGGCGGCAAACCCTGAAAACCCGAACCCAAACCCGAACCCGAACCCAAAACAGCGAGGACCACCCGATGAAGCTCTACTACTCCCCTGGCGCTTGCTCCCTGGCCGTGCATATCGCACTGCGCGAAGCCGGCCTGCCGTTTTCGCTCGCCAAGGTCGACCTGGCCAGGCATAAGCTGAGCGAGCCGGAAAACGGCAGCGACGACTTCTACACAGTGAGCCCGCGCGGCTACGTGCCGATGCTGCAACTGGACGATGGCTCGCGCCACACCGAAGCCGCATCGCTGCTGCAATACGTGGCGGACCTTGCCCCGGGCAAGGCGCTGCTGCCGGCGGCCGGCACCCAGGCACGCCTGGAAGCGGTGGGCTGGCTGACGCTGGTCTCCACCGAGCTGCACAAGGTCTTCAGCCCGTGGCTGTGGCACAAGGAAACCGCGCAGAGCACGCGCGAGGATTGCAAGGCCAAGGTGGCGCTGCGCTTTGCCGAGCTAGACCGGCACCTGGCCACGCGCGACTACCTGTGCGGCACGCAATTCACCGTGGCCGACGCCTACTGCTTCGCGGTTGCCAACTGGGCCAATCTACTGAGCATGCCGCTCAATCCTTACCCCGCGTTGCAGGCCTACCTGTCACGCGTGGCCGCGCGGCCGAAGGTGCACGAGGCGCTGGTGGCCGAAGGGCTGGCGCGCGATTGATCGCGCAACCGGTGCCGGGCGTCAGGCTGGCGTCGCGGTGACGGGCGGCAGCCTGTAGTTGTCCTGGCTGAGCAGGTCCAGCCCGCACTCCAGCGTGGAGACCCAGTCGATGAACTGCGCCACCATCGCCTTGCCGCGAAACGACGGGCCGTGCTGCGGCACGATCCACTCGATATCCAGCCCGCGCGCCATGTTGGCCCACAGCCGGCACGCGCGGTTGCCGCTCATGTAGCGCTGGTGGAAGGGCAGCATGGCATGGGTATGCGCGGCAAAATCGCTCACCACCGCGCCGGCTTCCCGCGCGCTGGTCATGGCCGCGCCCAGGTCGCCGGAGAACAGGATCTTGCTGATGGGATCGTAGAACTGGAAGTTGCCCTCCGAGTGCAGGAAATGCGCCGGCACCGCCAGCAACGTGCAGTTGCCCAGCGCGATCGGCATGCCGGCATCGGGGATGGTGACGATGCGCCCTTGCGTCTTGCCCGCCTGGCAGAAATGCGGCAAGAACCGCGCCCAGACGCGCGAGATCAGGATGCGGCTATCTGAGGCGGTCAGCCAGCGCCCGACCGAGGCCACGATGTCCGGATCGGCGTGCGACGCCAGCACATAGTCGAGCTGCTTGGGCGGAAAGTAGCGGCTGATGGCGAGGTACAGCTCGCCGTAGGTCATGTGCCCGCCCGGATCGATCAGCGCGCCGTGGCCGGCGTCGACGATCAGGAACTGGTTGGTCTGCACCACCTCGCCGTGCTCCTCCTCGACCAGGTCCGAAAACAGCAGGCAGGTGTGCCCGCCAGCGTCGTATAGCGTGATGGCCATCGTCTGTCTCTCCCCAAAGCGGCGAAAGTAGCGATGGCGGCGCTCCGGCGGCTTGACGCTGGTCAAGAAGGGATCGATTCGCGCCCCGATGCCGTGAGCGCGGCCACGCCGGACGCGGCCGCCCTTGCGGCAATGCCGTCGCGCAGCGCGTTGGACATCGGCTCCAGCGGATGGCGGCGCAATAGCCTGGCGGCTTAGCGTGCGGCGTCCAGCAGTTGCTCGATCTTGCTCACGAACTGCTTGTCGTCGGGCTTGGTCATGCTGTTATAGCTGCCCACCACCTGGCCGTTGCGATCGATCACATACTTGTAGAAATTCCACTTGGGCGTGGTGCCGGACTGCTTGGCCAGCAGCGCGTACATGGGATTGGCATCGCTGCCGCGCACGTGCGACTTGCCCAGCATCGGGAATTTCACGCCATAGGTGTTGTAGCAAAAGTCGGCGATCTCCTTGGAGGAGCCCGGCTCCTGCGAAAAGTCGTTCGACGGGAAGCCCAGCACCACCAGCCCGCGTTCGCGGTACTTGGCGTACAGCGCCTCCAGCCCTTCGTATTGCGGGGTAAAGCCGCAGTAGCTGGCGGTATTGACCACCACCACGACCTTGCCGGCGTACTGGCAGAGGTTTTGCGGCGCTTCGTCCTGCAGGCGGGGGAACTTGAAGTTGAGCGAGGCCGGACAGGCGCCGGCCGGCTTGGCGGCGGTGGCTGCCGGGGTATCGGCGGCTTGCGCAAGACGCGGCGCGGTGACAACAGCGGCGGCCGCGGCCAGGACCAACGCGCCGGACAAGGCGATGCGTTGCAGGGCGCGTGAGCGCTGTTCGGGAAGGCTGCGCATGTAGGAAACTCCGGAGATGGTCTGTCCCTAGTTTACGCCGTTGGGCGTGAAATGGATGCGCGAGCCTCCCGCTTACTCCATGGCCAGCGTGGCCGCGTGCTCGGTCACGCTGCTGCGCAACTCCACGTCCGGCATGCGGCGCACGATCACCAGCGCCAGCAACGCGGCCACGGTGCCCACGGCAAAAATCAGCCGGAAGCCCGACTCCACGCCGCCCGTCAGCACGTCCCGCACCGCGGGGGAGAGATGGGCCAGCGCTTCGCTGCCGTGGCGCAGCGCACCCAGGTCCAGCACCTGCGTCACGCCGGAAGCATGCAGCGCGTTGCGGAATTGCAGCGTCAGCAAGGTGCCGGCCAGCGCGCCGCCAAAGGCGCTGCCCAGCGAGCGCAGCACCAGCAGCGCGCCGGTACCGGCGCCGGTATCGCGGCGCTCCAGCACGTTCTGCACCGTCATCAAGGTGCCGACCATGGTCATGCCCAGCCCCACGCCGGCCACCATCATGGCCAGCAACACCAGCGCCAGCGGCGTGGATGGCGAAATCACCACGAGCGCCAGCAGGCCCAGCGCCGCCGCGATGAAGCCGCCGGTCAGGATGCCGCGCATCCGCCCCAGGCGCGGCGCCAGCCCGGCCACGATGAAATTGCCCGCCACCGTGGAGAGCAGGAAAGGCACGACCAGCAAGCCGGACTCCGACGCATCGGCGCCGCGCACCAGCTGGAAATGCAGCGGCAGCGCGAAGATGCACAAGAAGATATTCAGCGCAGCCATCGCGGACGCCGCCACGCCCAGCACATAAGCGCGGTTGCGAAACAGCCGCGGCGGCAGCATCGGGTCGTCCGCGCGGCGCTCCTGCCAGACCAGCGCGGCCACCGCCACCAAGGCCAGCAGCGCCAGGCCAGCGATTTCCGGCGAGATCCAGTCATAGACATCGCCGCCCCAGCTCATCGCCAACAGGAAGGCCACGATGGAAACCGTCAGCAGCGCAGCGCCGCCCCAGTCCACCCGCGCCGAGCCGCCACGCGCCTGCAACTGGCTTAAGCCCCGATAGCACATGAACATGGCCAGCAGCCCCAGCGGCACATTGATCCAGAACAGCCAGCGCCACGACAGATGATCCGACGTCCAGCCCCCCACCAGCGGGCCGGCAATGGAGGCCACCGCCCACACGGTCGCCAGGTAACCCTGGTAACGCCCACGCTGGCGCGGCGCCACCACATCCGCGATCGCTGCCTGCGCGAGCGACATCAAGCCGCCACCGCCAATGCCTTGCAGCGCACGGAACAGGATCAGTTGCTCCAGCGTAGCCGCCATCGCGCACGCCACCGAGGCCAGGATGAACAGCGCGATCGCCAGCATCAGCAGCCGGCGCCGTCCATAGGTATCCGACAACTTGCCGTACAAGGGCGTGGAAACGGTGGAAGTGATCAGGTAGGCCGTCACGATCCACGACAGATGGCCAAACCCGTTCAGGTCATTGGCAATGGCCGGCACCGCCGGAATCACCACGGTCTGGTCCAGCGCGGCCAGCAAGATGCAAAGGATGATCCCGCCGATCACGCGCATGATGGCCTGGTGGCTCAGGGCAGGGGTAGCAACAGCAGAAGCGGCAGATGTAGCAGGAGCGGAGGACGGCATCGGAGGCAGCAGGGCGCGTAGTCATGAGCAACCAACGTTGCGCCCAATCGCCAACAAACCACCTCGTTTGTCAGCCTACATCGGGGAACATGGCCACAAAATTGAAATCAACCGATTTGACGCGTACCCAGCGCTGCGCGAATCGAGAGCTGCCAGAGCTGGCAGATGCCGCCTGCACGGCCCGGGCGGGCCTAATTCAGTGAATGCATAATTATATGCGGATACCAAATATGGAGTGCGGCACTAAGTTGGTTTCTGATGTGGCGCAGATGTGCCTTTTGCCGGAACGTGCGTACTTCTGCTCAGTACGCGCGGCCATCTGCCAGCAAGCCGGCACGAAGCGAAAAGACGGAAATCTTGTGGTTTTTTTTGAGATGCGCCAAGGCGTATGGGGCGCCCGCCTGCCTGCCATTTTGACAAGACAAGAAAGCAGGCAGGCGAGCGCCCCGCAGGGGTCGTGAAACCGATTTTGACTTGAAGCTTGTGACGTTAAGGTAAGCAGCGCCCATCAACCAGGAATCCCCGGGCAATGAGATCAGAGCTTGGGATGCGGCGTCCCGCTAATGTAGTGCTCCAGCTGGTCGATGATAAATTTCTGCTCGGAAATAATATCCTTGACCAGGTCCCCGATCGACAACATCCCCACCAGGGTATCGCCGTCCATCACCGGCAAGTGCCTCAGCCGATGCTGCGTCATCAACGCCATGCACTCGTCGGTACTCTGGTCCCCGCGCACATAGATCACCGCCGACGTCATGATGTCGCGAACAAAGGTTTCCCGCGAAGTCCGCTGCATCAGGATCACCTTGCGCGCATAGTCCCGCTCGCTCAAGATACCGACGATATCGCCGTGTTCGATCACCAATAACGCGCCAATGCCTTTTTCCGCCATCAGTTGCAGCGCAGCATAAACCGTGGCGCCAGGGGAAATGCTGTAGATAGCCTGAGTCGGCTTGGACTCAAGAACCTGCCGTGCGGTTTTCATCACCCACTCCTTGTTCGATCCCAACGGATTGCACACGACCCGCGCAATGGCGGGAGCGCCTGGCAGGGCACCTGCGCAACGCGCCGCTGCCTATCGCTTTCAGATTAGCACCACGCGCGCGCGCCTTACAGGGTGACGCACACGAATCTTTGTAAAAAGACAAAGCCGCTGAAAAGCACCGCACAAACCCGCCGGCAAGCGCTATAAAGGAAAGGGAGCGCGCCACCTGGCGCGCCATGCGCAGGAGGGCCAGCCATGGCCACCGAGTCCGTTGCCGGCAAGCGCGTCATCGTGCTCTTCGACGACAGCCGCTGCATCCATTCGCGCCACTGCGTGCTGGACCGCCCGGACGTGTTCGTGCCCGGCGTACAGGGCGAGTGGATCCATCCCGACAACGCCAGCGCCGAGGAAATCGCAGAGATTGCGCACAACTGCCCATCGGGCGCCATCAGCTACCAGAACGTCGACGATTCCCCCGGCGAGGCGGCGCCGCTGGTCAATGTGGTGCGCGTGCTTGAGAACGGCCCGCTGGCGCTGCGCGCCGCCATCACCATCGATGGCCAGCCCGCCGGCTTTCGCCTGACGCTGTGCCGCTGCGGCGCTTCGCGCAACAAGCCCCTGTGCGACAGCAGCCACGCCAGCGCGGGTTTCGTCGCCACCGGCGAGGCCGCCACCGTGGCATCGGAGCCGCTGGCGCAGCGCGACGGGCCCCTCGATATCCATCCCATCCCCAACGGACCGCTGCGCGTCAAAGGCAATCTTGAAGTCATCAGCGGCACCGGCAGGACCATCACCCGCATGACCGAGGCCTGGTTTTGCCGCTGCGGCCAGTCGGGCAACAAGCCGTTCTGCGACGGCACGCACAAGAAGGTGGGGTTCAGGAGCGAGCCTCAGGATCCATAGAATCCATAGAATCCGCAGCATCCGAAGTTAGCGGCGCGGCCCCCAGCGCCAGCAGACAAAGCCGCTCCATCTGCGCCACCCATGCCGTGCGCGAGGACTCGGCAGCCCGCAGCAGCAGGCGATAGCGGCGCGCGCCCCAGACCGCCTCCAGCAGGCTGCGCACCGTGTCGGCGTCCGGCGTGCCTGGCAGATCCGGGCATGCCGCCAGCGCGCGCTGCCAGGCCGCATACAGCTCATCGAACACACGGCGGTGATGCTTGGTCTCGGCGATGCGCGCTTCCAGCATGAGCATGTCGTGCTCGAAGCCCTCCAGCGAGGCATCGTCGGCGCCGCAGGTCAGCCGTGCCAGGCGCCGGACGCGCGTGCGCCAGTCCAGCCCGGGCGCGGACGCCACCTCGGCCTCGATGCGCGCCAGCAACAGCTCAATGGTGTGCCGCACATAGCCGGAGAGCAGCGCCTCCTTGTTGGGGAAGTACTCGTACAGGGTGCCGACGGAGCATCCGGCCTCCAGCGCCACGGCGCGCGTGGTCACGCCGTCCCAGCCACGCGCCCGCCATATCCGAACAAAGGCCTCGTAGATGGCGTCCACGGTAAAGCGCGCGCGCTGCTGCGACGGGCGTTTCAGCGGCCTGGCAGGCGCCTGCGCCGGCTCGGCCGCGGCGTTCGCGTTTCCGAACCCGGCGGCCGGCTTGCGGCGATACATTGGTGGCATCGACCTCGACGGTAAAAAAGGACAAAAAATGGGACAGACAATAGATCAGACAATGGCTCAGACGAAGCACGGCAGTCACGACGACAGCGCCGAACAATCGCTCACGGTCACCCGCCTGCTGACACGCAAGCATGCCCTAAATGAAAGCCGGCTGGAAGCGCGCCAGGAACCCACCGACGCCGCCCCCGGCGAAGTCCTGCTGAAGATCGACCGCTTCGCGCTCACCACCAACAACATCACCTACGCCGCCTTCGGCGACGCCATGAACTACTGGCAGTTCTTTCCCACCGGGCAACAGGAATGGGGCCATATGCCGGTGTGGGGCTTTGCCGATGTGGTGGACTCCAAGGTGCCCGGCGTGGCGGCGGGCGAGCGCTTCTACGGCTACTTCCCCATCGCCAGCCATATCCGCATGCAGCCGGAGCGCGTGACCGAGCGCGGCTTCTACGATGCCATCGAGCACCGCCGGCCCCTGACCTCCGCCTACAACCAGTACACCCGCGTGACGCATGACGCCGCCTACGCGCCCGAGCTGGAAAACTACCAGATGCTGTACCGGCCGCTGTTCATCACGTCGTTCATGCTGGCCGACTTCCTCGAGGACAACCGCTTCTTCGGCGCCACGCGGCTGGTGGTGTCCAGCGCCTCCAGCAAAACCGCCTATGGCACCGCGTTCTGCCTGCGCAACGTCCCCGGCATCTCGCTGGCCGCCATCACCGCGGAGCGCAACCGCGCCTTTGTCGAAGGCCTTGGCTGCTATGCGGAGGTGGTCAGCTACAACGGGCTGGAAACACTCGCCACCGACGCGCCCACGCTCTACGTGGACTTCTCCGGCGACGAAGCGCTGCGCGCACGCGTGCACCATCACTTTGGCGGCGCGCTGGTGTACGACTGCTTTGCCGGCTCGGCGCAGAACACGGGCTTCTTGCGCGATACCGGCCTGCCCGGGCCCAAGCCCGAGTTTTATTTCGCGCCGGTGCAGATCCGCAAGCGCAACGCCGACTGGGGGCCCGAAGGCGTGAACCAGCGCTTCAACGCCGCGCAGCGGGCGTTTATCGATTATGTGAAGGCGCCAGCGAACGGCTGGCTGACGCTGGTCGAAGCGCAGGGCTTCGGCGCCGCGCAGGAGAGGATCGCGAGCCTGGTGGCAGGCGGGAGCGAGCCGAAAGCGGGGTATGTGGTGCGGCTCGATTGAAGCGAGCGATCAAATGACCGGCTGACCGGACGATGATCCGGTCAGCCAGTCACTCCGCGCTTTGCAGGTAGCGCTGGCGCGCCTCTTCTTCCAGGATCACGTCTTCCACCTCCGCCAGCACGGCTTCCACGTCCACCGGGGTGTCGTCCACGGCAACCTGGCCGGTCAGCTTCACGCCGGGATGCAGCAAGCCGGCCTGGTAAAGCGCCCAGATCTCCTTGCCGTACTGCGTGCCGTTGAGCTCCGGCGCAAACTGGCCGAAGTAAAACGCAAGGTTATCCACATCGCGCTCCAGCATGGCGCTGGCTTCGCTGTTGCCGGCCGCATCCACCGCCTGCGGCAGGTCGATGATGACGGGGCCGTCGGCATCCACCAGGATGTTGAATTCGGAGAGGTCGCCGTGCACCACGCCGGCGCACAGCATCAGGATCACCTGCTCGATCAGCGCGTCGTGGAATGCCACCGCCTGCTCCGGGCTCAGCGCCACGTCGTTCAGGCGCGGCGCGGCATTGCCTTCGGCATCCACCACCAGCTCCATCAGCAGCACGCCCTCGAAGCACAGGTGCGGCGTGGGCACGCGCACGCCGGCGGCGGCAAGACGGTACAGCGCATCCACCTCCGCGTTGTGCCAGGCTTCTTCCGCCACCTTGCGCCCGTAGCGCGTGCCTTTTTCCATGGCGCGCGCCTGCCGGCTGTTCTTGACCTTGCGCCCTTCCTGGTAGGTCGAGGCCTGGCGGAAGCTGCGTTGCGCGGCATCCTTGTAGACCTTGGCGCAACGGATCTCGCCACCGCTGCGCACGACATAGACGGTGGCTTCCTTGCCGCTCATCAACTGGCGCAACACCTCATCGACCAGGCCGTCTTCGACCAGCGGCTGGAGCCGCTTCGGCGTTTTCATCGGGCAGCACCAAGCGGGCAGGGCGAGCGCGCCATGCGCGGGGACAGCAGCGTCGCGGCCACCGTTATTCCGTCAGCATGCGCACTTTCACGCGCTTGCCCTTCACGGTGCCGTCATTGAGCTTGCGCATCGCCTCGCGCCCGATCGAACGCTCCACCGCCACGTAGGTGGACATGTCCATCACGTTGATCTTGCCGATCTGGTGCTTGGTGTAGCCCGCGTCGCCGGTGAGCGCGCCGAGGATGTCGCCGGGGCGCATCTTTTCCTTGCGCCCGCCAAGGATCTGCAGCGTGACCATGGGGGGCAGCAGGCGCTCGTTGCTGGCGGGCGTCAGCTCGGACAGGGGCTGCCATTCCATCTCGGCGCCCATGGCCTGCTCGATATTGCCCACGCGGCCCATCTCGTTCATGCTCGCCAGGCTCAGCGCCCAGCCATCCTGGTCCGCGCGGCCGGTGCGGCCGATGCGGTGGACGTAGACCTCGGGGTCGGGCGTGACGTCGACGTTGATCACCGCTTCGAGCTGGGCAATGTCCAGCCCGCGCGCGGCCACGTCGGTGGCGACCAGCACCGAACAGCTGCGGTTGGCGAACTGCACCAGCACCTGGTCGCGCTCGCGCTGGTCCAGCTCACCGTGCAGCGCCAGGGCTTCGAAGCCTTGCGCGCGCAGCAGGTCGACCAGGTCGCGGCAGCGGGCCTTGGTGTTGCAGAAGGCCAGCGTGCTGACCGGGCGGAAATGATTGAGCAGCAGGCCCACGGCGTTCAGGCGGTCGCTGTCGGCCACCTCGTAGAAGCGCTGGCGGATCTTGCTGTCGTCGTGCTGCTCTTCCAGCTTGACCTCGCGCGGCTTGCGCAGGAACTGCTGGCTGAGCTTGGCGATGCCTTCGGGATAGGTGGCCGAGAACAGCAGCGTCTGGCGCTCCTTGGGGCAGTGGCTTGCCACATAGGCGATGTCGTCGAAGAAGCCCATGTCGAGCATGCGGTCGGCTTCGTCCAGCACCAGCGTGTTGAGCGCATCCAGGTTCAGCGTGCCGCGCTCCAGGTGATCCATGATGCGGCCGGGCGTGCCCACGGCGATATGTGCGCCATGCGCCAGGCTGTCGGCCTGGGGGCGCATCGGCGAGCCGCCGCACAGCGTCAGGATCTTGATGTTTTCTTCCGCGCGCGCCAGGCGGCGGATTTCCTGCGTGACCTGGTCGGCCAGTTCACGCGTGGGGCACAGCACCAGCGCCTGCACGTCGAAACGGCGCGCATCGAGCCGGTTCAGCAGCGCCAGCGCGAAGGCGGCGGTCTTGCCGCTGCCGGTCTTGGCCTGCGCGATCAGGTCCTGGCCGGCCAGCGCGATCGGCAGGCTGGCCGCCTGGATCGGGGTCATGATCTGGTAGCCGAGCTGCTCCAGCGTCGCCAGCGTGGCGGGCGAAAGAGGCAGCTTGGAGAAAGAGGCGCCGGCAGCGGCGGGCGCTGCGGATTGGGTAGGGCTTGAGGTCATGCCGGATTATACCGGGCTGGCTGCCGCGCTCCTGTCGTCAATTTGTCGTCTCCCGGCGTCTCCGGCGTCTCCCGGCGTCTATTTACCCCTGGCGCGGACAATTCAAACAAAGCGCACGCAGTAAACCGGCGGCAGATGTGCCGAGAACAGCTTCCAGCGCTCCCCGCCGCTCTCCGATATCCACAGGCTGCCGGTGGTGGAGCCCATGGCAAGCCGCTCGCCGGTATGGTCCACCGCCAGCCCGTGCCGGTAGATCAGGTCATACGACGGCGCCGCGGGCAGCCCCTCGGAGAAGGCCTCGAAACTCACCCCGCCGTCACGCGTGCGGGTGACCACCAGCTTGCCGTCCACCGGCACGCGGCATTCATCCTTGACCGCCGGCACGAACCACGCGGTATTGGGCCGGCGCGGATGCGCCGCCACCGCAAAGCCAAAGCTCGACGGCTTGGCGTGCAAGCGCTGCCAGTGCATGCCCGCATCGCCGGAGCGAAAGATCCCGCCATGGTGCTGCACCCACATGGCATGCGGATGGCCGGCACATTGCGCCAGCCGGTGCGGATCCTGGATATTGCCATCCTCGCGCCGCTCCGGTGGCATGTAGTCGGCCACCATGCCGCTCGCCGTGCAGGCCCAGTTCCTGCCACCATCCCGCGTTTGCCACACACCGCCGCACGACACGGCCACGGTGACATGGCGGCTATCGTGCGGATCCACGCAGATGGAGTGGATGCCCGGCACATCGTAGCCGCCGCCGAACCACTCGCTGCGCTCGGGGCGGTCCCACAGCGGCCGGTTCAGCGCCCAGCTGGCGCCGCCGTCGCCCGAGCGGAACAAGCCACCCGGCAAGGTGCCTGCCCACAGCACGCCGGGCTCATCGGCCCCGCCGGTTTCCATCGACCAGATCTGCTGCAAGGACCACGGCACCGGCGGCGCCGCCACCGCAGGTTCGCCGGTTTGCGCAGGGACGGGTACGCCCGGCACGGCCGCTTCCCGGGGCGGATCCGGCTCCGGCTGGGGCGGATAGACCGGCACGGCGCAAGCCTCCCACTCCACGCCGCGCGCCCTGCGCCGCCATAGCTTGACGCCAAAATGCCCAAGGTTAAGTGCCGCATACAAGGCACCGTCACGCGCATCGCCCAGCACCATGCTCACGGGCTCGCCCAGGAAATGCACCGACTCCTGCAGCCAGCCCAGCGCGCTGTCGCGCCGCAACATCAACAAGCCCTTGCGCGTGCCAATGAGAAGTTGATCGTTCATGCTGACCTCCACGCTTGAGCGCCGAGCCTTCAGCGGCAAGCCGTCAACCGCCTGACAGCGCCTGCACCACGAAGATCTGGCTGCTGGCACCCACGCGATCGCTCATGCGCCGGCGGTCGCGAATGGCCGAGCCATCCACAAACACCGCCAGGTGCCGGCGTAACTGGCCCTGGTCATCGAGGATATAGCCGCGCAGCTCCGGCTGCTCCCGAAACGCCATCTCCAGCGCGGCGCAGACGGTAGCCGCGGGCACTTCCCGCTCCGGGCTCGGGATATGGCGCTGGATCGCAGAGGCAAAGACAAGGCGCGGCATGGCGTAAGGGCCAGCGCGGGGACCGCTGGCCGTGATGGCGAGTGTCTTGCAGTTTAGGAAATACTGCGGGGGAATGGGTGTGCGGTTGCGCGCAGAGGCAACGATAAGGGCTGCGGCGCAGCCGTGGCGCATTGACGCTGCAATGCGGCATGCGCGGGAAGCCGGGACGCCGGGACGCCCACCGGCAAGAAACCTCCAAGGCCGGCATACTGTCGGCTCCATGGCATCCGTACCACTCACGTAAGGACGAAAGATGGCAAGCACCTTGTACGACATTCCCCTGAAACGCATCGACGGCACCGACAGCCGGCTCGCGGATTTTCGCGCTCATGTGCTGCTGGTCGTGAACGTGGCATCGAAGTGCGGCCTGACGCCCCAGTACGAAGGGCTCGAAGCGCTGTACCAGGCCAAGCGCGCCGAGGGCCTGGAGGTGCTGGGATTCCCGGCCAACAACTTCAAAGGCCAGGAGCCGGGCGACGAGGCGCAGATCCAGGAATTCTGCAAGCTGACCTACGACGTGCACTTCCCGATGTTCTCGAAGGTCTCGGTGCTCGGACCGGACCAGCATCCGCTGTACGCGGCACTGACGCAAGCCCAGCCGGCCGCCATCGGCGACGGCCCTTTCCGTGAACGCCTGAAGGGCTACGGCGTGAACCCGGAGAACACCGCCGACGTGCTGTGGAACTTCGAGAAATTCCTGATCGACCGGGAAGGCAAGGTGGTAGCGCGCTTCGCGCCGGACGTCGCCGCGAACGACCCGCGCCTGCTGGAGGCGATCGATGCGGCGCTGGCCAAGGGCCGCTGACCAGTAGCCGTTGGCCAGCGGCGTAGCGGCGGCACGAGGAGGGCATCAGGACTCGCCCGCTCCGGCCGCCGCCCGCTGGCTACGCGGCCAAGGTCACGCCCGCGTCCAGCGGATACACCGGCCGCGTCAGGCGCGCAAACGGGAACTGCGCGTAGCGCGAACTCGTCACGCCGCCGCCATCACACTCCACCACCGCCTTTGCGATCGGCACGAACACCGGCCGGCAGTACATGCGCGACTTCAGCAACAGGAAACGCTGCGCCAGCGGATCCACGCCGATATGGGTAAAGATGCCCAGGTCCCAGTGCTCCTGCGGTGTCTCGGTCACCACCACCTGCGCCGCGCCGATATCGAGCAGCACTGTGCGGCCCATGCGGATGCGCGCGCCGGTGTAGGTCGGGCCGCTGATCACGTATTCGCCATTGCTGATGGCGGCCACCCGGCCGGTCAGGGTCAGCGGCGTCGGGTAGATGCCAAGCTGGGTCAGCGGCACCTTGTTGCCCACCGGCAACGTCACGCTGGCATCCACGCCGGCCTCGATCATCGCGGCTACGGCCTGCGGGTCGCATATCGGCCCCACGGCAATGCCGGGCAAGCCTTGCCGCAAGGCCTCGCGCAGGACCTGCATATCGTCGCAGGTGCCGCCCGACATGCAGTTGTCGCCGTGGTCCAGCAACAGCACCGGCCCGCTGCCGCCTTGCGCGGCCAGCTGCGCGGCGCGCGCAATCGATTCCGCCAGCGGCTCGCTCTCATAGACAAAGCCCGCGCGCTCCGCCCAGATCTGCGCAGCAAGCTTGTCGGCCGCTGCCTGCGCCGCAGCCTGGCCGCCGTCGGCCACCACCAGCACGCTCAGGCAAGGCGCCGCGATATCCGCCAGCCCGAAGCCGGCCAGCACCGACACCGCCAGCATGCCGTCGGCCTCGGCCTGCCTGGCCGCCGCCACCGCGCGCTGCATCGCGCCTTCGCCGGTATTGCTGCGCAGTGTGTGCGTGACCATCGGCAGGCGCCGCCAGGCCAGCGCGGGCCGCGCCTTTTGCTGGAGCATGCGCATCAGCAGGCGGCCGGCGTGCTCGCCGGTCTCGTACATGTCCACGTGCGGATAGGTCTTGAAACTGACCGCGATATCCGCGTGATCGATCATGGCCTGCGTGACGTTGCCGTGCAGGTCCAGCGCAACGGCAATCGGCGCATGCGGCAGCACTTCGCGCAGGCGCGCCAGCAACTCACCCTCGCCGTCGTCGCTGTTCTGCGCCACCATGGCGCCGTGCAGGTCGAGCATCACGCCGTCGCACCCGGGCGCCGCCTTCACGATGGCATCGCACAAGGCCGTATACGCATCGGCCGCGACGCGCCCGCTCGGGTTGGCGCTGGCCGTGACCGGCACCACCAGCTCCGCGCCTGCCGCCTCGGCCAGGTCGATAAAGGCACCGATGGCCGTGCGCGTGCCCTTGCTCGCCCGATACGCGTCCTCGCCGTATTGCGGATGAAAGGACGACAGCGGCGTCGCCACCGGCGAGAAGGTATTGGTTTCGTGGTTCAGTCGTGCGATCAGGATCTTCATGGCGGTGCGGGGGCTCCAGCATGGAAGGGGCCGGAAATGTCCGGCCGGAACGGGGGTGGGGACCAGCGATGCGGCATCGGTGCGGCATCGGCGGCCAATGACTGCCATGGACGCGATGCAACGGCCAAAGTCTACCGGCATGTGGCCCGGGATGAAACGGTGAGAAAGAGGGGCACCGGAATTCCATCGCGCGTCATGCAGTCATGACGGACAATATCGCGCCAATCCCAACCTCGGAACAATAACAATGAAGAAGCAACTGCTGCGCCTGGGCGCTATCCTGCTGGCCGTCGGCGGCCCCGCCATCTCCCACGCGGCCAACCTGCCACCGCTAGCCGCCCTGCTCGACTGCAAGGGCGAAGCCAGCGGCGTGGCCGCCTATGTCGATGCCCTGGAAGACGGCGGGCTGCCCGGGTGGAGCAAGAACGATGAACTGAGCGGCTTCGCCTCCGCCGTGTATCGCACCCCCAAGCCCGTCAGCGTGGCCGGCCTGCCCACCTCGGACGTGCGCTTCGGCGACTACCAGCTCGGCAACTACACGGCCTATGGCATCACCAGCGCCACCGATGTCAACGCCGTGGCCAGCCAGCTCGGCCTGCGTGGCGTGGCCGGCCGGGGACTGGCCCGCGAGAGCGCGCGCGGCGCGTGGATCGTGGCCCGCGAGTACAAGGGCCGGGTCGAGCTGGGCTGCGAGTATCCCAATCCGCGGCTTGGCGGGCAGAAGGGTACGCCAGCGCGCTGAAGACTCACCGGCGGCGCCGCTGCCCTGGCGCCGCTCGCGTGCCCCCTTACCTCAATCCGTGCCGCCCGTCTTCGCCGGATACTTCACCGCATTCATCTCCATCTTGGCCTTCACCGCCGCGTTCAGGTCAACATCGAGCGCGGTCAGCAACTGCGCCAGGTAGATCGTGATGTCCGCCAGCTCCTGCTCCACGTGCGCACGCTCGTCCGTGGACATGACGGCGCGCGCCTCCTCCTCCGTCTTCCACTGGAAAATCTCAACCAGCTCGGCCACTTCCACGCTCAGCGCCATGGCCAGGTTCTTGGGGCTGTGATACTTGCCCCAGCCGCGGGCCTCGCCAAATGCGGCGGCCGCTTGCTGGAGCGTCTTGATGTCGATCAGGGTCATAATGGTTCACTGCGAAAAATAAGCACCGCGCCTATTGAACCACGAATGCAAGCCGGACGACCTGGTCAATGGCGCGAAGATCCTGCTGGCGCCTAGCGGCCGAGCCACGCCGGCAACTGCGCGATCAGGTACAGCGCCGCACCGATCAGCCCGCCGACCACCGTGCCGTTCATGCGGATGTACTGCAGGTCCTTGCCCACGTTCAGCTCGATCTGCCGGGACATATCGCGCGCATCCCAGCTGCGGATGGTGTTGCTGATATGCCGCGTGATGAACTCCGCAAAATCCGGCGCCATGCTGCGCGCCGCATCGCGCAGGTGATCGTTGAGCGATGCGCGCAGGGACGCGTTGCGCGCCAGCTCCGCGCCGATCCACTGGCCCGCCGCCGCCACCTTGCGGTGCGTGGCGGAATCCTCGCGCGCCAGGTCGCGCTTGAACCAATCGCGCCACTCGGCCCAAAGCCCGCCGACATAGGCGTTCAGCGTGCCATCCTGCTTCAGGTGCGCTTTCAGCGCCTCTGCCCTGGCGTGGAACGTGGCATCGTGCTTCAGCCGTTGAATCAAACGCTGCACGGCCGCATCGAAGCGTTTGCGCAGCGCGTGATCGGCATCGCCCTCGATCTGGGTCAGCACACGGCTCAGCGCCGCGGAAATCATGTCAGCGCCATTGCTCCCGATCCACTCGGTGGGAAGTAGCCGCTCCTTCCGGGGGTGATCGCTCTTCAGCCACTCCACGATCCGCTCCGAGATAAAAGCGCGGGCGGGCGGCTCGTTCAGCAAGGCGATCAACTGCGCGATGGTCTCGTCGAGCAGCGCCTGGTGCCGATCGTCCCTGGTCAGGCTGTCGAGGATCGTCGCCGCCGACTCCGACAGATCGACCTTGTCGATCATCGTATCCACCGCCCGCTTCAGCAGCGACTGGATGTTGCGCTCATCCATCACATCCAGCATGCCGCTCGCGAACTTCACCACCACGTCACCGATCTGCCGCGCATTGGCTGGCGACTCCAGCCAGCGGGTGACCACCAGCGCCGGATTGTGCCGCTCGATCAGCGCAACCACGGACTGCACGTCCAGGAACTTCTCCTTCACGAACACCGCCAGGCCATCCGCGATATCGTCCCGCTTGCGGATGATGATGTTGGTGTGGCGCGCAAAGCCCGGCAACGGAATCCGCCGGAACAGCGCCGCCACGGCAAACCAGTCCGCCAGCCCGCCAACCAGCGCCGCCTCCGCCGCCGCCCGCACGCCATCCGTCAAAGGCGCGCGCGGCAGGAACACGGTGGTGACGAAAACGGCAAACGCAAACAGCAGCAAGGCCAATGCCTTGCGCTTTGCGACCCTGAGTTCTTCTTCCTGATGCATGGGATACCGGGCCCTGCTGCTGGGCTTGGAGATGGGAGCGCCATCATAAATCGCATTCCGGACAAGGCAATGTCCGGTCCCGCTATCGGCTATCGGCTATCGGCTATCGGCTATCAAACGCTGCTGCCGTAGCGCGCAACATTCAAAGCCCAGGATACTTCGTCCGGATGCGCCGAACCAGCGCCGCGTCTGCCGGGTCGATGCCCAGGTCCCACTCGGGGAACTCGCTCAGGTCGTCGGCCAGCTCGGTGATCACTTCGCGCAACTCCAAAGGCGCCAGCCACTCCGGCGGAATCGCCTCCGCGCCAAGCAACGTCCCCAGCAGGTTTCCCGTGATGGCGCCCGTGGAATCCGAGTCGCCATCGTGATTCACCGCCAGCACAACCCCATGACGAAAATCACGCGCGACCAGCGCGCAGTAAATGGAGATTGCCAACGCCTCCTCCGCCACCCAGCCCTCGCCCAGGCGCGCGATGGCATCATCAAAGGCCACGCCGGAATCGGCCAGCGCCTGCGCATGCAGGATGGCCAGCAGCGTCTGCTCATGATCCGGCCGCGTGGACAAGCACGCTTTGGCGCTCGACAAAGCATCAGGCAGCGAAGCACCGTCGGCCAGTTCGCGGATCAACACCGCCAGCACGCCGCCCGTCAGCGATCCGCTTGGATGCCCATGGGTCAGCGCGGCCAGCTCCGCTCCCAAGGCAAAGGCATCCTGAGGCGTTCGCTGCCCGGCGCGCCGCCACACAAACAAGCCAGCCGGCGCCACACGCATCACGCCCCCGCAGCCCTTGCTATCGTTGCGCGCGGGTTCTCCCAACTTGAGCATCGCCTCCAGCGCCGACAAACAAGTGTTTCCCGGCGCACGCCGGCTATGCAGTGCCGCCTGCTGGTAAAGCCATCCCGGCTGGCCCGACAGCACATCGCGATGAAACGCCGGCTGGATCCCCTGCGTCAGCAACCAGCGCAGATAAGCGCGCGAGGCCACGCCAGGCACATCGCCGATGCCCCCGCTCGCCTCGCCCACCCACGCCCGCAGTAAGCCCTCCGCCGTGAACAACGTCATCTGCGTGTCATCGGTAATGGTGCCGACGCCACCATAGGCCGGGGCGTAGCCGGTGATGCCGTCCTTGCCAAAGCGCTCGCGGATCTCCGCGAGCGACAGGAACTCCACGGGAGCGCCCAGTGCGTCGCCAACAGCGCCGCCCAGCAGGCAGCCCTGGAAGCGGCTGCGCGTGATCTCGCGATCAAAGACCGAAGCAGAAAACAAAAAACCCTCCGTGCAAGGAGGGTCGACGCATGGCCCGTTTGGTTGCTCCTCAAGGAGCCACATCCGCTTTCGCGATCCACCTTGCCCGGGAAGGCAGGTTGGCTTGGGCGTCGACCCAAATCAGAATGTGGGCGGATTGGAACATGGGGGGTTGGGGGGTGTCAAGGGTGGGGGCGGGGTGGGCCAGTGCCGCGGTCGTGCGCCGCGTCAGCGGACCGATATTGTCCGTCTTGCACCTGTTCAAGGCTGTTTGAGGCGCGTGCTTGCCGAGATACCTGTGAGCAGGCAATCAGAAGGTCGCCGGTGAATTGACCCACAAAACCCGCGCCACGCCGGTGCCGGCGTTACGGTAACCGTGCGGCACGCTGCTCGGGAACGTGAACGCATCGCCCACGCCAACTGTGTAGCTCATGTCGCCCAGCGTCAGCTCAAGCGTGCCTTCAAGCACATAACCGACTTCCTCGCCGACATGCTCGATCTGCCCATCGCTGGCTTCGCCCGGTGCCACGATGTGGATATTGGCCTGCAGAAAACCGCCACGCTTGGCCAGCACAATGCGCTCCAGCGCGATGCCGCCCGCCTTGATGACCGGACGCTCGCCCTGGCGCTTGATGGGGCTTTCGCTGGGGTTGTCCTCGCTCGTCAGCGCGGCGATATTGGTGTCGAGCGCAACCGCGAGCCGGTGCAGCATGGCGAGCGAGGGGGAGGCCAGGCCGCGCTCCAGCTTGGAGATCAGGCTTTCCGAGCAGCCAGCCTTCTGCGCCAGCTGCAGCAGCGTGTAGCCCGACACCAGGCGCGCATGGCGCAACCGCACGCCCAGGCTGGAGGCAGGCGTCTTCTTGTCGTTCGGGTCGCTTTGATCTTCTGAGTCGATCTGGTCAACCGCCAGGGCGCTTTTGGCTTTCAATTCACGTTCCGTGCAAGACAAGTTGAAGATGAAGAACCCAGGAATACCCAGACTGAATCCAGCTTATTGGTTCGCCAGCGCGGCCACGGTATAGGCCAGCGCTTGCGCCCCAAGGAAGAGTTCGTGCGGCGCTGTTTCCTCTGCCGCGTTATGGCTGATCCCGCCTTTGCTGGGCACAAAAATCATGGCCGTGGGGCAATGCTCCGCCAGGTACATGGCATCGTGGAACGCGCCGGATGTGAGGTGCAGCGGCTTGCCCTGCGATGCCTGCTCACTGGCCCGCGCACAGGCCCGCTCTATCAGGTTCAGCATGGCAGCGGGAAAGTGCGTTGGCGGCCGCCGGAAAAAGCACTGGTACGTGATGCCGCCCTGGCGCGGCCGAGCCTGCGCCGTCACGGCATCCAGCATTGCCTCGAAACGCGCCAGCACCGCCTCGTCCACGCAGCGCACATCAATCGTGAATTCTACCTTGCCCGGAATCGTGTTGACGGAGTTGGGGCCGACCTGCCAGCGGCCCAGCGTCAGCCGCAACTGGCTGGCGGCCTCGGCAGCGGCGTAGGCGTACAGCTGGTGGGCAATGCCAACGGCGGTAGCCATGGCATCGCTGCGCTCGTCCATGGGCGTGGTGCCCGCATGCGCCATCACGCCGGTGCATTCCACGCGGTACCACCGCACGCTCTGGATGCCGGTGACCACGCCCAGCGGCACGGCCGCGCGCTCCAGCACCGGGCCCTGCTCGATGTGCAACTCCACGCAGGCCGACATCGGCCGCTGCATCGGGCGGCGCGGCACGTCATCCGTGGCGGCAAGCGCGGCGTCCAGCGCATCGCCGAAGCGGATGTTGGCACCGTCCACCGACGCGCGATACGCGGGCAGGCAAGCCGGATCCACAAACGCGCTCGACCCCATGGCCCCCGGCCCGAAGCGGCTGCCTTCCTCGTTGGTCCATGCCACCACTTCGATCGGGCGCAGCGTCTCGATGCCGGCATCATTGAGGGCCGCGATGACTTCGAGCCCGGCCAGCACGCCGTAGGCGCCGTCCAGCTTGCCCCCGACCGGCTGCGTGTCGGCATGGCTGCCGGTCAGCACGGGCGGAAGATCCGCCTTGCCAGCACGGCGGAAAAACAGGTTGGCGCAATCGTCCGTGCTCACCTCGCAACCCAGCGCGCGCGCCTGCTCGATCAGGTGGCGCCTCGCGGCAAGGTCGATATCGGTCAGCGTTTCACGGGAGACACCGCCATCGTCCCGGCCGCCGAAAGCGGCCAGCGCGGCAATAGCCGCCTGCAAGCGGCCGCTATTGACATGGTCCTGCGCCTGTTCTGCCGCGTGCTGCGCCAGCGGATCTTGTTGAGTCAATGGATTCTCCTCGGATTCAGATCGGTCATCTCACCGCACTTCAAGCCACGCAGCGCTCAAGCGCCTGCGCAGCCGCAAGCACGCGCGCATCGCCCCGGTGCGGGCCGATCAGCGTCACGCCCACCGGCATGCCGTGCGCACCCGTGCCGGTAGGCACATGGACGCACGGATTGCCAAGCAGGGTCCACATGCGGTTGAACATGGGATCGCCCGTCGCGCCCAGGCCAGCCGGGGCCTCGCCCGGCGCGCTCGGTGCGAGCACGATGTCGACGGACGCGAACATCTGCTCGAAGGCCCTGCGTGCAGAACTGGCAAGCGCCTGCGCGGCAAAGAAGCGGCCGCCATCGATGCCACGGCCTGCCGCCAGCAACGCGGCAAAGCCACTGCTGAAACCATCGGGCCGCGCGCGCAATTCCGGCGCGAAAGCGGCTGCGGCTTCGTACGCCATGATGTCGATCTGGGCCTGCGTCAGTTCGTCGAATTCCGCGGGCAGCATCAGGTCGCTCAACACGGCGCCATGGCCTTCGAGCAAGCGCGCGGCCGTATCCAGCGCACGCCGGCTGTCATCACCCGCGCGCTCCCAATGCGGCGTGCGGCAAATGCCAACGCGCAACGCCATCGCCTGCCCGGTCTGCGGCGGCGTGAGCGGCAGGCGCGCCATCGCGCCGATGAAGAAGGCAGCATCGTCGACGCAGCGCGCCAGCACGCCCACGGTATCCAGGCTGGGCGCGAGCGACTTGATGCCGGCCGACGGCAGCGTGCCAAAGGTCGGCTTGTAGCCGACCACACCGCAATAGGCAGCAGGACGGATGATGGAGCCGGCGGTCTGCGTGCCGAAGGCGATCGGCACCATGCCGGCAGCCACCGCCGCCGCCGATCCGCTGGACGAGCCACCCGGTGTACGCGGGGCATCGGCGGGGGCGCGCGGGTTGCGCGTGGGCCCCGGCTGGAAAGTGGCGAACTCCGTGGTCACGGTCTTGCCCATGACCACCGCACCCGCGGCGCGCGCCATTGCCACGCAGGCGGCATCCATGACGGGCCGATGCCCGGCGTAGATCGGCGAGCCATACGTGGTGGGCATGTCGGCGGTGTCCATCAGGTCCTTCACGCCGATAGGCAAGCCGTGCAGCGCGCCTAAGGCAGGCCCCGCATCCAGCAACCGCGCCTGCTGCAATGCCTGCGCCCCATCGAAATGCTGCCAGGCCAGAATGCCGGCCTCGGCGTCATCGATGCGCTCGATGTATGCGCGTACCAATGCCTGCGCGCTGAGCTCGCGCCGCGCCATGCGTGCCGCCAGCTCGCGCGCCGGCAGTGCCAGGAAATCGTTCATGCCTGTTCTCCGTCAGCCGAAATACGCCGAGCGCACCTCGTCGTTGCTGGCCAGCGCTTCGGCCGTGCCTTGGGCCACCACGCGGCCTTGAGACAGCACGTAGCCGTAATGTGAAATGGCCAGCGTCTGCCGTGCGTTCTGCTCGACCAGCAGCACGGTGATGCCCAGTGCGTTGATCTGCTTGATGACCTTGAAGTTCTCTTTCACATACAGCGGCGACAGCCCGAGCGACGGCTCATCGATCACCAGCAGCTTCGGCTCCGCCATCAATCCCCGGCCGATCGACACCATCGCCTGCTCACCGCCCGACATCGTCCCCGCCAGTTGCGCCGCCCGCTCCTTCAGGCGCGGAAAGATATCGTAGACCTTGGCCAGCCGATCGCGCACCCGCGCCGCATCGGTCTCCAGGTACGCACCCAGCGCCAGGTTCTCCGCCACCGTCATGCGCGGAAAGATCTTGCGCCCCTCCGGGATGCAAGCGATCCCGGTAGCGATGATGTTGTGCGTCTTCTCGCCAGCCAGGTCCTTGCCATCCCACAAGACCTGGCCCTGGCGCGGCGGCGTGAGGCCGAGGATGGCGCGAATCAGGGTGCTCTTGCCCGCGCCATTGGCGCCGAGGATGCAGGTGATCTTGCCAGGGGCCACGTCGATGGAAACGTCATGCAGCACGTTGACCTTGTCATACCCGGTGGTGAGCCCTTTCACGCTGAGCGTGCCGGGGGAATCGAGCGTGCTCATGCGGCTTCCTCTCCAAGGTAGGCGGTCTGCACATTGGCGTCGTCGGTGATTTCCGTGTAGGTGCCCTCGGCGATCTTCTTGCCATAGTTCAGCACCACGCAGCGGTCGGTAATGCGCTCGATCACGTTCATCTCGTGCTCGATCAGCACCACCGACAAGTTCGGCAGCTTGCCGCGCACATCCAGGATATCGCTCATCAGCGCATGCGTTTCATCATGCGTCATGCCGGCAGAAGGCTCATCGAGCAACAGCAGGCGCGGCTGGCTCATCAGCGCGCGGCACACCTCGATGCGGCGGCGGTCAATCATGGTGAAGGTCTCCACGGGCTCGAACAGCCGCGCCACCAACGGCGGGCTGAAGATATTCAGCAGCCCCTTTACCTTCTCCACATAGGCGTCGTACTCGGCGCGAAACGCCTTGCGCCGGAACAGGTTGAACACCAGCCCGTGCTGCATGTGCTGGTAGTCGCCTATGACGATGTTGTCGAACACCGTGAGCGGCAAGGACAAGCGCGAGCGCTGGAAGGTCCGCGCCACGCCGCTGCGGTAGATGTCCTGCGGCGTCTTGCCGATGACGTTCTCGCCGTTGTAGGTGATGGTGCCGCTGCTAGCCTTGTACAGGCCGGTCAGCACATTGAAGAAGGTCGTCTTGCCCGAACCGTTAGGGCCGAGCAGACCAAGGATCTCGCCCTCGCGGATTGTCATGTCCAGGCTATCCAGGGCGGTCAGGCCGCCGAAGCGCATGGTCAGTCCCCTGACTTCAATCATGGTCTTGTCACTCATCGCGAAGTCTCCCGGCCAAAGAACAAGCGCGTCTTGCGCGGCAGCAGCCCATCGGGGCGGAACAGCAGGATGGCGATCACCAGCGCCGCATAGAAGAGGAAACGGTACTCCTGGATGAACTGCAGCTTCTCAGGCAGCACCAGCACGATGATGGCCGCCGGAATCAGGCCAATCGCATTGCCCAGCCCGCCCAGGATCACGATCGACAGCATCAGCAGCGAATCCGAGAACGTGAAGTTGTTCGGCGCCACGAAGCCGGTGATCATCCCGTACATGCTGCCCGCGATACCCGCGAAGAAATTGCCCAGCATGAAGGCCACAACCTTCCAGCGCGCTATATGCAAGCCGAAGGTGGCGGCGGCCGTCTCGTCCGTGCGCACCACGTCCATGCTCAAGCCCACCCACGAGCGCTCCAGCGCCTTTACCGTCGCAAAGACACCGGCGCAGATGCCGAGGCTGATCAAGGCATAGCTCACGTAGAACGACACGTCGACACCCGCCACCGTAAAGCCATCGTTCAGCGCGTAGCCAAAGACGGTCATGCCCGGCACCTGCAGGCCTTGCGGCCCGCCCAGCACATCGTTGACCTCGATGAACGTCTTGAACAGGATGCCGAAGGCGATGGTCACCAAGGCCGCATAGTGCCCACGCGTGCGCAACACCGGCGTGATCAGCATCGAGCCGACCAGCGCCGCGATCACGCCCGAGATGACGATGATCAACAAGTGCGGAATGCCGGTGTGCATGGCCATCACGGCAGTGGCATAGCTACCGATGCCAAAGAACGCCGCGCCCGCGAAGTTGGCCACGCCGGAGAAGCCAAACTGCAGCGTCAGGCCGAGGCATGCCGTGGTGTAAAGCAGCACGGAGCAGATCATCAGCAGCGCGAAGTGCGCATCGTAGAACGCGGCGATCAGCGCCAACGTGCCGCCCACCGCCCACAAGCGGGCCAGGCCCGGACGGCTGACGCCGGCCTCCTCGAGCGCGCGGTTGGCGCCCAGCTTCCGGCCGGCAATGACCGCCACGATGGCAACGGCCAGCAAGATGGCCACGCTGAGCTGCGACTCCGCATGCAGGAACAACCACATGTAGACGGTCAGCGCGATGCAGGCCAGCGCCAGCACCACAGCGGGATTGCGCGTGCCTGATGTGTGACGCTTCGGGGTGTTGATGGTGCTCAAGGTGTTCATGGTGTCAGACCCGCTCACTGGATTTTTCTGCGATCAGGCCGGTCGGCTTCCAGGCCATCAGCACGATGACAACGGCAAAAGCGAAAACGTCCTTGTACGCGCTCGGGATATCCGGAATCAGCGCAGGCAATGTGGCGCTGCCAAGCACCTGCAGCGCGGCAAACAGAAACCCGCCGAGGATGGCGCCGTAGATGTTCCCCAGCCCGCCGAGAATGGCCGCGGCAAAGCCGATCACGCCAAGCAACAGCCCCACATTAAAGTTGATCTCGTTGTAGTACAGCCCGTTCATCACGCCCGCCAGCGCCGCCATGCCCGAGCCCAGCGCGAACGTCAGCAGCACCACCGCCTCGAAGTTGATGCCCATCAGCCGCGCCGTTTCGCCATTCTGCGCCACCGCGCGGATCGCCATGCCGAAACGGGTACGCGTAATCAGCAGATGCACGCCGACGATGATGGCGATGCCGGTCCCCAGCAGGATCAGGTTATCGGCACGCAGCGACAAGCTGCCCAGCTCGATGGAAGCCGTTGGCAGCAGCGCCGGGAACGGCTTGGGGTTGGAGCCATCGGGATAGAACAGCCGCACGGATTCGCGCATCACCGTGCCCAGCATCAGCGTGGCCAGCAATGTATTGAGCGGTGCCGCCTTGCGCAGCGGCAGGATCAGGAATTTAGCAATCGCCGCGCCCAGCAGGCCGGTCACGCAGATCGCGCACAGCACCACCGCCAGCAAGCGGATCCAGGGCGACTGGATGTCGAGCATCAGCACGCCAGTGGACGCCGCCAGGCCAGCAAACGCGCCGACCATCAGCGTATCGCCGTGCGAGAACTTGATCACATCCAGCACGCCGAAAAACAGCGTAAATCCCACGGCGACCATGGCATAGATCATGCCGAGCATCAAACCGTTGAATACGTATTGGCCAATCACACTCATCGAGTTCCCCCCATCCAGACAAGAAGCCAGACGCCACGCGCAGTCGGCCACGGGCCGCCGCGCCTTGCGGTCGCGGGCCCGTGGATTCGTGGGATCGTGCTTTTCTGGTTTAACGCGTCAGTGATTTACAAGCCGGCGAGCTTCTTCTTGCCCTTGCCGTAGGTGCTGTCCTCCCAGATCACCCACTTGCCATCCTCGACCACATACTTGGTAACCAGCGGCACGATGTTCTGGCGATGGTCGTCGAACGTCACCTTGCCGATGATGGTGTCGGCATCCTTGGTCGCATTGAGCGTGTCGCGCACCTTCTTGCGATCCGGCCCCACCTTCTCCACCGCATCCATGATCAGGTTGGCCGCGGCAAACGCAAACGGACCGTACGCCTCAGGCGGATCGCTGTACTTCTGCTGCGAGTACTTGCCCGCGAAGAACAAGCCGCCGGGCAGCTTCTCCCACGGCGCGCCCTCGATAAAGGCCAGCGAGCCCTCGGCCTGCTCCTTGCCCGTACCCTGGATATACGCATCGGACTTGATGCCCGACGTCCCCTCGAACTGTGCCTTGATGCCCAGCTTCTCCATCTGCGTGCGGATGCGCACGCCCAGCGGCGTGAGGCCACCAAAGTAGACAACGTCCGGCTTCAGCTCGCGAATCTTGGTCAGTTCCGTCGTGAAATCCTGCTGGTCAGCCGTCACGCCGAACGTACCCAGCACCGTGCCGCCATCCTTCTTCAGAAACTCGCTGAAGTACTTGTTATGGCCTTTGCCGTAATCGGTGGTGTCATGGATGATCGCCCACTTCTTGTAGCCCAGGCCCGTCATGAACTTCGCCGCAACCTCGCTCTGGTTGATCATCGTGCCGTTGACGCGATGGATCTCCTTGAAGTTATTGCCGTAAGTGACATCCGGCAACACCGCGCCCCACACCACGGCCGGCATGCCAAAGCGGTTGTACACGCCAACCGTGCCCATCGCCACGGCCGAACAGAAATGCGTCACCCCCGCCACGATGCTCTTGTCGGCAGCGATCTTGGTCGCCACCTGCACGCCCACGTTAGGGCGGCACTCATCATCCTGCGTGACCAGCTCATAGGTGTACTTCGACTTCGGGTCAGCATTGCGCAAGCGAACCGCCAGGTCGGCGGAGTTGCGCCCGCCCAGGCCGATGGACGACACGCCGCCAGTCAGCGGGCCCACGAAGGCAATCTTGACGACATCCTTGGCAGCAGCCGGCGCGGACATCCCGGCCAACCCGGCCGAGGCCAGCAACAAGGCAGCGGCAACTACGGTGTTCTTCTTGCGCACTCTCATCCCCTTCGACACGTGGACAAACGGTTGGTATTCAAGTAACTCGAGCAAAACTACGCGTGACTTTCTTTAAATTCAAGTCACTTGAATTCTGCGATGCAACAACCGTGCCAGTGAATTTGGGGCTACCCAGGGATGGAAAACGCCGCAATGGTGGCCGAAAACGCCCATGGCAGGCGGCAAGTACGTGCGCACGGCACGGTTCTGGTGCGCTGCCGCACCAGAAGTATGGAAAGTTGGGGAACGCGGGGATGTCGGTGCCGCGCGAAGGGGCGGCCAAGCCTGGCCGTTGCATCACGACCCACCACACGTAGACCAATCGGAGCACTAAAGCCGCATTGTCGCCACAGGCGTCGCCGGCGATGGCGCCGCCGGACCACAGCTATTGCCTGGACACTGCCCTTCGGGGAATGTCGACCTGTCCGAAGGAGCGATATTCCATCACCCCGTCGCGCACAACGATCAACGCACCAATCAATGCGACGGAATCCGCAGGCATGCAGGCCGCGTCGAGCATGAGGCGCGCTGCGATGGCCGCCCCCGGGCGCAGCGTAAGTAGCTGCGTCGGGAGATCCGTGCCAGCGGTAATCGGCAAATCTGCAGAGCTGAGATCTCTGCAAAGCCCGGTGTGCAGGTCCTTGCCTGATAGTGCAATCTCTAATACGTCGGTGCCAGGGTTGGATAAGGACACACGGAGATAGCCGGGATCGTCGTCATCAACGGCCTCCAACGCACCGACAGAGATTTTGACGGGCGTCTGCAGCGCCTCAGATGGCCAGTGGCTCACAACATCGCCAGCAAGCGCTTGCGTTAATGCATCGATTTGTCGGCGCATACCCGCTTGCCACTCCAGCATCGCAGGCGTCCCACAGCCATTCGTCATGTTCAGCAGCGTCTGAATGTCTTTGCCGAGGATAGATTGCCACGCGGAACTCTTAATCAGCTCCTCCGCATATCGTCGGGCGGAGAACCTATGGGACGGGGCAACCGCCTGATCGATGCGATCGAGTCGCCAACGCTCATCGGGCCCCCCCGGACATTCGCTTTGGATCCTTTGCAGGATAGTCCAGCTTCGCACAACCGCCATCGCGCCGTCAGGCTGGCCGGATGCCGCATTGGCACGCGGGATTCCTTGCGTGCCACCCAGCATTGCGGCTACCACCAACAGATTGGAAAGGCGCTTGAATTGCCTCTTCGTCGAAGGCAGGAAATGATCCGTCCAATACATAATGCACAATCTCCAGTCGCAATTTGATATGCCGGCCGATTGGCGAGCCAAATGCCGGAGGGCCGGAATAGCAGCCAGGCCCCTGGCCGTTTAGGCGAAGGTCCGGTTGGATCGCCGCGCCGAACATGGAGGCCGAGCGTAAGAAGTACATGTAACAAAATTGAGATGATCAGTATTTTCTCGCCCTAAAAATCGATCTTATAAGTAAATTTTTCAACCCAACCGAATCCCTCATCCTGCATTTTCACTCTCTCCAGGATGTTTAAAATATCAAAATACGATTTACCCATGATTTTTTTTGAGACACCTGCATTGACCCATCTTAAAAAAATGGGCCTCCCCACACCTGAACTAAGCAGGTCCCATAACGCGTCCGTATTGAAGCCGTAGGATGACTCAACTCCAAGGATGGAAGCTAGTTCTCGATGAAAATCCACCTCGCTTCTCACCACCTCGCCATTTATCTGAATATTCATTGCGCACCTTACAGCCATCCCCCGCCGCCACGGCGGCTCCACGCCGAGCCGTGTGGCCCTAAATCCAGGGAAAATCGCTCCCTCTCACACACAGGATTGCCCGTCCGGTCACGTCGTGGTGTTCACTTGCCCGGCGCTTCGCAAGTCTTCAGAAACCTGGCGTCTACCGGACGCTTAAGAGCAACGCCATCAGGCCCGCCTGCCTCGACCTTGGAAACGGTCAATTGGCACGCGCTGCCCGTCCAGTGAAGCACCGCCTCATAGTCTGCCCCGGACTCCGGGCTCCACAATGCGGCAACACGACATTGATATGAATTCTGAACGTTGGCGCCTATGACAAATGTGTCGAGCAGGAAAGGCCTGCCAGCATGAATGTAGGCTTCCGAGAAACGCTGGCTAGCCTGGGCGTCATTGCCGGGAATCCCAAGGCTAGCGTTGTAGTGAACCAATGGGTTGTCAAACAGAGCGATACGCTGCTCGCCAAGCTCCACGCCCTGCTTGATACAGTCTCCCGCCGGCATGTTGGAAAAAGTGTGGAAGCTTGTGCTTGCCGACGGACCCGTCTTCACCATCCGTATCCTGGCACGGTCGCCCGACGTGGGCTCCGGATATCTCGTTACGCAGGCGGTCAGGACGAGTGCGCAAGCGCTCAAAATCAAGGTTCTCATCATTCCTGGCATGGAGGTTGGCTTTCACTCATATCAATGTTGCTCATTTCGCGAAGTTAGCGCTCGGCCACCGCCCGGGGCCGCAGCATGAACGGCACGCGGTTGTCCGGGCCTGCTCCAGGCTTGAGCTCATAAGCGAGCAGTCCGCATCGTCCATTGCCGCCAATCGACGTCCCTTGCAGCAGAACGACGAGCTCGTAATCGTGCCCCGCTTCGGGTGTCATCACTGCCGCCGCGCGACACACAAGACTGCCGTCAAGCGTGGCCGCAAACATTATCGAGAGCGGCTGTCCCGCGCTCACGTAGCGCTCGAGCACGGGCATGTTGGTATCCTGATCTGTCGAGGCCGGCATGCCGATGCGGTCGCTTTCCTTCGGGGTCTTGCCGATCCCTGCCCATCCCTTCGAAAAGACGGCAAGCAACTGCTGCTTGGGTTCATTGTCCTGCTCGACGGTCCCAAGAATGATGGCGGGATAGCTGGTGGTGACCTGGCTGGGTGCGGTGGCAGTGGCAGTGGCAGTGGCAGTGGCAGTGGCAGTGGCAGTGGCAGTGGCAGTGGCAGTGGCAGCGTGGCGTATCGGGCCGCCAGACCACAACTATTGCCTGGACACTGCCTTTCGGGGAATGTCGACCTGTCCGAAGGAGCGATATTCCATCACCCCGTCGCGGACAACAATCAACGCACCAACCAGCGCGGCGGAATCTGCAGGCATGCAGGCCGCATCGAGCACGAGGCGCGCTGCGATGGCCGCACCCGGGCGCAGCGTAAGTAGCTGCGTCGGGAGATCCGTGCCAGCGGTAATCGGCAGATCTGCAGAGCTGATATCCCTGCAGAGCCCGGTGTGCAGGTCCTTGCCTGATAGCGCAATCTCTAATACATCGGTGCCAGGGTTGGATATGGACACACGGAGATAGCCGGGATCGTCGTCATCAACGGCCTCCAGCGCACCGACAGAGATTTTGACGGGCGTCTGCCGCGCTTCAGATGGCCAGTGGCTCACAACATCGCCAGCAAGTGCTTGTGTTAATGCATCGATTTGTCGGCGCATAGGCGTTACGGCTGTCCATCTTTTACCTGTGACCGCTCTGTTCTAGTATGCAGCATCCAGTTCAATCCTGACCGCGATTTTCTTATCCTGCCATATCGCGTTGTCGTCCGTAGTTTTTCACTAACCCCTGACGCCAAGCTGGCACCAGTTGATCGAAAGGAAAGACCGGATAACACCCGCCATCAATTAACTCGTCTATCGGCTTAGCCCACAGTCGCTTCAGAGGTTTCTCGAATCTCCCGATACCGTCAATTCCACGCAACCCAATAACCGCTACATCGTTGCTTTTCTCGCAATAGATGCACCACTCGCCAACATCAGATGTACAAGCGTACCTATCAACCCTGTAAAGCCAACCACTCGCAGGACCGCCGTCGCGTAACTTGTCGTCGTACGCGACTCCACTGATCATCTCGCCCAAGAAGATCGCCGCAATGTAGTCAAACTCGAACCTCTCGGTCTTGTCAAGGTTGAGTAGGCACGCGGTATGAGCCCGTTCGACACTCAGGAGTTCACGCACAATTTCCGGGAAGTCTGACGCGAAAACGTGGTCGGACTGGAAGAATAGAAAATCGCTCCAGGTTCCAAAATAAACACGGTCGGGTAGCATCCTATCGAAATCCAGTGCCTTCACGACGTTATCAAACGCCTGCTGCCGATAAACAGGATCCCCTTCGCTCAGACTCATACGTCCCTCGTCAATAGTGTCGTCAAACATCGGTTACTGCCCTTTGAGCGTGAACTTGCTCGATGCACCACCCGGTCCGAAGTACTGAGCACCAGCGGTACCCGTGCTTGAGCGAGTGTATATCGTATAGGTGGAGGACCCGTTGCTCAATACCGTGAACGCCCCATTCTTCCCTGTACCTTGGCTGGTAATGCTGTATCCGTTCGAAATCAGGGTCGACTGAAACTGCGCTGCGGTTACGTCTGTCTGAACATTCAGGAATTTGCTTCCCTGGGAAGTAACCGATGTATCAAACGCAGAGGTTGCCCCTGATGTCGCACTGTTTGGAGCATTGCTGCTGCCCCCGAGCAACTCAGACGCTTTGCTGACGCCGTCCTGCACGGCAGCCATCACCGTCAGGCCGAGACAGGGCACGACTGCCGCGCCGCAGCCCGGGTTGCCCAGGATCGTGGGGCCTTGCGGGCTTCCTGCTGGAGTGCCCGTCAGCGTTGCACCTTGCGGGCCATTGTTAGGTGTCGTGATGACCTTCCCGTCATTGGCCGCTTCCAGCGGGTTGGTCAGCGGGTCGGTCTTCTGCGGCCCGTTGTTCGGTGTCCCGATCGGGTCATTTGTGACCACTGGTATCGCCACCATCACTACACCAAACGGCGTCGGGATGGGGGTCGTCACCATGTGCACGCCTACCGCGTTGTTGACCGCCTCGTTCTGCGCGGCACGCGCCGCATCGAACGGATTTGCGCCAACAAGCCCGGCCGCCCCGGCTCCGCCAAGCATCGACAGCGCAGCCACTACCGCGTTGTAATTTGGGTTGGTATAGCTCGTGACCGTAGTCTGCGTGCCATCCGCGTTGTACTGCACGCGAGTGGTGGCTCCATCCGATCCATATAGACCATCGCGCACCAAGGGGGCGATCAGAGCGCTAGCGGCCGCACCAACGGCACCGCCTGCACAATCGCCTCCCGTAGCTGCTGCCGCCGCACAACCCAGCGCACTATGCGCCAGTACGTTGGCCACCTCGCTGCCCGGGGTTGCACCGGTGGATCCGATGCCAGGCAACTCGGTGCCAATACTATTGGCACCCAACGCCCCCGCCTGCGCCACCAGACTGCCCTTGAGCGCACTCCCAAAGCTGCCCCCGTTGAGCACCGTGCTAACCCCGGCATTGATCAAGCCCGTGCCAACGAAGCCCACGGCTTGCTGTGCCAGCGTGCCGGTCGCGCCGTTCTGGGCCGCCTGCATTACGCCACCGACGCTGTTCGTGCCCGCCAGGTTTGCCAGGGTATTCGTTCCCTCCAGGGACTTCCCCCATTCACTCACCCCGAAGCTGCTGCCGTCAAAGGTGATGCCCTTGGTCAAGCCCGCCGTGATCGCGCCAATCGCGCCGGCCGTCGCCAGCTTCCCGAAGTTCAACCCTTGGCCGGACGCGAGTTGGGTGAAAGCGCTACTGGCCATGCTGGAGAGGGCGGCCACGATCATCGCCTGCGCCAGCGTCATCTGCGCCAAGGCCACGCCCATGACCGCCGCAGCAGCCCCCGCTGTCACGATCGAGATGGCAACAGCCGCCACCATCATCACAATCTGACCTAGCGGTCCGAACCCCTTCTTCTCCTGAATAAACCGCGTATGAATATCGTCAGCGACCGTGCCTTCGGTGTAGTTCAACCCGAGGTTGGCCTTCAGCTGGTTCACCAGCGCCACGGTTGCGGCCTCGTCGACCGTGCCGTCGGCGTTGCGGATCAGGAACGCGTTGTTGACCGCGTGGATGCTGTCGGCCTCGATGTTCATGCGCATGGCGCTCATGAACCCGCCGGGCTGCACCACGGTGCCGGTGATCACGTTCCAGCCGCCCTGGGCCTTGTAGGCCGAGGTGCCGATGTCCACCACGTTGGGGCCGGCGTCGATGCTGCCGGCTTTCACGTTGAGCGTGTCGGCTGCGGTGATGGCGCCGCTGTTGCGCAGCTGGCCGGCGATGTCCAGGCTCACCTTGTCGCCGGCGATGGTGCCGCCGGTGGGCTTGGTCAGCGCTTGTGCGTAGCCCTCGGGCAGGTACACCTGCGGCACGAGCGCGTTCACGGTGGGGCATGCCGTGCTGGCGACCGTGTTGCAGTTCGGGTCGGGTACGGCTTGCTGCACGTACCAGAGCAGGGGCTTGTCGAGTTCGTTGACCTGCGTCTGCGTCAGCGCCGTGCCCAGCGCGATGTTGTGCGCCTTGGCGTAGTCCGCCGCGTTCTTGTAGAGGCTGAGCTTTTCCTGGTCGGTGACCGAGAGCTGGTTCTGGCTGTCCCAGGCCAGGCCACTCACGAAGCTGGCTTGGCCGGTCTGTTGCAGCGCGGCTTGCTGGAGCCTTTGTCCTTCGGTGTAGGGGTCGTAGTAGAAGCTGACCTTGCCCGGGCGCAGGTCGGCGGGCAGCTGCGCGAGCAGGCTGTCGGGCGTGACGCCGGCCAGCACGGCGGTGGCCGGGCTGTTGTTCAGGTATTGCGCGCGGTCTGTGGGGCCGTTGGGCGCGGTGACCGGGTTGAACTGCCAGGGGGTGGTCGGGTTGTTCACCGGCGTGGCGGCCGGTACCGCGCCGGCGGGGGCTGCCACGGGGCCCAGCGGGATGACTTGCTGCGCGCCGGTTGCGGGCGGCGTGGGTTGCGTGGGGCTGGTGTAGCCGTTTACCAGCGCGGCGCTGGTGACGTCGACCTGGCTGCCCATCAGGTTGCCGGTGTTGAGCACCTGGCCGCCGGCCTTCACCGACAGCGCATTGCTGGCCTGAATGCCGGATTCCAGGCTGCCGAGCGTGGCGCGCCCGCCGGTGTCGTGCCAGCGGTCGCCGCCGCTGCGGTCTTCCTGCCAGCGCCCGACCCAGTCGGCGTTGAGCGGGATGCTGTTGTTGTCGATGCTGCCGGCCATGCCGACCGTGACGTTGCGCCCGCTGGTGATGAGCGCGCCCTTGTTGGTCAGGTTCGTGCCGGACAGCTGGACGTCGCGCGCGGCGGAGATGACGCCGGCCGGGCCGGCGGCGGCGTCCTCGTTCGCCGCGCACTGGCTGTTGCCGTAGGTGCCACCGGGATTGCAGCCGCCGGCGTAAGGCGGGTTCTGGCCGCCGTAGCTCTTGTACAGCCGCGCGGTATCCATGGTGGTGTTGACCAGCGTCGGCGCGGTGATCGATACATCGCCGGTCAGTGACTGAATGGCGCCGGAGCGGTTGGTCACGCTGCTGGTGGCGTTCAGGGTGATATCGCCCTGCGCGGCCAGCGTTGCGCTCAGGTTCTGGATGTTGGCCGCGCTGATCGTGAGCGTCTGGCCAGCGGCCACCGTGCTGGGCGTCTGCTGCCAGGCAAGGGAATCCACGCGGGGATTGCTGTCGTCCGGGCAGTCCGGCGCGCCGGCCACGCAGCCGGGCGTTGTGGTGATCTTGCTGTCGTAGACGCCCTTGTTGGTGAACGTGCCCGGCGTCTTGATGGCGACCTTGCCCGCCGCGGCCAGGTCGCCGGCATTGGTCAGGTCGCCGGTGCCGGTGAGAGTCAGGTTGCCGCCGGCGGTGATCTGGCCGGCTTTGCCGAGCTGGGTGCTAATGGTCGATTGGGAGGGCACGGCAGGTCGCCCATCGGTTTGCAGCGCGACCTCTGACCACGGCCGGTTGTTGCCGCTGCAGTTATCACTGTTGCACGGCGTGGCGCCAAACCCATAGACGAGCGGGGCGAGTTCGCTGACGCCACCTTGCGGCTTCAGCAACGCCTTCATTCCTGCGAGGAAGGCCGACAACTCGCCCTGATTCACTGTGTCGGTGACGCTATTGACGATCGAGGCCGAGCGGCCGTTGTCCAGGCTGCCGACGTTGAGCGTGACGTCCTTGCCCGCGGAGATCGTGCCGCCCTTGTTGGAGAGCGCAGCCGCGGTGATATCGAGGTTGCCCCTGGCAATAATCTGGCCGGCGGTGCCGTCTGCCTGCTTGACTTCAACGCGGTCGACCGTGGGCACACCGCCCACGCTGGTCGCATTGCCTCCTGGAGATATCGGGTTGCCGCTGGCCGGGACCAGATGCCAGAGATAGACGGGATTGGTGACCTGGTAGACGGGGTCATACACCGTCTCAGGGGAATTGACGACCAGCACGCCACCATCGGCAGTGCGCTGGACATTGCCAAACGTCACAGGCAGAGGCTTGCCCGGCACCCAGGACTGGCAGCCGTCAGCGCAATCCGCAATGAGCTCCCACGTAGCGTATTTGCCGATCTGGGTGGCATTGAGCAACGCACTATTGCTGACCTTGGTGATGGAGCTGCCCGCATCCACCGGCGCGGTGCGGTCGTTGATGACCGCGCCCGCGGCGATATGCAAATTGCCGTTGGCGCCGATCACGCTGCCGATGTTGTTGAGCGTGCCGGAGATATCGACCTTGATGTCGCCGCCGGCCTGGGTGGTGCCGCCACGATTGTCGTAGTCGCCGCCGGTGACGGTCAGGTTGCCCAGGGCCTCGGCGGTGCCCCGGTTGGCCACGTTGCCGCCCAGCGCCAGGTTGCCGTTGGCGTGCAGGGTGCCGGTGTTCGTCAAGGCGCCAGCGGACAGCGAGAGATGGCTGCCGCTGACGATCTGCCCGGCATTGGTGAGCGTGCCGCCGGTGGCCAGGGTCAGGTCGCCGGATTTCTGGATCGTGCCGGTGTTGGTGATGCCCTGGCTGGCGTTGAGCACCACGTTGCCGCCCGGCACGTTCCACGTGCCGGTGTTGTTGATGGCCAGCGCGGCGAGGGTCAGGGTGGCGTTGGCGTTCAGCGTGCCGGCGGTGGCCGCCGATGGGTCGAACACCTGGTTCGGCGTGTTCACGCTCAGGTTGTTGCCCGCCAGGATCTGGCCCGCCGCGTTGTTGAAGCTCCCGTTGCCGCCCGTGATGCTCAGCGTCAGGTCGCCTGTCGTGGCCGCTTGTCCGGTGAGGTCGCCGGCGAAGAGGGTGCCGCCCTGGTTGCTGGCGAGCGCGCCGCTGGTGACGGTGAGATGCTTGGCGCCTGTGATCAGGCCCTGGGCATTGTCCAGGGCATTCGCCGCCGTGACGTTGACGGTCTGGCCGCCGACAGTGCCGCGGTTGGTCAGACTGGAGGCAATCAGGCTGACCTGGTTGCCAGCGAGCGTCCCGGCGTTGCTCACCGCACCGCCGCTGACCGTGAGCTGCTGCGTGGCGATCGCCGCCCCGCTGTTGGCAATGGACTGGCCGCCCAGCGTCATATTGGCGGCCGTGGTGTCGCCGGTCAGGGCGAGGCTGCGCGTGGCGGACGCATCGAGCGTGCCGGTGACGGCATTGCCCCCGGTTGTGCCGGAACCCGCCGCCGAGCCGACCTGGATATCCGTGCCGCGCAGGGTGGCATTGCCGCCCACCCAGGTGAGTTGCCCCGCCTTGAGCGTCTGCCCGGCCGTGGCCGCCAGATCGCCGCCGGTCAGCACGCTGCCGCCCAGGGTGAGGTTCTGTCCCGCATTCACGGTGGCGCTGCCCACGCTGGAGAGCGTGCCGCTCACCGTGGCCGAGCCTGCCGCGGCCTGGATCGTGGCGTTGCCGCCGCTGGCCACGCTGCCGGCCACGTTGGCGTTCTGGCCCGCCGCGATGGCGGCGTCGCCATCGCTGGTCAGCGCGCCGTTGATCGCGGCGCTGCCGGCGGTGGCGGTAATGGTGGCCTTGCCCGCGCTCTGGGCCTGGCCGCCCACCGTGACGTTCTGCGCGGCGGTGAGGGAGAGGCTGGCATTGCTGCCGATCTGCCCGCTGGTGGTGATGCTCCCGCTGCGGGCTGTGACGCCAACCCGGCCGGTGGCGAGCACCTGGCCGCCAAGATTGGCATCGGTGCCTGCGGTAACGGCAAGCGTGCCGGGCGACACGACATTGCCGGTGGTGGTGACATTGCCGGTGACGCCGGTGAGCGACACATTGCCGCCGGTGCTGCCCGCCATGCCGTGGATGGTGAGATGGCGTTGGGTGGACAGGTCCAGATCGGCGGCTGAGACCGCGCTGCCGTCGATGGTGGTGTCGCGCGCCGCGTTGAGCTGGATCGTGCCCGGCGCGCTGACATCGCCGCGCAAATGGATATCGCCACGGCCATCGTTGCCCGCCGCCGAGATGGCGATCTGCGATCCACGGACCGCGCCGCCCACATCCACGCTGCCGCCGGCGGCCAGGGTGACGGCGTTCTGCGCCTGGATGCCACCGGCACCGTGGATCGAGCCACCTGCCGACACCGCCACGGCCTTGCCCGCGTTCAGCGTGCCGCCCAGTGTGGCGTCCTGCCCGGCGTTGAGGGTGTATCCGGCCTCGCTGTGGCCATCGCCCGATGCCACCACGGCGCCGGCGGCGTTGAGCGCGACCGCCTGCTTGGCGTAGGTGCTGCCAACCTTCAGGTTGCCGGCGGAGTCCAGCGTCAGGTTGCTGGCCGACGCGGCAAGATTGCCATCGGCGCGCACGCCCAGGCCCGCGGCGGTGCTCACGATCTGGATCTGGCCGGCGGTCATGGCACCGAACGCGGTGGCGTCGATCGCCAGGCCGCCGGCGGCACTGGTATTGCTGGCCGCGTTGTTTGCGCCGGTCGCCGTGGTGGCAAAGGCCCCGCCGGATGGCGTAGCAGGGGACACGGCTGCGGGCGTGACCAACTGGCGCCCGGCCACCAGGTTGATCTGGTTGCCCGCGTAGAGCGCGGCATCGACGCCGATCGACTCGGCAATCAGGTTGATATTGCCGACCGTGCCCTCGATGCCCACGCCGTTGGGGTTCCCCGGCGACGGGTTGGCGATCTGTACGCGCCCGCCCTGCACGAGGAAGCCGGCGGCGGTGGCGGCATCGAAACTGGTGGCTGTCCCGGTGCCCGACAGGAACTGCGGCACGCCGGTGGTGAGCGTGACCTGGGTGGTGTTGGTAAAGCTCGCACCACGGGTATAGACCCCGCCGGGCGCGGCAATCACAACCCCGGCCGGGGCGCCGAACACTTCGATGGTGCCGTTGACCTGGGCGGGCGTCTGGCTGGTGACCTGGTTGATGATCAGGCCAGCCGGGCCAGAGGTGGCCAGGTTGGTGTTGGCGCCCACCTGGCCACCGAGGAACGTGCCGCCGCCGGTGGTGCTGTTATTGAGGATCAGGCCGATCGGATCGACCACGAATGCGCGGTACTGGTTGAGCGAGATACCCGCCGCGTTGGGCGTGGTGATGCCCACCACGGGCACGCCGCCCGCCGGCGCACCCGGTCCGCCGGTGGTGCCGATCGACGGGGAGAAACGCACCGGCGCGTTCGGGTCGGTGACCGGCGCGGCATGGGCCGCCGCAGGGCCAAAGCTGGCCGTCACCGGCAGGTGCGCGACCGCCCAGCGCATCAGGCTTTGCCGCGCGGCGCCGGACTGGATCGCAACACTGGCCGGATCCGAGGCGCCCGCCGCCAACACCCCTGCCGCCTGCCTGGCTTGCTGCAAGGACACCTGCAGCGGCGCAATCCAGGTCGTGAAGGCCACCACGCCAGCCAGCGCACGCACCCACCAGCGGCGACGGCCACGCTCGGCCATCGAGAGGCCGGGCGACGGATCGGGCTGTGCGTTGTCCTGAGGCAGAGCGGCTTGTTTCACGCGGTACATGGTGCTTCCTGGCAGTGCGTCGAGCTGGATGTCTTGGGGCGGGTTGCGTAGCAGGGCGGGCAGCCTTTGCGGGCCGCCTTACTGCGTGATCTTTGCCTTGCCCAGCAACTGCGTGACCAGCGTGGTCGTGGCCCGCTCAAGTTCCTGCGCCTGCAGCGCTTGCTGGATGCCGGGCTTGACGGTGTCATAGGCCGGGACACGGGTCGCGCGCACTTCGTCAACCTTGACCAGGAAGCGGCGGTTGTTCCAGGCCACGGGGGTGGCGCTCACCGCGCCAGCGGGCAGGGTGGACAGCGCCTGCGCAAGCGGCAAAGGCAGGTTCTGGGTCTGGCCTTCCTGCGCCGGCACCTTGAAGCTGAGCCAGTCCATCGCGCCACCGCTGGCCCTGGACGGCGCGAGGCTCACCTGCTGCGCCACCTTGGCGAAATCCTCGCCGCCCTGGATGCGTGCGAGCGCGGCGGCGGCCGCGGCATCGTCGGCAAGCTCGATGAGGCGGCCCTTGTATTCCTTGTCGCCCAGGCTTGCCACGATGGCGTTGTAGCGCGCGCGCACCTGCTCCTCGGTGACCGGTGCGGGCTTGATATGGTCCTTGAGCCAGGCCTGGGTCAGGATGGCGTCCTTCGCCTCGCGCAGGGCCTGCTGCACATCGGGCCGCGCTTCCAGCCCCTTGGCCCTGGCCGCCTCCTGGCGAAACAGCTCACGCGCGATCAGCTGCTGCTTGATGGCGTTGCGCGTTGCGTCGTTGTCGGGGAGTTGTGCCTGCTGCATGGCGCGGGTGATCTGGTCATCGGGGATGGCCACGCCGTTGACCGAAGCGGCAAAGACAGGTTGCAGGCTGAAGGCCAATGCGGTGGTAGCGATAAGGCGAAAGATCCGGGATTGCATGTTGGTTTCCTTTGACATCGGGTATCGGAGTTCTGTGTTCTGTGTTCAGGCAGGCCGCTTCCAGCCCAGCTCATCGGCACAGCTCAATAGGTCCAGTTGAGCGTGGCCAAAAAAAGCGGCGCCTTTGTGCCCAGGTAGCTGGGCTACGCGAGCGGCACGCCAACCAGCAGTTCACTGGTGAATGTTTGCTTGGCCCACTGGGCCGAGAGACGGATGCCGGCGCCGGTGCCAGCCACCGATTGCCAGTCGCGGGTTGCGACCGATTGGGTCTGGCCGCCGTCCAGGAACAGGTAGGGCTCCATGCGGATGCCGGCCAGCGCCGGCGCGTTGGCCCACACCATCTCGTTGCGCAGATAAGCGCCACGGTCGCCAGCGATGGCGCCTTCGCGAAAGCCGCGCACGGTGCTGACGCCGCCCGCGTAGATCTGCTCCGAGCCGAACAGCGCCACATTGGCCCACTGCGCAACGAGCTGCGCACGCCAGGCCAGCAGGGCCGTGTCGAAGGCCCGCGGCAACGGCAGTTGCAGGCTCGCATTGGCATCGAGCTTGGTGAACTGCGCATGCGCTTCGTCAGAGCGGATGTCGGCGGGGTCGCGGGTGGCATTGATCAGCCGCAGCCCGCGCGAGACGCCGGCCTCGGCCGTGGCATAGCCTTGCTGGTCGTTGGCGGCAAAGCGCCGCAATCCGCTCCAGGCCGCGCGCAGCACGGTAAGCCGCTGGGGATCCAGCTCCAGGTTGTTGATCTCGCGCTCGCTCTTGCGATAGGTGAGGGTCAGGTCGAAAGCCTGCCGCCCGCTCCGGTCGCGGGTAAGGACCCGGTTCCAGCCCAGCGTATGGCCAAAGGTGCGGCCGTACAGCAGCGCGGTATCGCCAATGGCGGTCTGGTACTCGGAGATCGAGCCGGTATAGCTGAAGGTGTTGTAGCCGAACGGCGCCGCCGCCGAGAGCACGGCCGCATTGGTATCGCGCGTGCCCACATAGCTGGCGGACACCGCCTCCTGCAAGCCCAATGCGTTGTCGGCATCGATGCCCAGCCGCGTGCGCGAGATGCCCGTGGTGCGGCTGCCATAGTTGTCGACGCCGGCATTGAAGCGGAAACGATCGCCGGGCTGGTTGGCCAGCGCCACCACCGAGCTGCCCGGCGTCTGCCCCGGCAGGATCTGCAGCTCGGCGCGGTTGCGGCGCAGGCGGTTGACCTGGTCCACCCCTTGCTCCAGATCCGGCAGGCGCAAGGTGTCGCCCGGCGCGGGGAATTGCCAGCCGGTGCCAGCGTCTGTCAGCAGCCCGCCGCCCACGGTATCGAGCCATCCGCTCTCTTTGCCATCGACGCTACCATCGCTGCCGCGCGGGCGGATGGTGCGCCCGTTGAGGCGGATCGATTCGACCGTGCCCGGCACAACGGTGACCATCAGCACGCCGGAGGCAAGATTCTGCTCGCCCAGATAGGCGCGCGTGGTGATCAAGCCCCGCGCCACAAAGGCTTCGGTAAAGCGCCGCAGCAACAGGTTGATGCGGTTGGTCCCCAATGCCTTGCCAACGAACGGTGCCGTGATGGCACTGATCTCCGCATCCGACAGCACGGTATTGCCGATCACCTGGATACGTTGGATCTCGAACGTGGCCGACGTCTCCGGCACCGCCTCGATGGGCGTGTCGGATGACAGAACCTGCTGGCTCTCGATCCGGGCCGGTGGCTGGGTGGCCTCACGCTCCAGGTCGCGCTGGCGCTGCTCGCGCAACAGGCGCTGCGCCGGGTCTTCCGGCGTGAGTTGGGGCAATGGCGAAGCCGATGCCGATGGCAACGGCATTGGCGGTACCTGAGCCTGCACTGCGCCGGCAGACAGGATAGCCAGGGCCGTAATGGACAGCCGGAATCGGAATCGGAGGCGGAGAGGGGTAGCGCGCCGCATCATTGCCACACCCAGGAAGTGAAACCGAGGTGGTTCTCGACGGTGACGGGAACGCGCTGGCGCGGGCGCGTCACCGTGGTGGTGCCCGCAATGGCCACGTCACCCTCGAAACTGCCCCCATCCGTTACGGTGTCGCCGCTGATGCGCGTGCGGCCCGCCGCCATCCAGCTGCCGCCGATGTCCGTGGCGTAGAGCCTGGCCCAGGTGTCGCCAAAGAAGGCCTTGAAGCCCCGGTCGCGTGCGATCGCCGAGTAGCCGGTCACACCGGCGGCGTAGGTCAGCGGCGCATTGACCGTCAGGTCACCCAGCGCCAGCACGCGCCCGCCCACGTTCGCGGCCAGCTTGCCGGCCTGGATGTCGATATGGCCACCGGCGGACAACAGGCCTCCCGTCACGGTGGTGGTCGATGACGCCGAGGTGCGGCAGACGATCATGCAGCTGCGGGAATAATGCGCGGCGCCGCTGGTGATGCCTTCCGTGCGGAACGTGTCAGCCGCGCGGATCTTGATGTCGCCGTTGTTGGCATAGATTTCCCCGCCGGTATTGATGACGTTGCGCCCGGTGAGCGTGGTGCCCTTGTCCGAGAGCAGATAGGCAATCTGCGCCGGCCGGTCCACCTGGCCATAGTCCACGTCGAAACGCGCGCTGGTCTTGGTCAGCACCAGCCAGCGCTGGCCGCTGCCGGTCTGGTAGCTTGGCTGCTCGCCATTGGCACCGGCTTGCTTGGTGATCTCGTTGCGCAGGTCGCCGCCGGCCGTCACGGCAAGGTAGCCGTTCGACAACATGCGGCCATAGCGGTTGATGACATCGCCCCCGGCCCGGACCGTGACATCGTCGCCGGCACCGAAGAAGATCCCGAGATAGTCCGGGGTGGAGGTATTGAGCACGGTGCCCCCCGTCAGCACGGTCACGGCACCGGCGGACTGCGCCTGCCCCGCGATGCGCGACTGCCCCTGGATCAGCGCGCCCTGGCTGGTCAGCTCGCGGTCGGACTGCAGCAGCACGCCACCCTGGGTGGCCACCAGCGTCGATTGCGCGGCGGCCGAGTCAAGCAGCACCGACCCCGCATGCAGCCGCACATCGGTCGCGGCCAGCACGCTGCTGTCACGCTGGACATAGCTGCCGGCGGCATCGATGGCCACGGCGGCGCCGGAGGCGCGTATGGCGGTGCCCTGCAACGCAAGATCGCGCACCTGGATACCGGTGCCGGCGACGCCATCGACATCGGTATCGGACAACGCCGCCGTGTCTGCCTGGATGCTCAGCGAGCCATTGCGCGAAGCCAGTGCCGTGCGCGTATCAGCCTGCGTGGTCTGGAGCCGCGATGTGGCAATGACGAGGTTGCCCGCGCCCGAGGCCTGCGTGCCGGCAAGCGCAATGCCCGCGCCCGCGTCCAGAAGCCCGATGCCGCCGCTGGCGCTCAGCACCGAGCCAGTCAGCTTGATGGGTTCGCTGTGTGCCTGGCCTGCCGCGCCAATCACCAGATCCCCCGTCGTATGGGTGCCTGCGGCCAGCGTGGTGGCATGCAGGTCGATGCGGTCGGAGGTGACTTGCAGATGGCGGCCGGCATCCAGGTCGCCGGTGCCCGTGACCCCGCCGGTGGCGATCAGGACGTCTTGCAGGGCCTGGATTTTCCCGGAGGCGAGTTGCAGATCGCCGGTACCGGAGACGACAAAATCTCCGGAGGTGGCGTAGGCGCTGCCGGCGTGCCGTACGCCCGCGCCCTGATCGGTAACGAGCAGCTCGATACGGCCCGAGACGAGGCTACCCGCGCCGGTGATGTCCACGGCAATGCCCTTGCCGCGGATGTCCTCGGGCGCCGTGTACTTGATCCAGTCAGTCTGGTTATCGGTGGCCGAAGGCCCTGTATTGACCTCCGCCTCGCTGGTTCCCGCGATCAAGCGCAGTTTGGCGGTGGGGCTGCTGTAACGGTTCTCGATCCTGCCGCCAATGCGAATCTGCTTGGCAATCAACTCAAGCTGGAGCAGTTCACCGGACAGCCCTTCCGGGCCGATCTCAAGCAAGCCCCGACTGGTCTTGATGGTGATATTGCTTTGTGCCGCCGCATTGTTGAGCGTCGTCAGGTCGACCTGCCCGGTGGTCAACGCCAGCTTGCCAATGTTGTGCACCGTCATGCCATTTACGGTAATCCCGTTGGGATTGGCCACAATGACATTGGCGCGGTTTCCCAGCACATTCAACGGCCCTTCGAGCAATGACGGATTGGTGCTCGTGACCTGATTCAGGATGGTGCGGGCGAGCACCGCGCGGTTATCGAGATCGACGCCGGCGCGCGGAACGTTGAAGTCCCGGTAGGTGTTGGTGGAAACGCCGCCAACCGCATTGGTAATGCCAACGGTGATGCGGCCATTGGCCCCCACCGTGACCGTGGGCGCGCTGTTGCCGCCATCGGGCACCACGCCGGCGGCAAGGCAAGTACCGGTGAGCAGGAGCGTCCCCCACGCCAGGGCGGAAAGGCGCAGGCCGTGCGCCGCCATTGCGGTGACCGTCGTCTTTTGGTGCGCCATCCCAATCTCGCCAAGCCGCACAGGGCCTCTCCCATTCTCAAAGTGCGCGCAGACGAAATCGGATAAGACGATGCGTAAGACGCTTCCCTTGCTCAACAAGGAAACGCCAATGCGATGCTGCCGATGCTGCCGATGCTGGCTATTCGGTCGATTCTGCCGCGCTAAATCTGGACGCGACATTAACAGAGCGCCATCGTAAAAAATTTGGGAAATTTCCCAATCCTCTGGTGTGAATTCGCTTCTGATGGCTCGGCAAACGCATCAGTCAATGGATCTAACAAAACTTCAACAATTGTGTCTAAAACAACGGTCATGCTTTAATCAGGTGTTAGCGAAACTGAACTCATGGTCTCGACCGCGCTTTCCGCAGGCGCGGTGATCGCTCCTGAAGAGGCAAAAGGAAGAAAGGAAGAAAGGCGTCCGTTTATAACGGCGTCCTGACCGCGAGGCATCACCCTACGTAGGGAGGGCGAAGCATGTGGGCGGATGAAGAGAGAGAGGCGGGCGAAGGAAGACCCCGCGCGTATCGAGGCTGGCGCCAGCCGATGACAGCGACTTCACTGAGGCAGCAGTTTTGGTCGCAAGAACGTGCCAATATTCGTAGAATGTTGCCACCCGCCAGCCTCAACCAGGGAGCGCAGCAATGAAAGAAAGCCCGGTGCCAGCCGATTCCGGCGATGCCGCATCGCTCCCAACCAGTCGCCCTCCCTCCGACCTGGCCGACGAGATGCTGGCATTCGAGCAAACGGTACTGCGGTTGATCACACGCAATATGCCGCTTCCGGCACTGCTCGCCGAGGTATGCCGCCGCGCCGAGGCGATGCTTGGCGAAGGGCCGTCCTGCTCCATCCTCCTGCTCAATGCCGATGGCACGCATGCGAAATTCGGCGCGGCGCCTTCGTTGCCCGACGCGTTCAGCGCGGCGATCGACGGACTCCAGATCGGCCCCGGCGCCGGCTCATGCGGCACGGCCATGTTCGAGCGGCGCATGGTGGTGGTGGAGGATATCGCCACGGATCCCTTGTGGAGCGACTATCGGCAGCTTGCATTGCCGATCGGCCTGCGCGCCTGCTGGTCGATGCCGTTCCTGGACGATGCCGGGAAGGTGCTCGGGGCGTTTGCGGTCTACTATCGCGTCCCGCGGCGACCCACCGCCAAGGAAGAGACGATCCTGCGGACCATCGGGCAGAGCGTGGGCCTTGCCGTGCATCAGGATGCGATTGCGCAACGGCTTGTGCAGAGCGAAGAACATCATCGCTTCGTTGTCGACCTCCTGAGCGAAGGCATCCTCGTGCTAACGCCAGGCGGCATCGTGCTGGCATGCAACCCAAGTGCGCAGCGCATGTTCCGCTCGGCCACGTCGCTGGTTGGCAGCAATATCTACGGCAAGGTTGCGCGGTCCTTTCATGACGGCGGATCCCCGATCGCGTTCCAGGACCTGCCAACGTCCCGCGTGATAGCAACGGGGCAACCGGTTCTGGGCCAGGTGATCGGGCATGAACTGATCCATGGCGAGATCATCTGGGTCAGCGAAAATGTGGTCCCGATCATCAAGCCCGGCGAGACGGCACCGGGCTCCCTGCTGGTCTCCTTTGTGGATATCGGGCCGGTACGCGATGCCACCCAGCGCCTGAAGTATCTCGCGACGCGAGACTCCCTGACGGGACTGTTCAATCGCGGCTATCTTGCCGACCGGATGACCGAAATACTCGCGCCCGGCGACAACGATGGACAAGACCCGCTGCGCGTTGCCATCGTCTACGTCGACCTGGACGGCTTCAAGCTGGTCAACGACTCGGCCGGGCACGAAACCGGCGACGCCCTGCTGCGCAGCGTCGCCCAGCGGCTTACCCGCTGCGTGCGAGACGACGACACGCTCGCACGCGTGGGCGGCGATGAATTTGTCATCGTGATACGCGGCTATCGCAGCACCGAAGAGCTCGCCGCGCTGGCCACGCGGCTTCTCGAGTCCATTGCACAGCCGTTCACGCTCGGCGAGAACGCGTATTTTGTTGGCGCATCGATTGGCATCAGCCTGTTTCCAGAAGACGGCCGTGACGCCGCAACGCTGCTGCGCAATGCGGACTCCGCCATGTACTACGCCAAGCAACTGGGGCGTAACAGCTTCCAGTTCTTTACGGCGTCGCTTAACTTGCGCATGCAGCGCCGCTTTGCCGTGGAGCAATCCTTGCGGCGCGCGCTGAGCGCAGGCGAGTTCAATGTCGTCTACCAGCCCATCGTGGACGGCCAGAGCGCAAGCGCGGTTGGCGCGGAAGCCCTCCTGCGATGGCACAGCAGCGAACTCGGTCACGTCTCGCCCGAGGAGTTCATACCGGTCGCGGAAGAGACAGGCATGATCGTGGCCATTGGCCAGTGGGTGCTGGAGCGGGCATGCGCGCAAGCGGCCGAATGGCGGCGAACCATCGCACCGGATCTATCGATCGCGGTGAACCTGTCCCCGCGCCAGATCAACGCGGGATTGGCGCAGATGGTCCAGGGCTGCCTCACGCGCGCGGGGCTCGAGCCCAGTGCGCTGGAGCTGGAAATCACCGAGGGGCTGTTGATGATGGATAGCGAAACCGTGATGCCGGCACTGACATCGCTGGCCCGTACCGGCGTGAGGATTTCCGTCGACGACTTCGGCACGGGCTACTCGTCGCTATCCTATCTGACGCGCTTCCCGCTTCATAACCTCAAGATCGATCGATCCTTCGTCGCCGGGCTGCCAGACAATCGCGACTGCACCGCGATTACCCACGCGGTTGTCGCCATGGCGCATTCGCTCGGCATGAGCGTCACGGCGGAGGGCGTGGAAACCCCGGAACAGGCAGCCTATCTACGTTCCCTGGGCTGCGAGAGACAACAGGGCTTTCTATTCTGCCGGCCCGTGGAGCCGGAGGAATTTGCACACCGGCTAGGCGAACTTGGCTCGGCGGCGGACGCAAGGTAGGGCAAATCCGGCGCTACCGTAGCTCCCCTCTCCCGCATGGCGGGAGAGGGGAGCAAACCAGCGTATTGCTTCCGGCAGCCGCGTTACTCAAGATCCTCCACAAGCACCGTTCCGTATGCGGCTGCGGCGGCAACGATGAAGCCAAGCACTTCGGCGCTCAGGCCATTGATTCCCGAGAAACTGCAAAAGTAGAATCCGTAGGGCTCCACGCTGGCGATGGCATCGGGCATCTGGCCCGAATTCCCCGGCGACCGGAAATCAAAACCGGAGGCCCCCTTCCTGCCCGCCCCGCCGCCCGCGCGGCCAAGGATTTTCTCGGCAATGTCTTCTGACGGCAGCTCAACAACGATCTTGTATTCAACACCCATTCTGATGTCTCGTTAAAAGCTGGCGCTACCAGAAACGGACCGCCCCGCCCAGCATAAAGAAGATCAAGACCAGCCCGTACTCTCCGAGCAACAGCGGCGCCATCGTCAGCATGCCCTGGAGGACCACCGCCACCTTCCAGCGCCTGGACAAGCCATAGCGCCACCAGTACAGCGCATGCAGGATCAGGGTCAGGCCGTTGGCCACCCAGACCACGCCAAGGGCCATCATGTAGTTCTGCTGTGCGATCCGCAGCACCAGGAGCAGCACACCCGCCATCAAGATCAGCAGCGATCCGACGCCAAGCAGAGCACGGCCCGTGGTGACCGGGTCGGACGTAGATCGTGGCATTGCATTTCCTTTGTCGGCGTGTTTGCATCCGCCGTCTCTAACCAACCCAACCCGGCACATCCCGCAGGCAGGCTTCGGGATCGAAGCCGCGCCGAGTTTACAGGTTTATGCCGCAGCTGGCATAGGCGGGGCTCGATCAGCGTGCGGGCTTGTAACTGGACAACGCTTGTCCAGTCCGAATACGATACCGGCGACAACAAACCTCATGCCTTACCCAAATGCCGACTCCCGCCGAAGTGCAACGCGCTGTCCTGGACATCATGGCTTCGCAGCGCCGCGATGCATGGAAGTCTCCCGAACTCAAGCAGGCAGTCATGGCAAAGCTGGGGATGTCGGGGGATCAGGAAAAGGACGTTCGCCGTGCCTTCGCCGCGCTGGAAGAACAACACTACCTCGCGGGTGAGGGCAATGGCTCCGCAAGGCAGTGGAAACTGCTGGCAAACGGGCCGGCGGCTGCCGTGCGGCCATCGATCGATCTTTCGCTGGCGCTGCTCAAGCTGCGTCAGCTTGCACGGCACCACCTTCCCAACAGCGTCATCGGCGACCTCGAAGGGTACTTTGAAGGTGCCGCGCGCGTGCTCCGTGCGAACCCCATCGACAGCCGCTCAGAGAGCGCGCTGGCGTGGATGGGCAAGACAGCGCGCCTGGACGCCGGCTACCCCTTGATCCCGCCAACAGTCGACGAACAGATCTTCGAGACCATCTGGGCCGCGCTGTACCTGGACCAGACGCTGTTCGTGCGCTACCAGGTAGCGGCCAGGGAGATCACGCAGCCCAAGGAATACGAGGTGCTGCCCTATGCCATCGTCGAGAAGGGCTCGTTCTGGTACCTGGTGGTCAAGCACCGGCGCTCCAGCGGCAAGCAGGGCTCGCCATGGTTGATGCGGCTCGACCGCATGCTTGCGGTAGAGAACCGCGGCTTCGTGCTCAAGCGTGAGCCTGGGTTCAACCTGCAGGCCTTTATCAAGGAGGAGAAGGCGCTGGAGTGGTTCGCCAGCACGCCGGAGCCCCTCGTTCTGCGCGTGCGCGAGCGTGGGTCCGTCCCGAGCCAGTTCCGATCCGTGCGGCTCTCCGACGATCAGTGCATCACCGAGGAAGAGGGCGGCTTTGTCCTGACCGCCACCGTAGCGCCGTCGATCGCGCTGAACAACCTGCTGCTGGAGCGCTCGCCGTTTGTGGAGGTCATTGCGCCGGCAAGTGTGCGGCGCGAGATCGGCAGGCTCCTCAGGGAAGCGGCTTCCCTGTACGCCGACGACGGCTGCAACGATGGCGATGGTGTTGACCACACCGCCGCGCAGCCATCGTCCCTGGGGTCGGCCGCCTAACGGAAGCCTTAACGCACCAGATCCGGCCAGGGAAACGCAACCACCAGATCGGCGCTCGCCTTTTCGAAAGGCCGCGCGGAGTACCGCAAGCGCCGGGCGATGACCCCGGTGCGCTGGCGCAGCGCGGCAATGGCCGCGCTCGGGCCCGCAATGGAGATCCAGGAGGGCGCCGCGTAGCCTCCGCCGATCAGGGCGACCAGATCCTCTTCGATCTTGCCGGCCAGGCGCTCGGGCGCGGGGTCGGTTTGCTGCAGCAGCAAGCAGGTGGTATCGAGCGATGCCAGCTCCCGCAGCCAGCTAAGCGGCTCGCTGCCCTCGGCCAACAGCGTGGCCGGATCCAGCGTCGAGCGCAAGAGAATGCCCAGCGCGCTCGCCAGGCTGCGCGAGCCAGCGAGGATCCAGCTGCCCGCGCGCACGGCCGGCAACTGGCTGGCAGCACCGAGCACAAGCGCGATCTCAAGGCTGCCCGTGTTGCGCGCCTTCCTCATCGCCTGCACCGGCCCCATGGCATTCCACATCGCGCCCCCGTTGGCGCCGGTCAGGCGCGCGGCGTCAACCAGGTGGACAACCACATCGGCGCGTGGGCCGGCATGCCCGGCCTGCATCCATTCCACGGCACCCGCAAACGTCGGGCAATCCATGATCACGCCCTGCACCTCCTCCGCCGAAAAACCCCAGCGCTGAATCGCAACCCGCAGCGGCTTGATCGGGGTCAGCACGTCGTGGCCGATGGTCGCGATGGTCATGTCGAGGGGGTCGTTCTGATGCATTTGCAGGCTCCTGTGTATCGGTAGCCGCAAGTCTGCTGGCCGCACCGGACAATTCACTGTCCGGTATCGCCTCCAATATGCACCCCTGTCATGCGGTTGAATGCCATGCAACCTCAACCGGCTGCCCAAGAAAAAAGATCCAGGATTTTCCTAAAGTTATCCGAGGAATGGCCGATCTGGAATTGGCGAACGCATCACACGGCAACGCGCATCACTGGAATCCAAGATGAACACGCAATGGCAACGCCTGATAGCCCGGCTGACAGCACACCACCCGGACCGTCTGGCAGGACTCAACCCACCCGCATCTGCCGAACGGGTGGCAGACCTTGAGCGCGAGCTCGGCGTGTCCCTGCCCGATGACTACGTGCAATGCCTGCTGGTGCACGACGGCCAGGATCGACACGCCGAATGGCTCTTCGACGGTACCGAATTCCTATCCACCACACGCGTGCTGCGTGAATGGAAGGTCTGGCACGCACTCTGGGCCAGCGGCGAGTTCGCGCAAATGACCGCAAGGCCGGATCCCGGCGTGAAGCCACTGTGGTGGTCGCCCAAATGGATCCCCTTCACCTACAACGGCGTCGGCGATCACCTCTGCCTGGACCTGGACCCGGATACCGGCGGCCAGTACGGCCAGGTCATCGCCCTGTGGCACGACGCCCCCAGGAGAGAGCGCATTGCGGACAGCTTCGGCCAATGGTTCTCGCAACTCATCGCGCGCCAGCAGTAAACAACCGAACGACAGCCAAGCCTAACCAAAAGCGAGCAAGAGCCAGCAATGAGAGAATCCGCTACGCAGCTGCGCGAGCAACGGCTTCAAACCCTATTCGACGATTGCCAGCAGCATGTGCTTGCCCAGATCATCGGCCCCTTTGGCTTGTCTACGGCGATGTTCCAGGACAAGACCGGCGGCAACGTCACCACCGCCCACAACTTCGCCCAAGGCACCACCGCAACGGACGACGACCAGGCGCGATACGCGCGCTTCCGGCAAAGCGCCGACGAGTTCGACCGCGCCAGCTACGCGGCAAGCACCACCGATTGGCAGCGCAAGCGCGACAGCGCGGCGCAAAGCGGCGTCGATGGCTACACCGGCAAGCCACTCAGCGAAGACTTCGACCTGGACCATGTCATTCCGCTCAAGGCCGTTGCCACCGATCCCCGCGCACACCTTGCGCTTGGCGAAGTCAAGGACGGCGCCGCCAGCGTCGACAAGATCAAGACGCTCCTCAACGACGACGCCAACCTGGTCGGCACCGACGCCAGCCTGAACCGCTCGAAGAGCGACAAGGATGCCCAGGAATGGGCCCGTGCCAATAAAGCCGGCCAGGACGACAAAACCAACGCCGAGCACTACGAGGTGGATCCCAAGCGCATGGACGAGGCCTACCGCACCGCCTCCGACAAGATCAACGCCACCATCGACACCAGCCTGCTCAAAAAGCAAACCGGCGAGCTCCTGACCACCGGCCTGGACCAGGCCGCGCGCATGGCCGTGCGCCAGGCGCTGGGGCTGCTGCTCACCGAACTGGTCAACGGCCTGTTCAATGAGTTCAAGGTCCTGATCAAACGCGGCGTGGAGGCCGGTAAAACGCTCTTCCAGGAGATTCGCGAGCGCCTTGGCCGCGTCATCCAGACCGTGGCCGCAAAGCTGCCAGATGCCATGGGGCAGCTGCTTGGCGGCGGCGTCAGCGGCTTCATGAGCAATCTGCTCACGTTCCTGATCAACTCGTTTATCACCACGGCCAAACGCATCGTCACCGCCTTGCGCGAGGTACTGCTCGGCCTCTACCGCGCGTTCAAGCTCATCGCCATGCGGCCCGCACACATGACGCCGCGCGAGGCCATGCAGGCCGCGCTGAAGATCCTTGCCACCGTCGTCGCCACCACGGTCGGCGTGCTGCTTGAAGAGAGCGTGTCAGCCTTCATGCTCACCATTCCCTTGCTCAAGCCATTTGCCGATGTGGTGTCCCCCGTGCTGGTGGGCATTGTCAGCGGCCTGCTGTCCGCCTACCTCGCCTATCAGATCGACAGCGCGTTTGACCGGCAGGCACGCGACGAAAAGCTGCTGGACGAACTGATGGCCGACGCACAACGCCGCTCCGGGTTCGCGGAAGAGCTACGCGCCCTCTGTGACGCGTCCCTGCGCAATGTCGAACAGTACGCCCAAGCCATGCAGGGCTACGCCGACATCGGCGCGGCCTATGGCCAGGCAGGACAGACGAGCGCGCTCACCCTCGCCAGCCTGGAACACACCAATGCCCAGACGCGCGAGCAGGTTCGCCGCAGCCACGAAGGCGTTGCCAGCATCGAACACCGTCAACAGCAAATCGACGCATTCCTGAACCATCTCTAACACGGACAGCAGCATGAGTTACGCAGGCAAGCAGGATCTACAGATCGTTCACGCATTCTCCTCGGTGGAGCTGCCAGAGCATATTTTTAGTTCCGGCAAGATCCAGGAACTGGTCGCCCGCATGGCAGACGCCAAGAACGCCACGGAAGGCGACGGCAATCGCCTCGCCCGCCTGCGCCGCGAGAAATCCAACAGTAATTTTGTCAGCAACTGGTGGAACGACCTCGACGACAAGATTCAGGATGCCAGCCTTGACCTCAGCCAATCGATTGGCAGCCTGACCCAGCGCTCCGCGGAACTGCTGGCCGTCAACACCGCCATCTCCAAGGTACTCAGCGACCAGCAGCAGGTGCTGCTAGAGCAGCAATCACAACTGCGCCAGCAAGCCACCGCGCTTGCCGAGCAGAACAAGCAGATCCGCGCCCAGCAGGACGAACTCGCGCAGCAGCAAACCGCGATCAACGCTGCAAACGAAGGCCTGCTGCAAGCCAAGGGCGTGTCCCAGGAGCAAGCCCTCAAGCTCATCGGCTGCGTGCAACGCGTGGAAGCCGCCGAAGCCAAGATGGAATCGGCGAACCAGGCACTCCTCCAAGGCATGGAACACCATCTCGCCCAGGCCGCGCAGACACAACTCGCCAAGCTTCGTGCGGAGCAACTGCAGAGCACAAAGCGCACGCGCTATGCCATCGCGGCCGCGCTGAGCCTGAGCGTGCTATCGATTGCGCTGCAGCTGGCGATGCACTTCGGCGCAAGGTAAGTCACGGATAGATCAGACGTTCATGCGGTTTGGTCATGACAACGGGGTGGTGAATGCGGCCACGGTTTGACCGCACCTGGCGCAAACCCGGTTGGCGGCGCGCGTGTTAAAGCGCGACGCTCAGCAGCCACCCGGCCGCTCCGCTGCAAATGACAACCAGCCACGGCGGAAGCTTCCAGAACATCAGCGCCACAAACGCGATCACCGCGAGCCCGAAGTCGGCGGGCCCGTGCACGGCGCTGGTCCACACGGGATGATAGAGCGCGGCCAGCAACAGCCCGACCACACCCGCGTTTACGCCGGCAAGCGCCGCCTGCGTGCGCACGTTGCGGCGCAGCTGCTCCCAGAACGGCAACGTGCCGGCCACCAATAAAAACGACGGGACAAAGATAGCCACCAGGCACACCAGCGCACCGACCCACCCGCTCGGCGCAACCGTCATGGATGCGCCAAGAAACGCCGCAAACGTGAAGAGCGGCCCCGGCACCGCCTGCGCTGCGCCGTAGCCCGCCAGGAAGGTGTCATTCGTTACCCAGCCGCTGGGCACAACCGCGGCTTGCAAGAGCGGCAGCACCACGTGCCCCCCGCCAAAGACCAGCGATCCCGCACGATAGAACGCACCCGCCACCGCCAGCGTCTGATTGGGCCAGGCTTGCACGGCCAGCGGCAGGCCCGCCAGCAGGATGAAGAAAACGCCCAGCAGCAAGCCCCCGGCACGCCGGCTGATCGAGATCGGCAGCGGGTCGTGGGTTACATCGCGGGCTGGTTTGAACATCGCCAGACCCACCACGGCGGACGCAGCGATCACGCCGACCTGTCCCCACGCATTCGGCCAAAGCAGGGCCACGCAGGCGGAGAACGCCGCAATGGTGATGCGGGTCGTATCCGTGCACAGACTGCGGGCCATGCCCCAGACGGCCTGCGCGACCACGGCCACGGCCACCACCTTCAGGCCGTGCAACGCCCCGGCCGGTATCACATCGCCCCACGTGGAAATGCTGAGCGCGAACAGCACCAGGGCCACCGCGGACGGCAACGTGAACCCCACCCAGGCCGCCACCGCGCCCATGAAGCCGGCGCGCGACAGGCCTATCGCCATGCCAACCTGGCTGCTGGCGGGACCGGGCAAAAACTGGCAGAGGGCAACCAGATCCGCGTAGCTGCGCTCGCTCAGCCAGCGTCGACGCGTGACGAACTCCGCCCGGAAGTAGCCCAGGTGAGCAATCGGCCCCCCAAAGGAAGTCAGGCCCAGCCGGAGGAAAGCGAGAAACACCGCCCAGGCATTGGCAGTGGCATCCCCATCCCTCTTGACCTCATTCTCGGTGGCTAGCATCCATTCAACTCCGCTTCGGTTGGCAAACAATCGATTTTCGCGATCGAAGATCGATAATCCTCCCATGCTAGCGACCCTGGATGACAAGCGTCAAACCGCCGCGCCGGCGGGCACTGCCCACCGTCCAGCCGGCGTCGCCTATCGTCGACCTGGCGCCCACGCCGCCCGCCTTCGTCTCCCGCATTCATCGCCCTTGTTTTTGGCCAACATTTCCAATATTATGGAAATATGGAAGAAAACGATGCTATCCGCGCTCTCGCCGCCCTGGCCCATGGCCTGCGGCTACAGGTGTTCCGCCTGCTGGTGGTGGCCGGGCCATCCGGGTTGACGCCCGGCGCGATGACCGAGCAGATCGGAGTGCCCGGCGCGACGTTGTCCTTCCACCTGAAGGAATTGATGCATGCCCGCCTGATCACGCAAGAGCGTGAAGGCAGGCATCTGATCTATCGCGCCGCGTTTGCGCACATGAATGACCTGCTTGGCTTCCTGACAGCCAACTGCTGCCAAGGCGAGGCCTGTCTCGACAATGCCGCCACTACCGTTTGTGCGTGTTGAGCGTGCTAAATGGGAACGAAAAGGGGAACGAAAGCGGAACCCCAATGCAGCGCTTTCCTGTCCACCTCAATGTCCAGGACCTCGGCAAGCACATCGCCTTCCACGCGAAGCCGTTCGCGGTCGAGCCGACGCGGAGCACGTGATCGGTCCCCAACACAGCAAACTGACCACAACCAGGCGGTTCCCATGACAACCAACGTCCTGATCCTTTGTACCCACAACTCCGCCCGCAGCGTGTTGAGCGAAGGCATGCTCAACCATCTGGCAAAGCAGCTCGGCAAGGATGTCTGGGCCTATAGCGCCGGCAGCGCGCCGAGCGGGCGCATCAACCCGTTCGCACTCGAAGCGCTGAGCCAGGCCGGCGTCAGTGTGGAAGGCGTTCGCAGCAAGAGCTGGGACGAGTTCGTCGGCGACGATGCCCCCAAGATGGACATCGTGATCACCGTGTGCGATAGCGCCGCGGCCGAGGCCTGCCCATACTGGCCAGGCAGCCCGGTCAAGGTGCACTGGGGCTATGCCGATCCCTCGCACGCGCAGGGCGGCGACGATGCAAAGCGCCTTGCGTTCGAGCTCACGCGCCAAGCCATCGGCTACCGCATGCTGCAACTGCTCATGCTGCCGCTTGAAACCATGGATCCTGCGCAACTGCAGCAAGCCCTGACCAAGATCGCGCGGAGCTAACAGCCATGATCGGTCTGCCACGCCAGGTTGCAGGGGAAGTGATCGGTACCGCCTTGCTGCTTGCCGTGGTGATCGGCTCGGGCATCATGGCCGAGCGCCTGGCCGGCGGCAATATCGCCGTTGCCCTGCTGGCCAACACGCTAGCTACGGTAGGCGGCCTGTACGTGCTCATCGAGGTCTTCGGCCCGATCAGCGGCGCGCATTTCAATCCCGCCGTGAGCCTGGTGATGGCCGTGAAGGGCGAGCTACCCCGGTCCGCCCTGGCCCCTTACATCGTCGCCCAGCTGGCCGGTGCCGTGCTAGGCGCCTGGCTGGCACACGCCATGTTCGATATGAGCCTCCTGCAGGTCTCGGCCAAGATCCGCAGCGGGCCAGGCCAATGGATCGCGGAGACCGTGGCAACAGCCGGCCTGATCCTGGTCATCCTCCGCGCCCCCAACGGACGCGCCCCCGCCATGGTGGCAAGCTACATCGGCGCGGCCTACTGGTTCACCGCCTCCACCTCCTTCGCCAACCCCGCCGCCGCCTTCGGACGCATGTTCAGCAATAGCTTCGCCGGCATTGCGCCCGCGAGCGTGCCCGGCTTCATGCTCGCCGAACTGCTCGGCGCCTGCATCGGCCTGCTGCTGCATACCGCATTGCTGCCACGCGTGCAGGAACAGGGTCACCCAAACGTGATCGAGGCCTCAGGCCAACAGGAAGACGCGCGCGGAACGGGTGAGCGCGTCTGAGCACAGGCGCCGATACGTGACACCTGCCCGGCCAGATCCATCGTGGCGGGCTCGACAGTCCGCGCGGTTCGCCGCGCAACTCACTCCGACCCGGCCGGCGCCTTTGTCCGTGCAGCACGCCTGGGCTTGCACGCAAAGGAAGGGACATCGCAGCCCTTCGGATCCCCTTCACAGCAGTGCGCCATCAGGAATCCAAGCAGCTCGTTCATCCGCTCGTAGCGCGCCTGGTAGATGACGTTCCGGCCCTCCTGCCGGCTCGCGACCAGCCCGGCATTGGCCAGCTCCTTGAGATGAAAAGACAAGGTTGCCGGCGGCAGGCCCAGCGCCTCGCCAATCCGCCCGGCATGCATGCCGGCCGGGCCGGCCTGGACCAGCAGGCGGAAGATCGCCAGGCGAGATTGCTGCGCCAGCGCGGCCAGGGCTTTTACGGCGGTTTCGCTGTCCATCAGAAGGCTCGCGGTAGTAGTGCTACCGCGTATTCTCCGCCAGAACGAAGGCCAGCGGGCCGCATTCGGCAATGCCCATGCCTTCGCTGGACTTGCGCGTGGAAAGCGACGCCGAAGGTTCGGTGCCACACAGATCACCTCCTGCACAAGAGAATAATCTTCACAAGCGCGGAGCCAGCGTGGCAGGACCCGACCACCTCAACAGAAGAGGGGGCAAAACAATATGCATCACCAAGCTGTGCTAGCCGCAAGGATGGCGGCCGTTGCCCTGTCCGTCGCGGCCCTGTTTGCCGCTGCCGCAGCCTGTGCGCAAACGCCAGCGCGGCAAAGCGACGTCAGCAAGGCGCAAAGGATGTCGGTCTGCCAGTGCGTAGCCGACCTCCTTTTCATGGCGGCGCAACAGCGCGATACAGGGGTGCCCAGGCAAGATGTACTCACAAAGCTGAGTCAGGTTGGCGGGGGCGACCCGATCTTTCTCTCCACCGCCACCGAGGCGACCAACATTGCGTACGACATGCCGCAGATATCGCCGGCGAAACTGAGAAAGATTCATATCGACAGGTGCAGGAAGGGGGGCCGGTGAGGAACGTGGATGCCAGGTCTTGCCCGGTGAGCGGCGTGATTGTGTGCCGCGTCAGCGGTGCTTGCTCTTGTCCGCAGTGCGGTACTTGCTCTCCAGCCTCGCAAGCACAGCTTCGGCAGGCTTAGGGGTTCAATGGGAATGGCGCTTGTACGTGCATCCCGTTTGCTCAGGCAAGGCTGGAACACCGCGGCTTGCCGTCCTGGCCGGTGAAGGATTGTGACAGAGAACTCTATCGCTGCTAAGACGCCGATGGTGCGCCGTCTGCGTTCGACCCTGACCGTAACAACGCTATGTCGCAAATGATCAGGCACATTGACGCAATCGCGAGTCACAAACAACGAGACGTGCCGTTAATGACGCTCTTTGAGGACGAGCGGGGCTACATGTGACTAGGGACAGCCGGGGGAGCAAGACGCGGGAGAAAGTGATCACCTGGTTGGCCGCAAACGGCTACGCATGGACGCCGTGCGGCGAGGCGGCCGAGGAGCGACACCCCGGGCTATCGCTCCTCGATCTACATTGATACGCTCTTCGATCAAACAGATCCGGCGCATGGGGAGCTCGATAGATTTCTGGAAAACTCGGATGGCAGCCCGCGTTCGGCAGCGATGCGATTCTGTGCGCTGTCACTCGATGTGGCGATAACGAACGCACACCACGATGAGCCCGGCTTCTGGAAACGATGAGCGGAGGATCTTTGACCTGCGGCCACGGCATGGTTGGCTCCGGAGCCTTGCGTGTGTCGCCACGTCCGGAACAACGGCAAGCATATTCGGAGATGAGAATGAGAAGCGATGGATGGTCCGAGACATTGATTCAGCAAACCCGCTCGATGCTGCAGACTTTGCCGCTCACGGCTGATGGATATGTCGCCTTGAAGAACAGCGATGGAAGATTTGGCAGGGTTTCCCTGAACGATCTTGTGGCCGGCGAGTACGCGGTGGAAGATAGGTCAACGGGCGAGCTACGCAGGTACGCATCCGTTGATGAATTGATTGCTGACGGCTGGGTGATCGACTAAAGCGCGAAGCGCTGCCCGTGGGTCCTCCCTGTCAAAAATTCTCCGCCCACCGCTCCCAGAAGCCAGGGGCATCGTGGTGCTTGTTCCCCAACGCAAAATCAAGGGATATCGCCCAGAATTTCATCTCTGGCAGTCGCATGCTGCCATCAGGATTCTCAAGAAAACGCTCGAGCGCCTGGTAGGCGAGATCGGCCGGATCGGACGGCGTGTCGATGTAGATCGAGCCGCGGTAACCGCGGAGAATGCGCTCGTTGGCAATCTCGCCACATGGCTCCCAGGCGTGGTCCCTTGCAGTCAGCCAGGCGATGACGTGCTCACGAGCTTGTTCTGACGCCAGTCAGTCGCCGCGGCTTGCCTGTCTCCGTCCTCGAAGAAGGTCGCGTACAGAACATCGCGATGCTTGCGACGTGCGATTGCATCAATGTGTTCGATGCTCTGCGGCATTGCTTTGTACTCGCGAGGAGCGGTTGTTAGCTGGACTACAAGATTTTAGGTTTGCGAAGAAGCTGCCGACAGCTTACGCTGGCACATGATGCGCCTCTACAATCCTGCCGGCGTCCAGCTTCACCGCCAGGACAGTCGGCTTTTGCTGCTCAAGCAGCATGGCCTCGCCAGCGGCAAGACCCTGGCTCTGCGCGCGCACGGCGGCGGCGACCGCGACCAGTTCGTTCTGCACCCACTTGCGCAGGTTCGTGCGCTTCTCCGTCAGGGTCGATTCGCGCTCGAGCCGCGACTGCACCGTTTCGATCTTGGCTTCCATGAGTCGCTTCGCCTCATCCAGGAGGCCGCCGACGCGAACCAGGGATTCGACCGAATCCTCGAGGCTGTCCAGACGTGCCTGCTTCATGTGCGGCTCTCCGGGGAAGGCCGACAGCAACTGCCATCCCGCGACGCGAGCCCGCACGCACAGCAGCCATTGTTCATGCAGCCCGTCAAGCAAGGCCTGGTGCTCGCGGATCTTTGTCACAAAGCCGTTCGTGCGAAAGGTGTCGGGATCCTTGATCGCTTCGATGCCCTGTGTCTCGCGCGTTAGTTCGGACTTGAGATGTCGCTCGGTGGCAAGGAGCTGGCCCTCGTAGTCCTCCAGCTTCTGGCGCACTGCGGGCGACAGCTCGCCCTGAAACAGTGCCTGTGCGACCTGGCGCAGGTAGTCGAGAGCGCCGAGGATGGAAGACTTGCGCTCATCGCGCAGGAAAGCCTCGATGCGATCCACGCCTTGCTTGATGTCGTCCAGCTTCTTGGTGATGTCGGCGAGGTGCTTTTGCGCTACGACCAGCGAGGCGATGTTCAGGATGGCGGCTGCATTCACCATCTTCGACAGACGGGATGGGTCGAGCAGCCTGGCCTGCTGCTTGATGCCTTTGGCGCCCATGGTGAAGGCGCGGTATCCCTCGCCGTCCGCCGCCTTGACTAGCGGACCGTCGATGATCACCTTCATATAGCCGCCGCGCGCGACTTCGCGCGAGGTCAGCAGGCTGGGCACGGCCTGGAGGACCGGGCCGAGCTGACTGAGCGTGGTGCCTTCGGCCGCAATCGGCCGCGAGCCTTTTGGCAGCTTCCCGGGAAATTCCGAAATACTGACGACAGGCTCCGCGGCCGACGGGCCCAACAGAATTGCCACAGTGTCCTCTTCCTCCTGCACTTGCGCCGGCGCAGGGCTAGTCGCCTCCCCAGACATGGTGACCAAGGACGCACGTTGAGCAACGGGGACAGGTGTGTCGGCTGACTGGCCAGCACGCCGGCGCGATACGACAGTCGCGACGACGGCGGCGATGACGATAGCCAGACCAGCCCAGATGAATGCGTTCACATTAACTCCTAGTATCTATTGAGGGACGACTGGCATGGCCGTACGGGATAGCTGCCCACCGGCTGTCGCGCAACCCCAAGCGGGCGGCCAACGACACACCATTGCCAGACGGTTATCGGTGCCAGTGATACGCCTGTTCACCCCTCTGGAGGAGGGTGCAAGGTACGCGCGCGCAGCCGCATATCACTTGCCGACTGCAGCCCCCTAGGCGTGCTCCGCGCCGGCAGCGCGCTGCACATAGCTCGGAGCCACCGGGATCACCACCCCGCTCGTCACCAGCACGATCAGCCCACGCCGCGCCCCGGTCATATCGAGGTAACTGCGCACTTGCGCACGGTAGTGATCCAGGATGCCTGGATCGGGACGCACATCGCTCTTCCAGTCGATGATCACTTCCGGCGTCCCGTCGGCGGCGAAGCTGACTGCATCGGCGATGCCGATGGTCGCGCTTTCCAGATTCTCCACCACGACCGATGCATAGACCGGCAACTCCGGCGCCAGGCCAGGCCGCAGCGTGGCGATTTCGGGCAGGGCTAGCGTGCGCAGCACGCTGGCCGCCATTTCCGCAGGACACAGGCCAGTCGCCGGGTCGTCATTGGGTTCGCAACCGAGCATGCGCGCGAGATCCGCGGCACGCGCCGTGAGCGCCGGGGCCGATTCCCCAGTCTCGCCGGAGAGAATCTCTTCGAACAGCTTGTGGATGACCAAGCCGCGCTCGCGTCCGCCTTGCACCGCCGGATAGGCGGTAACGTCGGCGATCTCTCCGTCATCCGGTGCGAGCAGGATGGCGGGAACCTCCTCCTGCATCAACGGGCCGCCAGCGCTCTCGTCGCGGCTCGGCGCCAGCCAGGCCAGGCGCTTGTGCTGAAGTGCGATGGCCAGCGCTTCATCGCCGAACGACTGCCGGGTCTGCTGATTCTCGGTGGTGATGGCGCCTGCAACTGTACCGTCGGTAACGTCGTCCAGCACGAGCGGGTCCAGCGCGGGCAGCGCCAGGTCGAGCAGGTTGATCCATGCACTATCGCCGGCAGCGGCGTCGAGCCTGGGCAGCACCAGCAGTTCGCGTGCCCGTGTGGCGGCCACGTACCAGAGGCGGATGCGCTCGCGCTCGAGCTCGGCCTTCTCGGCTACGCGGGCTTCCTCATAGCCCACGGGCTTGAGGCCGTACGCCGCGCAGTAGAAGTGTCCGTTGGAGCGGTCGGTCACGGTGCTGTCACCGGCGACCACCTGGGTCATGGTGTTGACCGGCACGACGATGGGCCACTCCAGCCCCTTGGCGGCGTGCATGGTGTAGAGCGCCACCGCCTCCTCCTGCGCATCGGGACGCCCTTCGCTGGCGCGCGTCGCGTCGCTCCACGCGGCGCCCATGGCGTCGGCGAAGGCGCGCAGGCCGCGCACGGCGTAGGCCCGGGCCAGGTTGAGGTAGAGGTCGACGTTGGCAAGCACGCGTTCGGCCTGCCCGTGGTGCCGCTCAAGCAGCACGGCCCGCACGTGCAGCACGTCAATGCCCTGCGAGATGAGGTCGTACGGTGTGGTGGCGTTGGCCTTGCGGCGCAGCAGTTGCAACTTGCCGATGATATCGCGCGCGAGACCCTGGGGGAGGTGCTCCGTCTCCACCCGCAGGTCCAGCCCGGGCAGGCTGTCGGGTGCGTCTTCGGAACGCGGCAGGTGCCACACGATATCCAGCAACGCCTCTTCGGTCAGGCCGACCAGCGGCCCGCGCAGCAGCGCGCCCAGGGCCAACGTGTCGCGCACGTCCGCCAGCACACGGGTCAGGGCAATCAGGTCCTGGATCTCCTGACGCTGGTAGAAGCCCTTGCCGGCCTGTGTGGCGACCGGCACGCCGCGCCGCTCCAGCGCGGCTTCATAGCGCCACAGGTCGGTGCCGGAGGGGGCCAACAGCGCGATGTCGCCGGGTCGGCATTGGCGGCGTTCGCCGGTCTTGCGATCGACGATGTCATGGTTGCCGATCATGCGCGCGCACATGGCGGCAACTGCGCTGGCTTCCGCGTCGCGCATTTGCTCAGCGGAGCTCTTGCCATCTTCGCCCGTCACCGGCACGTCTAGTGCAAGCACGCGGGGATTGTCGTCGGACGCCGCGTGGAACGGTGTCAGTGCGGTGAAGCCCGGCTGGCCGTCGCTGGACAGGATGGCCTCGAAACGAGCATTGACGTACGCCAGGATCGGCGCGCGCGAACGGAAGTTGGTGGAGATCGCCAGCACGCTGTCGCGGTCCTGCGCGGCGAAGGCACCACGCGCCTGGACGTAGGCCGCAACGTCGGCGCCACGGAAGCGGTAGATGGCCTGCTTGGGATCGCCCACCAGGAACAGCGCGCCGGGTCGGATCGCGAAACGGGTCCAGTCGGTGTCACCGGCAGCGGGCGGCTCGCCGCAGAGGCGCCAGAAGATCTCGGACTGCAGCGGATCGGTGTCCTGGAACTCGTCCACCAGCACGTGGCGGTAGCGGGAGGCAAGTGCCTGCCGCACCGAGTCATGATCGCGCAGCAAATCGCGCGCGGCAAAGATCAGGTCGTCGAAGTCGAGCAGCGCGGCGGCGCGCTTGTAATCGCGAAAGCGCACCAGCACCGGCTGCACCGCGTCGACAAGCGCCGCCAGCACGTGACTGGCGATATGCTGCTGCAGTGCCAGCCAGGTGTCTTCGCACGCGGCATGGAGCAGCATTGCCTGCTCGCACAAGGCATTGCCGTGCGCAGCAGGCATGCCTGCTGCGCTGGCCGCCTTGCGCCACGCGGTAGCGCGGCGGTACGAGCGAAAGCCGCCGTCCTTCTTGCACAGCGCGGTATCGGGCTGCAGGCGGATCGCCAGCAAGCGCGCGAGATCGGCAGGCCGTTGTGCGTCGTACGGGAAGGCGAGCGCCTGCGCGGCGTCCGTCAGCAGAGCGGACATGTCCGCGGTATCGCCATCCTTCGCCTCGGTGGCCGCAAGGAAGGCAGCGATCGCATTCGCCGCGTGGCGAAACGCGGTGATCAGTGGCGGCAGCGGCTGTGCAGCCGGAACGGTAGCGTGGCGCTGGACGCGCAGCGTGGCGGCGATGCCGCGTACCAGTTCCACCGTCGCCTGCGCATCGTGGAGCACGAGCTCGGCAAGCAGTCCTGCCTGCGCGCCGTCGAGCTGTTCGCGCAGCCAGTCTTCGACAATATCGTCGAAGGCCATGCCGCCCTGGTCGCGGTCCATGATGCCAGCACCGGGATCGATGTTGGCTTCTACCGGATACGGTTTAATCAGGCGCTGGCAGAAGCCATGGATGGTCGAGCAGGTGATCTCGTCGATGGCGGCGCTGGCGGCCTCCAAGTTGGCGTGGTGCCGCTGGGCCAGCCCGTCCGGCAGCGCGGCGTCCAGCTCCGCCGGGATGCGGCCGGCGCTGAGCTCGGCTACGAACTCGCGCACGCGGATCACCAGTTCGCTAGCGGCCAGCTCGGTGAAGGTCACTGCGGCAATGTGGCGCGGGGCGATGCCCTCCGCCAGCATCATGGCAATGCGGCCGGCCATCACGGCAGTCTTACCCGACCCTGCGCCGGCTTCCACCAGCAGGGAGCGATGATGGTCGGCGATCGCGGTGCGGCGTGCGCGGTTGTCTTCGAGAGGCATGGCGTTTTTATTCATTATTGGGCTCCCCAGACGTCGGCGGCTTCTCCGAGCAATGCGAGCGCTGCGGCCTGCTTGCGCCGGTAGTAGGTGGCCGCGGCATTGGCGGGCAGGGCGAAGGCGAGGTCGTCGTATGTGCCGGCGGTGTCCTTGCCCATCACTGCGGCACCGGCCAGCAGGCTGGTGCGTGCCGCGGCCAGGTAGCCGGTAACCTCGGCCAGCGCGTCGTCGGCATTGTCGAGGATTCGCTCTGCCGGCTCGCGCGGGTACAGCAGCGAAGCCGTAATTGTCACGTCGGCGCCGAGCAGCGCCTTGACGGCGAACGCGTACAGGCAGCGCTGCAGCTCGCGGCCGCCGTCGAGCCGGGCCTCCTCCTTTAGTGGGCGGCCGGTCTTGTAGTCGCGCACCACGGCGAGGCGGCCGTCGCGTGAGATATCCAGACGGTCGATATAGCCGGCGATGTGGAAGCCGGTCCCCGGGATCTCGACGCGCGCGGTGGCATCCCACGGCAACCCGGCGGCGGCGGCGGCGCGGGGCTCGGCACCGCCGAACGGCACTTCCCCGTAGGCGCGCGCGCCAGGTAAGGTGGGGCCGCCCCACGCCAGCGCGCGTTCAGCCAACAGGCGAACGTCATCCAGCGTGCGCTGCCAGATCACATGCGGCGGCACAGCCTGCGTGGCCTCCCACGACGCCGCAGCAGCTTGCACGCCACCGCGCACTGCCGCGGCAAGCTGCGCAGGCCTGGCGTGCGCCATGCCGCCTTCGGCTTCGAGCGTCTGCAACGCGTGGTCCAGTGTCATGTGGACCAGGTTCCCGAAAGCGAGCGCGTCAAGCACAATGGGTTCGGCACCGCTCTGCGGCGTGCGCCAGCGCATGCCGTACTGCCAGACGAATCCCAGCGGGTTGCGCAGCAGGCGCTGCAGCGAGCTGGCCGATTGCGTGCGGTCCAGCACGGCTTGCAGCACCGGATGGTTGGCGCGTACCAACCCGTCGTGCGGCGTGAGCTCCGGGATGTGCCAGTCGCGCCAGCATTGGATGGCCGACCGGGCCTGCACGGTAGAGCGGTATTCGGCGGGGCGCGCAAGCAGACGGTCAGTCTCACTGAACGCATGCTCCGGCACGGCGTTGCGGCGCAGGTAAGTCTCCGCGGGCTGGCCATGCAGCAGCGAGCTACGTCCCATCACACGGCCTTCTCCGTCACGGCGCGCGCGCGACAGCACCACTTCGCCGGCGGTGCTGGCGAGGATGGTGCGGAAGCTGTGACGGTCCGCCGCGGCTACGGGGAACGGATCCAGCTCCGCGGCCGGCACGATGTGGTCCGACAGCAGCCGGTCCTCGGACAGGCCTCGCGGCCAGCGCGAGGAGTTCAGCCCCAGCAGGCGCACGAAGCGGCGCGGCGCGGCGGCCAGCTCACTGGCCGGCATCCAGGCCACGGACACGCACGCCTCCAGGCCATCGTCCTGCTTCAGGCTTTCCAGCGTGGCGTCGATCGAGGCGGCAGGCCCGGCCAGCAGCGCCTTGCGCCAGATCGTCCGCGCGCGGCCGTCGAGCACGGCTTCGCCGACTTCCCAGGCAGCCCCGATGCCCCTGTCGAGCAACGCGACGATGCTGCGCAGGGCGGGGCCATGGTCAGCACCGTCGGGCCAGTCCTCGGGCGACAGGCGCGCCAGCAGGCGCTCCCACGCCTGGACCGAGGCCAGCGGCGCCTCGGCCGGGAGGACGCTCGTCCAGCCGGCCGGTAGCGTTTCGAACAGGCCCTTGGCCCCCGAACGCAACGCGGCGAGCCGGCGCATACGCGTCCGCGACAGGCCGCGCACCAGGATGTCGGCCAGCGCGGCGGCGGCTTGCCCGTCGCGGCTTGCGGTCACCTTAGTGCCGTGCACGAAATGCAGGTCGAGATTGGCGTCGGCGCGCAGCGCGAGGAAGTGGTCGTCGTACTCGGCCGGCGCCACGGCGGCGATGGCGATCTCGCTGGCCTTGGCCCGGCCGCAGGCGAGCAGGGCACGTGCCCAACGCATCGCTTCAATGGCTTCGTGGTATGCGGTGGACGCGCTGACGGCCTGTATCGCGGGCGCCTCCGGTGCGGTGCGCTCCATGCGCACTGCGCTCGCCGCGAGCCACGATGGCACGTCATGCGGCCCGGCGAGCCAGCGCACGGGCGTGTACCTGGCAACGCCCAGGAGCAATGCGCGCCAGCATGGCGCCACATCGGCCAGGCCTGCGAGGTCGACGGGACCAAGCAACGCTGGCACATGATCGAGCCGCGCCATGGCGGCCTGCGCCAGCTCGGCCGGCCGCTTCATGCCGGCGGGCAACCGTGCCAGCACCGCTGCCTCCAGCTTTGCGAGGGAGTCGAGCCGGGCATGCCGGCCAGCGCGCTCCTGCAGGTCGATACCAACGCGCCAGGCCTTGCGCAGTGTGTCGGCGGCGGCGTCGACCATGCCCGGGAGATCCTTGATGCCGTCCAGTTCGCCCAGCGGCGTGACCGGCAGCGCGGCCTGGATGGCCGCGCGCAGGTTCTCGTCGTCGACCGGCACCAGGAAGCCGCCGGCCAGGCGTGCCGCCATGTGCTCCAGGGCCATAATCTGCAAGCCGTGGATGCGCTCGCGCGCAGCCTTCAGCCGCCACTCGCGCGTGGCCAGCCGGCCCTGCACAATCACCGTCCGGCGATAGCCTTCCTCCAACATACTTTCCTCCTGCAATGCCACCAGGCGCGGCGTTCAACGAGCCTCCCGATGATTCATGAACTTCCCCCAACCGGATACCCCCTGCGTGGGTGGGGGGCTCCTGCAAAGGATGGGGCGTTGCATTCCGGGCAGGACAGCCATCCTGCCCGGAACGCGTCAGCGACCAATAGCCTCGTCGAGCGCTGTCAGCACGCCCAGCGCCGTGCCCGGCAAGCCGACACCCCAGCGGTTATCGCGCACGCCGGCCTGGCGGGCATTGATACGGATGAACCGCGCCGCATGGCGTTCGCCAAAGTACCTCGCCGTGGCGATCTCGGTTCCCGCGCCAAGCTCGATGACCACGATATCGCGGCGCAGGTGAGTCCAGGCGTCCAGCCTGGACCGCGATTCTTCCGTGCGTTCTTCGACCCACGAGTAGTCGTCGAACATCAGTATGTTGGGCCGCGCCATACTGCCGCAGCGCGGGCAGCGTGGAGGCGTGTTGCGCAGCAGGCAGCGCGCCTCATCCACCTCGGGCGCGAAATCGTCCGCGCTCCAGGTCTGCTCGCCGCAAGGGACCGTGCACTGCAGGACATGGATCGAGCCGTGGCATTCGTGCACCTTGTCCGGATCGAAGCCCGCGCGCTGGAAATGTCCGTCGACATTCGAGGTGAAGACCCGGTAGCCTTCCGGCATGCCTTCGGCCCAGCGGCGCAAGATGCCGAAGCCGGCATGCGGCACCGTGCGCCGGTAGAGTGCCAGCCGGTGGCCGTAGAAGCCCCATGCCAGCTTCGGATGGGCCTTGAAGGCATGCGGTGCGGCGATGTCCTGGAAGCTCAGTCCGGCCTCGCCCAGCGCCGGATAGGCGCGCCAGAAGCCTTCGGGCCCGCGGAAGTCCGGCAGGCCAGAATCCACGCCCATGCCCGCGCCGGCGGTGATCAGCAGCCCGCGTGCGTTGCGGATCCAGTCGGCGGCCAGTTCGATGTTTTCTTCTTCGGTTCTCATCTGTCCATTCCTGTGGGCGCGGCCCCGCGTTCGGCTGGTTTCACTTCGGTAGTCATACGCCGTTGTCCTCGCACGAACTCCGCCGGATAGCACGGACCTGATCCCCAAAGCCGCGCAGCCACCACTCGAGCTGGGCGGTCTCGACCACGGTGGCACTGATCTCGAACTCGGTCTCCAGCGCGGTGGCCGTCTGGTCCGTCGAAAGCGGCGATTCGAGCAGATGCAGGCCCGCCTCCTTGTCGATGCGGAATGTCAGACGAATGCGCTTGCCTTCGCCAAAGCCGAAGCGGCCGTCCGCGTCATACTTCTCCAGGTCGAAGTCCTTAGGCCTGTCGAACACGTGCGGCGAGGCCTGCGCGCCGTTGATACGGTGCAGCGCCAGGGTGCGTTCGTTGTCATAGCCTTCATAGCGGCACACCAGGTACAGCCGCGCGCCCTGCTGGGCCAAGCCTAGCGGCATCACGCGAGCCGCCTTGCGTTTGCCGGAGGCATTCTTGTAATCCACGTCCAGCCAGTAGTTGCCATAGAGGGCGTTGCTGACCGCCTCGAACACGCCCGCTTTGATCTTCGGCGGCAACAGGGGTTGTGTGGTGCTGATCACTCTTACCTTGGACAGCCATTCACGCCCACGCTTGCCGCCGCCCTCGGCACCGAGGTTCGTGCGCGCCTGCTGGAAGAAGCCGTCCATGGACTTCATCAGGCTGGCGGGCAGCAGGTGGCGCAGATGCTGCTCGGCAAGCGCCAGCATTAGTGATTCCTGCTCGCTCAGCACCGGCAGCGCCAGGCCAGCCGCGCGCTCCTTCCAGCGATAGCCATAGGGCTTGCTGCGCTCATCGCGCTCGATCTCGAAATGCTCGCTGAGCAGTTCTAGCTGGCGCTGAATGGTGCGCAGGTCGCGCGCGTGCCCCGTGTTGTTGAGCTGTTCGTGCAGCTCGGATGCAGAGATCTTGCGCCCGCGTGGAATGCGGCGCAGCAGTTCCAGCGCCAGCAACACGGTTTCGATCGTATCGGAACGTTTTGACATGAGAGTTTGCGTGATTCAGCTCGCCCGCCCGATGCGGCCGGTGAAGAATTGCCATAGGCGGACCATGGCGAGGGTGTCGAGGCGGCAGTAGTCCTCGAGCTGGCACTGGATCTGCATCTTTCGCGCAGGTGCGGTTTGTACTTGGATGGCTTCCTGAAATGCGCTCATCGCCATACCACCGTCCTGCACACCATCCAGCTCGTCGTAGCGCAGGTCGGGCACGATGGTCGGCAGCACGCGCTTGATGCTCCAGCTGCCGTGCTGGTCGGGATGGTAGTAACGCCGCTCAGCGACGGGCAGCAGGTCGACCACGCGCGCATTGATGGCCAGCAGGGGCCGTTGCATATCGGGGAAACGCTCGGCCAGCTCACGGATACGCGTCTTCTCGAAGGCGGCGTTGTAAACGAAGACCGGACCATCCTGGCCACAGTTGTCGACCAGCGCCCAGGCAAATGCACGGGACGGATCGCCGCCGGAGAGGTCTAGGAACGATTGATGCATCAGCTCGCCCGCGCCTGACAGCCTGTGCAGGCTGAACTGGAACGGCAACTGCTGGTAAGGTCGTGTGCCGGGCCAGATCGGCACCGCGAACTGGATGGTTTCGAAATCAAGAAAGACAGCCGGCAACCCGTGCGCCGCAAGGTCGGCGGCGGCGCCCGCTGCATCGAACCAGGTCTGGCCGGATAACGTCTGGGCCTTGACGCGCAGCTGGCGCTCGTTCAGAAGCGCGTCTGGCACGTCCCGCATATCGCTCACGCCGTCCTGCTCGATCAGGGCCTTCAGCGCCTTGGACTGCACGCGCGGCAACCACTGCACCGGGTATTCGGCGCGGGGCTCCTGGCTTTGGCAGTGATCAAGGAAGCCACATTCATAGGGTTCGCCGCAATGCCGGCCAGTTGTCATTTCTGGCTCGTCCGGCAGTCCCGCGATCGCCTGCGCCTGCGCGATCCATGCCTCGACCTCGCCAGCTCGCGCGAACGCCTGCTCCGATAGATCCTGCTCGACCAGCAGCCCGCGGTAGTCGCCGCCGCCCGGATAGACCCACTGGCTGTCGATGTGGGCCAACGCAATGGCGCTCAGGGGGACGCCAGCGCGCCGCGCAACATAGGCCTGGACTGCCGTGTCGTCGCGGTGGTAATCCTTCACGCCGGTGGAGGACTTGACTTCGACCATGCGCCAGGTGCGCTGCGTCCCGGCACCCGCGGGCAGCATGACGTCGGCGAACGCCAGTGCACCGGCGGCGCGCAGGCCCGCCTCGAAGACCGGCTGCGCCCGCTCTGCACCGAGCAGGTCCTGACTACGCGCGAAGGCAGCCTCGAAGCCCTCTGCCTGCGCATCAACCAGCGCGCCGGTCTGCTGGGGGTCATAGAGGTGACGGGCGATCTCGCCCACCTGGTGTCCGATCGCGAAGCTCGCTTCGGTAGCCGCCGAATGGCGGCCCAGTTCCCGGCGGTGGATCTCGAGCCAGAGCCGTTTCGGGCATTGCCGGAAGGCCATCAGCTTCGACTTCGATAGGGATCGCATCGTTTGTTCTTGTCTTGTCCTGCCCGCGTGGGCTGGCGGATTATTCCACGGATCGGCCGGCTTCACAGGAAGCCGAGCGTGCCCCTGGCACCTTCTTTGACGACGCATTCCGCCTCCAGCGCAGCGACGATGCCGGCCGGGCTGCCCAGCGGACGAAAGCGATGCTGCCGCGCAACCGCGGCGAAGTCCCCCGGCGTCAGCTTGCCCAGGCGCGCAAGCCGCCCCTGCAAGTCCTCGCCCGGTGCCGCCATTGCGAGCACACTGCATTGTCGGCACAAAAGCGACCAAGCTTGAGCAGGTTTCAGGAAGTCGAACCTGACCTTCAGGTCAAAGCGCCGCAAAGCCGCCTGGTCGAGCCCCTCGACTAGGTTGGTCGAGGCGACGAACACGCCGGGGAACGACTCCATCTGCGTCAGCATTTCGTTGACCAGCGTCACTTCCCAGCCGCTCCTTGCGCCTCGCCGGTCTTGCAGGAAGCTGTCCACTTCGTCGATGAGCAGTACCGCGCCGTCCTGGGCGGCTTGCCGGAACGCGCGGGCAATGTTCTGCTCGTTCTCGCCCACCCATTTGGACATCAGGTCCGACGCCCGTTTCACATGCAGCGGCACGCCCATCTGCTCGGCCAGCCAGCGACCATAGGCGGTCTTGCCGGTGCCGGGCGGCCCGTACAAGCACAGCCGCCCGCCGCCGGCCTGCATCAACCCGGCGCCGATCTCGCGCAGGTCGGCGTCGGCGTTGACGATGGCCGGGTCGTAGATCTGCGGCAGCCGGTTGGCGACGGACCTCTCAAGAGGCGGATGGCCCTGGGCTTCGAGCGTGTTGCCGATCAACAGCGTCATAGCCTTGGCCGCACCCTGGGCGCCAAGGTCTTCGTGGATCGCGCGCACCACCGACGCCGCGCGTGTCACCACAGCGGGCGCCAGCACTTCGGATTCGGCCAGGTCTTGCACGGTGCCCGTGTCGAGCAGGCCAGCGCAAGCTGCCTCGATGATGCGGGCGCGATGCTGCCTGGGAGGCACCGGCAGCTCAAAGACCATATCGAAGCGCCGGATGAAGGCGGCGTCGAGCCCCCCGGAGTTGGACAGCCAGACGGTAGGCACCGGGTTCGCTTCGAGCATGCGGTTGATCCAGGCCTTGCGCGATTGCGCGGTGCTCTTGCGCCCGAACAGGACCTCGCCGTCGTCAAACACATCCTCCACCTCATCGAACAGGATCATGGCGCGGCGCTGCCCGAAGAAGCTCTGCGCGGCACGGTATGCGCGCAGCCTGCGCTCGCCGGTGATGGGATCGCCATCGTCGTCCTCGCTCGCCACCTCGAACAACTCGCTGCCCAGGTCAGCGGCCAGCGCCTTGGCGAGCTGACTCTTGCCGGTGCCGGGCGCGCCGTGCACAAAGACGTTCACGCCTTTGCGGCCCGAGGCCAGCGCGTGGCGCAGGTAAGGCCGCAGCACCGCAAGCGTGTCCGCGAGATGCGCGAACTCGTCGAGCGCAAGTTGCGCGGGCTCGGCCATTGCCACCGTGTCGCGCAACAGCGCGATGGGGTCAGCATCCGACGACACGATATGGTCGGCGAAGCGATCGGAAAGCAGGTCCAGCTTGCCGCTCAGCGTGGAGCTACCGCCGCGGTCGACCGACACCAGCCCCGACTGCGCCAACACGCCCTGCGTGCTCAGCGCCTCGCGGACCTGCGCGTCGGGTAGGTCGAGCAGCGCCGCCAACACGTGCAGCACCTTGGTCGACGACAGCTGCCCCAGCAGGTCCGCCGTGTCGTCGAGCAAACGCTCGTTCTTGAGCATCACGGTGAAGGCCAGGATGCGGCGGTCAATGTCCGACAGGCCCACCAGCCTGGCCAGCCGGGCGATGTTGTTGTTCAGGCAAGCGGGCAGTTCGGCGTCGCGGCACTGGTCTTCGGCATCCTGGTGCAATTTGCGCAGCGCCACCCGCACCGCCTTGGGGTTGAACTCATCGTCGTCCGGGTCGATCCATGCCCCCAACCCCAGCAGCTCGGCCAACGTGTCGTTACTGAAGGCGCCGCGCTGGACGAACTCCTGGTGGCCGCCCAGCGGCACCACTATGCGCAGCAGCCACAGCCGCACTATCGGCGGCAGGTCGAACGGCATGTGGGAATAGCGGGACGGCCGGCGGCGTCGGATCATGGAGTTCCTCCTGTCGAATGCATCCATTCTCGACAGGGGTGCGTCAAATTGTGTCGCATGCCGGCGACCTTGCCCCCGCTTGCCGGCAGCGACATAGTTTGTCGCAGGGGACGGATAAGCTGATCTCCCATGTCGACGCACAGCGCGTCTCGGGAGCTTCATCCAATAGCGCTAAAGTTTGTCGCCGCAACGCCGATAGTGTGCTCGACGACGAGCGCTCTGATAAGGACGGGCGGCAGTCACAAGGTATCCGGTGACCTGCCGGATACAGATGAAACAACGCACGATCCTTCCTGCGATAAGCCAACGCTGCGGGGGGGCTGTTCAACCACGGCGGAATGCCGATCCTCTCCAGATTCCGGATACATGCACGAGAACAATATTGAACTGCTGGGCCAGGAAGCCGAACGCCTGCTCAAAGTAAAGCTCGATCTGCTGAACAAGATGATGGCCGAGCCTGGTGTTGTCGCCGTCGCCCAGAAAGGCGAGCAGCAGTATTTCGACCAGACCTCGACACCCGAGCTCATTGCGATGCTCGAGGGCGAAAGAACCAAGCTTGCGGGACTCGAGCTGGTGCTCGCTGTGGTAGGGACGATGAAGGCAGGCAAGTCGACTACGATCAACGCGATCGTCGGCACCGAGGTGCTGCCCAACCGCAACCGACCGATGACAGCGTTGCCGACGCTGATCCGCCACACACCAGGTCAGGCGGAGCCGGTGCTCAAGTTCGAGAACCGCGCGCCCGTCCAGCAACTACTGGAAGAACTACGCGAGGCGATCGGTCGGCCGGAAAACCGGGAGCACGCCGCCAAGCTGGGCCAGGACGACGACATGGCCGAACTGCTGGGTCTGATCGAGGCCCGCGGCGCATTCGGCGCGCACTTCCAGGGGCCGGAGGCTATCTTCGGTCTCCTCAAGGGGTTGAACGACCTGGTCCGCCTGTCGCGGACCCTCGGCGTAGATTTCCCGTTCGCGTCCTACAGCAATATCGACGAGCTGCCGGTCATCGAGGTCGAGTTCGCCCATATTGACAAGACAGGGAACACGAAGGGCCGCCTGACGCTACTCGATACACCCGGCCCCAACGAAGCCGACCAGCCGCATCTGCGCAAGATGCTCCAGGAACAGCTAAGCCGCGCCTCCGCGGTGCTGCTTGTGCTCGACTACACGCAGCTCAAGTCGAATGCAGACGCCGAATTGCGTGGCGAAATCGAGCAGATCGCCGAACTCTCGCGGGGCCGCGTTTTCACGCTGGTGAACAAGTTCGACCAGACAGACCGCAACAGCGACAGCCGCGAAAAGGTGATGTCCTACGTTGCCGGGGATCTCATGAAGGGCCAAGTGAAGCCCGAAACGGTATTCCCGGTGTCTTCTCGCTGGGGCTATCTCGCCAATCGGGCGCGGCATGAGCTGGCGCGGAATAACCGGCTTCCGGACTACGCGCAGCATCCCTGGGTCAAGGACTTCGCCGAGGAAGCGTTGGGCCGCCGCTGGGAGCGCCAGATTGGCGACATGGAGGAGGTCCGCGGCGGCGCAAAAACGCTCTGGGAGGACTCCGGATTCGATCTGCCGTTGGAAAGGGTGATTCGCTCGGCCCACGGACGGGCCGCGATCATGGCAGTGCAGGCGGCAGTCGATAAGTTGATTGGCATGACAGAGAAACTCGAGAACTTCCTCAATACCCGTGAGACTGCCCTGGGTCGGGAGGCAAACGAGCTACGCAAGCTGATCAAGGCATTGCTCGACGACGTGGCACGGATCGAAGAAATCGAGAAGACGAAAAAGGCTCAGGCTGCGAATGCCCTGGAGGCGCTGGGCCGCGAATGTGGTGCTGTGTCGAAGAAGGTCAAGGTGGATGCCGTCGCTGTGCTCGATGCGTATTTCAAAAACGGAAAACGCATCGAGGCCGAGGCAGCTAAGGCAAAACTAGGCCGGACGGGGAAACGTAGCGCCGCTCACGGTAGCGACAAGACAGAGGAGAGTCGAAAAGTCGGGTTCCTTGGCATCCTCTTTGGGGACAACAGTAAGACAGATGCAGATCTCGACTTCGATCCGTCCGCCCCGCTGCGTTTCGACGACAAGGATGTCGCAAAGGAAACGCTCGACAAGATGCAGCATTCCATCCAGGAAGTGGTGCAGAAGGCTGAGCTGAGTATTGCACAGACGTTGGGCAAACTTATCACGGACTTCGAAGGCCGGTTCGTCAGTGAAATTTTCGAAGATGCCAGGAAGATCATTTCGGACGTCAAGGGCCGCATGGGGGAAGACGGCTTCAATGTCCATTTCCACATGCCAGGCGCCACCAAGCTTGCGCTCAAGGTCTCCGCGAAACAGATGGTTGGCGACATGGTGGGCGCAGAGACCGTAAGCCGGACTGGCCATCGCCGCCAGACCGGCACGTGGGGAAAGGTGTGCAGTTGGTTCAATACAACGGATCTCGGATGGGAGACCTACAGCTATGACGTGACCCGCTTCGTCATCGACGTGGAGGAGGTGAAGAAGGCGGTCACGAAGGAGATCGACAAGGCATTCTCCGCTCTTGGCAAGGAGATCGACGCCAACATCAAAGCGCCGATCGAGGAAGGCATCGCTCAGTTCTTCGATGCGCTGAAGCTCGAGGTCGAGCATATCCGCAGCGACCTGATGCAGAGCATTCGTGATCGAGAGCGCAGCAAGGCCGAGCAGGAAGCGCTAATCCAGCAGTTCGCAAACCTGAAGAAGGTTCTGCCGCCGCTCATCAGCGACAGCCAGGAACTCAAAGGCGACGTGGACCGGATCGACAGCGGCGAGGAGCTGCCCGCATGACACAGGCAGACATCGGCATCGCACCCGAACTACTCCAAGTGCTGACCAGCCTGCCCGAGAAGTTCGTGGTTGACCTGGCCAACGGTATCCATGTCAACCGCGATCATCTGCGTCGGCAAGGGGAACGCGGAGGATTCTTCGCGCGCATGTATGACACGCTCAACGGCGCGGCAGCACGCCGGCAGGGGGAGATCAACAGCAATGTGAACAAGGGCATTGATGGTGCGCTCAGGTGGCTGACCGAGCTGACGCAGGCGCAGGCGCGCAGCAATCTCGCCATCACTCGCGTGAACGAGCGAATCCTCGCGCTGCAGGGGGACGTTACGCTGCTCGCCAACTATTCTGCGGACACGCGCGAGCAACTGGAGGCCCTGTCGCGGAGCGTCGGCGAGCGGGTAGGTAGCCTTGCCCAGGATCTCGCCCGCATCGACCTGAAGCAGCGTGCGGGTAATCACGTGGAGCTCATCTTCAATCGCTGGCGTGCCGGGCGCTTCGGCGCCTTTGCCATCTACGGCCGGTGCTATGTCGCGATGGAAGAGTTGCGCTGGGGCGTCTTTGGCGACTACTGCCGCAGTCTTTCGCGCCACGAGCGCTCCGGCGTGATCGAGAGCGTGGTGAACCGCTCGATTGGCCAGATGAAGGAGGATGCGGGCTGCGAGGCATCGACGCGGCTCGATACGCGCCGCTGGCTCGCGCCGGCGGCCAGGCCTGATGCGGCCTCGTTGGAGGCGCTTGCCTACCTCAGCGACTGGGCGAATGCCGAAGCGGCACCGTTCGCGTTCGCAGCCGCGCAGCGCCCGGAAGTGCTGCCGCTGGCTGTTCCCAGGCTCAGTTCAGCCGGGCGGTTGACGGAAGCGCTGGCCGTCGAAATCTTTGCAGACGCCTGAAGGAAGAGCGATGACGCAGATGAAAGTGGGCCTGGTACTGTCAGGTGGCGGTGCCAAGGGAGCCTATCAGGTTGGAGTGGTCAAGGCACTGCGCGAAACCAGCACGCAGGTGGATATGGTTGCAGGCGCCAGTATCGGTGCGCTAAATGGTGCGGTGCTGGCAGCGGCGCCATCCTTCGCGGCGGGAGTCGACCGCCTCGACGAACTTTGGGCCGCGCTGCAGGTTTCGTCACCGCTGGCACCCAATTTTCCCGCGTATCTAGGCTTACTGGTATCCGGCGGGCTGCATCTGCAAGCGATGGGGACCATCGATAAGCTAGCGGGGCTGGCCCGCCAGGCCGGACTGAGACTATCGCTGTCGCCTGCCATGCGTGACTTTGCGCTGCTGTCGAACGCGCCACTGCGGCAAATGATGGACCGCTTCCTGCAACTGGAGGACTTGAAGCGCGGCTTGCCACTTCATGTTTCGTTGTTCCGCAGCGATGGCGCCGCCCAGGACCTCCTGCGCGTGGCCGCTGCCGAGCTCGGGCTCGCCGATACGCCGGATTCGGAGTTTGTGCACGTGCAAGGTCTGGAACCTGCTCAGCAGCGCACAGCGCTGATGGCCTCCGCCGCGATACCGCTGCTTTTTGCGCCGGGCGAGGTCAATGGCCGGCGCTACTCGGACGGTGGCCAGGGCGGCTGGCAAAAGGTACAGGGTAATACCCCTATCGCCCCGCTGCTGCGGGCGGGCTGCAACCTGGTCATTGTCACCCATCTCTCCGATGGGTCCCTGTGGAGCCGCCACGACTTCCCCGATGCCACGATCCTGGAGATCCGGCCACAATCGCGCATCGGGCGGCATGGTGGCCCGTTCGGCGGCGCGGCCGACCTGCTCGGCTTCGATGCCGCCAGCATACCCAGTTGGATCGAGCAAGGCTACCGGGACACCCTGGCGAGCATTGGCCCGCTGCGCGACGCGATTGTCGGGCGGCAGGCGCTACGCGACAGTGAGAGCCGGCTGGCCGACAGCGAGCGCGCGCTGGATGCGGGCCGGGCTGGATTGTCCGTTGCCATAGATCGCCTGAGGTGAGCGCAGGCCAGTACTGTCATCAGCGTTGTTGTATTCTCGTGTGCTTTTAACTCAAGGGAGACATCCAGTGGCACGCGTGATTCCAGACGGCTGGGAAACGATGGACGCGAGCGGTCCGCTCCAGCGCGAGCTCGAGACGCTCTCAGTGCTTGCCGCCGGGCTGCCCGACGGCTACACGGTCTATCATTCGGTGCACTGGACCAATGTGGCGCACGTGCATGCGATCTACGGCGAAATCGATTTCGTCGTGGTGAACCGCGCGGGCCAGCTGCTCCTCATCGAGCAGAAGAGCGGCTATCTTCAGGAGACCGCCGACGGCCTGGTCAAGCACTACGGTACCCGGTCGCGGGTCGTTTCGGTACAGATGGGCCGCACGGCCGATGGCTTGCGCGACAAGCTCATGCGCGGCCTGAACGGGCAAACGGTGTTCATCGAGCATCTGCTGTATTGCCCGGATTACACCGTACGCAATCCGGTGACGGCGGGCTTGCTGCCGGAGCGCATCGTGGATGCGGGGCGGCGCGCGCAGCTCTGCCATATCATCCAGTCGATCCTGCCGGTGGGCGAAGTGGAGGCTGTCGCGGACCGAATCCATCGTTTCCTGTGCGACACGATCCAGCTGGAGACCGATGTAAGCGCGTTGATCGGCCAGGCGCGCACGCTGGTGACGCGCGTATCGGACGGCTTGTCGCATTGGGCGCGCCAGCTTGACATGGAGCCGTTCCGGCTGCGCGTGACTGGCACGGCCGGATCGGGCAAGACGCAGCTGGCGCTGGCGGAGTACCGCGATGCAATCGCGCGCGGCAAGCGTCCGCTCTATCTCTGCTACAACCGGCCGCTGGCCGATCACTTCGCGCGCATCGCCCCGGCGGGCGGGCTGGCCTGTACGTTCCACATGCTGTGCGACTTGTTGCTCAGGCATCACGGCAGCGTGCCGGATTTCACTGCGCCGGAGGCCTTCGCGCGGCTGGTGGCGGACGCCGGGCAGCTTCCTGTGCCGGACGGCTTCCTGTTCGACACAGTGATCGTGGACGAGGGGCAGGACTTCGCGCCGGACTGGCGCGACATGGCGCTGCGGCACGCAGCGCCGGGCGCGCGCTTGACCTGGCTGGAGGATCCCATGCAGAACCTGTATGGCCACCCGCCGGCGGACCTGTCGGGCTGGGTGCGACTGCGCGCGCGCAGCAACTTCCGCAGCCCGCGGCCAGTGGTCAGGCTACTGCAGGCGCTGCTGCCGCCGGATGTGGAGATCGAGGCGACAGCGCCGATCTCCGGTAGCGAGGTGGAGTTCCTGGTCTACAAGGACGACGCGCTGCTGGACTGCGTAAAGGATGGACTGCGTCAGTGCTATTCGGATGGCTTCCGTTCGGAAGACGTGGTGCTGCTGAGCTACCGCGGCCGCGAGAATTCGCGGCTGCTCTGCTATGACCGGCTTGGGCAGAACCGGCTGCGTTCCTTCACCGGCAGCTATGACGAGTTGGGCCAGCCGGTGTATTCGGAGGGCGACGTGCTGACGGAATCGGTGTTCCGCTTCAAGGGGCAATCCGCGCCGGCCATCGTGTTCGCCGAGATCGACTTCGAGACGCTGAGTGATAAGGAACTCCGGCGGCTGTTCGTGGGTGCTACTCGGGCGACGATGAAGCTGGTGCTGGTGATATCTGAACGAGCAGCAGAATTGTTGTATAGGCGGCTGTAGCTTGTGAGAGGGAGCGCGGGATTGGGGTTTTCCGCGTTGTTATTCATACGTACATAAGAAAAGAAGAAGAGAAGAAGATCATGTTCACGTTTCCGCATGCAAACGGGCAGCAGATCCCGGATGAAGTGTTTCTTGCCGGGTGGTGGGTCTGGTTTGAAAGGTTTGGGCCGGCGCTGGATCCGGCGACGGCAGCTATGCCGCGACGGAATGTGGGTTGCGGACTCGCTGCGCAACTGGCCGAAGGAAGGCGTTTTTCTCTCGATGTGCTGTGCCGCATGCTGGTCACGCCGCCGTATCGAAACGGGATGCAGGCGACGCCACCGCTGATGGAGGCAAATGCGCATTTGCTGGAAGCGGCTATGGTGGAACGGGCGAACGGTGCCCCGCTCAACGGAGCGATGCTGACCGAGCACGCACGCAATCTGCTGGGCAAGATCGTCGCGAACCCGGTCCGCATCGATCCCATCGAAGCCCTCATTGAAGGCGATATCGAACTCAACGTCGCGGGCATTCAGCAGTTGCTTGCCGAACCCCTGACCGAACCGTGCGAAACGCGCGACGGCCCGGCACCCACCGGCCCGATCGAAAACCGTGGGGACCTCGTCAGACGTCTCGTCGACTGGATCGACACCGAGCCCCACCAGCCGATGTATCGCGGCAGGGACTTCGGCGAGCCGCTCTCGGGCTGGGCTCAAAGGCTGCAAGGCTACTTCTGGCCCAAGCCGTCCGTGCACCTCGATGCCACCCGTGAGCGCCTAGCGCCTCTGCTGCGTACCGCAGCAGAACTGGCCGAAACGGCCGGGCGCTGGACCGACGCCGAACGGAAGCGGGCCGCTGTTTTTGCCGAGGAAGTGTTCGTCTGGGGCGGCGTCCCGCAACGCCAGTTCCCCGAGAACACCATCGAACTGGTGTTCCGGTCGGCGCTCACCGGGCAGGAACTTGACGGCGCACTGATGAATAGCGGCTGGACCAAGGTAGCCGCGTTCGCCACGGCGCATCTGTCAGACGACGGGCAACTGGTCATCTGGGACAGCCGCGTCGCCCACTCGCTGATCCGCCGCATGGACGCGCTGCTGGTCGCGAGCGGGCACGAGGAGATCCCGCCGTACCTGGCCGATATCGGTCGCGTGGCCGGGCGCGGCGGCACCCGGCACGAAGTCAACTATGCACTGCGCTGGCCCGACGGCTACCGGAGATGGCCCAGCGTTTTCGCAGGTAGCGCCCTGGTGCGGGAGATCCGCGACGAACTCAATCGCAAGCGCCCGTCCGATGGCATCAAGTGGACGGCGCGCATGGTAGAGATGGTCCTGTTCATGGATGGCTATTGATATTGATATTGATCGCAAGCCAGCCTGCGATCCAGTCGCGGGCCGGCGCGATCACCGGTGCCCGTTCCACGGCGGGTCCATGTCGTCCTCCAGCGCCGGCGCAAATCGCACGCCTGCCCACCTGGGGTGGCTGCGGTCGAACGGCGTAGCACCCAGGCGCGGCCGAGCGGTGTTGTAGACAAAATGGTGCACGCCGGCAGCCTTAAGGCTGTCGCGCATTGCCATGAAACGTGCCGTGCTCAGCACCGGCACGCATTCGAAGAACGCATGCCCTTCCCACTCGCACTCCGGCGTCCAGACGCGCCATGTGTACTTGTAGAACGCCGGATTGGGATGCAAGCGCTGGCTGAAGTAGTGGCCTTGCGGCGGCGGCGCGGCAAAGATGCGGGCAAATCCCGCATGGGATGGCATCCACATGGCGCTATCCTTAGCGCCCGGCCGCGCCGGCGATCAGCGCCGCGAGCTGGTTCCCGCTGCCCACCAGCCTGGCGTGCGCGTCGCGCGTAACGTCGTGCTGCGGCTCGTAGCGCCCAAGCAGATGCAGGTGGCTGTCGCGCGCAGTCTGGACGCCGCGTGCGTCTGTATCGATATAGCCAATGACGTGGGCATGCGCGTCTCTCAAGGTTTGCCGGCTCATCCTGTTCTCCTTTCTGGTCGTGGTTTGGAACACGATGAATACTGATGGCATATCTGCGCATCGAATGCGCAGATGCGTTGCGACACTGCACTCCTCAGCAGACTCAGCAGCCAGGAGGGCAAGCCATGCAAGTCATCACGATTCCCGGATCCACGCTCGCGACCATCGTCACCAAATCGCAGGCTAAATCGCAGCGCGTGCTGCTGCGCCGCTGGGGCTTCTCGGAACAGGAGGCAGCAGGGCTGTTGCCGGATCTGCCGTCGTTGGAAGGCAGGCTCGAATGGACCGTGGACGAGCAAGCAAGGCCGCGCCCCGATCTCATCATCCATCTGGTCGACGCGACACGCCTGAGCGGCGTGTTCGGCGGCGCGCGCTGGAATGCGATGGGGCCGGTAGATGCCATGCGGCGGGCGCACCGACGCGGCACCAGCGAGATTGCCGTGGTGCTCGGGTCGACGCAGCATCTGCCTGTGGACCGCGTGGGGTGCTGGGTGCTGGCGGGTGAACGCAGCCTCGCCGCGGCGCTGAGCATCATGGCGCGCACGGCAATCGAGCCGCTCTTTGCGGCGGACGCGGGCAAGCGTTCTGGCTTCCATGAACTGGCGGCCATGAATGCGCTTTGCATCCTGACCCGGGAGCAGGAGCCGAATCGCGAGGCACTATCCAGGCGCATCATGTCCGTGCTGTGGACGGCGGTCAACCGCTCCTACGCCACGCCCGCCCGGCTCCTGGTCGCCGCGCAGACGCACGTGATGGACCACGTGGATTCCTTCAATCCGCACCTGCTCCAGCGTATCCGCGCGTTTCGCAGAAACTCCGGCTCGCTCGACCTGAGCGCCGACATCGCCATCGCCTATCCGTGGCCGGCCACTGACGTGCCCGCCCTCTAAGCGCCCGCCCGGTGCAGGTCAGGCCGTACCGGCGCTGTCCGCATAGGCAGCATAGGCCTGCCTGAGATTCTCGGCGATTTCCTTGCGCAAGCTGGCAGGCGACAGTATTTCCACGCGTGCCGAACGCTCCATCAGCAGGTTGCGCAGCTCAATGGAAGGAATGACCGTGGCGGCCAGACGAAAGCCACCCTCTTCCTCGACGATCTCCTGATCGTCGGCCAGCTTCTGTTCGCGAAACAGGTTCCTGATGCTGCCATCCTCCCTGACTCGCAGCTCGATGCGCACCGGCGCCTCGGGAAAGAAAGAGAAGAACTGGTTGTGGCGGACGTAGGCGTCCAGATCAAAATCCGGATCTGGTTCACCCGGCACTTCCGTGCAAATGGCAGACACAAAGCGGTCCAGCCGCAGCTGGTAGCGTTTGAAGCTCCCGTCGCTGCTAAGGCGGCTGGCAACCAGGTAGAGCACCGGGCCACGCTCGACCAGCGCAAGCGGCACGACCGCGAATTCGGCCGGAGCCTCGCTGTCGAGCCGGGAATTGCGATAGCACACCGTCAGCACCCTGGTGGCATACAGTGCGCGACGGATGGCATTCAGGATCTCCTCGCGGATCGGTGGCGAGCGCAGCGGATAGCCCGCATCGATACGCACCGTCTTGGTCGCCCAGGCGCGGGCGTCAACGAGCGCCCGGTCTATGGGGCTTTCCTGCAAAACCCTTGTCGCACCGGCGAAATACGCTTCGAGTTCACCGATGACGTGGCTGGGCAAGTGATTTGGGGCATGCCGTTGCAGCGTCAGCAGCGCAATGGCGAGTTCCAACGGCGGGCGGCGGGCCGTCTCAGAAGGCGCCCTCTTGCCCGTGCGCCACCATACCCGGTCGCGCGAGCGACCGGACTTAGCCACCAGCGCGTCAATCTCCATGCGCTCCAGCGCACGCAGGATGGTGTCGCGCTTGGGCGGATCGTGCCGGTAGAGCTTCTGCAGGTTGTCTATCAGGTCGCCAGACAAAATCGGCGCTTCGGCCGCCGATGGCATGCAGGAGAGGATGTCACTTTCGAGGCGGGGCCACTTTGCCGAAGTCACCATCTGGAACCGTTGTTTAATTGTTGTCGGGAGGCGCTATCGTAGCGGATCCGCGCACGAAATGCGCAGATGCTGTGCTGGGGGTATGACCATGGTCAACGCCCACAACTCGCTCAGGTACAAAGCACTAAAATAAAGCGCTAAAGGTTGGCGCAATTTCGTCCGTTAGATCGACGTTCGCGCTTCCTCCGGTCGTTTGAGGTGCAATACCCTACCAAAGGATGGCGCGAGCCGGACGACGGGTGAGGCAGTCGGTTGGCAAACTCGCCGAGCCAAATACAAACAATCGCGGCAGGAATCTGAGTCCATGAAGTTCACGGAATACGTCGTATTGGATCGGGCGGCACAGGCCACCGATCCATTGGGTTTTCGCCGTCCCGCCGGCACGTTGCAAGACCTGCTGTTTCCACAGTTCACGGTCCTGACGTTGCGCCCGTCGTACCTCAGCGCGCTATGTTGCTTCCTCCAGGTCCTTGCCGAAGAGGGACATGGCGACACTGCGGATTTCGCCCGGCGGTTCCGTGTGCTGGAGCTCTTCTGGGGCATCGCAAACGCGAAAGTGGACGATCCGGTGATCAATATCACCAAGTACAAAGAGCTTTGTGAGGGCGACATACAGCTTTCGGCGATTCCAAAGCGGCATTCCATCTATCAGCGACTCTCGTATGGCACGCTCGGTCACTACACCAGCGCCGCAGTCAGCTGGGGGCTTGTCGACAAGACCGGCAGACGCCTGCTGCCACATGGCACCGCGCTGGCGGACGGCTTCTCCTCCCGACGTCCGACCGCTCCGCTCCGTGACGCATTGACGCGCTGGACCAACGCGGCGACCATCGCTCAAGACGAGATGGAGACATTCGGAAAGGATTTTGGTATCACCGCCCCCAGTTCATCCCGAGAACAAAAAACGTGGAAGGCAGTCATCGGTGACTGGTGTGCCAGGAACCCGCGGACGGCGCAACTCTGGGAAGCGCCCCTGAAATTCGATGACATGCCGGACAAGGCGAAGGGAGAGCAACACTACACTGGTTTCTTCCCGTTACTTAGGGACACCTATCGTCGTGCTGAGCTACGAGTTCGACGACGAGCAGGTACTGAACCTGAGTGCACTACAGCCGCTTGGCAAGCAGTTCGAGCCACGCATGACGCATCTGGCGCGGATCGCCCAGACCGTGCCCGTCATGATCTACGATGCGCGCAAAACCCGCGCCGATTTGCGATTGCCGCACTTCATGGAATTGCTGCCGGTACGGATGCCGGCGTATACCTGCCATCACCCGAAGGCATATCTTGTGGTGACCAGGTCCTGCGTCCACCTGGCACTCGGTTCGATGAATCTGACGCGATCTGGACTTTTTTCCAATCGCGAGGTGTTCGACACCTTCTGCTGGACCGACAAGGAAACCGACGATCGAGCGCTGCTGGCCGAATTCCTGGGTGTCCTGCGAAAGGGCTACGCGTCGTTCGACTCCACTTCGCTCGCTGCAGCCCTGGAGGAAGTCGACCGGCGCCTTAGCCGCTGGAAGGATCTTCCCGACACCGGCCGCGCCACGTTGATCCACCAGGGCTATGACGCGCAGCACGCTCTCGCGTCGCTCGCGCAGCGGTGGAGCGAGACATTCGGCATTCACGCGCCGCCTGAACGGGCCATTGTCGTATCTCCGTTCTTCGACAGGACGATCGAAGGCCGCATGTTGATCGACGATGTGCATGACACGTTCCCGCAGTTGACACGACTCGATGTCGTCACCGACGAGACGGTCTCGGAATACCTCTGCCAGCGCCACTTTCACGGCGCGACCTCGACACGGCTCTTCCTCATCCCGAAGAAAATCTCTGATCAGGAGCTAGCACGCATCGCGCAAGCAAACCAGTCAAACGATATTGCAGATCACGCCATCGGCCGCAAATTGCACGCCAAAATTCTGATCCTGGCGCGGGGCAATGATGCGCTGGTGTATCTCGGCAGCGGAAACTTCACCCGCAAGGCCTGGTGTGGCGGCAATCACGAGCTGGGCGTTGCCCGGCCGTATCGCGGAAACATGGACGCATTGCTGGAGAGCCTGCGCCGCAGCCTTTGCGCCGAGGCGGCCGACCGCTTCAAAGAGTTGCCCGTCTCGACCCCTGTGGCTACGCCACCCACCGACGACGATGACGACTATGTTCCGCTCGCCGGCTATCCGGACTTTGTGCAAGGTATCGAGTTGCGCGAGGCAGAGACGTCCGAGGAGATGGCCTTCTTCGTGAAGGCGGCTCCCGATGAGCTAGACCGGCTCGCGGCCTACGAGGTCATCTGGGGCGCTACCGTATTGCGCTTTGACGACGGACGATCGCAACCTTTGGAACGTTCCCTGCTGGCGAGGTGCCTGCTAGGCGGTCGAAACTTGCGATTCAGCCTGCGCGCCGATCCGTCGCTCTTTCATTACTTGCCATTCCGGCATTCAGCGCAGTTGTTCGAGCAGCGCGAGCGGTACGTCTTCCCCACCGCCGAAGACTGGATGTACCACTACCTCGGCGCGGACCTGCCCCTGGATCGGGATCCGGGCGAGTATATGCCGGGAGATCCGCCGGCAGTGGAGGAAGACCCGGCGGCACTCGCTCACGCCGCACGCGACGAAAACCCCGTCATACGAATGCAGGGTCATTGTCACGCCACGTCGAGTGCATCGGTTGATGGATCTGTGGGCGCTCTCGAAAATAAGCGGCCGCTACGCCCCTCCTTGGAAATTTTCACTAACTGCGTCAATGAATTTTCACTAACCTGTCGAAATTTTCACTTTCTCTGTCAACTGTGTGCGAAACCGGAGATCGCTGGACTACGACTCTAAGTAAATCAAGCACTTGAAAAGATTCTTCGGCACGGGTCCCGCGCAAAAGAACCGGAATTGGCTGGACTGCAGTGAACTCGAGCCTGATTTAGCTGGACCGTCGTGCAGGTGCCCCAAAAATCACATCGCAGACATCGCCATTGCACTTCCCCCGTCCCTACGAACGCCCTTCTGACCTGGTTCCTTTCGTAGGGATCGAGCTGACAACGCGTACCGAACCTCGCAGAATCACTAGATAGCTTCTAGAGCACTTTTTAAGTATCTAGTTAGCTAACAGCGCCCGAGCGGGGTAGACGCTCGCGACCCTCGTCATCGCTTCCGGTTCGCGGCCGGTGGGGAGCAAGCGCATGAAAGCCATCCGGCAGTGCCCAGCGTGCGGACTGCCTTTCGAAGTTCGCCCTCAGACGCCTGGCCAGCGCTTCTGTCCGTCCCCGGAGTGCCAGCGGCAACGGCGTCGCGAATGGCAGCGACAGCGGCTGCGCACCGACGCCGATTACCGGGAGAACCAAGCCCGGGCGCAGCGCGTGTGGGCCTCAGATCATGCGGACTATTGGCGGTTGTATCGCATCCGACACCCAGCCTACAGCGATCGAAACCGAGAACAGCAGCGGCGCCGAAACGTAAGGCGACGCATTGCAAAGATGGACGCGTGGCGGAACCTGACAGCCGTACCCTCTGGCCTTTACGCGCTCGCTCCCGCGTCCTCCGGACTGATTGCAAAGATGGACTCGTGGATAGTCCGAATTACAGTCCTGGCGCGGCCGGGAGCAGACCAGATCACGATTGCAAAGAGATGACGTGTCACGCAGGAGCACGACAGCTGCTAAGTTTGTCTGTGTGCGCGCCCCCAGCGATCTCCCGAGTGGAGATCGGAGCATTGCAGGGGGAAGCGAGGCCCCGATTTGAATGCGGTGGGTCAAGATCATGCAGACGGACAACCAACACATGGGCGCGATGGCGCAAACGGCGGGATTACGGGCCGCCGAGTACGTTCGCATGTCGACCGAGCATCAGCAGTATTCAACGGAGAACCAGCGAGACAAGATCCGGGAGTATGCAAGCCGGCGAGGTTTCGAGATTGTTCGAACCTATGCTGACGAAGGAAAAAGTGGCCTACGGATCGACGGGCGCCAAGCGCTTCAAGACCTGATCCGCGACGTGGAGGCCGGCACAGCCGACTTCAAGGTGATTCTGGTGTACGACGTCAGCCGTTGGGGGAGATTCCAGGATGCAGATGAAAGCGCCTACTACGAGTACATCTGTCGGCGCGCCGGCCTTCAGGTCGCCTATTGCGCGGAACAGTTCGAGAACGATGGATCTCCCGTTTCGACGATAGTCAAAGGCGTCAAGCGCGCCATGGCGGGCGAGTACAGTCGAGAGCTGTCAGCCAAAGTCTTCGCCGGCCAGTGCCGATTGATCGAGCTCGGATTCAGACAAGGCGGCCCTGCGGGATACGGACTCCGCCGAGTACTCGTCGACCAACACGGAATCATGAAAGGGCCTCTTGAACGAGGAGAGCACAAAAGCCTGCAGACCGACCGCGTCATCCTGATGCCTGGCCCGGACAGCGAGGTCCGCACGGTCAATCTCATCTACGCTTGGTTCATTGATGAGGCACTGAACGAATATGAAATCGCCGCGCGACTGAACGGCATGCGGATCCAAACCGAGCTTGGCCGTGCCTGGAGCCGTGCCACTGTTAGGGAGGTACTAACGAACGAGAAATACATCGGCAACAATGTGTACAACCGCGTTTCCTTCAAGCTGAAGAAGATGCGGGTCTCGAACACGCCAGACATGTGGATACGAAAGGAACACGCCTTTGACTCAATAGTGCCCAGCGACATCTTCTACACGGCCCAGGGAATTATGCGCGCACGGGCCCGGCGTTACACGGATGATGAGCTGATCGAACGGTTGCGGTCTCTCTACAGAAGCCGCGGCTTCCTTTCCGGCCTGGTCATCGATGAGACCGAAGGCATGCCATCCACCTCTGTCTATGTGTATCGCTTCGGCAGCCTCATTCGCGCCTACCAAACAGTTGGATTTACTCCAGATCGGGACTATCGATATGTGGAAACGAACCGCTTCCTCAGGCGCCTCCATCCCGAAATCGTGGCACAAACGGAGGAACAGATTGCCGCTCTCGGCGGTGCGGTGACTCGTGACCCTGCGACCGATATGCTCACCGTGAACCGAGAATTCAGTGCCTCGCTCGTCCTGGCGCGCTGCCAAGCCCATGAGAACGGGCATAGCCACTGGAAGGTGCGATTCGATACAAGCTTAGTGCCGGATATCACAGTCGCGGTGAGATTGGATCATGCAAACGCAGCCCCCTTGGACTACTACTTGCTCCCGAGGCTCGACTTCTGTCGGCCGCGCATCAACCTAGCCGACCGGAACCCGGTTGAGTTCGAGAGCTACAGATTTGACACGCTTGATTACTTGTATGGAATGGCAGCTCGCGCGAAGGTTCGGAGGTCAGCATGATCGAGAAGCGACAACCCGGTGAAGTCCGGATGATCCCCATTGATCGGGTCCAGGTCCTCAATCCCCGGGAACGAAACGGCCGCGTCTTCGAAGAGATAGTCGGCAACATCAAATTAATAGGACTTAAGAAGCCCATCACCGTCACACCGCGTGCGGGCGCAAACGGAGATGAGCGATACATGCTCGTATGCGGCGAGGGGAGACTCAAGGCATTCCGCTCACTCGGGGAGACAACAATTCCTGCGCTTGTTGTTCACGTGAGTGACGAGGATGCGTTTCTCATGAGTCTTACGGAGAACATAGCGCGGCGCCAGTGCAGGTCCCTGGAGCTACTGTCTGGCATAAGACAACTGCACGACCAGGGGTACACCCCAAAAACCATCGCCGAGAAAACCGGCCTTACCCAGCAGTACGTCCAGGGGATACTCACCCTGTTGCAGCAGGGCGAAGAACGCCTTCTTGTAGCTGTTGAGAAAGGAAGCATTCCGCTCAATGCCGCCCTGACGATTGTGGGCGCCGGTGACGACGACAAGGCCGTCCAAGCGGCACTACAAGAGGCGTATGAATCCGGAAAACTCCGCGGAAAGCAGTTGATGGACGCCCGCCGCGTCATCGAACGGAGGCAGACTCTGGGAAGATCAGCAGCGCACAGGATGCCGCGCAAGATGAGCGATGTCACCAGCTCAAGCCTTGTGCGCACGTATCAGAACGAGGTTGAGCGCCAAAAGGCGATTGTAAGAAAAGCGGAATTCGCGCAGCAACGCCTTCTTTTTGTAATAGGTGCGCTTCGTCAGCTGTTTGTGGATGAGAACTTTGTGAATCTCCTTCGAGCCGAGGACTTGGCCACCTTGCCGAAATATCTGTCCGAGCGGGTCTGGCCCGGCGGGAGCCTTTCATGAGCGGCATCACCCTTGGGTTTATACCGGAACCACTCAGCGTCCCAGTCGTCTGCATCCTTCCATCTCGGAGACCGCCTGACGGGATAGGGATCTCTCGGAAATTCAAACAAATCAAATCTTCGATAGAAGAGATCGGCCTCATTGAACCCCTTACGGTAACTGCCGCGAACCAACAGTCAGGGCAACATGTCCTGCTCGACGGCCACATTAGACTCATTGCACTCCGCGACCTGGGTTACGTTGAGGCATCTTGCCTCGTCGCTACAGATGACGAAATGTACACGTATAACAACCGCATCAATCGGCTGTCCACGATCCAAGAGCACCTCATGCTTCGACGCGCCATCGACCGCGGCGTCTCTCCAGAGCGTCTGGCCAAAGCATTGAGCGTCGACGTCTCTCATATCCAGAAGAAGATCACCCTTCTCAATGGGATCTGCCCCGAGGCGACTGAGCTACTCAAGGATCGCCAATTCTCACCAGAGTTGTCGCGTGCAATTCGGAAGATGAAGCCTACCAGACAAGTGGAGTGCATCGAGCTCATGGTCTCTGCGAACAATCTCACGGTGGGCTATGCCGAGGCGCTGCTGGTTGCAACGCCAGTTCCACTTTTGATCAATGGCAAGAAGCCTAAGAAATTGACTGGTGTTACCCAAGAACAGATGGGAAAGATGGAGCGTGAGATGGGAAATCTGCAGGGACAATATAAGCTCGTCGAACAGACATATGGCCAGGACGTTCTCAATCTTGTATTGGCCAAGGGGTACCTGGGGAAGTTACTGGAGAACGAATCGATTTCCGCCTTCCTTCGCCAGAGACAGCCTGATCTCCTCGCCGAGTTCGAGATGATTGTACAAACGGTCTCGTTGGATCAATAGGTCGCTCCCTCGTCACCGCAACTGCGCACGGTGCCACTCATGCGGAAGTGTGGCTGGCGACGACTCTGACGTCCTCATCGGAGCTTGATCCGTACTCGAGCGTAGAAAACCCTAGGCTACCGACTTCGCTCTGGACGGTCTATCGGAGTCAGCGAGAATTTGTAGTTGCTGAAGATAGTCGCGGCGATACTGCGCAAGCCACCGAACGACCTTGGCATTGTTCAACAGACCCTCAATGTACCTCCTTATGACAACGAGCCTAAGATTGTCCGGGCCATAGGTCTCCTCCAGCAGCTTTGTGTCGTCATGCAGAACGGCAAGCTCGCGCTCGAGCCGCTGCACTGCCTCAGTCGAACTAGTGGCCTCCACCTTCTTTCTGGCGCCCACATTTAACAGTTCCACTGGCGTTGATTCGAGCATGGCTTCGGCGAAACGAATCGAGAAATTACTGAGATTGACCATCGCGTTGGCGACGTCGATCTGCCGAAAGGCCTGCATTTGACGAAGGATCTTGAACGCACCGTGGGGTACTGGCTTGTCGGCGAGGACGCTGATAGCTTCGTCGCAGATGCCATCCAGCATCTTGAACCGCTGACGGATTGCTTGCACGGAGATACCAAGGGCCTCGCTAAGCAGTTCGACGGATGCGCCCCGTTCAAAGGCCAAGACGACCATCTTGTGCTCTTGAATCGAAGCGAGACGACTAACGCATTTATTGTAGGTGTATGCCTCGTCGTCGGTCGAGATCAGACATGGTGCTCGCTCAATGCCAAGCTCTCTGAGCGCCTCTGCACGAAGGTGTCCGTCGAGGATGGAAAAGCAGCCAGCCTGGCCGACGGAGGGTATTACTACCAGCGGCTCAACAAGGCCTATCGCCTTCACCGATGAGCGTATCTGACGATACTTCGCGGTGTCTTTGATCGAGACTGGCACATTCTTCGTAGGGCGGAGATTCGACACTGGGATGTCGATCCACGTGGTCTCGAAGCCGAGAGCAATCGGCTTGTTTCGCTTTTCCTTTTCCATCACAACAAACCTCCCTTACGCGCGCTTTCCAGAAGTGGCTGTGGCACGTTGTCAAGAGCTTCTGTCCGGAGGAGTCCTACGAACTCGTGATTGGCATACAGCTCTTTGAAGATCTCGCAGGCAACCGTCAGCGATTGATGCGCGAGCTCTGCCTTCTTCTGGAAGAGCCGATGCCTTTCGGCCTCGCGGTTGAAGAGCTTCGTTAGTTCGGCGGGACTCAGCTGCTTCCGGGATGTCGTGCCGGAACGGCTTGGACTCACAGCCTTGCCAACGCGCGCGCGCAACTCAAGTATCCGCCGGACGACGCTAACCTTCTTCCCCTTGAGTTCGCCCTTGTTGTAGGCGTCGAGTAGCAGTTGCTGCGCCTCCGCATCGTTGACGCGCGAGATATTGACGGCGAGATAGAGAGGAATATGCCCAGCTTCGGCAGCGGCAAGAAGCCGCTTCTCTCCCTTCTCGAGCAAATTCGCTATGTTGGCGACCCACGACGCCGTACAGCCAATCTTCTTTCCTATCTCCGCATCGCTATACCCGCGCTGTCGAAGCGCGCCTACTTGTGCTAGCGTCTCACTTGCGCGCGGATTCCGGCGAGCGACGTTTTCCACCACGCTCATTACGTGCGCGGTCTGCTCATCGGTTTCGACTATGAGGGCAGGGATCTCAGACTGACCAAGCATTTGATAGGCTTCCAGACGACCTTGCCCGCAGATGAGCGCGAACTTGCCATCATTCAGGCGCCTTACGCTGATCGGGCGCTTCAGCCCGACGCGGTGGATATTTTCTGTGATCTCCTTGTGAACTCTGCGGTTGCGAACGCGAGGATTGGCGACGGATATCGATTCGATCGGAAGCATCACGATTTCGTTGGAGCGGTCCATCAAGCGGCCTCCTTCAAGGACGAGCGAGCGGCGAGGGAGTAAAAGGAATCGAGGGAGGCGAACTGATACACGTCCAGCGCAAAGCCGTTACTCTCCGCCAGCGGCAGTGCATCGAGCGAGAAATCGAAAGAGGGAAGCAGGTAGTAGTCCAAGGGGTACTCATTGGAACCTCCCATCCGAACGACGAGAGTGATGTCGGGGTCAAGACTTGTGTCTAACCTGATACGCCACCGGTAGCTACCCGCGGGGGTGGGCTTACACCGAGCAATAACCAACGAGGCCGTGAACTCACCATTGACAGTCAGGAGGTCGGTATCCGCGTCGCGCCGTGACCAGCCGCCAACCGAACGGATGCCATCTGATACCTCGGCCATCAGTTCCGGATGCATGCGTCGCAGCGCGCGGTTGATCTCAAGGTAGCCATAGTCGCGCTTTGGGTGATACCCCAACAGACAGTACACGCGCAGAAGGCTGCCGAATCGAGCTCTGTAGGCACTACTTGAAGGAATGCCCTCCTGCTCATCAATGATCATTCCCGAGAGGGCGCCGTTCTTAGATAGCACTTGCCTGAGCAATTCCAGCATTTGTCCGTCGTCCACATGACGTGATCGCTGCGCGATAATTGCCTGGGCGCGCAAGAACCATTCTGTTGGCACGATTGCCTCAAAGGCGCCATTCTTCCGAATCCACTCTTCGGCTGGATTCCGACGATGCTCTATCTTCAGCTTGAACGAGGTACGGTTGTAGACGTTGTTCCCGATGTACTTCTCATTCGTCAACACCTGATGCACAGTACCGCGCGTCCACTGCCTGCCGAGGTCTGTTGGGATGCCTTCGCGGTTGAGCGTCGAAGCAATCACTCGCTCTGGCTGCTCGGCCTCGAGAAAGAGCGAGTAGATCCGTCGGACGGCGGCCACCTCCTCAGCTGGCCCGGGAACTAGCAAGACTCGATCCGTCTGGATGCTCTTTTTCTCACCGAGCCGGAGTATGCCTTTGACATTATGGTCTTGGTCGACAAGTTGTCTGCGCAAACCAAATCCAGCGGTGCCACCTTGGCGATAGCCCCTAAGCACCAGTGTTCGCTGGCCAGCGAAGACTTTTACCGATAGCTCGCGCGAGTACTCTGCCGACATGCTCCGCTTCAGACTCTTCAGAATCGTGGAGCCCATGGAGTTGTCGTTGTCGAATTGCTCCGCGCAGTAGATCACGCGGATGCCGTGCTGCCGACACGTGTACTCATAGACAGCGGCCTCGTCTGGATCCGGAAAGCGTCCCCAACGACTAACGTCGTAGACGAGCACCGCCGAGAAATCGCATGCACCCTGCCGCACATCCGAGAGAAGTTTCCTCAGACCCTCGCGGCCCCCAAGGTTGAGCCCGCTCTTGCCGTCGTCGCGGTATGTGCGAACGATTCGCATGCCGTGCGACGTCGCGTAGTCCGAAATGGCTTCAGCCTGGTTCTCTGTCGAGTACCGTTGATGCTCGGTCGACATTCGCACGTACTGAGCTACCTGCAAAAGCTCGATCGGGCCGGCGTCTCGTGCACTGCCGTTGTTTGAGTCTGGCATATCCACCCCAGGCTGCAGTGGTAAATGCTGCCCATGCTCCGACCAGATGTTGACAATTTTATGACGCGGCCATGAACAATTTTCGACAGAGCTCAGGAGGCAAAAGACTGTCCCGCCGCCAGACTAAACTAACGAGCCATCGTGAGAGATCCGAGGCGATCGGATTTGGCCGCCTATCGTACGCTTGTCCAACCCAAACGGCGATTTCGCGGTCGAGGTCTATGACACCGTCACCGGATGGCCTGGTCTTCGGCCTGCTGGACGAATGACCGCCGTCGCCACCGAGCCGGGCGCTCGACCTTGCTCTTCACACAGGGGCCACCTTGCTTGACTCGCTCATTTCGGCGCCCTTTGTCGCGACGCCCGTTCTTGCGCTCGGCGATGCGCCGGGCGGCAGCCTCCTTTGCGAGCGCGAGCGCATCCCACTGAGCCGGCGACGCGCGCGACGCCGACCTGGCCGCAACGTTCCGCCTTAGGCGTCGATGAGTACGAGCGAGACCTCGACGGAGAGAGCGCCGCCTGCGGTGTCAATCCAAAAGGTCGGCGGACCACCCGGAGGCAGCTCGGCTGCCCAAGAGCACCTGATTGGAGTGCCTGGCGCGCCGGCATCCAGACCGGATCATGTAGGCCAACGCCTGTCGCGCGTCCGCTTCCCCCACGCCCCAGTCGTCACGCGAGGGGCGAAGGCGCTTCCACTAGGCGTCAACTATGACGTCCGGAGCGCGCTCCGCGTGGTAGACGCCCAATGGCCAGAGGAGGACGTAGCGCATTTAGCGAAACGCCTGGCCGAAGCTGCCAAGCGGTTGGCCAGCGGCCGCACCGCCACGCTAGATCGTGGCAAGACTGCGCGTCGCTCCCCTTGAGCTGGACGGTGACGTCATCGGGCGCCCGGACGGGCTCATGGCCGGCATCCGGACTATGGAGACCTCGCCGAAGAAGGCCCGAGCCTCAAGCCAAAGCCGCTCGGCGGCGCGCCGGCGCAGATGCGGACGGCAGCGCTCGATGGCGGCAAGGAGTGCTTGGTTACCCCCCAGAAGGGGGTCTCAAATATCGATTCACCCTCGCCGTTAGGCTAGATATCGGCCCACCTCAGCTTTGCAAGGGAATCGGGCCGCACATGAACCTGCCATATCCTTCTGGGAGCCCTCTTGAAATACGCAGAATTCCGAAGACTTTCAATTACGTGTGTGATGCCAGCAGTTATGATTCCCGTGCCACCCTTGGCGATAATTTTCTTTCTATTATCGCTACAAACATACTATCCAAGAATGTGTAGACGCCTACGGCGTCTACTAAGCACGGGGTTAGAGCATGAAGTCAGATTCATCCGGTCCCATATGGCGAATACTGAATCGCTATTCGAGGAATTTCACTCGATAAGGTCAGCAAGGATACAGCTAATGTTGCTTGCTCTCTCATCATTTTCTGCAGTATTTTTTCTGACTCAACTGACGCACCAGGGAATGAATGGCGATTTTCTCAATTATTTCATGATGCAAGTCATATATACCTCCTGGATGGCGCTCTCAATATTCGCGTACGGTGCAAAACTGGGGATAGTCTCGTCATTTAGTGATGGAATGACCAGCAGGATAGTCTGGAGTGCGGTCGCCGTGGCGAGTTTTGCATTCGGCAAACTCCTATTTGTAGAATTTGCAAGTGGAATTTTCCCGGTCACATCCAATGCGCTGACGCAGACTTTTTATATTGGCGTATTCATGAAAACCCTAGCTTTGCTTGGGCTGGGTGTAACGATTTTTGCTGCGGCATCGCAGTATCTTCTGATAGTGCCACTCGCCAGTGACGCCATGGGGAGGAAGACCTGGTTGACCTGCTGTCTAGTTATCTGTCACGCGGCAATCATAATCTCCTTACATTTTCTAGCAACGTCTCTGGAGGAATTGAGTCGCGGTAACACAGGTAATCTTGCTCTGATCTATATTGCGGGAAGCCTAGATTTTACGGAGACGCATCTGTGCTCCGCTGCGCCGGGAGAACGGATCCTTTTCATCGACGGCTACCCGGACCGCGCGCTTGCCGCACGCTTTCCGAGCCTACCGCTTGGTCCGTTGCACTATATGGGAAGCGAAGTAATTAAGGAGGCTTTGCCCAAGGGATTTCGAATGGTCTCGTGCAATACGATCGAGTCGGCAATCATTTCAAAGTAGGTAGCCTGCCCGTGCTCCGCGCCAATTTGCGCACGTCTGCTGAAGAAGGCGCCGCTCTTGCTCGGACTGATAAACAACCTCCGTAACCTTGGCCTGAGCGAGCCGGCAGCCCACCAGGGCATCCGAGCCGGCGCCGTAAGTACATTGGGGCAGCGTACGGGGTCGGCGCCATTGTGCTCGTCGCTTGTAGGGCGGGCATGGCGTCAACAGGCGCACAGATCGATCTCAAGTGCTTCCCCTATTGAAACGAGTGTGTCTTTTACTATGCGTGAATATCAACCCAAAACCGTCCAGAAGCTGTCCGCTTGCACGTGCGACCGCTGTCAGCGCCGCCTCACGCCCGACGAAGGCGAGTGGCAGGAACGCCTGTCGATCAACTATGTCGGAGGTTTTGACTCAGTCTTCGACGATGGCAATACTGTGAGCATAGATCTGTGCCAACAATGCGTGCGGGAGGTGCTGGGCGCGTGGCGGCAGATCACTCCGCCGACCGAGGCCGATTTCCCGCCGTCTCCCGTCGGCCACTGATTCACGCGTTGAGCCGCAGGCGTCGCCGCGGTCTTCGTAGCGGCAGAACGCCGAGAAGAGCCGCGATCCGGATATGCATCAAACCAAGAAGGGTATATGTCGGCGCGGTTTGCGCTGCTAGATTGAGTGATACGCAAAAAGCCGCGTCAGTATGTCCCGCCGCTCTGTTCCGGTCGATAAAGCGAGCCACTGGAAGCTCATCAAATCTAGGCGCCGCTGTGAAGCATCACGCCCGAGCTCCTTCAAAATCAACCTTACCCTGTCCGGGTCGATCAAGCTCCAGATGGCCAGTAACGACCATCTCGGGTTGGGTCTCAGTTTATCTAGCTGTGAGGCGGCATCCCAGTTAGGTGGCAGTTCGATAACCGAAGTTGCGCTGTCTATGCCATCGGCAGGTATAACGAAATAACTTGGAAAATATCTGACCGCATCCTTCCATGCACCTAGGAACATGGGCGCGTGGATTTCTCTCATGGCCCGCTCGTTGGCGAGCAGAGCAGCTAGCTCCGGAGTATTGGCATAGGCAACCAGTCCGGCGCTCTCGAATGCGTCTGGAACAAACCATTTTTCGTCGTCGCTGGAGACTGCATCCACCGCAGTATACTTTGTCTCTAGAGAGATGATCTGAGGCCAGACGTTCTGGATCGAGGCGGGAAAGAAGCGTTTTGCTACTCTAAACCCAGGGAGACTTCCCAAAAGCAGGCTCTCGATATCTTCATTATTAAAAAATTCAAATTTAATGCCTTTCTCTGTTCTCAATCTTTCTAATTTTTGCTCTAAGCCAGCAGATGCGATAGTCGAATAAAAACCGACAAAAACCGTACATCCAAAACTGGCCAATCGGTCCAAGATGTCGAGCTCGTCACCTATACCAACCGATTCTTTAGAGTGCGCAAAGTGCTTGCAGCTAATGAGTTTGCGAACGGTTTCTCCAACTTCCTGAACTTCAAGACGGAGGTCAATCCCTCCGTCCGCGCCTCTTGTCGGTCCTTTTGTAATTCTTCCACCGATCACCGATTCCAAGAAAATCTTGGTAAATTTTTCAAATTGATCCAAGTCTTTGGATTTCCCCTTGGCGGGCTCAATCTCGAGAAAATTCAGTCTAGCCATTTCATTAAGTATTTGCGACTCGCTAAACGCACCCAGCGCAACATCTTCGCGTGGAAGTCACGTATTCTGTTCACGCCTCCAATCTAAAAGGGGGATGGGCGTTGGGCATTGAGTGTTTCCTGACGGCACACCGTCCGTACGTATTATCGAAATTATCCCGTTTTTTTTAGCTACGGCGCAAAGAAATGGTATCACAGCGATGCCGGCTTCATCGGCACCGCCGCTAGCGTTTGTCGAAGCGCTGCGCAAGGTCTGCGACCGGCATGGGCTTCTGCTGATCGACGACGAGTTGAATGCTGAATCTTGCTGCACTAGCACGGTCTTCGCAATGGAGCACTATCGGGCGCCGTCATTACTTTTGTTGCTTCTGCGAGAGTCCCCTTTTCAAACTGCCATATCGGGCATCCATCTACCTTTGGCCCCCTAACCGCTCGAAGCCGTCCCTCGGCTATGAGCTTGTGCAGGCGCTTCTTTGAGAGCCCCAATATCTGCCTAGCTTCGAGCAGCGTAACCAAGCTCGCCTCGCGCGCAACCGCCGCGTTCACACTGTCCCTGAGAACGGACCCCATTTTTCGGCCCTTTGCCGTGGAGAAAAGCCGGCCAACGAGCTGCCCCTTCTCAACTAGCTCTTTCACGCGTGTGGTTCGCGTGCGCAAGACCCTAGCAGCCTCCTTGATAGAAATCCATTCGTGCGACTCCCGCGATTCCGCCGAGAACCTCTGGTTCCGCTTGGCCAGTTGGCCAGACCAGTGATTTACGATGTAATGCTCGAATCCCTCACGCAGGAACGCAAACGACGGCTCTGGAAAGCTCCTGTACAAGGTATGGTAAAACCGCCCAAAGTAGGCTGAAAGTTTGTTCCCGCTAGTTGCGACGTCACTCTTCGTCCCAAGCTCATCTAGCAGAGCGTGAAAACCACTCGGCCAATTGAGCAGCATAGCGGCAGTAGCCTCGACCATGTTGATAGCGTAGTCGAGGTGCATGATGCCGGAAATCTTCTGTGCCTTCGCTTTCTTCCGAGTAGCATATGCACCAAGGAACCAGGTGAGACGAAGCAACTGGTCGATCGTAAGAGCCGGCACTTGCGGTGAAACTGCTTGCGCAGTTGTTGAGCCAGGATGCAAAGCGGAAGCTAACATACGCACATAGGAGCGGGCATTCTCTGTGCAGGGCAGCGCAGCTGCAGTCTCAAGTAGGGCCCCGCATGAGCATTTTCCGAGTGAGGCGCCCGTCCATCGTACGCTCTGCCCACATACTGGACAGTCATCGCGCAACCAAACGGAGTGTTCGTGACAAGCAACGCCGAATGTCAATCCCCAAATTGCGCGATGATATCGTTGCCCGGCCAGGCAGATTGGGCAATAGCGCTGACAGCGCGTATTCCAATATCTCGAGCCCACATTACCACTATCGCGTGTACTCATAGAGCCGAGACCAAATATTGGTCCGCGCAACGTTGATAGCGTAGCACTGTCGTGTCCCGTGAGGGCGTCCAGGGTTGCATTTCGTGCAGCTTTTTCATCGCCAGCACTCGCGAGAGGTACACACCATCGAGGATGATCGAACCCATTCAGTGAGCTCAAGCGAAGGACATAACCTTGCCTCGACTCATAGGCTAGCGGCAATGGCCGAATCAATAGTCGCATATCTTTGCCTCCGACCAGTACCACCGCTAGTGCTTCGCAATAGGTTAGGGCTCGTTCATCCAGCTCCGAGGTCCGGCAGCACTTCCTCGCCAGCACTGACCGCCGAGAGGCTGCCGAATTGGTACAGCTTGCGCCCATGGAATAGCTGGTTTGGGTTCACGCTAAGCTAGCGCTCCACGATCGAGGCCAACTCCTTTTTCGTTGGCCACCTCCGCCAGCGCTCCGGCCTTGCCAACACTTTCTCCAATTTCTGCTTCGCTTTAGTTGTAAAACAGAGTCGTACGCTTACCCGCCGTTGTAGGTAGGGAACTGTGTCCAGCGTTTCGGGCGACCGCTGCGCCTCCGATAATCATTGGCAGCGATCTTATGTTGCTCGCAGAACTCTAGATAAGCTGATTTCACGCATCCATCCCCCATTACCTCTCTGAGATGACGGGGCAGCCGGTGTAGCGGAGTGATCGTCAACATAGGTTCGCTCTTGCCAATCAAAGCAAATTCGTAACTCTCCGCTCGGGTGGTTTTCAAACACCGACGCAACTCAGCATGGAGGGCCGCCGGCCAGTCTATCAATACCTTTGACATGGTCCGGACTGTTGCCATGTCAATGCAATGACTAGAGGTAGATCGCGGCACCTCCATTCTTTCTTGGTCGCACCACCACAGAACGTAGCTTCTCGCCTGTTGAAATACCGCGATGGAATCAGCAATCAACCTCCCCGTTGTGAAGCACGAAAATCTTGCAGCGGCCTCCTCCGCGAACGGGAGTTCGCTTCTGAGCTCAGCTTCCAGTACTTTCGTAAAGAGCAATACAGCTTCAGGCGGGTCGAAATTACTCTGAATGCTGCACGTAAGGTCATTACCGCATCGGCATCGGAGCAAATTTTCGCGACGCCAGCTGAGGGCGCAGCCGCATCTCTGACATGTATCGATCAACCAACGTCGGTGTCTTACACAGACGCAAATCAAACGAAGGTCCCAGACAGCTGGCGTCGCATCTCGCCCTCGCAAGCACTCCACGCATATCGCAGATCGCTGTTTCCGAAAGAGTGCTACCGGTACGTATGCATCCATGAACAGCAGGGTGTTTGCCATTTGAGTCGCTATCGGTCTACACGTCAGAGTGGACAGGTCCTCCGGGTCAATTCCGACCGATTCCGCGAGTAACTGAACCTTATGGTCAGGGATGGACAACCCCGCCTCACTCAGCATCGATGAAATCCAGCGCAACGAGGTCAGACCGTTCAGCTCCCCCACCCGGTGGATGTAGCCGAATAGGCTTTCACCCTTGTCCGGCCGGGGCCGGACAAGGAGCTTCACTGGACGCTGTTCCTCAGCAGTAGCCACTGAACGGTTCACCATCTTTGTTAAGTGATCTGGGTACGAAAGCACTATCAAACGGATTGCGCTCCCGATCGGCCTGATGCCATATCGCACCCTGGAAGGCTCGCCTTAGGACATCGAGATCGATGCAGTCACGCCCCTCTTCCAGCGCGATAGATAGCGCATTGCTGGTCAACTTCATTAGATAGTCAATGAGTCCATTGGTCGCATAGAACATGAGAGGGACCACCGCGGGCTCGATGAACGCGGATGGCCGGCTGAATGGTGTTTGCGAATGAAGCGTATTGAGAAACCCCGCGAACTTGATCGCTTCCGGCTTTGTACTGATGGAGAACGGTGGCAGGTTAGCTTGAGGAAGGAACCGACGGCGCAACTGTTCGTTCACCTCAAGGATCCGTTTGCAACGAGGCAAACCGAGTAGCACGAAGGGGACCCGTGTAGCATTGATCAACTGCTTGAGCCAGTCGGCGACCTTGTACTCGATCTTGCCCCCCGAGTTGTCGACGAACTGCTGGAACTCGTCGAGCATTGCGAGTTCAACGCGACACTCCCTGAACAGCGTGATTATGCGTGCCGTCTTGCTTTCAGCGGAGCCTTTGTCCGCATAGGGATCGCCCAAGGCCATTAGTATTCTCTCGGCGACATTCTTTATTGTCGGCGCCGACGGAAGTTCTAACTCCAATACGCGTAAGACTGTGCGATCCTCAAGTTCCTCATGTGGATATCGACTCGCATACGTCTTTCGCAGCGTTGACTTTCCGGCACCCGATACACCGGTAATGAGAAGGCAATCCGGCTCTTCGATCAGATGACGGCCATATAGGTGACACCTTTCAATGGCTTGTATGGCAGAAGTGAATGCCGGGTACCGGATGAGCTTCCGCCTAAACTCAAACACGGCTATATCTGCCGGTCGAAGTGACCGGGTACCACTATGGAACATATCACCAGCCAATTGTCCCGGGGGTATCACGGGGGGACGCTTTGGAAGGTCGTTACCATCTTCTGCGATCATGATTGCCTCCTCAGCCTTCCCTGCCGGCAACGTTGCGGGATTCAACGTCGTAACTCGACAAGCTTTGCTCGGCCAGCCACGACACAATGTCGTCGGAAATATTTGCCTCTCGGGAACAGGTCTGTGGATTCGCATCCAAGATTTCCGGCGATGCTTCAGCGTGTTGCCGTAGCGCCTCCTTGGCTGCAGCGTGGTGACTCTTATTGCGAGACTCCGGTGGCCTACGAGTCTGCAGCAGGCGCTCGGTAAATTCCCGCAACTCCAGTTTCGCAGCGAGCATGGCGTCGCGTAGAGGCAATGCCGCATAATCCTTCTTCGCCCTTCTATTGATGAGGGTATGTTGTTCAACTGTGAGCCCTTTTGCATAGTCCGGCGTTGTGCAGCTTGCCGCGACATACTCCTTGCGCTCTAGATCCAAAACATGCAAGGTCCCCAGATCATCTGGGTCATACCTAACCGTAACCTCTAGCGACTTCTTATCCCCGCGAATAAGTTGAAGCGCGTCCGACGTATACTGCAAATTGTTCAATTGAACGCCATTCCGATCCAACTGTCGCGTGGCGACTTGCCCTAGATATACTTTGAGGCGCTGTGGATCAGGCGCGAGTTCAGGGGCATCGAGTTCCAAACCTTCCTTCCATCGTTGTAAAGGTGCAGCGTTGATGCCTCTGTGATATGTCGCGCCATATACTTCCACAAGCCACTTGTGGAGAGCCTGCTGAAGTTCGCTTAGGGTAAGGACCGCTTTGGCTACAGAGTCGTATCCAAGCCGTTTTTCGTACGTTGAGTATGTGGTCCCTGGAACGAGGTGGAGGAAGTTGTAATTGAGCGTTTTTAGAAAGCGCTCGATCACTCCCTTTAAATGTGGTGTTCGAGGCTGGCAGTAGAGGAGATGTGTCCCGATATCCGCGCATGCTGCCTCTAGATCTTTCGCGTGAAATTCAAGACCGTTGTCGCATACGATTTGTTCTATCAGCCCAAAGCACGGCCATGTGCCCTTAATTTCAGGGTACTTTTCACGCATGTACGTCTTGGGAAGCATAGCGTGGCGAAAGCAGCGAAGCACCGATTCGACGCTTGGCTTTCGAAAGCTCACGTAGAAGCCGACTACCATGCGCGAATACCGGTCAATCATGACCGTGATCCATGGTCGGCCGAGAACTAGCCTTGTGGCTTCATCAATGACAAGGAGGTCCAATGGAGTATTATCAACCTCGACGCGCTGCAATAGCCGCGTGCATTCTGGCCCTTTACCAAACATTGTGAGCTGTTGTGTTGCAATCCGCTCACCATAGCGACGCTTCAGCACGTAGTATCTTTCGTGTTGATCGAGAAATCTGTTGATCAATCGCATCGATACTTCGCGAAGTTCGTCTTCTGGGGCTCTTGTCAGGTTCGCTTTTTTAATTCGTGCATTTATCCAATCGCGCAGCTCCACCTTGGTCTCCCGCTGCTCATTTAAATAGACGCTCTCGATGCCCTCGATGATCAGTTCGCAAAGTGCTTCGGGGTACTCCGAGCGTGGCCGTTGGCCACGAAGCTCCCATTTATCTATTAGGGCTCGAATGTCAAAATGGCCAAACACCCATCGCCGGCGCCAGGCATAGAAGCTTGCCATCCCTGGCGGCCTCTTTCCTGGCTCAATCTCTTCAGCACACATGCGAAGCGATTCGCGCAGGATCTTGCGACTGAGCCAAAGCCGCCCGTCTGGGCAAATGGCCGTGAGGTACTTCCACTTGCGAATAGCCTTGATTCGTATCGCTTCGGAAAAATCCGCCAGACCCCGTTCGATAGGGTCTTGTTTGGAGCGCCCCTCGCCCTCTGCCGGGAAGTTCTGAAGAGCTGTGATCTTGAGACGGGCGTGCTCATACAAGCTCAGGAGTTCCTGGCTCGAGTACTCATGCAGTGCGCCGTCACTGGCGGCGCGCAGTTGGAAACGGTCGCCGATGATTTCGACAATACGTTGGTAGACGTCATCAATCGTGAGAATTGATCCTTGCTTAAACAAAGAGCGCGTCATCATCGGCCTCCGCAAAGGGTCGTACAACAGTTTGAGCAGTTAATGGCTGATGGAGGTCGCAGACTAGATCGCGACGTGCCAATGCCTCTAGCACCTTTTTGGGGTCCCCGAGTACTTGTGCCGCTTCAGCGAAGCTGGCAGAGTGATGATCCTGGCAACTCAAGACCGGCCATTCCCGCGGCTCCCAATCGTTAGGACGCATGCGCAGGAGGTAGCGAACCAACTGCGACCTATGGGTCTGGCAGATCTGCTCTTCAGTGAGCGCGACAAAGCGAGCACCAGCGCTTTCAAAGTGACTGGCGATTTCGGCAAAGCGCTCGTTGTTCTCAGACGTGTTGAGTTTTTCGGCGGGCTTCACCTCGACGAACCATTCTCGCCCGTCCTGCCAAACGAACCTAAAATCGGGCGTATAGCGCCGCCGGCGTCCCCTGATCAAATACGAAATTGACACAGGCTGCTCGTCGAAGGCGACGATCGTGCGAGCGAACTCTGCTAGATAGAGGCAGTTCATCTCGAGGAGGCTCTCGCACCGCACCATTCGGCGCATTTTTCGGGAGGCAAACTTCCCCCTGAACCCACGCCCTGAGGGCCGCACGGGGTTTCGGGTGCTGTGATATGGAAGTTGGGAGGGGAAGAGATGCCTCCCCGGGATATACGGGGTAGGCGAGCTGTGGTCTGCCATGATAGGTCCCTAATCGCTTTTTTCGAGGCGACCACCGGCCGGCGGCACCCATGCGAGGGCATCGCCAACAGAACTCCGGCTTTTTGGGCGTGGGAACTCCCACCGTTGGGTTGTTATCCCCAAAGCGAAACCGAAGCTAACCGGTGATCGATGAATGAACGGCCTTGACCGGCCGACCGCGAGGAGGGATACTTCAAGCGCCAACCAGAAGTACCGGCCTCCACGCGAGGTCAGCGACGGGGCAAGCCGCCAAGGTTTGTCCCGTTTTTACATTTTGGCATCCTCCTTTGACCTACGTCGGCGCAAGCGTGCCGGACCGTACGTAGGCTCATCCGCAAGAAGTTCATCAATCCTTACCAATTCACGTAAGGCCCGGATTTGAGCCGGATATAGCCGGTCAATCTTCTCCCAAAGCTCATGGCATAGCAGGTACGTCTCGGTTGGCACATCCGCCGGCAGGACAAATCTCCGCCTCGACTTTTCTGCGGCAAGCCGCATATCCAGGTTGTCTCGGTCATTGAGGGACAGGCTTCTGTCGAGCTTTCCCAAAAACTCGTCACTCGGCGGCTTGGTGCCCAGTTCGATGGCGGACACGTAGGCCTGCTCGTATCCGAGCAATTTAGCTAGCTCATGCTGGCGCATGCCACTACGCAAACGCAAGGTACGGAGAAAAATGGCGAATGGGCTACTCATTGGGCCGCATCTGGAGATGGTACTTAGTACGAGATGGAAACGGTTCACCGCAGCTATTGAAGTACATGTCAGCCCGCATGCCAAGTACAATTCTTCTCGTAAGTCTTTGATATTTAACAATTAACGCCAAATTAACAGTTTCAATCAGGACGGACTGGTGAGGTTTCGCACCCTCAGGCTCGCTCAACCTGCGCGGCGCAAAGCGCATCGAGCCGGCGTATATGGAGAACGGAATATGACCCGCGATGAGCTGATCGCCACCGCAAGGAGTGCTGACAGAATGATGATCAGAGGCCCACGCAGCCCGTGGAAAACGCGCTACTTCATCGACACCGAGTTCACTGACTTCAAGGACAGTCGGCTCATCAGTGTGGCGATAGTGGGCGAGGATGGGCGCGAGTTCTACGGCGAGTGCTCGGACTTTGAGCGGCCACTGTGCAGTGACTTCGTGCGCGACGTCGTACTGCCTCAACTCGGCCAGTTTCCAGGCCGATCAATGCCGTTCACTGAATTGCGCGGCGAGCTACTGGCGTGGCTGTTGATGGTGCCACTCAAGCCCAAGCCTGTGTTCTGCTATGACTCCAATTATGATTATGAGCTGCTCACCCACTTGCTCGGTGGACCGTTGCCACGCGGATGGAGGCATGAGAATGTGTTCTTGAAGATCGATGCCGAACGCCGGGCGCAGTACGTCACTGTGCATGGCGGCGAGCATCACGCGCTGCACGATGCGCGCGCAAACGCCTTCGCTTTCAGGTGAGGCCGCACGAGGCTGGTAGTACGTCGTGCGTCAAGGTCATCAGATGCCGACGACTTCGGGAAACACCTTGCCTGTGGGCTGTGGTCAGAACGGCAAGGCTTCCCCTTACCGCTCGTCATTTGAAGGTCCACTCGCCGTGTTTGGGAGTCAAACTGGACCACTACACACCGCCTCGCTGATTCTCAGGATCGCCTAACCTTGCATTGCACACGGCGTCGGACGACGAGAAGAGCTGATTGATTAAGTCGCATACGATATCGAAAGTGCGTAGTACCGCTGGATGTAGCATCGAGGAACCATGCGCATACTCGTTGCGAATCTTTGGTAGGCCATCGATAAATGCACTAATCCAGTCATACCTCAAGTCTTCCTCAGTCGGCTGCAATGTGGCGGGGTCAACCGTTATGGTGGTGACTCCCGGTTTGGACATTTTTTGTATTTGATCAAACTCACAACGCGTTCGAGCCCGTTCGCGTGCCAACTGATCGCCGATTCGCAGCCTACTGTTGGTGATTAGACCAAGCCTCTGAGCCTCTCTCAACCAATCGCTCAGGCCTGCAAACTTTTTACTTCTTCGCGCTATTGGACTGTCACCTTTTGATTCAAGGCGGCTCCGAAGTGCAAATTCTAGCGAACTCAACACCTGTTGCTCGGCCACCGCGTGGAAGCGATAGACGAACCACGCGTAAGCGTAGAGGTTCTTGGCGGTCTCAAAGTGAAGCCTGACTGATTCGGGTACGGTACTCTCCAGCACGTACGGTTGGATGGCCTCGAGATGGTCACTCAATTCCTGTGGCCTGACCTGACCAGCGCTATCGACAAGTCCAAAGAAGGTGTTGCGCGGATCGGGATGCGCTATGTCATCCTCATCGCGCAAGGCGTCGCTTGGATCAAGCATCTTGGCAGCTCCTCGTCAGTAATCATCTATTGCCGTAACAGTAGCATCACGGAAGCGCGCCTTGCTCTCGACTTTTCCGTGCATCCACATCGGTCAAACACCCCATTCTGAGCATGCGAGCGTCATGCACGGCATGATGTTCGGGACGCAAAGCGCTGTAGCTGAGGGCGTCATTGGTCGATCTACTACGCGCAACGAATCGCAATGCGGACATTGCGTCATGGGCTCATCCTGACTGGGCCCACTCTTCCTCGTGCTCATCGGCTGCCGAGATGGCCGAGCTGAATGCCAATCCGGAGGCGAAGCCGTAAGTCATTCCCGGCACCTTTTTCAGGGATTCAAGTAACGCAGAAATCAACGGCGTCGCAATATCATATCCACGCAGCTGCTTAAGCCATCGCACAGGGATACCTTCCAGCCCAAAGCGGATTCCGGCGAGCCCGCCGGCGACGCAGGCTGTCGTGTCGGTGTCGTTTCCAAACTGGACAGCCGTCCTGACTACGTCCTCGAACGTCGACTCTTCGAGCGCGCGCCGCGCCGACCAGATCGTGTCGAGCACATAGCCCGTGCCGCGCGGTGCGTCATGCTTCGGGAAGCCTCGCAGGACGTCCAGTTCGCGGAGATATTCGCTGCCTTCCCGCATATCTGGCCACGTCTTGTAGACCTCTTCGAGACGACCGTCTGCCGATGCCCACGGGTCTGCAAGACCTTGCAGATAGCCCGTCGCAACGAGGCAATAGAAGGCGCACGCGACCTGCGAGCGTGGGTGGGCGTGCGTGGGTAGCGAGTGCAGATGGGCCTCGCGTACGAGTGCCGAGTCGGTCCCCGCATGCAGGAGGGCCAAGGGCAGACAGCGCATCAGGCTGCCGTTACCGTTGTCCATGACCTCGGCTCCGCCCGACTCACGCGGCGACACGCCGTCACGCAGATTGTTCAGCGCATCTGCCGTCTGAATGCCAACATCGAAGACCTTGCCATCGATGGCCAGATAGCCCCGGTCCAGCCAGCGCAGCAGCCGGTCGGCGAAATCGACCAGCGAGAACCTTCTCTCTTCGACCAGGCTGGCTAGCAAGCACAGGGCCTGCGCGCCGTCGTCCGACCAGGTCCCGATCGGCACGCCGCTGTGCGCTCGCGGAAATCCAGTTGGCGGCTGCATCTCGATTGCCTTGCGCGCCGGCAACTGCTGCGACGCGTGAAACTCATATGGCACGCCAAGCGCATCGCCCACCAGCAAGCCCACGAGGCCACCCAGCTTGGCATGGGCGGGGTGCTGCTGCGCTAACCTCAGAAAACCATCATGGCTCATTCGTTATCCTCCTGGACTGTTTTTCTGGGAAACATCCGCCTCGCCGTCGATTGCTGCCCTGTCTCTCACACGCATGGCGCAGACGCGCCCGCAGGCTTCGCAGCTCTGTCGAGCGCACCGGTCATCCCCTCACTGCTCCCAAGGGAGGCCGACATCCACGCGACCGAAATGGCCGTAGGCTGCGGTTGGATAGTAGATAGGGCGCAGTAGATCCAGGGTTTCGATGATGCCCTGCGGCCGCAGGTCGAACTCCCGCGCAAGCTCGACGGCGATGTCGTGTCGTGGCTCGGCCTCCGTCCCGTACGTCTCGACCAGGAAGCTGACCGGCTCGGCCTCGCCGATCGCGTAGGCGATCTGCACTAGAGCACGCCGCGCCCAGCCGCGCGTCACCACCTGCCTTGCCAGGTAACGAGCCATATAGGCCGCCGAGCGGTCCACCTTGGAGGGATCCTTGCCCGAGAACGCGCCGCCGCCGTGGGGCGCGGCACCGCCATAGGTATCGACGATGATCTTGCGGCCGGTCAGCCCGGCATCCCCCTTTGGTCCCCCCGTGACAAAGCGCCCCGTCGGGTTGATCAGGCAGCGTAGCTCCTTGGCACGCAAGTGCGTCGGGATCACTGGCTCGATCACATGCTCCAGCACGGCAGCGCGCAGCGCTTCCAGCTCGATGCCCGCGTCATGCTGCGTAGAGAGCACCACGGCCTCAATCTGCGTAGGGCGGCCGTCGACGTAGCGGAAGCTCACCTGCGATTTTGCATCGGGCTGGAGCCAGGGCAAGACGCCTTGCTGCCGCAGTTCCGCCTGGCGCCGTACCAGTCGATGGGCGTAGACGATCGGCGCCGGCATAAGCTCGGGCGTTTCGTCGGAGGCATAGCCGAACATCAACCCTTGGTCCCCCGCGCCCAGAATGCCGTCGGCGCGATCGACACCTTGGTTAATGTCCTGCGACTGGCCATTGAAGCGGATCTGGACTTCGCAGCGCTGCGGATCGATGCCCGTTTCGGCATCGCGATAGCCGGACTCGCGCAGCACCTCGCGCACCAGGGTCTCGGCCGAGGCACGCACGGCATCGAAATCATCCCGGCGCCGCGTCTTGAACTCGCCGGCGACAATCACGCACTGGTCAGCCAGCAGCGTCTCGCAAGCGACGCGCGAGTGGTGATCGCACGCCAGGAAGGCATCGAGAATACGGTCTGAAATTCGATCGGCGAGCTTGTCCGGGTGACCTGCGGAAACCGATTCCGAGGAAAAAAGGCCGCTGCGAATCGTCATGGATCTCTCCTGTTTAGCCGCTTTTGACCAGACGTCAGGGGGCGGCAAGCTGGAACAAATCCCCCCAGCCCCTTCCCCCGTGCGGGGCGGCGGACCCACCGTTTCTCCATTCGGATTCAAATCTGTCCGTACTTATCGCAGCAGGATCAATCGCGGCACGGCATCGGCGCCGGACCAGACGATGGCGTTCTGGCCGAGCTGCGTGCCCAATGCCCTGGCTTCGTCCAGGCCCAGGCCGAGCACCAGGTAACTTGCCTCGCCCGGCCAGGCATTGGAGGGATGCTGGCCAATGCCATCGATGTGGCGCAGGCCGCGTTGCCGCAGCGTCTCCGCCAGGACCTGCTGCAGCCCGGCGTTGCGGGCCGGCTCCTGCTCCTCGCTGAAGGGATTGCACGCCGTGATGTAGGCACTGCAGGCCACGCCGGCCACCTCGTGCAAGGCCGACAGCACGGGGTTGACCTCGCCCACCTTCAAGGTGGCCGGCGTGTTGCCGTGCACGTGGTAGTGCGTCTCCAGGTAAGCCTGGATGAAGTCTTGAGGAATCGCCGAGTCAGAAAACAAAAAACCCTCCGTGCAAGGAGGGTCGACGCTTTACCCGTTTGGTTGCTCCTGCAGGAGCCACATCCGCTTTCGCGCTCCACCTTGCCCGGGAAGGCAGGTTGGCATGGGCGTCGACCCAATTCATAATGTCCCACGCATTAGAGCAGCACCAATGGCCTTTGTCAAGGGCGTCACTGCATTGGAAACGCATGTCGATTATTTCCAATCAATGCCGCCACCGCTTCGCGCCAAGCGATCCAAGCTGCTACTCGTGATCTGAAGGTAGGAGCAACGGCTTCAACTCGTCCCGGTTGCGCAGGGTCAGGACATGCCGGGGCCGATGCGCATTCGGGAGGTCCAGCCCATAGTAAGTCGGGAAATAGCCGACCAGGCAGTTCCTGATCTTGACCCGCCTCGGGGGCTGGCCGCCGTCCGACGTCATGCCAAAATCTCGGGCAACCACCCTTATCTGGTGGTCGTTCAGCGCAGTATGGGGAATTGCCTCCAGCACCGACCCATTGTGCCACTGCCGATTCTGGTCGCTGGGTTGGGGCGACAGATCCGCTAGGGCTTTGCGGCTGCTCGATGCGCTGAAGGGCGAAGTTCCTGAACTCTTCGCTGCAGCTGTCGAACGCCCGTAAATGCCACCACGACCCGGTGTGAATCAGCGCATGCGGCCAGATCAGCCTCGTCACGGGCTCGGTGGTCGTCATCGAGTAGCAGACCACCTCCAAGGCGATCCCTGATCTGATCGCCTGCACGACCAAGGACAAGCTCTGTCGTGCCACGCCATACGCAGGTGTCGGCAGGCTTTGAACCGGAAGCCGATCGCCCACAAGCGGGACCACAGCACTGGACCTAATTTGCGATGTGGCCAGCTGCAGAGCCAGGTACTCGTGAGGATCGTCAGAGGCGAAGCGCGGCTTGAAGGCCGGCCCCGGAATGTAGAAGCGTCGCCGAGGTTCGAAGGTCAGGCTTGTGGAAACGCGGCCTCGTACTCCCGAAGGTCCTTGGTGGCATGGTTGCGCACGACACCGAAGACAGCGCTCACGCGGGAACGTTGAATCTCCCCCCCCAAAGGAGCGTCGACTCGACAAAGCGCAACTGATATAGTCGTGCCCTTCTCTGCCTGCGGCCCCATGATTTCTAAACGTCTCGATCCGTGGTTGCGTGCCCTCGGCTATGCCGAGGCCTCGCCGTCGCTGCATCTGGCGCGAGATCCGGTGCCGCAGGATCACCCCTACGCGCCCGAGCTGAGGGACCTGCTGAATCCCAACGGAGAGATTCGGGCGGAGGCGGTGTTCGACGTCGATGGCGTGCCAGCTATCACCTTCTTCGTCGGCGGCAAGGCTTCCCCACTGCAAGACTCTGCGCAGCTGCTGCAACTCCGTCAGCGCATCTGGAATCAGGGGCTGATCACGGTGGTGCTGGTCGCGGATGCCAATATGGCAACTGCCTACCCAGCTTCCGCAGTCGCGGGTGCTCAGGCGACGCTCAAGCTGGCTGACGCCAAGGTCGATGGCCCATGGTCCTGCTCCGACCTATTGTCGGGCGATGTGCGAGAGCGCTTCCCGACTTGGTTCCGCCTCGAGGACCGGGTTGACCGCAAGCTGTTGAGAAACCTCAACCTGACCGTGCGCGACTTGGCAACCTGCAAGCTGCGCAACGGACGGGAATGCGGCAAGAGCGCCGCCCAGTATCTGGTCGGCCAGGCACTGTTCATCTCCTACCTGGAGCACCGCGGCATCGTCGACGAGCCGTACCGTTCGAAGAACAAGGTCGGCACGTTTGTGGATTTGGTGGCTGACCGTGATCGTGATGGCTTGGCACAGCTGCTGAGCAGCCTCAAGGACGATTTCAATGGGGACTTCCTGGAGCCTGACGCCAAGAAGAAGTCCTTGTGGCTTGACCTGGGCAACGCAGGGTTCGATGTCGTCGCGGACTTCCTGAGCGCAACCGACGTGGCGAACGCGCAGCCAAGTCTGTTTCCCTATAACTTCCGCTACATCCCCGTCGAGTTGCTGTCCGGCGTCTACGAGTCATTTCTCGGCGACAGCAAAAAGGCGCTGGCTGCCTACTACACGCCCCGGCATCTCGCCAACGTGGTGGTGTCGCAGGCGCTAGCCAATTCGACAGATTTGCTTGCCGAGCGAATCTACGACGGTGCATGCGGCTCTGGCATTCTCCTGACGACGGCCTTCCGCCGGTTGATCGGCGCCGCCGAGGCCAAAGCGCAGCGGCAGTTGTCCCTGCGCGACAGGATAGAGCTGCTGCAGACTCAGATCTTTGGTAGCGACCTGAGCGAGGCCGCCTGCCGCGTCACGGCGTTCAGCCTCTACCTCTCGTTGCTTGAGCAGCTCCAGCCGACTGACATTGTGGCGCTGTGCGAGGACGAGAACGTCAAGCTTCCGCTGCTTCGGGATTTCAATCTCTTTTGCGGCCCCGACAAAGGCGACTTCTTTTCCGCTCAAAACCCGCTGGCCAACGAACGCAAGTTCACTTTGTTCCTCAGCAATCCGCCGTGGAGCGAGCCGGACGGGGAGTCCACCGGGCTCGCGGACGAGTGGGCTACCGAGCGGGGCTATCCGCGACCGCTGCGGCAGATTGCCGCTGACTTCGTCTGGCGAGCGGGCGAGTGCCTGGTGCCCGAAGGACGCATATGCGTCATCTTGCCGATGACGCTGCTGCTCAAGCCGACGAGCCAAGAGTTCCTGTCGGCCTGGCTGACGAAGGTACGGTGGCTGCGGCTAATCAATTTCGGCGACCTGAAGGAACTGCTGTTCGACGAGGGCAGGGCATCCTGCATCGTGTTGCTGGCCAGTCCGCGCGTCGTCAGCGAGCACGACGAGTGGATCGTGCCGCCGACGGAGAAGTTCGAGTACTGGGTGCCCAAAGCTGATGTGAGCTTGGCATTCGGCCGAATTTCGCTGCATAGCGTTGATCGCCATCAAGTCCAGACGCAGGCGATCGTGCGATCCAACCGCGAATTGGTCACCCGCATGTGGGGCGACGAGTTCGATATGGCCCTGTGGGCGCGACTGCGCCTTCGCGGTACCTTCGGCGACTTGCTGCATGGCAAGCACAAACGATGGAGCCGTAGAAAGGGATTCCATCGCGTTGACTCGTACGTGGAGGTCGAGAAGCACGTCAGCAGCGCGCCGCTGTGGGAGATGAAGTTCCTCAGGCCGGAGCATCTATACAGGTGCCCTGTGGTCGCCGCAGCAGACTTGGAGGCCTTTCCGCGCGATGAGATGCGGACGCTTCCGAGCCTTGACGCGTCGCTTATCGAATTCTTCTCCGGCCCCCGCATCCTCTTCCCGGATGGTCCGGCTCCGGACCGGAGCATTCGGGCAGCGTTCCTTGCGACCCCGGCGTCCTTCATGAGCAGTGTGGGCGTGATAAGCGGCCCCCCAGAGGATGAGGATCTGCTGCGATTTGCGACCTTTTACCTGAGGTCAGACCTGGTCCGCTATTTTATGGTGACTCAGGTTTATCAGCTGCTGAGCGATCGCGACCGGGTGTCGCTAAAGGACATCGAGCAGTTTCCGTTCTATCCGCCAGAACGACATGCTGATCCGGCTAAGGCGCGGCAGATCGTGGGCGAGGTTGCGGAAATCTCCAGGTGGCTGGAGCAGTGCGACGGCTTCGCGCGGCCTGACGCCTGGGACAGGTCGCGGGCAAAGGTCGAGAAGCTCATCAAAGAGTACTTCGGTCTTCCTCGCGATGCCCAGGCCATCGTCAAGGAGACGGTCGACGTCATTCTTCCCGCTACACGGCCGTATGGGATGTCGCGCGTCTACGAGCTAGCGATGGAGCGCGTGTCGGATGCCGTAGCCAAGCACTACGCCAAGGCGTTACAGAACGAGCTGAACGGCTGGCGGGATGCGGGTGACGGAGAAGGCAGCTTTGACGTCAATGTGTACTACACCGACGTTCGGCAAGCAGGCGCGCTTGCCGTTGCTCAGGTGAATCTGCACAGAAAAATTGAGTCCAAGCCGACCGGCCAACAGGCCAACCATGTGGTCGACGCCATTCTGCGCAAGCTCAGAGAGGCGCAGTTGCTGACAGTCGAGCTGCAGGAGCGCATGCACTTCGTGCCCGACACCCTGATCGTCTCGGGCAATACGGCCTATCTGATTAAACCGGTAGCGCAGCGCCTGTGGCTGCGTCGGCAGGCCCGTCGCGATGCGGCGCGGATCGTATCGGCGACAACAGGCAACTACTGATCCATCTCCTCAATGCAAACGAAATCCCTCAACGACTGGCAACGCGCTTTTGGCAAGAGCGATGCGAAGAAGGTGGTTCAAGTGCTCTGCGAGGCATGGCGGGAACTGGCAAGGGACAGCGCCCAGACCTTCCACGGAAAAGAAAAGGAGCATGCACTCACGGAACTTCTAGGTGAGTACATCCGGACCGCGAAGGCTGGCGCGCGCCTCACGGGCAACTGGAGCTATGAGGACCGGCTGGCATCCATCGTGCCTTCGCCGACGGGCGGCCTCAAGGTAGTGAAACGACGCCGGACGGACATCCAGTATTTTTCGGACCGGCTGCAACCAGCGTTGCGACTGGTGTTCGAGTTTAAGAAGATCGACCACACTAAGACCCGTCGCGACGCCTACACCGGCGCCGAAGGCATGGAGCGGTTTGTGACGGGCGACTACAGCATGGGCCAACCAGTTGCGTTGATGGCCGGCATGCTGTTGAAATCGACGCCCGACTGCGTACCGCCGTTGAGAACCTACCTGTCGTCAACGGCAGCTCAGGCGGCTCTTGGCATGGTGGCAGACCCCGCCGGTCAATTCGTGCGTAGCCCGGCTTCCTTCAGCGACGCCGCGTTCGACACCGAGCACAAGCGCCCCACCGGGAAGGCGCCCGCCCACGGCAGCATTGTCATCTGCCATCTATTTCTGAGCTTCTGAGCCGGATGTCGCTGCCGCACGCATGAGCCACGCGTCAGATCAGAACGGCTTTGGCATACGACTAACAGTGCGCGCAAGGCCTTGTACCGCCCCAGCTTCATGTCGTGAGTTCACGGGAGGACATCCGCAAATGACCAGGAAAGGCATTCCCCCGAAAGACATAATCACCATCGATCCAGAAGCCGCCGGACTATAGCCATCACCGCGCTGGCGCGAGCGCGCGGCGGGGCGGAAAACACAAATGGAGGGGATGATCCCTATGAAATTGACCTGTCTGCGTTTGTGCGGCTTTCGTTCGTTCGGTTCGACGCCCATTGCGATTAATTTAAGCGACCTGACATTCCTCCTCGGTCCGAACGGCACGGGCAAGACGGCTGTCCTACAAGCGCTCGCGCGTATGTTCAGCCTTGATCCGAACCAGCGAAGGATCAAACCAGCGGACTTTCACGTCCCGGCGGACGAAGCGCCTGAAGCCGCACCTGAGACCCGGGAACTATGGCTTGAGGCAGTCTTCGAGTTCCCGGAGCTTGAAGATGACGATGCGGATGAAGATGATTTGCCAGCGGTGCCCGGTAACTTCGCGCACATGCAGCTTGTTTCCGAAGACGGGCCTGCCCGGATTCGGTTCCGGTTGAAGGCCGCCATCGATGTCGATGGCGACATTGAGGAAACCTTTACCTGCGTCATTCGTGAAGACGACGATGGCGTTCCCATCGAAGAGAGCCGTGTGTCTAAACAGGATAGGAATGCAATTCAGGTTCACTACATTCCTGCGCGACGCGACCCGGCCGACCACATTTCCTATTCAGCAAACGCACTGCTCGGGCGTGCGCTGCGCTCAGCAGACTGGAGTGCAGAGCGTGAGGAAATTCGTGACCTCACCGGACAGATCGGCGATTCTCTCGCCGACAACGAAGCCATTCAGGGGGTCGCAGAGGCATTGACCTCCAAATGGAGTGTCCTCCACAAGGGGGCCTATTACGCGAATCCAGCGATCTCGTTCGCTAGAAACGAGATTGAGAATCTGCTCAAGCACTTGAGCGTTGGTTTCACACCGGGGCACGCTGAGTCGCTCGTTGACTTCTCACGACTGAGCGACGGGCAACAATCTTTGCTTTATGTGTCGCTGGTACTGGCGATGCACGAGATTGGCAGCAAGGTCCTCAGCGGTGATCTGGACGCCTTCGACATCGACAAGTTGAGACCGGCGGTGTTCACTTTGATTGCCGTTGAGGAACCAGAGAATAGTTTGTCGCCCCACTATCTGGGGCGGGTGATCAAGACGCTCACTGAGTTCGCAGAGGACCAGAATGCACAGGCGCTTATCACCACACATTCCCCTTCGCTGCTGCGGCGAGTGCCGCCTGAAGCGATCCGGTATCTGCGACTTGACAGCGATCGAACGACTCTTGTCCGCCACATCGAACTCCCGGAAGGTGCAGCAGCTCACAAGTTCGTGCGCGAGGGCATCCAGGCTTTTCCAGAGCTTTATTTTTCTCGCCTTGTGGTACTCGGCGAAGGCGACAGTGAGGAAATCGTGCTCCCGCGCCTGATGGCTGCGCGCGGCATCTTGAGCGACGACGCCTCGGTCTCGGTCGTCCCGCTCGGCGGTAGGCACGTGAACCATTTCTGGCGCCTGCTGAACGGACTTGGCATTCCTCACGTGACCCTGCTCGATCTCGACGTGGCGCGATATCAAGGTGGCTGGGGGCGTGTGCGGTACGCAGCAAAGCAGCTTCTCGAATATGCCGAGGTCGAGCCGAACGATCTGACGCAGGATGATGTGGATGCCATCCCTGCGTGGGATTCCGATCAAGGGATTCTGTTGGACGACGACGGGTGGATAGATAGGCTGGAAGGCCTCGGAGTGTATTTCTCAACGCCGCTCGATCTTGATTTCATGATGATGAAGGCATACCCGGACGCGTACAAGGTCGCGGACGGCGAGCTGGCCGCGCCTGATGCGTCAACGCTCAAATCCGTACTTGGCAAAAGCCACGATACGGTTGAAGGCCAATACGAAGACGACGAGCTTGAACTCTTCGATGCCTATCACACCAGATTCAAGGTCGGCAGTAAGCCGACCTGGCACATTCAGGCAATGGCTGGCCTGGACGACGACGACCTATTGGCAGCTCTCCCTGGCGTGCTCAATCGCCTGTTCGACGCTATCGAGACCGAGCTTGAGGATCTTCCCGAATGATCAGGTCAGAGCGATGGTCGCCATCAGATGATCTGTCGCTTGAGCCGAATGCGCTCGCCGCAGCGCGGGAGACAGGGCGAAATCTCGCGCTCACTGCCGGACCTGGTGCGGGCAAGACAGAGATGCTGGCGCAACGTGCAGATTGTTTGCTGCGCACAGGAGCCTGCCGCTACCCCAAGCGTATCCTTGCCATCGCGTTCAAGGTCGACGCGAGCCAGAACTTGAAAGCGAGGGTAAAAAAGCGATGCGGGGAGGAGCTGGCCACACGGCTCGACAGTCACACGTTTCACGCCTTTGCGATGCGCATCATTGAACGGTTCCGACCGGCGCTCACGGGACAGAATGCTCTCGATCCCGACTTCACAGTGGGTGCCAACCGTGTCCACCGAAGGTCGATTACGTTCGACGATATGGTCCCTCTCGCTGTCGAGATCGTTGAATCGAACCGCATAGCGCGGAATGCGATCCGCCAGACCTACAGCCATGTTTTCCTTGATGAGTTTCAGGATTGCACCGCGATGCAGTACAGGCTTATCAGGGCCTGCTTTTACGATACCGGTATCTTTCTCACAGCAGTCGGCGATACCAAGCAGCGCATCATGGGGTGGGCCGGAGCGCTCGAAGGCATCTTCAGCACCTATGCTGAAGACTTCAACGCGCTGCCGTTGAATCTCTATCAAAACTTTCGCTCACAGCCGCGTCTGCGCCGAATGCAGAACGCGATGGTTCGGGCGATGGACCCCGCTGCCGCTGTCGATGACGCCGCGATCCCGGGGGATGCTGGCGCGATTGACGTGTGGCGCTTTGATGACGATGACGCAGAAGCGGAGGAACTCGCAAGCGCGATCCGGGGCTGGATCGAGGACGAGAATATCAGCCCTTCTGAAATCGCGATCCTGGTAAGGAATCAGCAGGGCCTGTATTGCAAAAAGCTCTGTGCCGCGTTGGCGGCGCAAGGAATTCCATACCGTGAAGAGGACGCGAGCCAGAATCTTGCTGCTGAACCCGTCGCCTGCCTCATCGTTGATTTCCTGCTCGTTGTCGCCAGCGGGCGTCAGCCGGGTCCATACCGTAGGCTCCTGGACCTGATGGTTTTCAGCCGCGGCCTTGATGAGGAGCGCGAGTATGAGGCGCGCGCCAGGTGGGATCGCTTCGTCGCTGCCACGCGATGTGAGGTCGACGAAGGCGACCTCGACCTTAGCGATCGCGCCGCTCTCGCCGGGTTGGTCGCTTCACTCCTGGAGGTAGTTGGGCGTGATGCTGTTGTAGCTATGTCCTCTGAATATGGACAGACGCAGAGGCTTAACGATCTGATTGAGCAGACGCTCGACCGCGTGCATGGATTGCTGGCGTCCAGCACCGAGGCAGCGTCTGCGCTGGCCTCATTTTCCGGAGACCGGGCAGTGCGCATCATGTCGATTCACAAGAGTAAGGGTCTGGAGTTTGATACCGTCGTAGTGCTCGGGGTAGAGAGGGAGGCGTTCTTCGGCAATCAGGACGAACAACGGTCAGCCTATTTTGTTGCGATTTCGCGGGCAAAACGCCGACTGATTCTGACTGTCAGCGAGCAGCGGGAATGGCCCGAGGGCGCAAGGCGCTGGAATGTTGCCCGCACCGAACACGCGGAGTTTGTCGAATACGCGGAAGCTGCAACTTGAATTGCAATACCGCGCACCCAACCAGAATTGCTGCAGCCTTAGTACCGATTGAATGCCGCGCGGAGTGTTCAGGGATAGCGGATCGTCTCGTCCACGAACCCGCTCCAGTCGAATGGCAGGCGAACTAAGTCGGGGGATAAACTCGTTGTGACGGCGTTCCACGCGGGATGGATGCCATTGTCGAAGAGGAAGCGCACTTCGTCTTCAACGCTGAAGGCCGTGCGAACGACGGCGGCGCTCAGCGCCAACATCGAGCCTGTGGACTCCATTCGACCAAGCACTTCATCAGGCGTTGTCATCTGTTGGATGAGGTGCGGCTCCATGTAGTCAACATCGACGAGCCAAGATCGATGCATATAGGCGGAATCGCTCGTAGACATCACGCGATCGAGGAGTTTGCCGACAGTGGTGCCTATCCTTATGACAGGCATCCCGTGAGAAAAGCTGGCCCAATCCTTAGCGGTGGGTAGCGCCCGCTGTGTCCAACAAAGCGCATAGAAATCGCTGACGGTTGACCCAAGGTGAACAGGCATTCCCGTTTGCGGATCGGTCACGATGACCGAGGCCAAAGGATTCTCAAGTGGGTCATTCCAGACATTTGCTGTCGCGCGCGGCAGTGTCAGGCAGCCATCGGCAACATCTGTCTGGTAGTAGTGCTCCTGAAAAATCCGATAAATCCTCATGTTTCGATCGAGGCCAAAAGCGTTCCGCCTTTGGAACTGGCGGTATGCCTCGACGTGTGTGGTTCCTTTTCCTGCAAAGTCCAAGCGGTTCACCTCCGCTTGCGCCTGCTCGAAACAGTGGACCCTATCGCGACCGGAAATGGAAGGAAAGCTGCTACTCATGCGCGTTCGGCCTTGACGGCTTGGACGAGTCGCGCGGCCTTGGGGTCGTAGGTGTATTGCGTGATCGTCCCGTCTTTTATGCGTTCCACGGCCTCGTCGATGACGAAGACGGGGACGAGGAACCACTCCTGCGGCTGCACGGGATTGCCGAAGCGGTCATTGATGGTGATGTTCAGGCGCGCTGCCGCGAACAATCTGTGGAAAAGGTTCTCCATCTTTGTGCGATTGATGCCTGCCAGTTTGTAAGTGGCGATCACTTCGACCTTCGCGAGGAGATACGTCGCGTCGCGCTCGGCATCCGCGACGCGGGTTTCGACTTTGCCGCCCGTCACGCCAATCTTGTGAATGAGATCGCGGTGCTGCGCGACATAGGGGTGGTCGGAGAGCGAGCGTAGAACGTAGACCGTACCGCTCTCAACGTCGTCCGCATCCAACTCGCCGCCGAAGGACAATTGCCCGGTTTCAGGCGACACCAGCCGACGCGCGGCGGGATCGTTGTAGAAAGCGCGTTGCAGGGAGCGCAGGAGAAGATTGCTCTCGGTGCCGTTGGCAAAGATCAGGCGTAGGCGGCGGTCCACTTCCCCCGCGGTGGTTTTCAGCGGTTCGCCGACTTCGGCGACATACAGAGTGATGCCGTCAAGAATGAAGAAGTCCCCGACCTCAATCGCGCGGCTGCCTGCCTCGATGGGTTGCGATTGGCGCAGGCCCGTCTTGAGGTCAGTCGTCACGCGCTCGAAGAGCGGCTTGAACGTCTCGAAGTCCTCGCACGGCGTGCGGTGCGCGATCTCCTCGGCGGCGCGCTTCTCGGCGCTCGTACGAACATGGCGGAGGATGGTGATGTCGTCGGCGCTGGCAGTGCCTGCCAGTTCGGCGGCCAACGCGTCCACGTCGATGACCTCCTCAGTCGCGGCGTCGCTCGGAGCACCTGCAAGCAACCCTTGATGGTCCAACGGTGCAAGCAGGGAGCGGCAATCGGGGAGCGCGCGCAGGCGGTCGAGGCGCACGGCGTACAGCCGCTCAAAGATGTCGCGGTCTTCCCCGTGTTGCGGGGCACGATTGTGCTTCTCGAAGAACCGCTGAATCTCCTCGAATCCGGCAATGATGCGCTCCTCGCGCGGCGGGCGGCCTCCCTTTTTCTCGGGCGCGGCGAAGTCGGACAGCTCTGCGGCCAGATCGTCGAGGTCGGAATTATTCATAGCGTCCCTCCGCCTTGAAACGCATAAAGGCTGACGCGCCTTCGGCCATGCGTCGCTCCCATGCATCCTGTGAATCGAGCGCAGGCACACGTCCGCGCTCCTTCTTGAATTGCGCCGCTCGCCTGGCAAGGTCAAGCGCATCTTCCGGGGTCAGGGTTGTGCGCTTGGCGGAGATAGCCGCCGCAACCTGTTTCAGGCTTTCCTCGCTCATGGTCTTGGCGAGGATGGCGAAGGCTTCGCCGAAGGGATTAATGCGGTCGATGAGGTCGATGTCCAACTCGCGCACGTCCATGGCAAACCGGCGCACGCCGTCAATGAGAGCGGTGTTGGCCGATGGCTCAGAGCTGTCGCCGCCCGTGGCAACCTGCTTGGCCTGCTGAGTCAGGTTGAGAGCGGCGATGGCGTGCTGGCGGACAGCTTCCTGATCCTCAGCATCAAGCTCGGGGTACTTGTCCTTGATGATCTTGCCCATGCGGACCTGCGTGAGCTCCTCGGGCACCAGCTCCTCGTCGAACAAGCCGCGTTCGATAGCGGTCTTGTCCTGAATGAAACTGGCGATCACCTCGTTCAAGTCTTCCTGACAAATACGTACGGCTTCCTTGCTCCTGGGTTCTGCAAGACCCTTGATCTCGATTTGGAACTGCCCGGTCTGCTCATTGAAGCCGACATTGCACTTGTCCGGGTCGTAGCCGCCCTCGCCGTAGTCGAATCCAGGTTCCGGGCCATTGTCTGGGTTCTTCGGCTTGAACTCAAAGCGCGGCGCGAGAACCTGCTCCATGAGCAGACTCGCCGCAATGGCCTTGAGAGTGTCGTTGACGGCCTCGGTGACGGCTTCCTCTGAAGCGTCTGGCTCGGCGATCAGGTTCGTGAATCGCGCGCGGGTTTTGCCGGGCGCGTCACGGGTCGCACGGCCGATGATCTGCACGATCTCGGTCAGGCTGGCGCGATAGCCGACAGTGAGTGCGTGCTCACACCAAATCCAGTCGAAGCCCTCCTTTGCCATACCGAGTGCAATGATGATGTCCACATGGTCCCGATTGTTCTTCTGCGCCGGGTCTTTCAGCGCGGCAGATACGCGGTCGCGCTTCGTGGCGTCATCATCGACAAGATCGGCAATCCGCAACAGGCGGCCATCTGAGCGCTTTACGAGCTGGAAGCCCGTCGCCGCATCGATGCCCTGCCACTCGCCCAGTGCCTCGATGATGTGCTCCACCTCCCGCATCTTGTCCTTTGTGCTTTCGCGCGAATTGACGTTGGGGATGTGGATGATGGTCTTCTCGGCGGGGTCGAGGACATTGAGGATGTCATCGACGTACGGCCCGCTGTAGAAGAAGTAACCGATGTCGAGTTGCTTCAGGTACTCGTAGCCGTTGAGCTGCTCGTAGTAGGTGTAGGTGACCGCATCGAACTTGGATTCGTCCTGAGGAGCAAGCACAGCTTCGGCATCGCCCCGGAAATAAGAGCCGGTCATAGCGACGACGTGAACGTGCCCCCGTTCGATGAACTGCCCGAGATGCTGGCCGAGCTTGTTGTCGGGGTTGGCGGACACGTGGTGGAACTCGTCGACGGCGATCAACCGGTCGTCAAACTTCTCCACGCCATACGCATCGACTGCGAAGCGGAACGTCGCGTGTGTGCAGACCAGCACTTTATCAGTGCTCTCAAGGAAAGCGCCGACTGACTTTACCTTGCCGCCGTTGTCATTGCCGGGGGCGTTGCAGAGGTTCCATTTCGGCTCGACGTGCCAGTCCGCCCAGAAGCCAAACTTTGACAGCGGCTCGTCGTTGAAGCTGGCACCGATGGACTTTTCCGGCACGACGATGATGACTTGCTTCAAGCCCTGGTTCTGGAGTTTATCGAGCGCGACGAACATCAGCGCGCGGCTCTTGCCAGATGCTGGCGGCGATTTGATGAGGAGGTACTGCTCCCCGCGCTTTTCGTACGCGCGCTCCTGCATCGGGCGCATCCCAAGGGCATTGGCCTTGGTGGACGCCCCGTTGCGGGCATAGGTAACGGATACCGAAGGAACGGATTTATTCTTGTCGTTCATGCGTTGACTCCCGCCTTTCGCTTCTTGGCCTTGGCCGGCGCAGCCATAGCGGTCATCTTTGTATAGAGGTCGAACAACTTTTCCAGCCGTTCGGTATCATTTTTGAAGCGGCGACCGATGTAAATGCGCTCCAGCACTTCGTCATTCCGCTCATGCGCTGCCCGCAAATCCTCGGGCATGTTGTCAGGGTCGTACAAGTCGGCGATGGTCGCCGGGAAGTGATGCTCCCGCGCAAGCAGGATGCCCTCGGCGCTGCGCGTGAGGTCCGCCTTGTTCTTGTCGGTTAGTGTTGGCACTGGAAACGTATTCCAGCCGAGAGTATTGGAGTAGCGAATACGGGTTTCCAACTGTCCGCATATCGCGCGTACCCACACCCAATGTATTCTGGATGTGAGAAGCGCAAATGCCGACAATGGCGCATCATAAATGGCCATCGCCGCATCCGATACGATGTCATCCGCATCTAGAAATCCAGCCGGAAGATACTCTCTACGCTCCGAAGAAACTCTCGGTATAACAATTTCGCTGTTTGCCCCGGTGATAGTTCTCTCGAACTTGTAGGGCGTGTCGAGTCCCAACTTTCCTCGCTCACTCCCGGTTCGGCGATATTCAACTATTCGTTCAAGCCGCTTTGCGACTGGCGGGATTGTGCGCGCCAAATCAGCATCGCCATCTGAAATCCATAGGCAGAACCGCTCAATGCCATTGATCAGCTCGTCCGACCCAAGAATCCTTCTGACCAACCGTTCTGCTGCCGGATATTGTGACAGCAGTTCATGCTTCTCGTCGGGAGTGAGCATGAAATTGCCTTTGTCTCTCGGAATGTTACCGGCAAACATCACCGGCAAGCCGCAGGCGGGAGCACTTTGCTTTTCTACAATTAGCTGAGGCCCATCAATCAGGTATGGATTTATATTGGATGCTTCCCGGCGCACCTCGGTAGTATAAATATACTTCGGCCCCTTATGATTTTTCGCTACGCCAACGATCACACACATGACGTTCGCGTTGTTGGTCGCGCTGTTTGACCAGTGAAACCCGTGGTGCGCAAAAAATATAGACTGTTGCTTGCTAAGAATGTCGGTCCAGATCGCGGGGACTTGGACACCTTGGCAAATCGAATTTGTGGAAACAAAGGCGAAGGCCCCTTCATGCTGAATGTAATCCGACGCCTTCCAGAGCCAGCCCGTAATGTAGTCAATCGCCTTCGTTGTTTTACGTCCGCTCGAAACAACCCGCAGATCATCTTTTTGATCGGCAGTTTGATACTTATCACCCACATAAGGTGGGTTTCCACAGATATACGTTTCGCCACCTTCGTTCGCGAAGTCAATCTCGGCCTGGTCGAGCGGCATGCTGAATAGGTCATCGGCCTGTAACTTCACACCTGTTCCGGTCGGCGGCCAGAGGCTCAACCAGTCAAGTCGAAGGGCGTTGCCGCAGGTGATCCAGTTCTCGTTGCGCAGAGGCAGGAACTCGGCCAGAGCCAACTTCTGACCGCGATAGAGCACGTCGCATTGGTACTCGGCGATGACCAGCGCCAGACGGGCGATTTCCGCCGGGAAGTCGCGAAGTTCGATGCCACGAAAGTTGGTGAGGGGAAGCTCAGAACTGCGATCCTGTTCGCCGCGCCGCTTGTTTATCTCCGCCTCTATTGCGCGCATCTCCTTGTAGGCGATGACGAGGAAGTTGCCGGAGCCACATGCGGGGTCGAAAACCCTGATCTTCGACATGCGCTTGCGCAGGTTGAGTAAAGTGCGCGGGTTGTCGCCCGCCTCCTCCAGTCGCGCGCGCAAGTCGTCAAGAAAAAGCGGATTGAGCACCTTGAGGATATTGGGCACGCTGGTGTAGTGCATTCCTAGCTCACCGCGCTCTTCGTCATCGGCGACGGCCTGAATCATCGACCCGAAGATGTCTGGATTAATCTTAGTCCAGTCGAGACCGCCAACGTGCAGCAAGTAAGAGCGAGCAATCTTGCTAAACTTCGGCACATCCATGCTGCCAGAGAATAGACCGCCGTTCACATACGGGAACGCGTCGGCCCAGCGGGGGATTTTGGCCTTTGCCCGGTCCTCACCCGGCTTCGTGTTCATGGCAAGGAACAGCGCGCCAATCACGTCATGGGTGTTGGACGAATCCTTCGCGCTCATCTGCGCGACGGTTTCGGTGAACTTGCCCTTACCAACGAAGATGTCCGTGTCCTCGGCGAAGAAGCAGAAGATAAGCCGTGCCATGAAGTGATTCATGTCATGGCGGCGCTCGGCCTTGCCCCATTCGGGGTTGTCCTTCAACAGCTCAACATAGAGCCGGTTCAGGCGGCTAGTCGCCCGGATGTCGAAGGCGTTCTCGCTAATCTGCCGGACGGTGGTGATGCCCGCCAGCGGCAGAAAGAAACCAAAATGGTCGGGAAAGTCTTTGAAGGCGCAGGCGACGGTTTCGCCGCTGGTCAAGTCTTCGGCCTCAAAGTCCGCGCCGTCCGTGGCAAGGATGAACTTCGCTTTCGCCCGGGCAGTTGCCGGGCTGTCTTTCAGAGACTTGAGGGTGCTCGTGACCTGGCGGCTGTCGCAGGTAACGATATGGATGTTGTTGGTCTGAAGAACCCCGCCGAGGTCGGATTTGTTCGTCGCGCCGCTGCGCAAGCGCTGGATCGTCGTTGCCTTGTTGCCAAAGGCTTCAAGGAAGGCATACGGGAACTTCTCGCCGTCGAACGACTGCTCCGCAAGATCGGTGATGGCCTGTTCTATTTCAACGGCGTTCAACTTCGTGTCCCTATAGCAAAATATGGGCGAGGTCCTCGCCCGGGAAAATTAGCTCTGCTGCGGCCACCGCTGCATCGGAGCGCAGTCTGGCTCGCTCCTTGGTTTTGTCCGTCCCAACGCACTTGGGCTGCGGCAACTGCGTCAATCGCAAATCATCGCTGATCCACGACCATCCCGTGCCATTCCCTCGGTCAGACTGCAGTACATCACCTACTCCCTTCCTCGGGAAGTCCGCTCAATGCGGGCCTTTCTGCTTCGTGTTCGCACAACAGAGGCATGGGCCGCAAGCGCGGACCGCTCCTCCTCTGACGTTACGGCCCCGTGGGGTGTTTTGGGCCATGCCTTATCGAGCCCTTTCCGACGCCACAAGGCCGCACGGCGCGGCCTCAACGAAGGAGAAACAAATGAATAACCACATCCCGACCGCCCGCGAGTTGCCCTCGATCCTCCGCAAGGCTCCGTGATCGTCGTCCATGCCACGCGACCGGCGCAGGAGCGCGAAGCAGCTTCCAAGACATAGAGAACGTCCGGCCTGGCAGCTACCGTCCGGCCCGTGTCGCGGGGTGCATTTTAACCGCTCCACCTCCCTTTGCAGGCTTTTGCACCGGTTCTCGTATCGGGCGCGATGCTCCGCGCCGCCAGCATTTGCGGGATGCGACATGCTTGGCCGAGAGGAGGAGAGGCCGCACAGCAGATATGCTCCGGCCACGGCTATGTGGTCGAAAATACGCCTTTCCAATCCGTGCTGGGTTGGGCTATGGGGGATGCAGGAGGAAAGCAGAATCTCATCCCGTGAACGACGGGGTCTGGGGGAGCACGGAAGCTCCGCCGGTCGCAGTTCAACCACAATGAGGTTGATCAGGGTGTCGGGCTCGAAGGCCCTGACTGGCAATGCAACGACCAGACGTTGCGGCTGCGTCCGGCAAGACTGCAACGCGCATCCAATCCACGCACGTATTGACGAAGACACGCATCGTCTCGCTGCGGCCCGCCGCGAAACCGACTCAGAGAATCGGTTTTCGTCACTCGCTGTATGGAATGCTTCCTCGACGAGCCGCTGCCGGGACTGACGATATGAACCCGGTTCGGTTCCTGAAGGAACTGGAGGGTCGCGGCATTGCGCGGGAGAAGCCGCTGCCACCGGAGCCGCCTAACGGAGCTCCGCTCGTTGGATCAAGTAGTAAGGAAAGCCATCACCATCTCAAACCCATAGCGCCCCGTGGGACCAAGTGCCAATTTAAGGCCCGGGATACAACGGGGCTCGCATCTGAGTAGTCGGCTCACAGGACGCTTCTTTTCATGAATTCTGGCACGAGTTGCAAGAATTCCGACGCTCGGCAGTAGTTCAGCCGCACTAACTTCGTCGCTCAGTAGCAAAACTGTGGCGCCCGTTGTGATGAATCGGGTCCTTCACGAAGGCTGGCGTGTGGCGCAAGCGACGCAGGTCGCGGGCGTGAGCCTGCGTATCGGCTACAAGTGGCTGGCCCGCTTCAAGACTGAAGGCGAAACCGGCTTGGCCGACCGCAGTTCGCGTCCGCGTCCGAGCCCCGCCTCCTGTGATCCGGCTCAGCGCGAGCGCTTCCAGGCGCTGCGCCGTCAACGCTGGACCTTCCGGCAGATTGCCGCGGACAGCGGTCGCAGCCTCGCCACCTTGAGTCGCTATTTGCGTCGCGACGGCCTCTCGCGCCTGGTGAGCTGCTGCACCTGGACACCAAGAAACTGGGCAAGATCGACGGATGAGGTCGGGACGAGCTGTGCGCAGTTCCTGCGCGAAGCCGTGGCGTATTACGCCGGCCTGGGGGTATGGATCGATCGCGTGGTGACCGACAACGGCAGCGGCTATGTGTCCAAGGCCTTCAAGGCGACCGGTGCCGCCTTCGGGGTCCGGCACATCCATACCAGGCCCTATACGCCCAAGACCAACGGCAAGGCCGAGCGCTTCGTGCAAACCAGCCTGCGCGAATGGGCCTATGCCCAGCCCTATGAATCCTCAGCCCAGCCGAGGCCGCCTTGCGGTCATTCATCCATCGATACAACTGGCATCGGCCACACGCAGCCCTGAACTACCAGCCACCCATGACTCGTATCTCCGCCGTGAACAACCTCTTGAAACTCAACAGCTAGTCGCAATTACTTTGGCGCCCTACGGTCGGCCCGAATTGCACGGTAGTCCAGCTAATTCCGGATTTGCAGTCCAGCAGAAGCGCTCGTAGTCCAGCTAATTCCGGTTCCCTACAACTGACAGAACTATCAAACATCAATATTCCGAGCCACCAACGCATTAGACTCAATAAAATTCCGCCGCGGCTCAACCTCATCCCCCATCAGCGTAGTAAAGATCTGATCCGCCGCAATAGCATCCTCAATCTGCACCTTCAGCAGTCGGCGCTGGGTAACGTCAAGCGTAGTCTCAAAAAGCTGCTCAGGATTCATCTCCCCCAGCCCCTTATAGCGCTGACGAGACACCCCACGCTCGGCCTCAGACAACAACCACTGCATGGCAGCATGGAAGTCATTCACCGTCTGGTCGCGCATCTTTTCGCCCTCGCCACGGCGCACCTTGGTGCCTTCCGCAATCAGGCCCTGGAAGGTCTTGGCGGCCAGCGACAGCGCGGCGTAATCCGCACCGTGGACAAAGTCTGCGTCCAGGTGAGACAAGCGCACGTTGCCATGGTGCCGGCGGGCGATCATCAGGCGGTGCTTGTCCGTCTTCTCGTCAAACTGCGCATAGACATCGGCCGTGCCGTCGTCATTCACGGCGGCGCCCAGCAGGGTCTTGGCGTGCATTTCCGACAGCTTGGCCTTGAGCGCGGTGGCTGAGGCTTCGGCGGCGGCGGCGCTGTCCAGGTCCAGCTCGATGCCGTCGGCAATGGCGCGCAGGGCGTCGCTGTCCACGATGCGGGCCAGGCGGCCGATCACGGCTTCGGCCAGTTGGTACTGGCGGGCCAGCTCGGTCAGGGCGTCGCCGGCAACTTCGCTGCCGTCGGGGTTGACCAGGGCGGCCTTTTCCATGGCCAGGCGCAGCAGGTAGGCGTTGAGCTCGTTGTCGTCCTTGATATAGCGCTCTTCCTTGCCGTGCTTGATCTTGTACAGCGGCGGTTGGGCGATATACACGTGGCCGCGCTCGATGATGTCGGGCATCTGGCGGTAGAAGAACGTGAGCAGCAGCGTGCGGATGTGGGAGCCGTCCACGTCCGCGTCGGTCATGATGATGATGCGGTGGTAGCGCAGCTTGTCGAGGTTGTAGTCGTCCTTGCCGATGCCGGTGCCTAGCGCGGTGATCAGCGTGAGCACTTCCTGGCTGGAGAGCATTTTGTCGAAGCGGGCGCGTTCCACGTTCAGGATCTTGCCCTTGAGGGGCAGGATGGCCTGGAACTTCCGGTCGCGGCCTTGCTTGGCGGAGCCGCCTGCGGAGTCACCCTCCACCAGGAAGAGTTCGGACTGGGCCGGATCCTTCTCTTGGCAGTCGGCGAGCTTGCCGGGCAGGCCCATGCCGTCGAGCACGCCTTTGCGGCGGGTCATTTCGCGGGCCTTGCGGGCGGCTTCGCGGGCGCGGGCGGCGTCGACGATCTTGCCGCAGATGATCTTGGCGTCTACCGGGGTTTCCAGCAGGAAGTCGCCGAGGGCCTTGGCGACGAGTTCTTCCACGGGCAGGCGCACTTCGGAGGAGACGAGCTTGTCCTTGGTCTGCGAGCTGAACTTGGGCTCGGGCACCTTGACGGAGAGCACGCAGGCCAGGCCTTCGCGCATGTCGTCGCCGGTGGTTTCTACCTTGGCCTTTTTGGCGATCTCGTTTTCTTCGATGTACTTGTTCATCACGCGCGTCATGGCGGCGCGCAACCCGGTGAGGTGGGTGCCGCCGTCACGCTGCGGGATGTTGTTGGTGAAGCAGAGGACTTGTTCGTTGTAGCCGTCGTTCCACTGCATGGACACTTCTACGGCGATACCGTCTTTTTCGGTGTTGGCGTAGAAGATGTTGGGGTGCAGGGTGCTCTTGCCGCGGTTGATGTACTCAACGAAGCCTTTGACGCCGCCTGAGAAGGCGAAGTCTTCTTCCTTGCCGGTGCGCTGGTCGGCCAGGCGGATGTGCACGCCGTTGTTCAGGAACGAGAGCTCGCGGATGCGCTTGGCGAGTATCTCGTAGTGGAACTCGACGTTGGTGAAGATTTCTTCGTCGGCGAGGAAGTGGACTTCGGTGCCGCGCTTGTCGGTGGGGCCGATCACCTTCATCGGCGAGACTTCCACGGGCTGGCCGTCGGGGCCGGTCACGGTTTCCACCAGGCGGTTCTGCACGGCGCCTTGGGCGAACTCGAGCAGGTGGGCCTGGCCGTCGCGGCGCACGGTCAGGCGCAGCCACTTGGAGAGGGCGTTCACGCAGGACACGCCCACGCCGTGCAGGCCGCCGGAGACCTTGTAGCTGTTCTGGTTGAACTTGCCGCCGGCGTGCAGCTCGGTCATGGCGATTTCTGCCGCGCTGCGCTTGGGTTCGTGCTTGTCGTCGAACTTGACGAGCGGGGGAATGCCGCGGCCGTTGTCGGTGATGGAGATCGAGTTGTCGCTGTGGATGGTGACGGTGATTTCCGTGCACCAGCCGGCCAGGGCTTCGTCGATGGAGTTGTCCAGCACTTCAAATACGAGGTGGTGCAGGCCGGTGCCGTCGGACGTGTCGCCGATGTACATGCCCGGACGCTTGCGCACCGCCTCCAGGCCTTCCAGGATCTGGATCGAGCCTGCGCCGTAGCTGTCTTGCTGTTGCGGTTGCGATTGCGGTTGTTGCTCTTCGGTCATGTTCTCTTACTCACGGCGAATGCGGCGATCTCTCGTCACGCCCGGATGGGCGCGCCCGGATCGGGCCGCATAGCGGGTTACATAAAAACGGCAAAAGGGGCGGATCTCGACGATCCGGCCCCTGGTGCGGCGGGTCTTGCGCGGGGCCCCTGGGGCGGCTGCGCAAGCCGTGGTGTGCCGTTAGATGCTCCGGTTTTGCGTATCTTGTGGTCCTTGTTACCGGCTCATCAAATGCGCATCGGCATGACGACGTACTTGAAGTTGTCGTCTTCCGGCACGGTGATCAGCGCGCTCGAATTGGAGTCGCCGAGGCTGACCTGGACTTGCTCGCTCTTGAGGTTGGCGAGCACGTCCAGCAAATAGGTCACGTTAAAACCGATATCGAGGGCATCGCCCGAATAATCAAGTTCGAGTTCTTCCTGCGCTTCTTCCTGATCGGCGTTGGTGGAGCTGATCTTGAGTACGTGCGTATCCAGGATGCAGCGCACGCCCTTGAACTTGTCGGTGGTCAGGATGGCGGTGCGTTGCAGGGCTTGCTGCAGCTTGACGCGGTCGATGGCGAAGGCGTTCTTGTAGCCCTTGGGGATCACGCGCTGGAAGTCCGGGAACTTGCCTTCGACCAGCTTGGAGATCAGCTCGATATTGGCGAAGGTGAACTTGACCTGGTTGGCGGCCAGTTGCACTTGCACGGGATCGTCGTTGTCTTCCAGCAGGCGTTGCAGCTCGAGAATGGTCTTGCGCGGGATGATCACTTCCTGGCGCGACGGGGCGCCTTCGCCACTGGTGGCTTCGGCGTCCAGCTCCACGCCGCAGTAGGCCAGGCGGTGGCCGTCGGTGGCGACTGCCATGACCTTCTTGCCGTCCACCACCAGCAGCATGCCGTTGAGGTAGTAGCGGATGTCTTGCTGGGCCATGGCGAAGTGAACCATGGCGAGCAGGTGCTTGAAGGTCTTTTGCGGCAGGCTGACGGAGGCGCCGAACTCGCTGGCTTCGGCTACCGTGGGGAATTCTTCGGCGGCCAGGGTCTGCAGCGCGAAGCGGCTCTTGCCGGACTGCACGGTCATGCGCTTGTCGTTGAGCGACAGGGCGACTTCGCCGTCGGGCATGGCGCGCAGGATGTCGAGCAGCTTGCGGGCGGCCACGGTGGTGGCCACGGTGTCGCTGCCTACGCCGCATTCGGCGTGCGTGGTGATCTGGATCTCGATGTCGGTCGAGAGGAAGGATACGTTGGACCCGGACTTGCGAATCAGCAGGTTGGCCAGGATCGGGAGTGTGTGGCGGCGCTCCACGATGCCGCTCACGATTTGCAGCGGACGCAGCAGATTGTCTCGCGAGGTTTTGACCAATTGCATTGAATTTATCCTTCGTCGTTTGTAGTAAGCGACCGCGGGTGCGCACTGACTGGCACTAACTTGCCGCGCAGTTTCCAAAAACGCTTCCAAAACGCTTTGGAATCAACAAGTTAATTCGCCATTGTACCAAGGATAAGCCGCTGCGGTGAAGCGGGAGAAGCGCGATCGGAGGGTGAAATTGTGCGCAAAGCGACACAAATTCAGACTTCTTCGGTGGCTGGCGACTGTTGTCGCTGGCCGCCCCCTCCGCCCGCTCGTCCCGACTCACCGCAAAGCCTTAGCCCAGGCCGTTTTCATGGCAATGTTCCGCAATGCCCCGGTGTTGCTTTCCGATTGATTCATGCGCCGGATCCTGCCCGGCGCGTACCCTACAGTATGCCAGCCCGGCGTGACCGGGCTGGCAAATGCTGCTTCATTGCTGCTTCACTACTGTTTCACTACGATTCGACGCTCGGGGTCAGCCCTTGAGCGTCTGTTCCAGCACGTGCAGCTCGTGGTTGAGCTGCGCGTCCTTGCTGCGTTCGTCGGCGATCTTGCGCACCGCGTGCAGTACGGTGGTGTGATCGCGCCCGCCGAACAGCTCGCCGATTTCCGGCAGGCTTTTCTGCGTGAGTTCCTTGGCCAGGTACATGGCAATCTGGCGGGGCCGCGCGATATTGGCGGGCCGCTTCTTGCTGTACATGTCCGCGACCTTGATGTTGTAGAAATCCGCGCAGGTCTTCTGGATGTTCTCAACCGAGATCTGGCGGTTCTGCACCGTCAGCAGGTCCTTCAGCGCTTCACGGGTGACATCGATGGTGATGTCCTTGCCGTGGAAGTTGGAGAAGGCGAGGATCTTGCGCAACGCGCCTTCCAGCTCGCGCACGTTGGAGCGCAAATGCTTGGCGACGAAGAAGGCGACTTCCTCGGGCACGCTGACGTTCTCGGCGGCGGCCTTCTTCATCAGGATGGCGACGCGCATCTCCAGCTCGGGCGGCTCGATGGCGACCGTGAGGCCGGAGTCGAAGCGCGAGATCAGGCGATCGTCGATGCCGCTGATTTCCTTGGGGTACGTATCGCTGGTGATGATCACCTGCGCCCGGTTGGCGATCAGGGCCTCGAAGGCGTAGAAGAACTCTTCCTGCGTGCGGTTCTTGCCGGAGAAAAATTGAATATCGTCGATCAGCAGCAGGTCGAGCGAGTGGTAGTAGCGCTTGAACTCGTCGAACGCCTTGCGCTGGTAGGCCTTGACCACGTCGGAGACGTATTGCTCGGCGTGGATGTAGCGAATGCGGGCGCGCGGGTTCTCCAGCAACATGAAGTTGCCGATAGCGTGGATCAAGTGGGTCTTGCCCAGACCTACGCCGCCATACAGATAGAGCGGGTTGTAGGATTTACCCGGGTTGTTGGCCACCTGGATGGCGGCGGCGCGCGCGAGCTGGTTGGCCTTACCGGTGACGAAGTTGTCGAAGGTAAGGATGTGGTTCAGGCGCGAGCGCTCGTGCACCGAGTCGTTCTGCTGCTGGCCGCCATGCTGGTTGCCGGGGTGGCCTTGGTGGCTTTGCTGGCCCGGATGGCCTTGATTGCCCTGATGCCCTGGATGGCCGCCCTGGTTACCGGGGTGGCCGCCCTGCATGGGCTGCTGCGACGGCTGCACGCGGTAGGAGCGGGCGCTGGCTTCGGCCGGGTCCAGCTGCGGCACGTCGATATCGACGATCTCGCCGCCCATGCCGCCCATATTGCTTTGGTTTGCGCTGCCGGGATAGTTGCCGCCATTGCTGCCGTTGCCGCCATTGCCGGGGTTGCCGGGGTAGGGCGCTTGCCCGCCGCGCTGGCCGCCTTGGTTCATGGGGCCGTAGCCCTGGCCGCCCTGGCCCGGCTGCATGCCGGGCTGGCCGAAGTTTTGCGACAGCGGCTGGCCGGACGGATAGCCGGGGCCGGCGTGCTGGGCAGGCATGCCGGGCTGGCCCGGCTGGCCGGCCTGCTGCGGATAGCCGGCGGCAGCCCGGCCCGAGGCGGCGGGGTCCAGAACGAAGTGAACGCTGACGTTGGCTTCCCAGTATTCGCAGGCGAGCGCGGTGATACGGCCCGAAAACTGGCTTTTTACCCAATCGAGCTTGAAGCGGTTGGGCGCGGCGATACGCAGCGCGTGCGCTTCCTCGTCGAAGGCGACAGGCGCCAACGGCTTGATCCAGGTCTTGAACTGTTGCGGCGTCAGTTCGCGCTCGAGTTGCGCGGCTGCTGCCTGCCAGAAATCTTGCAT